>NZ_SZXE01000016.1:0-760388 GCF_005281255.1 Citrobacter sp. wls708
TCGACTGCTGGCGCAGCCAGCTGGACAGACCGGGAGCATCGCGAACGGGCTGCCCCGAAGGGGCGAGCAAAGCGAGTCAATCCCCCACTCCATATTTGATATAAAATCAATTTCTTACAACGCTAAATTGGTTTTATCCTGTATAAAATGTGACTAGTCCTGACATAGGTTGACAGTTTTCTGTCTGTAAAATGCCTGATGAGCATCATCAGGCATTTTGTATCTCAGGGCCAGATGTGGCCGCTCATGGTTATAAATTGCCACGGATTCTTTTACCATTTCCCGGGCCTGCACCAGGTCTGTTGGGCGCGAGAGTAAAATTTCATTTTTCAGGATCCTGTTTACCCGCTCAGCCAGCGCATTATGGTAGCAGTCATAACCATCGGTCATTGAACAGGTTATTCCGATTCTTTCATGGACTGACTTATAAAGTAGCTACAGTATTGCACTCCTCTGTCAGAGTGATGTACAAGCGGACCTGTCGTTTTTCTTCGCCTCAGCGCCTGTCTGAACGCTTTAACCAAGTTTTCTGTCTGCAGGTTTTCCCCGATATGGTAACCCATGATTTTTCTGGAGCTGGCATCGGTGACCAGACTCAGATAGGCCGTGCCGCTGCGTAGTGCAAGATAAGTAATATCGGCAACCCAGACCTGCTCAGGATCAAGAACGGTAACCTGTTCAGGTCTGGGTTTCAGCAGGTTAAATAGACGGTCCCACCCGATATTCAGCGTTTTATCGGTCTGAGTGTTCAGCAGATAGCGCAGTTTACGCGTACCGATTCGCGGCTGACGACACCTGATGCGTGCAACAAACTCAAAAACCTGAGTATGATGTTCCTGCTAACTTTACGCGATCATCAAATCGCGGAGGCGAAGACAGTTTATACAACCTTCAGTGATCTTCCACTTGAGATCGTTATTGATATCAGAAACTTTACGGTATCTGTTCTTTCTGAACCACAGCCAGAGAAAAGCAACAGCCAGTTGTAGCGGCATCTGAACTATACCAAAGGCTAGCAGTAAAATCTTACCGTGATCCCAACAAGGTAAGTAAGGCTTGTATGGCTGGAGAAAAATCTCCTGTTCTGATTGCCCCTGCACCTCATACACGCAATAAATTGAAAACCGCATCCTCTTTAACTACCAGAGCGATTAAGTGCACTCTTGTTAACAGTAAGAAGAAACTGGTTAAATCACGTCAGGATAGAATTTTCAAACGTTTCACCATTCTTGCGGTTAAATACATAAAAAAGAAATTCGTCTGGGCCAAGAAGAAGCCTGTGACTTCTGATATTGAACACGATATGCGTATTGCTGACAAATACGTGTTTGATGAAGTGCTGAGTATCTATGTACCACCAGATGAGTTTGAAAAACACGTCAAAAAGAGAATAGGAACAAGGATAAAATTATAAGAAGGGAAATGTTAGTGCCAAATATTTACCTTGACGAATCTGGAAACACTGCCTCAACTTATTAGAAGTTAATCAGCCTGTCTTTTCGTTAGCAAGTTGTTCTTTTTCAGATAATAATGACCTTAATCTTATAGGATCACTCAATTCTAGATCATCACTGGAAGTTCATTTTAAAATGTCTGAAGCATAGAAAAAATAGACAAGATGCAATAATAAGATTCATGTGTAGCAAATTAATTAAGAATAAAACCATAAAAATACAGTGTATTTTTGAAATATTCCATGATAACACCTAAAATTATTGATATCTTAATTTAGCATATAATGTATTTAACTGAAAAAATCTTTACTTAAATGGCTGGAACATTGCTTTATCAAATATGCTATATTATTGCCCACCAACATTCTGCAATAAAAATTTAATAGCAGAAATGTATTCATCTTTTGTCAACATGATTCCTGGACAAGAACAAGCGCAGATTGATAAATTTTACCCTGATGTTGAAAACATTAGAGAATTCTCTAGACATGAGCAATTCAAAAGAGATATAGAACTTATATTTCAAACTAGAAATATTATTATATGATGCATTAAATGGAGTTAATAAACTATCTTTAGATCCATCTATCCCTACACTATTTGCATATTGTGTTCAATGAGGCAATGACTATCCAAAAGACTTTTATATAAGCCATGATTAATCCCACAGCATCGAAAAAACTGCTCTTTTCACAATTTTGGGTTGATCTCAATCTGATGTAGAATTAGGCTATGATCGCCGTAAATTCAACATTCATTAAAAGGGATGCAATTAACACATGCTAACTCAGAAGAATATTTACAATTACAGGCCTCAGATATTATAGCCGTTTTTTTTCATATTGGGCTGCAGGAATAAATAGAGGCGAGACAGAAGATTATTTATTTTTAGATCTAAACAAGCTTAATTTAGACAGGTTTATCGATAATAATAAAATATGGCCAACCATGAATATTACTCCTGAATAATTAGGTGCGCACATAGAGGAGGACTTACTGCAGCCAACAATATTTCATTGTTCTTATAAAATGCAGTCCCCAATCCAGACGTTATAAACGCCTACTACATAAATATTTGTAGAGTTTGTTATAAAGCTAACTCTACAAAACTAGGTTTAATCAGACGTTATAATAATATCTATTCGTAGTCTTGTTATTATTTTTGATAAATAAATATATTAGCTACTTCTATCAGAATATTTAGGTGTTACTCTATATTTCTCAAGTAGCTTTTCTCTTTTCATTGAAAATGAATACTCCCTAAGTTTTTTCGAAAAGTTAATAGCCCAAATAAAAGAAACTGAATTTTCTAAAATTATATATATGATTCTAAATATTATAATAACAATAACAAGCATTGATAATAATGTCATTGTATTAATCAAATTTTTAGGATCATGATATAGTGAACCAATTAACTCAAACACGCCAAAAATATAGTAGATTAGAAAAGCCATAAATACGGCATAAGCAATCAAATGAAGAATTATTTTTTTTGAAGAATGTATTGGCATTGTATCCCTATCATAATCAAAAATCTGATTGCAATCTAAAAAGGACAAAAAACCTGTGCTGTTCATACGAATATTATTATCATGAATATAACTGAATAACACTTGTAGTATTGGTAGAGGATAAAACAGACCATATTGTTTTAGTTTTAACTCCTTAATTAAAACATTATATTCTTTGTCACTCTCTTTATATTCACCTATTATTTTTAAGGCATCAATTTTATCATCTACCGATAGTTTTAAAAAACCGGATGACAGATTATTTCTAAAGATCCAAAAGAATGGAAAAAAAAGTCGTCTTATAGATTTTACTGACCAGAAAGAAATAGCTACGATTAGCGGCCCAGTGATCCCCTTGAAATGCTCATCGAATAACCACGAATCTTTTACAATATCTATTACGTTCATTACTTTTGATGTTTTATCAGTTCTGGATTAACTCATATTACAATAACTCACTTAGCCAAATCAATTATTTTTACTCTGACATGATTACCTATCAGTCTCAAAGCAATCATACTCTACATGAAAATATAATTTTCAGAATAAACATTTGCATTAATCAAATATTTAAAAACAACAACGTTAGATAAATAGTGGATCTCATTTTTTAATTTTCACATTCTATTCACTAACTGAATTCAATATTATCAAAGAGAACATCTTTACAGCAATAGTCCTATGATAGCAATTACCGGGAGGTTGATATAAGTGCCAACCATAACCGTAGACATGCCAATGAGAAATACAGTTCAAATATTACGAAGATATACTATTTCGAGTAGACTCTATATCAAACTGTGACTAAGTAGTTTGAGCAATCATGCCCCCGCCTGGCTTTCTACAAAGCAACAGGGGCATTTATCGATCTGGTATCCCTTTAGTTAGCTTTCCAACTATTACTGGTCTTAACAAGAGAGATAAGACTTTCAGCAGGTTCAGTCATTTCTCTGACACCAGCGAATGCGCTTTTATCTACCCAACTTGGTACATCAACCGGCTTCCTCGTATACGACACGCGAACAATCTTCATGCCACTTGGACCGGTTTCAGTGCATTCTTTAATTTCAGCCACCGCACGATGATATATATAGGCACCATCCTTGCGATCCCAAAACTCAACCTCTTGTCCCTTATCCGTTACTTCCAAAACATCAACGTTGCTAAAGCCGTTAGACTTGTGAGAAACATCAAACAGCGCCTGCTCAGCCAAACCGTTTAAGATAAGCAAAGCGCCATCAGGCATATCCGTTATTGTCTGCTGAGCAGCGTTAACACTTCGTAATGCGCGGTATGTGGGAACATGTCGAAAAGCTGAACGCGGTCAATGCGATACCCTGGCAACTCGTGAATATCCTTCGCCATAGTTTGCGCATTGCAGCTTGAATAGACAATAAAACGTGGCGCCATGCGGGAAAGAAAATCGCACAGCGGTTTGCCAATCCCGCGACGCGGCGGGTTCACCAGAACCAGATCGGGTACTTCGCCCTGGGCGATAGCAAACTGAGTCGAATCCAGCGCCTGAAAACGCAGATTTTGCAACCCAAGCTCCTGCGCCGACTGTTTCGCACAGGTAATCGCCTCTGGCGCGATTTCAATACCTGTCAGTTTCATCTGCGGCGTGGCGCAATGCAAACCAAACCCTCCTACGCCGCAAAACAGATCCCACATATGATTAACCGGAAGCTGGCGCACCCAGTCGCGTGCGGTGGCATATAAATGTCCCGCCACCACTGGGTTGGTCTGGAAAAAGCTCTGCGGACGTATCCACAGCGGCACATCATTAAAGCGTTCCGCCAGCGCCTGTTGTTCGGTGAGGAAGATTTCTGTCTCCCCTTCCATAATCGCCATATGCACCGGTTGAATATTCACAGTGATCACTTTTAACTGTGGCAACCGTTCCTGCAACCACGGTAACGCTGCACGCAACTGCGCCAGTTTGGCGTCTGAACGCAGGACAAAGCGCAGCATCATACCGCCATCAAACCGGCTTTCCGTTAACAGCAGATATTTAAGCTCCCCGCGTTTACGCGCCACGTTATAGGGCGTTAACCCCGCACGGGCGATAAACGGTTTGAGCGCGGCAAATACGGGCGAAAAAGACGCAGGATAGAGCGGACAATCACACAAATCCTCCGGCGTACCGTCACGATGCAGCATCCCAAGCAGTGGTTTTTCCACGCTGCCGCTGACCACCATTTTGGCTTTGTTGCGAAAAGCGCGTTCCGGGCCGCTGACCGGCGCGCGCCACTCCGCCACCGCATGTTCAGCAAGCAGTTGGCGTAAATCGGCCATTTTGGCGGTGAGTTGGTGGGAAACCGGCTGTTCAATCCACTGACAGGAACGACAGCGACCGGCGTCATAGAGTGCGCACTGCATACAAAAACCTTTACGTGATCGAGGGCGGAGATTATATACGTAAAATCATTCGGGATGCATATCAGGCCTGAGCTTTCGTAGGCCTGATAAGACGCGTTAGGGTCGCCATCAGGCAATTGTGCGGAGTCGGTGCCGGATGGCGGCGTAAACGCCTTATCCGGCCTACAAACAACACCGACCACATTTACTGCAAACGGAAGAACCGCCGACTGGACGCGGGAACAAACAGTAGCAGCAACACCAGCATATCCGGCAACTTTTGCATCACCAGCGTACGCAGGATCTCACGTCTGGACTCTCCCGCAATGCTGAACAGTTCCGGATAACCATAACCCAACGAGGCCGCCCACAGATAAACGCTGGCGATAATCTGGGTCAACAGATAAACCCAACGCGCCCAGTTACGTCCTTTCACCAGCGAAAATGCGCAGTAGATTTCAATAAACAGCAGCGCCAGGCTGCCCAGAAACACCAGCGTCAAATTCCAGGTCTGCACGCTGCGATGAATAAATTCGCTGGTTCCATGCAACCCTAGCGTATTAAAAATCATCAACAGATCGAGACAGCGGATCATGATAATAGCCAGCGCCGCCACCTGCACCAACGCAGGGACGTTTAAGCGAGCATGTGATGTGGATGATTTCTTAAAAAATCCCAACGCGTCGTCTTCCATGAAAACGGCGCAGCCACCACAGCGGCGCCGTATAGACAGGTTGGCAGATTTTAGTTTTTTCAGCCGCGTCTTGCACGTTGGATATCGCGAATCCGTTGTTTTTCTGTTCGCGCCATCAGATACCATGCGATAAATCCGATGATTCCTACCACGCCAAGAATCAGCGTCGCCAGCGCGTTGATCTCCGGGTTAACCCCCATACGTACGCTGGAGAACACCAGCATCGGTAATGTTGTGGCGCCAGGACCAGAGACAAAGCTGGCGATAACCAGATCATCAAGCGACAACGTGAAGGCCAGTAACCAGCCGGAGATCACCGCAGGCATAATCATCGGCAGCGTGATAACGAAAAAGACCTTCAGCGGCGTGGCGCCAAGATCCATCGCCGCTTCCTCAATGGAGTGATCCAGTTCGCGCAACCGTGAGGAAATCACCACCGCCACGTACGCCGTACAGAATGTGACGTGCGCCAGCCAGATGGTCAACATACCGCGATCCGCAGGCCAGCCGATGGCATGCGCCAGCGCCACAAACAGCAGCAGCAGTGATAAACCGGTAATGACATCCGGCATAACCAGCGGTGCGGTAATCATAAAAGCAAACCCATTCGATCCGCGAAAACGGCCAAAACGCACCATTACCACGGCGGCTATAGTGCCGAGGATTGCCGCCATCGTCGCCGCACCCGCGGCAATCGTTAAGCTCATGCCAACGGCGCTTATCATCGCGGTATCGTGGAAAAGTTCACCATACCAACGCGTTGACCACCCCGCCCAGACCGTTACCAGCTTCGAGCTGTTAAACGAATAGATAACCAGCATCAGCATCGGCGCGTACAGGAAGGTAAAGCCCAGCACCAGGATAAAAATACGCCACGGCGAACGCACGACCGGTAAGTTATTCATCCGTGTTCCCCCATGCTTTTTTGCTGATATTTGTGGAACCACATGATTGGCACAATCAGTAACAGCAGCATAATAATGGCAACGGCAGATGCCACCGGCCAGTCGCGGTTATTAAAAAACTCCTGCCACAGCACGCGACCAATCATGATGCTATCCGGGCCGCCCAGCAGTTCAGGGATCACAAACTCCCCCACAGCCGGGATAAACACCAACATCGACCCGGCGATAATCCCGCCTTTGGTCAATGGCACAATCACGCTAAAGAAGGTTTTCAACGGTCGGGCGCCCAAATCCAGCGCCGCCTCTACCAGCGAATAATCAATACGCGTCAGCGCGGTGTAAATCGGCAGCACCATAAAGGGTAAATAGGCATAAACAATCCCGATATAGACCGCCAGATTGGTGTGCAGAATCGTCAATGGTTGATCGATAACGCCCAGCCACATCAGAAAGTTATTCAGTACACCGTTATTTTTCAGGATCCCCATCCAGGCGTACACGCGAATCAAAAACGACGTCCAGGACGGCAGGATCACCAGCAACAACAGAATATTGCGTGTCGAGGGTTTACTGTGTGCGACGGCCCACGCCAGCGGATAGCCCAACAGCAGACAACAGATCGTCGAAATCCCCGCCACCTGCAAAGATTGCAGGTAGGCATCAAAATAGAGCGGATCGTCCGTTAGTTGCAGGAAGTTGGCTAAGTTGAGCGTGATGGATAGCTGATCGTCAGCCCATGAAACGAGGTCGGTATACGGTGGAATAGCCCGCGCCATTTCAGCCAAACTGATTTTGAAGACGATCAGAAACGGCAGAAGAAACAGGAGCAGCAGCCACACATACGGCAGCGCAATCACCAGCTTGCGCCCGTGGTTCATTTGCAGCCGCGACATAAGCAGCGTGAATCGCCCTGCTTTATCCACGCGCGCCGGAGGTTCAAGTGTACTCATCTTCGCTCCTTAAACCGTCAACACCACACAACTGTCTGCATCCCAGCACAAACGGACCTCGTCACCCCAGGTAGGTAATCCCTTGCGATAACGATGTTCATTTTGTAGCTGAGCGCTCAGCATCTGGCCGCTTTTCAAACGTACGTGATACACCGACAAATCGCCCAGATAGGCAATGTGTACCACTTCGCCTACCGCGAAGTTATAACCGTCTGGGGGAGGAGCCTCACAGAGCATGATTTTTTCCGGGCGCAGCGCAACATACACTGGGACGTTATCGACAATAGACGCATCTGCATCTACTTTAAGCGGATGCACCAGTCCAGGAGACTCAATAATCAGCCCATCTTCCTGGCGTTCTTTCAGTAGTCCTTCAAAGACGTTAACCGAACCGATAAACTCGGCGCTATAGCGCGTAGTCGGATGCTCGTAGATCTCTTCCGGTTCGCCGATCTGCACAAATTTTCCACGGTTCATGATCGCAATGCGCCCTGCCATCGTCATGGCTTCTTCCTGATCGTGCGTTACCATCACGCAGGTCACGCCGACGCGTTCAAGGATATCCACCACTTCCAGTTGCATACGGTCACGGAGCTTTTTGTCCAGCGCCCCCATCGGTTCATCCAGCAGCAGCAACTTCGGCCGTTTCGCCAGGCTACGCGCCAGCGCCACACGTTGACGCTGACCGCCGGAAAGCTGATGCGGTTTGCGTTTGGCAAATTCCTGCATGTGCACCAGGCCCAGCATCTCATTCACCCGGCTGGCAATTTCAGCTTTTGGCAGCTTGTCCTGCTTGAGGCCAAAGGCAATGTTCTGCTCTACCGTCATGTGCGGAAACAGGGCATAGGATTGAAACATCATATTGATCGGACGCAGATAAGGCGGGACGTGCGCTAAATCGACGCCATCAAGCATAATTTGCCCGGTTGTCGGCTGTTCAAATCCCGCTAACATGCGCAGCAGAGTCGATTTGCCACAGCCGGATGCGCCGAGCAGGGCAAATATTTCACCTTTGTAGATAGTAAGATTGACGTCATCGACGGCGTGTTGCCCGTCGAAAGACTTGGTCAGGTTGCGAATTTCAAGCAGCGGGGTCAGCGCCTTGCGGATTTTCGCGTGTGGGCGTGGGGTTGCATCATTCACTCAGGTGCTCTCCGGCATAAAACAAAGAAACGGTGCAAATAACGCACCACGGTGGTGCGTATTGCCGGGTTAGGTGTGTTTAGGATCAACACTGCCCGGCAGGCATAAATCCTGCCGGGTCATGTCCCAAACATCAGGTTATTTTCCGCTTTTTACCTTCGTCCACGCTCGGGTACGGACACGGTCGATCTTCGGATCCTGTACTTTCAGCGTGAACAGCTTGGCGCGCACATCCGCAGGCGGGTAGATACCAGGGTTATCACGAACTTCCTGACTAACCAGAGCCGTCGCTTCTTTGTTGGCATTGGCATAGAACACGTGGTCGGAAATATGCGCAATCACATCAGGACGCAGCAGGTAGTTGAGAAACTGATAGGCTTCTTCTTTGTTTTTGGCATCGGCTGGCATTGCGAACACGTCAAAGAACGCCATCGCCCCCTCTTTAGGAATTGAGAAAGAGATATTGACGCCATTTTTCGCTTCTTTTGCACGGTTCGCCGCCTGCCATACGTCCCCCGCCCAACCAATTGCTACACAGGTATCTCCGTTTGCCAGGTCGTTAATATATTGCGAAGAGTGGAAGTAGCGAATATTCGGACGCAGTTTCAACAGCAGGTCGGTCGCCGGTCCGGTGTAATCATCTGCTTTGGTACTGTTTGGATCTTTACCCAAATAGTTCAGCACGGTAGCAAACACCTCTTCAGGCGCATCAAGGAAAGAGACACCGCAACTTTTGAGTTTTTCCAGATTTTCCGGTTTGAGGATCAGATCCCAGCTATCAACCGGCGCATCTGGCCCCAGCACCGCTTTCACTTTGTCCACGTTATAGCCAATGCCGGTCGTTGCCCACATATACGGCATCGCAAACTTGTTGTCCGGATCGTGTTTACCCACCAGCTTCAGCAGCTCAGGATCGAGGTTTTTCCAGCCCGGTAGTTTGCTCTTATCCAGCGGCTGGAAGACGCCGGCGGTCAGTTGACGTTCGAGGAAACTGGCGGAAGGAACAACCAGGTCAAAACCGGTGCTACCCGCCATGAGCTTACCTTCCAGTACTTCATTGGAATCAAATACGTCATAGATAACTTTAATTCCGGTCTCTTTTTCAAAGTTAGCCACCGTATCCGGAGCAATATAATCAGACCAGTTATAAATATGCAGCGTTTTTTGTTCAGCAGCGAGCGTGCCGGCAGAGATGGACATCAGAGCACCCACAACCAGGCCTGATAACCATTTTTTATTTAAGGCGGTCATAATCTCTTTCCTTCTGAAAGTTCGTTAACAAACGAACAAAAATGTCACACTCTAATGATATGCAAGAAACGTGCATATTCTTTCATGCAGCACCAATAAAAAGAGAGTCCTCTCCCGATGCCGCTATCGCGCGCAGATATCCGCTCACTCATTCACCACGTATTGTAGCCGCAGCTCAGGTCATACGGGGCAGTTAGAAAATTGACGTCTATATGCTTCGCAAGAATAACTTTAGCCAGGTTTTGTGGATATAGCCCAGATTAAAAAACGTCTTTTATCAATTTTTTATGCAGGAATTGTCTATGACATAAAGCGGAAGGAGCAGAATGGAAGTGAATAATTCTTTAATAAAAGGTTAAACGCAGAATAAAAACAGGCAGTACGCAACCGCTCTGGTAGCGGCTGCGCAAAATGTGTCCAGATTCAGGGAGAATTAATGGAGGAAATGGACTTCAGCATTGCTGTTTTGCGTATCGTCTTCAGCGTTAAATAACAGCTGATGCGCCCCGGCTTCGAGGATCACCATCGATATCTGCTCTTCGCTCTGGCGAACAAAACACTCAAACTGTTCAAACGTTACGCCCGGCGTAACGGATAAAGACTGGCAAACCACCAGCTTTGGCAGATTATCATCCTGCATATCCAGAAATGCTTTCACCGTCAGCGAACTGGCATTAATCGCGGACAAATCGGCGGCCAGTGGCAACAGTGCGGAAGGTCTGACTTCCGCCATCGCAGAAAACAGAATGACGTTATCCACCAAATCAACTTTTGCATCAAAGATGCCGTCAAAGTTCTGCATATGAGGTAAATGCAGCGCCTGACAGGTATCGCATTCAAAAAAACTCATGCCCAGGTCGTCGAGCCATTGACGCAACGTATCCAGAGTGGGAACGACCAGTGATGTCATAATAATATGCGACCTCTATTGATGAAAAAAATACCGGCACAGCTTACGCAAAAAGAGCGTGTCATACCACGATCGCAATCGATATTGTGTTTAGCCGCCGATTTTAAGACAAAATTCAGGCGTAGCATGGCGCTCGATCCACTGGATCATCTTGCCGGCAATGTCTATCCCGGTGGTTTTCTCGACCCCTTCCAGACCCGGAGAAGCGTTAACCTCCATGACCAGCGGCCCACGTTCTGCACGCAAAATATCCACACCTGCAACATCCAGCCCCATAGTCTGAGCGGCTTTGAGCGCAATTTTTCTTTCGCGCGGCGTGATATTCGCAATCGTAGCAACCCCGCCGCGATGGAGATTAGAACGAAAATCGCCCTCTTTCGCCCGGCGTTCAATGGCGGCCACCACCTCGTCTCCCACCACGAAACAGCGAATATCACGCCCTTGCGCTTCTTTGATATATTCCTGAACCAGAATATGAGCATTCAGCCCACGAAACGCATCCACGACGCTTTCCGCGGCCTGCCGTGTTTCCGCCAGCACCACGCCGATCCCCTGTGTGCCTTCAACCAGTTTCACCACCAGCGGCGCGCCGCCGACCATATCAATCATGTCGCTGGTATCGTCCGGAGAGTGAGCAATCCCGGTAATGGGTAAATCGATTCCCTGACGCGCCAGCAACTGCAGCGAACGCAGCTTATCGCGCGCGCGCGTAATCGCTACTGATTCATTTAACGGATAGCTACCCAACATTTCAAACTGACGCAGCGCCGCCGTACCATAAAAGGTAATCGCTGAACCAATCCGTGGGATCACCGCGTCAAAATGAGGAAGCTGGCGGCCCTTGTAATGAATAGATGACGCCGCCGGGCTGATGTTCATATAGCAAGAAAGCGGATCGATAATTTCAACCAGGTGACCGCGCTGCATCGCCGCTTCACGCAGGCGCTTACAAGAATAGAGCGTTCCGTCCCGGGACAAAATGGCAATTTTCACCCTGCACCTCTCAATGACCTGGTAAAAGCAGGCGTATCATACACTGGGTTGAAATCTTTAGCGCGTGGCCCATCCCTGTTTATGCAAATATTCCAGGATAAAGGGGCGACTTTCTTTAATGATGGTACGACGAATGTGATCGCTCCATGTGTCACGACGCGTATTACTGCCGCGGGTCAGATAGTACTGCGCAAGCTGTTCGTCATACTGCGACAAAACGTCTGTATCAAGCGGCTGATACTGGTTTTCGTGCACAACCAGCGACGCAGGCAGGCGCGGCTTGATATCCGGGTTATCCGCAGGCCAGCCAAGGCACAAACCAAACAGCGGCAGAACATGCTGCGGCAACTTCAATAATTCAGTGACCGACTCAATATTGTTACGCAACCCACCTATATACACACCGCCAAGTCCCAGCGATTCTGCCGCCGTCAGCGCATTTTGCGCCATCATCGCCGTATCAACCACGCCCAGCAGCAGTTGTTCTGCCAGCCCCAACTGCGCGTCAGGGCAAATCTGCAAATGACGGTTAAAGTCAGCGCAAAACACCCAGAATTCAGCGGCCTGCGCCACGTGCTTTTGACCGCCAGATAAGGTAGACAGTGATTCACGCAGGGTTTTATCGGTTATCCGAACAATCGTTGTGCACTGTAAAAAACTGGAGCTTGAGGTGCCCTGAGCGGCGGCAATAATCGCCTCTCGTTGTGCGTCAGAAATAGCTTCTTCGGTGAAACGGCGAATAGAACGGTGGCTGCGGATTAAATCAATGGTTGGCGTCATCTCTTTTTTCTCTGTCTGAACGGGAAGAATCGTCGGGAGCGCGCGACAGGAGCTGCGGCGCCAGCAGTTGAGCAATGCGCCACATCAACATCACCGCGGCGGGGAGCATCAGCAGTACGCCCAGAAATATCATCACAACTAAGGCGAGCGGGCTGTTAAGCGGCGCGGGTAAGGTCAGGTAATCGTTAAGCGACAGCAGCGCCAGCGATAACAAAACCATCCCCATTATTTCCAGCATCAATACGCTTTTCGGTAATACACCAATGGTGCGCATAAGCGGTCTCCCGGCGAAATGGCTTTTATTATAAAACGTTCCGGCTCGTCGTGTTTAACAGTTATAGCTTGAGGATATCAAAGCAACAGGCCGAACCTGCTTTCCATCCGTCACAAATCGCGGCATCATAATAAGTATTCGCCATCCGGCCTGATAAGTTCGAGGAGAGAGAGAGAGATGTTTGCCGTTATTTTTGGTCGTCCAGGGTGCCCGTATTGCGTGCGCGCAAAAGAATTAGCAGAAAAATTAAGCAATGAGCATGACGATTTTAACTTCCGCTACATTGATATTCATGCCGAAGGTATTACGAAAGCCGATCTGGAGAAGACGGTAGGTAAGCCAGTAGAAACCGTTCCGCAGATTTTTGTTGATCAAAAACACATCGGCGGCTGCACGGATTTTGAGGCGTGGGCAAAAGAGAATATGAATCTGTTCGCCTGACAGCTGTTTCTACGCCCTCCGCGGGAGGGCGTGATCAGTTCTTTTTCCGTCGTTGATGCTGATTGAACAAGCTACTGATAAACAAAAAACACAATGCGCCAAGCGCGCACCAAAAAACCGCACTGAATAACCACGCCAGTTCTTGCCACAATGAACGCGTCGGCATAAAAACGAACCGCATTAGCAACAGACAGCATGGCGCCGCCAACATTGCACCCAGAAGAGGTCTGAGCACCTCCCGACGGTGGGAGAAAAAGCTTGCTGCAGCACCAGGCAAGATAAAAAACAACAACCCGACCTCAGGATGCCCTGCCGCTCTGAATGCCCCTTTCACGTTTAGCGTTAATGAAAGACACACCACAATAAAGAGCACAAAGCAGCAGATCGCCCCCGCCCAACTTTGCTTATGTTTCAATCGTTCCTCCTGACACATTCTCTATCGAACACTCTTTTCGCCCGCAGGCGTCCAGTCAGATAAAGTAACTCGGCATTCCATGCCAAAAACACACCCACACGATTCTTATAGCCGTTGATACGTAATGAGATTAAACTATCCGCATATATTGTTATGCTGCATTAATCGGGGCTGTGTGCGGTGCTGTCGCCCCTTAATTTCTGGCAAAAACATTAGCGTAAATTGCCATTTCTTTCAATAGCTTACTAGTAAACAAGAAGTTAGCCTCAGTGAATATAAACGTCGCAGATTTGTTAAATGGGAATTACATCCTGTTATTATTTGTGGTCCTGGCTCTGGGCCTCTGCCTGGGTAAATTACGCCTGGGTTCAGTCCAACTCGGTAATTCCATTGGCGTTTTAGTGGTGTCCCTATTATTAGGTCAGCAGCACTTTAGTATTAACACCGATGCATTAAATCTCGGCTTTATGCTGTTTATTTTTTGTGTCGGCGTCGAAGCCGGCCCCAACTTTTTTTCGATTTTTTTTCGCGATGGGAAAAATTATCTAATGCTTGCTCTGGTGATGGTCGGTAGCGCAATGCTGATCGCCCTGGGACTGGGTAAGCTATTTGGCTGGGACATCGGCCTGACGGCGGGTATGCTGGCCGGTTCGATGACCTCCACGCCGGTGCTGGTCGGCGCAGGCGATACCTTGCGCCATTCCGGAATGGCAGGCCCACAGCTTTCCACCGCCCTCGATAACCTGAGTCTGGGTTACGCCCTCACCTATTTGATTGGACTGGTCAGTCTGATTGTCGGCGCGCGCTATCTGCCGAAACTTCAGCATCAGGACCTGCAAACCAGCGCCCAACAAATTGCGCGTGAACGAGGTCTGGACACTGACGCCAACCGTAAGGTTTATCTGCCAGTGATCCGCGCCTACCGCGTGGGCCCGGAGCTGGTAGCATGGGCTGATGGTAAGAACCTGCGCGAGTTAGGTATTTATCGTCAGACCGGCTGTTACATTGAACGCATCCGCCGCAACGGCATCCTGGCTAACCCGGACGGTGACGCAGTGCTGCAAATGGGCGACGAAATAGCCTTAGTCGGTTATCCAGACGCGCATGCCCGCCTCGATCCCAGTTTCCGTAACGGCAAAGAAGTGTTCGATCGCGATCTGCTCGATATGCGTATCGTCACGGAAGAGATTGTGGTGAAAAACCACAATGCCGTTGGCCGTCGCCTGGCCCAGTTGAAACTGACCGACCACGGCTGTTTCCTCAACCGCGTGATCCGCAGCCAGATCGAAATGCCTATTGATGACAACGTCGTGCTCAATAAAGGTGACGTGTTGCAGGTGAGCGGTGATGCCCGTCGCGTTAAAACGATCGCAGATCGTATCGGCTTCATTTCCATTCACAGTCAGGTGACCGATCTGTTGGCCTTCTGCGCCTTCTTTATCATTGGTCTGATGATTGGGATGATCACCTTCCAGTTCAGCAATTTCAGCTTCGGCATCGGGAATGCAGCGGGATTACTGTTCGCCGGGATTATGCTGGGCTTCCTGCGTGCCAACCATCCTACGTTTGGCTATATCCCGCAGGGCGCGCTGAACATGGTGAAAGAGTTTGGTTTGATGGTATTCATGGCAGGCGTCGGTTTAAGCGCGGGTAGCGGCATTGGCAATGGCCTTGGCGCCGTGGGTGGTCAAATGCTGATTGCCGGTCTGATTGTGAGCCTGGTTCCGGTTGTTATTTGTTTCTTGTTTGGCGCTTACGTATTGCGCATGAACCGCGCCCTGCTGTTTGGCGCCATGATGGGTGCGCGTACCTGTGCTCCGGCAATGGAAATCATCAGCGACACGGCCCGCAGCAACATCCCGGCATTAGGCTATGCTGGCACCTACGCCATTGCCAACGTTCTGCTGACCCTGGCGGGAACACTCATCGTCATCGTCTGGCCTGGCCTTGGTTAGCACTGAAAATTACCCTTAAAAGAAAATTTTTTGCAGTTCAGCAGAACTTTTCTTCAAGGTGTCAGTCATAACTATTGCCACTGCTTTTCTTTGATGTCCCCAATTTGTGGAGCCCATCAACCCCGCCGTTTTGGTTCAAGGTTGATGGGTTTTTTGTTGCCTGAAATTTGCTATCCCCCCTTCTCCCCGTAATTCCTCCCTAAATTTGCAGCACGCCGGTTATGGCACATACTTTTAATCGGTGCTTAAAGGTGACGGGAGTTTACTATGTTGCTTACTGGAAAGGTTGCGGTGATCTTCGGCGGCAGCGGTGCTATTGGTAGCGCGGTTGCACAGGCGATGGCACGCGAAGGTGCCCATGTATGCCTGGGCGCGCGCTGTCAGGAAAAGCTTGATTGGGCGGCCAGTCGCCTGCGAATGGCGGGGGGTACCGTCGATACGTTTATCACCAATGTGCTCGACGAGCACGACACCTCAACACAAGTTACCCGCCTGGTACAGCAAACCGGTGGAATTGATGTGGTGGTTAACGCGACCGGCTTTATGCATGAACAGGGCAAGCGCATCGACGCATTATCCCTCTCTGAGTTTATGAGCGGTATCACCCCTTTCCTTGCGGCGCAGTTCAATATCGCAAAAGCCGTAATGCCGCACATGGGCGGCAATCGAGCGGGCGTCATTATCACCATCGTTGCGCCCGCCGCCACGATGGCGATGCCCGGGCATCTCGGCCATATCGTCGGCTGTGCAGGAACAGAAGCGTTTATTAAAGCGCTTGCCAGCGAGACGGGACCAAAAAACATTCGTGTCGTCGGCGTGCGCTCGCATGCGATTGTGGATGCGGTAGCGGCCGGTTCCTATACCGGGGAGATTTTCACCGCGAAAGCGCAGTCAATGGGTTTAACCGTCGAACAATGGTTAGGCGGTGCGGCACAAGGCACCATGCTCGGACGCCTGCCTACGCTGGCACAAATCGCTGAGGTTATAACCTTTCTGGCTTCAGACCATGCCAGAGCAATAACCGCCACGGTGGTAAATATTACCGGGGGCGCAACTGTAAGCTAATTTACTCGCTTTTTAACGCCGTGCGCTGCTGCGAGCCTTTTTTTGCACTCGGGCGGGAACACAATGCTATACCGCACATAATAACCAACGCGCTCACCAGATGATATGAATGCAGAGTGACGTGCAAAAACATAACGCTAAATAATCCGCCACTCAGTGGGATCAAGTGTGAATATATCTCTCCGCGGGTTGCGCCAATGGCGCTAATCCCTTTGTTCCATAACAGATATGACAGCCAGGAAGGAAAAATAACAAGGTATGCCAGCCCAGTAATAACACCTGTATTGGTATAGCTATCCCAGCCCGGCATACCATTGCGCATCAGCTCCACAGCCAGTACCGGAATAAGCACCATCGCACCGAGCAGCGCGCTCACGGCGACAAAGGCGTTTCCCTTCACCTCACGCGGTTTAATGCGCAAAAAAGCACAATAAACAGCCCAACTTACCGCCGACCCCATGGTCCAGACATCGCCCTGATTCAGATGTGCAAATACCCGCGCGTGTATCATATCGCCCTGCGACACCAGCCAGGTAACACCAACTGTACTCAGGATCACACCGGCTATATTTCGCGCAGAAATCCGCTCTTTAAAAAAGAACTTATTGATTAACAGAACGAGCGCCGGGGTGGTGGACATATAAATCGCCGCATTGAGCGAGGTTGTATATTGCAGGCCGATATACAGCGTTAAGGGAAAAAGAACCTGACCACAAAGCGCGAGGAAGACGATAGTACCAAAGGATTTTTTCATCACCGGCCATTGCTCTGTGACCTGACGAAAATAGAGCGCCATCAATAATAACGCGGTAAATATCCAGCGTGCCGCTGATAAAACAATGGGATCAACTTCAGCGACCAATAGATGACCAATCACATAATTTCCACCCCAAAAACAGGCAGCCAGACTGAGTAAAAGATAGGGCATATATGCGCCTTATTGTCAGTTGTACGGTATGACCACAAGGCTACGGCGGTGTGAAAATGAATGCTAATATAACGTTTTTATCCATGTGCATAGATTAAAACTATGAAATTTACGCTAAGGCAACTTGAGTTTTACATCGCACTTGCAGAAACATTACAAATTTCCAAAGCTGCTGCGCGCTGTCATATTTCTCAGTCATCAATGACTATTGCCATGCGGAATCTGGAAGAAGCATTAGACGTGCAGCTATTTGTACGTTACCCCAAAGGGGTGAAGCTCACCGCCGAGGGCGAGCGCTTTCTGGCACATGCCTGCAACATCATCAACAGTAGCCACTCGGCTGTTGACGACCTGCATGACAGGAGTGAAATTCTTACCGGCACGGTGCGCATAGGCATTGCCGAAACGCTCTCTGCTTATCTTATCCCGGATATACTCAACGATATTGAACGACGTTTTCCTTTGCTGGAGATCGTGTTTTATGAAGCTACAGCACCGGAACTGGTACAGGCGCTACGGGAACACGAGGTCGATTTTTGTCTGCTTCTTACCTCAAACATCAGCCATGATAACGACCTGGAGATCGAAACATTTATTCGTTCACAGCGCCGCCTGTGGACGTCTATTGGGCATCCGCTACAGAGCAAGTCTTCGATCCGTTTAAAAGACGTCGAGAAGCTTCCATTTTTACTGCTGGAAACCGATAAGTACCCTGACGTAATCATCGATTACTGGCAGCAGCGTGGTTATACGCCCAATATCAGTTTTCGCAGCAACTCTTTTGAAGCCATAAGAAGCCTGGTTGCAAAAGGTAGAGGCATAACCATTTTATCCGACCTGGTGTATCGCCCGTGGTCACTGGATGGTCTGCGCGTTATGCACAGAACGATTGATGATTTTATTACTTATATGGATGTCGGGACGGTAAAAATAGCCGCCCGACCATTGACGCCAGCGGCGATGAAAGTCATCGATTTTTTACGTCAGGCCGTTACCCGCCTCGACAAACCATTTTGATAATTTTATCTCTGCGGCAATCCGGCAATACGCTCCACCATCACCAGAATATCCTCCCGCGACAGCGGTTTTTTGTCGGTGACAAAATGCAGCGTCATTCCTTCGAGAAATGCATCCAGCGCCCGCGCAGTTACCGGTTCAAACCATTGTTCCAGCGTTTGTTGACTGCGTAACATCCAGTTTTGCATCACCATTTTCAACGTCGGTTTGCGACTGGCGAAAGCATACAGCTGGTACATAAGTTCCATATTATCGGGCGTCGTAACCTGGGAGCTGTAAATCATCTCGGTAATGGCATGGCAGGCTGCCTGCGCATCCGCAACGTCGGCAAAAAAAGCCTGATACTGCTGAGACATTGTGTCAGTAAAGCGCCCGAACGCCTCCATTAAAAGCTCATCTATTCCTGAGAAATAATAGGTCATTGAACCCAGCGGCACCCCGGCAATCATGGCGATTTTTCGGTGCGTAACCCCATGGACACCGTAGGCGATTACCGCCTCCAGGGTGGCCTGAACTATCTTTTCCCGCCGTAGCGGATCGTTCGCGCGTCGCACTGCATTTCCTCTCCTTGCATTTGTGTACAAATGTACACAGTCTTGCTAATGTTGTCTTCTTCCCTCTTTTCTTTGGCTCGAATTCATGACAGGCACCTCACCACGCAAAGCCTTAAGACGTCGCACCTGGGCGCTTTTCACGTTTTTCTTTTTACCCGGATTACTAATGGCTTCCTGGGCAACGCGTACTCCTGCCATCCGAGATATCCTCTCCATCTCCACCGCCGAAATGGGCGCGGTATTGTTTGGACTCTCAATTGGTTCGATGAGTGGCATTCTTTGTTCGGCCTGGCTGGTGAAACGATTTGGCACGCGTAAAGTGATCCGCACCACCATGTCCTGTGCAGTCCTCGGGATGGCTATCCTCAGCGCAGCGCTCTGGTTGCATTCCGCATGGCTTTTCGCGTTTGGCCTGGGCGTGTTTGGCGCCAGTTTTGGCGCGGCGGAAGTCGCCATCAACGTCGAAGGCGCGGCAGTTGAGCGCGAAATGAACAAAACCGTGCTGCCGATGATGCATGGTTTTTACAGTCTGGGAACGCTGGCGGGTGCCGGGGTCGGGATGATGCTTACCGCCTTCAGCGTTCCAGCGACTTTACATATTTTACTGGCGGCAATGGTGGCAATCACTCCTATCTTTATCGCCATCAAGGCCATTCCAGACGGCACGGGCAAGAATGCCTCTGACGGCGCTCACTCCAGCGAAAAAGGCGTGCCTTTTTATCGCGACATTCAGTTGCTGCTGATTGGCGTCGTAGTGCTGGCAATGGCGTTTGCTGAAGGTTCGGCCAACGACTGGCTGCCGCTGCTAATGGTGGATGGCCACGGGTTTAGCCCGACATCAGGCTCGCTGATTTATGCTGGTTTTACGCTGGGGATGACCGTGGGTCGATTCACCGGCGGCTGGTTCATCGACCGCTACAGCCGCGTCGCGGTAGTGCGTGCCAGCGCGCTGATGGGTGCACTTGGCATCAGTCTGATTATTTTTGTCGATAGTACCTGGGTAGCAGGTGTTTCCGTTATTCTCTGGGGGCTTGGCGCATCGCTCGGCTTCCCGCTGACCATTTCAGCCGCCAGCGACACCGGTCCCGATGCGCCAACCCGCGTCAGCGTTGTGGCGACCACCGGCTACCTGGCGTTCCTGGTAGGGCCGCCGCTGCTCGGCTATCTGGGTGAACACTACGGCCTGCGCAGCGCTATGCTGGTGGTGCTGGCGCTGGTGCTTATCGCCGCCATCGTCGCGAAAGCGGTGGCGAAACCGGATCTCAAAAATACCCCTGTGATGGAGAACAGCTAATGAGTATCAAATTAATTGCGGTCGACATGGACGGCACTTTTTTAAGCGACCAAAAAACCTATAACCGTGAGCGGTTTATGGCGCAATACCAGCAGATGAAAAAACAAGGCATCCGTTTTGTCGTCGCCAGCGGCAACCAGTATTACCAGCTCATCTCCTTTTTCCCTGAACTGGCCAATGAAATCTCATTTGTCGCTGAAAACGGCGGTTGGGTAGTCAGTGAAGGGAAAGATATTTTTAACGGTGAACTGGCAAAAGACGATTTCAAGGCCATCATGAATCATCTGTTGACCCGTACGGACATCGACATTATCGCCTGCGGTAAAAACAGCGCCTATACGCTCAAAAAATACAGCGATGAGCATAAATCCGTTTCCGCCATGTACTATCATCGTCTTGAGTTTGTAGATAATTTTGACAACCTCAACGACGTTTTTTTCAAATTCGGGCTGAATATTTCAGACAACCGTATCCCGCAGGTGCAGGCCGATCTCCATGAGGCAATTGGCGATATCATGGTACCGGTGCATACCGGCTACGGCAGCATCGATTTAATTATTCCAGGTGTGCATAAGGCAAACGGTCTGCGCCTGCTGCAACAACGCTGGAATATTAGCGACGACGAGGTTGTTGTGTTTGGCGATGGCGGAAATGATATTGAGATGCTGCGTCAGGCGGGATTTAGTTTCGCAATGGCCAACGCTCACGAACCGGTTGTCCAGGCGGCAAAATATCGCGCGGGATCGAACAACGAAGAGGGTGTGCTGGATGTTATCGACCGCGTATTAAAAAACGAAGCGCCGTTTACACATTAACGCCTCAGCACAGACGGCAACAAAATGATGATATGATCTATTCATAATCCGCCTCAAATTAACTCCACTGGATTATTACCTCCGGTGATTACTTCAGGCGAGCGGATCATGAAGAAAAGTGTACTGATGGCGACATTGTTGCTGGGCTTTACCGGAACAGCATTTGCGCAAAGCGTTACCGTGGATGTACCAAGCGGTTATAAAGTGGTGGTCGTGCCCTCTTCCGTCAGCGTTCCGCAGGCGGTCAGCGTGACGACCGCGCCGCAAACGGTGTATGTTGCGCCGGCACCTGCCCCGGCCCCGGTCTATCGCGCGCATCCTTATGCGCGACATGTTGCCAGCGTAGGTGAAGGGATGATCATCGAACATCAGATTGACGATCACCACTAAGTTTTGCGAAGCCCGGGAAACCGGGCTTCAGCCTTCCCGGGAATTCCCTACCCGTTTATCTTTCAGAAAGATAACCATCAATATCAGCCACAGTACGCCGCTTGCCAGATTAAACAGGCTGAACAAGCCGTTTCCTCCCAGCAGATAAGCATGTTTGCTCAACTCAATACCGACGGTAAAAATCAGCATCTGCAACATGCCCATGGCGGCAGAAACCGTACCCTTACTCATTTCACTGGCAAACAACGTCAGGCGGACCAGCCCCGCATTCGCCACGCCAATGCCAAACGCATAGATACTCAAACCCGCCGTCATCCACAAATACGCATGGGATGACACCACCGTGGCCGCCGCGGCAATCACCAGCCCGACGGCGATAGGCCAGCCGCCCATGATAATCAGCGAACGCACGGTCTTGCGCGAAGTCAGACGCGCCAGCACCAGATTACCAGCAATCAGCGCCCCAAAAATCGGCACCTGCAACAGGCCATATTCGTAACTGCTGAGGTGTTCTCCGCTGATGATAATAATCGGCGACTGGGCAATCCACGCCAGTAACGGCAGGCTGACAAAACCCAACGCCAGCGCGCCGGCAACAAAACGCCCATTTTTTAGCACCAGCTTATAATCTTTACCCAGATCTTTAATGGACAGTTTTTCACCAAGCCGGGTCGCCGTTTCCGGCATCGCGCGTTGCAGGCCAAAAAAGGAGATAGCTGCGAGGGCGGCAAACAGGATAAACATCCCTTCCCACGGCAGAACATGCACCCAGGCCGCGCCAACTAACGGTCCCAGCAGCGGCGCAATCAGCGCCACGTTTGCCATCAGCGCGGTAATTTTAATGCATACCGCTTCCTCAAAAGATTCCTGAATTGCGGCGTAACCTACCGCTCCGATAAAGCACAGGCTTATCCCCTGCAAGAAACGCAGAAAGGTAAATTGCTCAATATTCTGTGCCAGCAGAGTCGCAAGGCAGGTCACAATGAACCACAGCACACCGGTTAACATCACCGGGCGACGACCAATACGATCCGACAGCGGTCCTAACAGCCACTGTAAAAACATGCCACCCGCCAGATAGGCAGTCATGGAAGTGGGTACCCAGTCTAATCCGGCCTGATATTGCTCCACCACCGCCAACATTCCAGGTTGGATCATATCGTTACCGATATAAGTAGAGAATTCGTAAAGCACCAGACAGAGAGGAAAAAGTAATGCCTGACGCCCCAACCGGGCGCCTGAAGATAAACGGTTTTGCATGCAGTCTCTTAGGAAAGGAAAAAACGCGCAAAGTGTAATAAATGCGCCGTACCGGTGATAGTGAATTATGTGATTTGAAAGCAAAATGCGCACATTTTTACATTCATTTGCTCAAGAACATTTTGCTTTAAGGTTAATTTAAGTTGAGGCCGCTATCATGCTCAATAAGTCCCATTAATTGTCTTAAAAATAGTCATTTAGCAGACAAATAAGACAAGACCGCTTTTTATCCTGTAACAGCAATTTTATGCTCTCCCCCTATGGGCCTTTTGACAATTACACTGAGTCTGGACGTTATGCTGGAAAACCTGAACAACTCGCTTTTTTATCTCATCAATGCCACGCCGGACTCTGCGCAATGGGCTATCTCGCTCGCCATATTTATTGCCAAAGATTTAATCAGCATTGTCCCGCTGTTAGCCGTTATTCTCTGGCTTTGGGGACCGCGCGCTCAGGTTACTCTCCAGCGCCAGTTGGTCATAAAAATGGCGATAGCGCTGGCAGTCGGCCTGACTATTTCATGGCTGATGGGGCATCTGTTCCCCCACGATCGTCCGTTCGTTAACCACATTGGGTACAACTTCCTCCACCATGCGGCGGATGACTCTTTCCCGAGCGATCACGGCACGGTTATCTTTACTTTTGCTCTGGCTTTCCTGTTCTGGCATCGTCTGTGGACTGGCGCGCTGCTGATGGTTGTCGCCGTGGCGATTGCATGGTCGCGCGTTTACCTTGGCGTACACTGGCCGCTGGATATGCTGGGCGGATTCCTGGCTGGGCTGATCGGTTGCCTGAGCGCCCAGATGATCTGGCAACGGTTCGGCGCCACCCTATATTTCGGCTTGCAGACCTGCTATCGCACCTGTTTCGCTCTGCCCATCCGTAAAGGCTGGGTGCGTGACTAACCCACGGTAAAAAGAGTAGTATTAGGCGCAATACGAGCACTTATACTACTCTCCAGGGGAACTATGGAAACTCGACGCGACGAGCGTATTGGTCAGTTGCTACAGGCGCTGAAACGCAGCGATAAATTACACCTCAAAGAAGCCGCGACGCTGCTGGGCGTATCTGAGATGACCATTCGTCGCGACCTGAATAATAACAATGCGCCTGTCGTCTTGCTCGGGGGCTATATTGTTCTGGAGCCCCGCAGCGCCAACCACTATTTAATCAGCGATCAAAAATCCCGTCTGGTTGATGAAAAGCGCCGTGCCGCCCAGCAGGCGGCGAGCCTCGTACAGGCGCATCAGACCATCTTTTTCGACTGCGGCACGACCACGCCGTGGATTATTGAGGCTATCGACAATGAACTGCCTTTCACCGCAATCTGCTACTCGCTAAATACGTTTCTGGTATTGCAGGAAAAACCGCAGTGTCGCGTCATTCTGTGTGGTGGGGAATTTCATGCCAGTAACGCCATCTTCAAACCGCTCGATTTTCAGGAAACACTGAATAATCTGTGCCCGGATATCGCCTTTTATTCCGCGGCTGGCGTGCACATTGAGAAAGGCGCGACCTGCTTTAATCTGGAAGAATTAGCGGTGAAACACTGGGCAATGTCGATGGCGCAGCATCACGTTCTGGTGGTCGACCACAGCAAGTTTGGGAAGGTACGTCCTGCGAGGATGGGGGAATTAAAACGTTTTGATACCATCATCAGTGATAGCCGCCCCGACGATGAGTTTGTGGAATACGCTAAGGCGCAACGCATAAAGCTGTTGTATTAGGTGATACTGCCGGACAGCGATAGTAGCGCCATCCGGCAATCGGTAAGATTAAGAGAACCAACCGCCAAACCACTGGTGGAACTTCATCATCACAAAATCCCACATCCGGCTAAAGAAACCACCCTCTTCCACCGCTTCCATCACCATCAACGGACGCTGCTCAATAGATTTACCGTTCAACTGGAAGTCGATAGTCCCCACAACCTGCCCCTTTTTCAGCGGCGCAGTTAACTGTGGCTCGGTCAGCGTAAAGCTGGCTTTCAGGTTCTTAAGCTGACCGCGCGGGATGGTAACCGAACCCGCTTCCCCGGCCCCCAAATTGACTTCGCTCTTATCGCCAAACCAGACGCGCTGAGTCACGAAGGTGGCATCCGGCTTGATCGGCGTAACGGTTTCAAAGAAGCGGAAGCCCCAGGTCAGCAGCTTTTCGGATTCATTAAAACGGATACGGTCGGTTTTCGCTCCCAGCACGACGGAGATCAGGCGCATATCCCCCTGGGTCGCGGAAGCGACGAGGTTATAACCTGCGCCCGCTGTGGTACCGGTTTTCATTCCGTCCACGTTCAGGTTGGTGCTCCACAACAGACGGTTGCGGTTCGGCTGGCGAATTTTATTAAAGGTAAACTCTTTCTCTTTGTGAATAGCGTACTCTTCGGGCACATCGTGGATTAACGCCTTGCCGAGCAACGCCATATCACGCGCGGTACTGAACTGCCCTGCCGCATCCAGGCCATGCACCGTCTGGAACGTGGTATTGGTCAGTCCCAGCTTTTTCGCGTAACCGTTCATCAGACCGATGAAGGACTCCTGGCTCCCGGCAACGTAATCAGCGAGTGCGATACAGGCATCATTACCAGACTGAATGATAACGCCTTTGTTCAGATCGGATACCGCAACCTGATCGCCAGGTTTGAGGAACATAACCGACGAACCGCGCAGGGCCGGATTACCGGTCGCCCAGGCATCTTTGCCCACGGTGACCATGTCGTTGAGATTAATTTTTCCGGCCTTCAGCGCCTGACCGACCACATAGCTGGTCATAATCTTGGTCAGACTGGCAGGATCCAGTTTCTCATCAGCATTACCTTCCGCCAGCACCTTGCCGCTGGCGTAATCCATCAGGATCCATGCACGCGCGTCCACGCTCGGAGGAGCCGTGGGTTGCTCCGCCGCCTGTACGGTCGGCGCCAAAAGGATTAAGAGTGCAGAACCTGCAGCAAAGCTGCGAAGTGAAGAGAAGTATTGCGTCATAAATGCCACCCGAGTATCCATTCTAAAAAACCACGTCATACCACACCGTGTTTACACAAAACTGGCCAGACAACCTCGGCCAACCCATTGCAGAAAAAGTCTGATGGATGACGTGTAAAATAAGTGCGGTGAGTAATAACGCACTAACGAGCTTAAAGAAACCGTAAGTTGGTAAAGTTTTTAAAGTTTATGCAATAACGCCGCGCAGCGCTGCCCCTGGCACGATTTTTTTAGACGTTGTTGCGTAAATATTAGGTTTACCCCACCATGTGAGCGAGTCAGAGGGTATCTGCAGCCATGAAGCTGCTCAATTAATTTGCGGGGTTACTATGATTACACTGTGGGGTCGCAATAACTCGACCAACGTAAAAAAAGTATTGTGGACGCTTGAAGAACTGGAACTGCCGTATAACCAAATTCTGGCGGGCGGGCAGCATGGCGGTAACCGCGACGCCGGCTATCTGGCGATGAACCCGAACGGGTTGGTCCCACTGCTACGCGATGATGAAACGGACGTTGTCCTGTGGGAATCCAATACTATAGTCCGTTATCTGGCGGCTCAGTACGGACAAAATCGCTTATGGATTGACGCCCCGGCCGCGCGTGCTGTCGGCGAAAAATGGATGGACTGGGCGAACCAGACGCTGAGTCCTACGCACCGGGTTATCTTATTTGGTCTGGTCAGAACGCCGGTCGATCAGCGCGACATGGCAGCCATTGAGGCAAGTACTCAGGTTTGCGATAAGCTGTTTGCTATTCTGGATAACGCGCTGGCGGACCAGCCGTGGTTCTCCGGAGCGGAATTCGGCACGGCGGATATCGCCATTGCGCCATTCGTCTATAACCTGTTCAACGTTGGTCTCACCTGGACCCCGCGGCCACACCTGGAACGCTGGTATCAGCAACTGACTGAACGCCCGGCATTTCAAAAAGTGGTAATGATCCCGGTCAGCTAATCAGCTCAGGGACTCACTTTCAATAATTCCCCGTCGGACTCGTCGGTTAACACGTACAAATAGCCGTCTGGTCCGACGCGCACATCGCGGATCCGCTGCCCTCTATCCTGTAAAATGCGACCATCCTCCGTGACCGCATTCCCTTTGACGCTCAGCACGATCACCTCTTTATCTTTCAATGCGCCAATGAATAACTTCTGCCGCCACTGCGGGAAGGTATCGCTATCATAAAAAGCCATTCCGCTAACTGCCGGCGACTTTTCCCAGTAAAAGATGGGTTGCTCAGTACCCGCAACAATTTGGCCTTTCGCTTCGGGAATTTTAAGACCACTGTAATTAACGCCCCAGGTGGCGATCGGCCAACCGTAGTTTTTGCCTCTTGCGGGGATATTGATTTCATCGCCTCCGCGCGGACCATGCTCATTGAGCCACAGCGCATCGCTCCATGGATTCATCGCCATACCTTGTGGATTACGGATGCCATACGACCAAATTTCTGCCCGCGCCCCCGCCTGATTCACAAACGGATTATCCGGCGGCGTTTTGCCCTCGTCGGTCAGACGTACCACCTTGCCCTGCAATTTATCCAGATCCTGCGCGGTTGCACGTTGGTTATTTTCACCCAGGCCAATAAACAGATAGCCATGGCCATCAAACACCATGCGCCCGCCAAAATGGTTTCCGGTTGAGAGCTTCGGCTGTTGGCGAAAAACGGTCTGGAACGCTTGCAGGTGTTTGAGATCGTCGCTCAGGCGTCCGTAACCTACCGCCGTACCGGCTTTACCTTCACTGTCGGCTTCAGCAAAGCTGAGCCACACTCGCCGGGATTGTGCAAAATCAGGCGCTAACGCCACATCCAACAATCCTCCCTGACCATTCGCCCAGACTTTAGGTACGCCGTTCAGCGGGTCGGAAAGCCCCTTATCAGGTTGCCAAAGTCTAAGCTGGCCGCCTTTAAGGGTAATTAATATACCGCGATTATCGGGTAAAAAAGCCAGCGACCACGGGTGATCAAGTTTGGTTTGCAGCACCTCCACCTTTACCGCGGCGGCATAAGAGGAAAATAGCGCAAGTGGGATAGCACAGAGAAAGAGTCGACGCATAACACCTCCTTAATGGCTCTGCATAAAGCGTAGCCAGCAGGGGGAATTATCCCGTCACATTTACATAATCTTAACGAAAAGGGGGAGCGCCCTCCCCCTGATTCAGACGTGTTCCAGCGTTGGATAAGATTGCAAACACTGGATGCTCAGCGTCAGCGTTGTCAGGCAGTTTTCCAGTTTATCTGCGTTAACGGCGATAAAAGTTGGACAATCGTGATGTCCACTCATAAGACAAACAGCGGCGGCGGCTAACGCCCCTTCAGCACGATGAAGGGCATTCCACTCTTCCTGATCAAGATGCATACCGTGAAGCTGTGATTGCTCGTGCAATTCGCGATTCAGCACAAAAAAATTATCACGCAGACGATCGCTCTCGCTGACTGACATGTAGCCTTTCGCTTTTCTCAACAGCAGATAAGCGGCAAGTTCGATACGGGCGTTTATCAATTTGTTGAGAAGATCGGTTCTCAGTCTGTCAACAACCATACTTTGTTCCTCCTCTTTCCAACCATGGTGCAACTTAATAGTATGGTTGTTTTTTGAACAAATAGATGTCCTACATCAACAAAGCTCAATTGATTAACATAATTTACAATGTTACAACTCCAGGCGATGCGCTTAGCGAAAAGAGTCAGTTTCCCGCTGGCATGACATTTTTTGCTATACCTGATGTGATTACTGCCGTAGTGCTGATTATGAGGGGTCTATGTCGAAAGCAAATGATGCAGAGAAAATTCGCACGCTCTCAAAAATTGATCTCAATCTGCTGACGATTTTCTGTTTGATCTATAGCGTAGGCAGTATCTCCCGAGTCGCTGATATGTTGAATATCTCACCCTCTGCCGTCAGCCAGTCCTTGAGAAAACTGCGCGAAATGATGGGGGATAATCTGTTTGTCCGCAGCGGAAATGCGCTGTTACCGACGGTCTACTCTGATGAGCTTTATGATAAAACGATCCCTATTATCGACAAACTGTCGTTGCTGATGCCGCTTTCCACGCCTGCCGCCAAAAAAAGGCTAACGCTCTATACGGAATCTTTTATTTCCCCTATCGTCATTCCCGACGTTACCGCGAGGATAATCGATACCGACGCCGATATCAGTCTCTTGCATCTCACCGCCGACCTGAATGAACAGAGCATTATTGAGTTATTGAATATGCGCCAGGCGGATGCCATTTTTTCAACTTTTTCCGTTGAGTCAGCAAGCCTTTCATGCCAGAAAATATGCGATATGCGCCTGGTACTGGTAGCGTCGCAGAATAACGATTTATACGGTAGTTCCATTAGCGAAGCACAATTCAGAAACGCGAACCTGGTGGGTTATAATACCAAGAATGAAAAAATCATTTACCATCGCAGTATTGTGGATAAAAAATTCAGATCCGGGGATCGCTGCCTGCTGACCTCATCATTTACGGCGATACTGACGATTGTGTCCAATACCCATTGTATAGGTGTGATCCCGGAAAAGGTATTTGCAACACATGCTCATCTGTATGGGCTGAAAAAAATAAACACGCCGTTTCCCCTGCCGCAATTTAGCGTGTTTGCTTCATCGCGCAAAGACAGCAATACCCATAAGATCCTCTCCCCCATTCTGGCCGATTTGCAAACCGCCTCCCTGTTATGAAAACCAGGGAGGCTCAGCGTTGGGAAAATTGCTATATGTGAATTTTAGCTATGCGCCAGATATGGTCGGCATATTCCTGCACCGTTCTGTCCGATGAGAAATACCCCATGTTGGCAATATTGTGCATCGTCCTGGTCGTCCACTCCCGGGGAGTTCGATACAGCTCATCCACCGCATCCTGACAGTTCACATAGCTGCGGTAATCCGCCAACACCTGATAGTTGTCGCCAAAATTGATTAATGAATCCAGCACGTCTCTGTAACGTCCGGGCTCCTGAGGGCTGAACATACCCGTACCGATTTGCGTCAGCGCCAGGTGCAGTTCCTCATCATTTTCAAAAAGGCGTCGCGGGTCATAGCCATCGCGTCGTAAGGCTGCAACCTGATTAGCCGTATTACCAAAGATGAAGATGTTATCTTCCCCAACGTACTCGCGCATTTCAATATTCGCACCGTCGAGCGTACCGATGGTCAACGCGCCATTCATACCAAACTTCATATTGCTGGTCCCGGAGGCTTCCGTCCCGGCCAGAGAAATTTGCTCTGACAGATCGGCAGCCGGAATAATTAGCTGTGCGAGACTGACGCTGTAATCCGGGATGAAAACCACCTTCAATTTGCCGCCTGTTTGCGGGTCATTGTTGACTAACTGCGCCACATCATTAATTAAGCGGATAATTTGCTTCGCCATGTAATAAGACGAGGCGGCTTTTCCGGCAAAAATATTCACCCGTGGAACCCAGTTGGCATCCGGCGCGGCTTTAATCCGGTTATAGCGCGTGATCACATGCAGCACATTCATAAGCTGCCGCTTGTATTCGTGAATACGTTTCACCTGCACATCAAACAACGCATCTGGATTCACCACCACGCCGTAATGGGCGGCAATATGTTGCGCCAGTCGCTGCTTATTTTCATACTTCGCCCGGCGTACCGCCTCATTCACCGTCGGATAATCTATGTATTGCTTTAACTCGCCCAATTGCACTAATTTGGTCCGCCAGCTTTCACCAATATTCTCATCCAGCACATTGGCAAGCGGAGGATTAGCCAGCGCCAGCCAACGCCGCGCCGTGACACCATTGGTTACGTTGGTGAAACGCAGAGGAAAGATACGCGCAAAATCAGCAAACAGAGAGTCGGTCATCAGTTTTGAATGCAACGCCGACACGCCATTTACCTTATGGCTGACAACCACCGCCAGCCAGGCCATGCGCACCACGCGCCCATTAGATTCATCAATCAGCGATACGCGCTGCAACAGTTCGCTGTCATCGCGATAGCGCTCCTGTAACGTCTTCAGGAAGCGGTCGTTAATCTCAAAAATAATCTGCAAATGACGCGGTAAAATTCGACTTAACATTTCTACCGGCCAGGTTTCCAGCGCCTCGCTCATCAACGTATGGTTGGTATAAGAAAAAATCTGACAGGTCACGTCAAACGCGTTATCCCAACTAAACTGGTGATGATCGATCAACAAACGCATCAGCTCAGGGATCGCCAGCACCGGATGCGTATCATTGAGGTGGATAGCGATTTTATCGGCCAGATTATCGTATGTGCGGTGCAACTGATAATGTCGGCTCAGGATGTCCTGAATCGTGGCCGAGGCCAGGAAATAGGCCTGGCGTAAACGCAGTTCTCGCCCTGCATCAGTCGAATCATCCGGGTACAAAACTCGCGAGATCCGCTCGAAGTGATATTTGTTTTCCACTTCCGTAGCAAAGTCTTCCTGCTGATTCAGTTTGCCCGCATTGACCTCACTATTTACCTGAACGTTCCACAACCGCAAAGTATTGGTGGTGTCCGTCGCATAACCGGGAATAATCTGGTCATGGGCCACCGCCAGAATATCTTCAGTTTCTAGCCAGCGGGTTTTATTCCCTTCTTGTTGCAGTCGCCCGCCAAAGCGCACTTTATAATGCGTATTATGACGTTTGAATTCCCACGGATTACCATATTCTAACCAATAGTCCAGCGACTCTTTTTGCACGCCATCGACAATATTTTGTTTAAACATACCGTAGTTATAGCGAATGCCGTATCCGCATCCCGGCAGGCCAAGCGTTGCCAGCGAATCAAGGAAACAAGCCGCCAGTCGTCCAAGGCCGCCATTCCCAAGTCCGGGATCATTTTCCTCGTCAATCAGCTCTTCCAGTTCCAGCCCCATTGCCTCAAGCGCGCTTCTGACTTCGTCGTAAATACCTAACGAGAGCAACGCATTAGACAGCGTACGGCCAATTAAAAATTCCATCGACAGATAATAAACCTGGCGCGCATCCTGAGAGAATTGTGCCCGATTAGAACGGTGCCAGCGCTCGACCATTCGATCGCGTACCGCATATAACGTCGCATTAAGCCACTCCCGTTTCGTGGCGATGGCGGGATCTTTGCCAATAGTAAATAAAAGTTTATTAGCAATATCATCTCTCAGTTTATCAACATCAGAGTCCGCCGCGAGCGGCAGTGGCGAAATATACATATTAACGTTACCTTTCAAATTTTGCAGGATGGGTAATAGACAGGTGAATTATTTAAACTCTGGGTTTGCGAGCGTCAGTTTTTTGCCGAATAATTTCATGACTGGCGATAAACGTTAATTCTGTCATTAATGCACGCCAACTTAAGCCTGTGGCCAGTGAGATATAATATAAACTCACACCATTAGCATAAAGAGTTTTAGCCATTTCAAGCTTCGACTGCAAAACAATATCTTTCAAATTTAACCTCATTAATAACGCTCGACGAGATAAAAATTTACGCTAATTAATTTCTACAGCCAAGAAGTGACACTTAAAGCCGGAATTAGACTCGCTAAACACCTTCCGCTAACCGATCCACTATTTATAGGTATTGGTCTTTATTCTCCCGGTCTTATGCCGATCAGATATAGATGTACCGTGACGGCATCTGTATAATCCCCCGATTACGAGCAATGTACAGTATAAGAAAATGGCAAAAATTGGTTTTATATCACTAGGTTGTCCGAAAAACCTCGTCGATTCTGAGCGCATCCTGACCGAACTTCGTACCGAAGGCTATGATGTTGTGCCAAGCTACGACGACGCGGATATGGTTATCGTTAACACCTGCGGCTTTATCGACAGCGCGGTTCAGGAGTCCCTGGAAGCAATCGGCGAAGCGTTGAACGAAAACGGCAAGGTGATCGTTACCGGCTGTCTGGGCGCGAAAGTCGATCAGATCCGTGAAGTCCACCCGAAAGTGCTGGAAATCACCGGTCCGCACAGCTATGAACAGGTTCTGGAGCACGTTCATCACTATGTGCCAAAACCAAAGCATAACCCGTTCCAGAGTCTGGTTCCTGAGCAGGGCGTCAAGCTGACTCCGCGCCATTATGCCTATCTGAAAATTTCTGAAGGCTGCAACCACCGCTGCACGTTCTGCATTATTCCGTCGATGCGTGGCGATCTGGTGAGTCGTCCGATCGGCGACGTTCTCAGCGAAGCCAAGCGTCTGGTAGATGCGGGCGTGAAAGAGATACTGGTCATTTCTCAGGATACGTCCGCGTACGGCGTGGATGTGAAGCATCGCACCGGTTTCCATAACGGCGAGCCGGTCAAAACCAGCATGGTTGATCTGTGCGAACAGTTATCAAAACTGGGGATCTGGACGCGTCTGCATTACGTCTATCCTTACCCGCACGTTGATGACGTGATCCCGTTGATGGCGGAAGGCAAAATTCTGCCGTATCTGGACATCCCGCTGCAGCATGCCAGCCCGCGTATTCTCAAGCTGATGAAACGCCCAGGCTCCGTGGACAGACAGCTGGCGCGCATCAAGCAGTGGCGTGAAATTTGTCCTGAACTGACGCTGCGCTCCACCTTCATTGTTGGTTTCCCGGGGGAAACAGAAGAAGACTTCCAGATGTTGCTCGACTTCCTGAAGGAAGCACGCCTGGATCGCGTCGGCTGCTTTAAGTACAGCCCGGTAGAAGGCGCTGGCGCCAATGACCTGCCAGATCAAATCCCGGAAGAGGTGAAAGAAGAACGCTGGAACCGCTTTATGCAGTTGCAACAGCAGATCTCTGCTGAACGCTTGCAGGAGAAAGTGGGCCGCGAAATTCTGGTTATCGTTGATGAAGTTGACGAAGAAGGCGCGATTGGTCGCAGTATGGCTGACGCCCCGGAAATCGATGGCGCGGTATACCTGAATGGCGAAACCAGGGTGAAACCTGGCGATATCATCCGCGTGAAGGTCGAAAACGCAGATGAATACGATCTGTGGGGCACCCGCGTTTAAATAGCGTAACCCAACGCAGGCCGGATAAGCGTTACGTCTTATCCGGCCTGTGGTTTATCCTTTTATCTTCGGGTCCAGCGCGTCGCGCAGGCCATCGCCCAGTAAGTTAAACGCCAGCACCGTCAGAAATATCGCCACCGCCGGGAAAATCGCCACATGCGGCGCAATCACCATATCGGCCCGCGCCTCATTGAGCATTGCCCCCCACTCCGGGGTCGGCGGCTGCGCGCCCAATCCCAGAAATGACAAGCTCGCGGCAGAGATAATCGACGTGCCAATTCGCATGGTAAAAAAGACCACAATCGATGAGACCGTTCCCGGCAGAATATGGTTAAAGATGATGGTTGCATCGCTGGCGCCAATACTGCGCGCAGATTCAATAAAGGTCTGCTGCTTCAGCACTAGCGTATTCCCACGCACCAGGCGCGCGAAGGCCGGAATAGAAAAAATAGCCACGGCAATAATCACGTTGGCAATACCGCTGCCCAGCACTGCCACCACAGCGATCGCCAGCAAAATACCCGGAAAGGCGAACAGTACATCGCAGATGCGCATAATCAGTCGATCCCACCAGCCTTCGTAGTATCCCGCCAGCAATCCCAACACGGTGCCAATCGTCGCGCCAATAAATACGGCAAAGACCCCTGCCGCCAGCGAGATTTGCGCGCCAACCAGCACACGGCTAAAGATATCCCGTCCCAGGGAGTCAACGCCGAACCAGTGCAGCATCGACGGCCCGTCATTCAGACGGTCATAATCGAAGTAGTTTTCGGCATCAAATGGCGTCAGCCAGCGGGCAAAAATCGCCACCATAATCAGGATAAGGACAAACAATCCCGCGATCATCGCCATGCGCTGGCGGCGGAAACGACGCCAGAACTCATGCCACGGCGTGCGAATCTGCTCTGGCTTAACAAGGGGCATCGCATTTAAAATCGCCTGTCGGCGCCAGTTAAAAAATCGCATCCTTACTTGTACCTGATAGCCGGATTAATGGCGGCGTAGAGTACATCCACCACTAAATTAATAAGAATAAACTCCAGAGAGAATAACAGCACCTCGGCCTGTATCACCGGGTAGTCGCGCATTTCGACTGAGTCCACTAACAGTCGTCCAAGCCCTGGCCAGTTAAACACCTTCTCAACCACGATTGAGCCGCCGAGTAAAAAACCAAACTGTAGCCCCATCATGGTAACCACCGGGATCATCGCGTTACGCAGACCATGTTTCAACACCACCCAGGTTTCACTCACCCCTTTAGCTCGCGCGGTGCGCATATAATCTTCACTGAGCACATCGACAAACGAAGCACGGGTAAAGCGGGCCAGCACCGCAGCCACCGCCGCCCCCAGCGTAATTGACGGGAGGATATAGTGCAGCCAGGTGTCAGCGCCCACGGTGGGCAACCAGCCGAGTTCAACGGAAAATATCTGCATAAGCAGCATGCCGAGCGCAAAAGCCGGAAAAGAGATCCCGGTGACCGCCAGCGTCATACTTAACCTGTCCGGCCAGCGATTACGCCACACGGCGGCGATAATCCCCGCCGTCATGCCAAATAACACTGCCCACGCCATACTGGCAATTGTCAGCCATAGCGATGGCATAAAACGGCTGGCAATCTCTTCCGCAACCGGGCGGCGAGAAACCATCGAGGTTCCAAAATCGCCCTGCAACACGTTGGTCATGTAATGCCAGAACTGAATATGCAGCGGTTGGTCCAGACCCAGTTGCTTACGCACCAGTTCAATCACCTCAGCATCGGCCTCCGGTCCGGCAATCAGCCGGGCCGGATCGCCGGGTAGCAGGTGAACAAATAAAAACACCAGCACCGCCACAATCAACAGCGTTGGGATCAACCCCAGCAGGCGCTTGAAAACATAGTTAAGCATCACGCTCCCTTCGCCGGCCCCTGCATTACGGGGCCGAATGCATCGCTTATTTTAAATCCGCATCATCAAAGCTAAATCCGGTATCCGGCATGATCCAGAATCCCGTCAACCTGGTGCTGTGCGCCGAAATCAGTTTTTCAACCACCAGCGGGATCCACGGCGACTCTTTCCAGATGATATCCTGCGCATCTTTGTACAGCTTCGCTTTCTGCGCCGGATCGTTGGTTTGCAAAGCCGCGGCTAAATCACTGTCCACCTGCTTATTGCTGTAGAACGCCGTGTTAAACAGCGTCGGCGGCCAGTTTTGTGATGCAAATAGCGGCGACAGCGCCCAGTCCGCTTCACCTGTAGAAGCAGACCAGCCGGTGTAGAACATCCGCACTCCGCTCTCTTTCTGCGCTTTACCTTCAACTTCCGCCGCTCGCTGACCAGCGTCCATCGCCGTTACCTGCGCCTTAATGCCCACCTGTGCCAACTGCTGCTGGGTAAATTGCAGTACTTTCTGCGCGGTACTGTGGTTATGCGAAGACCATAGCGTGGTGGTAAAACCATTAGGGTAACCCGCTTCTTTCAGCAACTCGCGCGCTTTCGCCGGATCGTAAGGCCACGGCGTATAGCTTTGCGCATAGGCAATCGATGGCGGGAGAACACCGGTGGCAGGCGTCGCGTACCCGGCAAAAGCGACTTTCACCAGCGCCTGACGGTTGATGGCATAATTCAGCGCCTCACGCACCTTCGGGTTATCGAACGGTTTTTGCGTGACGTTCATGCTGATATAGCGCTGCATGATAGACGGACTGGCCACCAGTTCCAGGTTTTTGTTCTTCTCCAGTAGCGCCGCCTGCTCGTAAGGGATCGGGAAGGCAAACTGCGCCTCCCCGGTCTGCAGCATGGCCGCACGCGTGTTGTTGTCGGTCACCGGACGCCAGGTAATCGTGTCAAGCTTTGGCAACCCTTGCTGCCAGTAGCCCGCGAACTTCTTAACCTTGACAAAATCCGTCTGATTCCAGGTTTCAAGCTGATACGGTCCGGTGCCGACAGGATGAAAGCCGATCTCCTTACCGTATTTCTCCAGCGCGGCAGGCGAAATCATCGCCGTTGCCGGGTGCGCCAGAATATTGATGAATGCCGAGAACGGTTGCTTCAGCGTAATCTTCACCGTCGACGGGTCGACAACCTCGGTTTTATCAATATTCTTATACAGGTTGTAGCGTTTCAGATGGTTTTCCGGATTACTGGCCCGATCGAGGTTAGCTTTGACCGCATCGGCGTTGAAGTCAGTGCCATCCTGAAACTTCACGCCCTGACGCAGCTTAAGGGTGTAAGTCAGGCCATCATCAGAAACCGTATAACTCTCCGCCAGCACATTTTTCAGCTTCATCTCTTTATCAAGGCCAAACAGTCCTTGATAAAACGACTTTGCTACCGCCTGCGACAACGTGTCGTTCGCGTCATAGGGGTCGAGCGTGGTGAAGTTAGATCCCACTGCCACCACCACGTCTTTGGCGGCCCAGCCCGGTGCGGCGGCCAGCGCCGAGGCCACTCCCACAGCAACCAGCCATTTTCGAGCAACAATTTTTGTCATGTTATTCTCCTTAAACCCTGTCTGCCTGTTATAAACGCGAAAGCGCATTTTCTGGTTGTGGACGCGCGACATAATGCCCCGGGCCAACTAACTGTAGTGACACGGGGGAAATCTCTTCGCCGCGCTTGCGGATATTGCTGGGGATATCATCCGATAACAGCACGCGCTGGGGCCGATGATGTGATGGATCGGCAACCGGTACTGCCGCCATCAGTTTGCGCGTATACGGATGCTGTGGATTTTCAAATACCGCCCGCCGGGTGCCGATCTCGACAATCTGCCCCAGATACATCACCGCCACACGGTGACTGATCCGCTCCACTACCGCCATATCGTGGGAAATAAACAGATATGCGATCCCCATTTCGCGCTGCAGGTCGAGCAACAAGTTGATAATTTGCCCACGAATCGAGACATCCAGCGCCGAGACCGACTCATCGGCAATAATTACCTTGGGATTGAGCGCCAGCGCCCGGGCAATGCAGATACGCTGACGCTGACCGCCGGAAAACTCGTGCGGATAGCGCCAGGCATGCTCAGGGAGCAATCCTACGCGCTCCAGCAGCCAGGCAACCCGTTTTGCCGCCGCATCACCTTGCAGTAATCCATGCACCCGTAACGGCTCTAAAATGGAATATCCCACCGTCTGGCGAGGATCGAGCGATGCATAAGGGTCCTGGAAGATGAACTGAATGTCCCGGCGCAGCGGCTGCAGTTTGCTGGCGGCGAGGGTATCAATCCGCTGTCCGTTGAAGATGATCTCTCCACGCTGAGACTCAACCAGGCGCAGCAACGCCCGTCCTGTGGTGGACTTGCCGCAGCCCGACTCGCCCACCAGCGAGAGCGTTTCTCCCGGCCACAGGTCAAAGCTGACGTTTTCCACCGCATGCACCTCACGGGTTACCCGGTTAAGAAGGCCGCTGCGCAGAGGAAAACGCGTCACCAGATTGCGTACCCGTAGGATAGGCTCGCCTTCAACCACGGTGTCCTGCTCGGTTTGCGGTTCAACATGACTGGGATCGTGTAAAGAAATAAGTGGGAAACGGCGCGGATACTCTTGTCCGCTCATGGCGCCAAGCTGCGGTACGGCTGCCAGCAACGCTTTAGTATAGGGATGCTGGGGAGCATGAAAGATCTGCTCAACGCTGCCGGTTTCAACCGCCTCACCCTGATACATTACCAGCACACGGTCGGCAATATCCGCCACCACACCCATATCGTGGGTAATAAAGATCACCCCCATCGACATATCCTGCTGCAACACTTTTATGAGTTGCAGGATCTGCGCCTGAATAGTGACATCCAGCGCGGTGGTCGGCTCATCGGCAATCAGCACCGCAGGGCGGCACGACAGCGCCATGGCGATCATCACGCGCTGGCGCATGCCGCCGGAAAGCTGGTGCGGATAACGCGATAAAATCGCCTTCGCCTCAGGAATACGGACCTGATCGAGCATCCGTTTAGCTTCCAGCATCGCCTCTTCATGACTGGCCCCCTGGTGTAAACGGATAGACTCAGCAATCTGCTCACCCACGGTAAACACCGGATTTAGCGATGTCATCGGCTCCTGAAAGATCATCGCGATATCCGCGCCGCGCACGTGGCGCATCTGTGATGCGCTCTGTTCACCCAGCTCAATAACCTGGCGGTTGCGGCGTCGGAGGAGCATTTCATCACAGCTCACCTCGCCGCCAGCCTGTTCTATCAGACGCATCAGCGACAAAGCCGTGACCGACTTTCCTGAACCGGACTCGCCAACTATCGCCAGCGTTTCGCCACGCTTCAGACGAAATGACAGATTACGCACCGCACTTACGCGCTGCTGTTCCTGTTCAAAGGCAATGTTCAGGTTACTCACTGCCAGCACGTCACTGACGTCAAGCTCATCACTGTGTGGCAACGGTATCTCCTTTTTCCCGATAAATACCGGTGGTTGGCGTATCGCCCGCGTATCCCCAGGCACGGTACATGCCTTCAATGTTAAACGGTAAGGCGACATTGCCCTCATGATCGATAGCAATTAAGCCGCCACTGCCGCCCAACGCCGGTAATTTTTCCATCACCACACGCTCGCACGCCTCAGATAAACTCAGGCCGCCATAATCCATCAATGCCGCAATGTCATAAGCCGCCAGCGCACGAATAAAGACTTCTCCAGTTCCGGTGCAGGAAACCGCCACGTTTGCGTTATTGGCATAACAGCCTGCGCCAACCAGTGGACTGTCACCCACCCGGCCCGGCAATTTGTTGGTCATCCCGCCGGTCGATGTCGCCGCCGCCAGATTACCAGACATATCCAGCGCAACCGCCCCCACGGTACCCATTTTGTTGTTCTCATCCAGTGGGGTAGCGTTATGATCCAGCACCATTTCACCCGCCGTTCGCGCCGCCAGCAGTTGAGCGTAGCGTTCTGGCGTCGAGAAAATATCCGCCGAAACGCGCTCCATACCCTGCGCAATGGCAAAATTCTCTGCCCCCTCACCTATCATCATGACGTGTGGGCTGTGTTCCATCACCAGGCGTGCCGCGAGAACTGGATTTCGCAGATGACTGACTCCCGCGACGGCTCCCGCTTTCAGGGTATTACCGTCCATCACGCAGGCGTCCAGCTCATGGGTTTCATCACGGGTATATACTGCGCCAATTCCGGCATTAAACAGCGGGCACTCTTCCAGCAGACGCACGGCCTCGGTCACCACATCCAGTGCGCTACGCCCCTCTTCGAGCATCCGCTGACCGGTTTCGACAACATCTGACAGCGCCTGTATATAACGCAACTCCTGCTCCTGGCTCAGCTGTGCACGGGTAATAGCCCCGGCGCCGCCGTGAATTGCAATAACTGCTTTACCCATTTTTTCGTCCATTAAGGTGACCGGTTCCGGGGTTATAAATATCAGAATTTCGGTGACTTATTGATTCGATTTTTGAATATAGAAAGATGCAGACGTCATGTAAAGGTAAAGGCCTGCCTCTCATAATCGATGCTGTCAGGTCATTCAGATGGAGTTAACAGGAATGAATCCCCGACGACGTTGAATAACCTATTCAAGCAGATCGGTAATCTGTTTTTTTGCATGCCATACAAACCGTTGTACTGACGGCATGGATTCAGCCCAGTTCGTTTTGGCCACCCCCAGATATTCCGCACATGCAGCTTGCAGCGTGTCAGCATGCTCAACGGGCAATTTAGGCATGAGCCACGACGCGGCCTCATCCTTAGCGACAATATCGCCGGTCACGACGCTGTACCAGATACGCGCCAGAGCCAGAATAATATTGCGCTCATCACCCTCTAAATCTGCGGGTTCTTGCCACTGTTCAAGAGTATGTCGAAACGTTTTCAAGACATCATTGGCAGGAATGGCGTTGAAAAATATATCAGCGGGTTCACCGAACAACGGTACGCTGGCGCGCCGGGCCTGGGTCAGCAAAATGGCAAGATCAGCATCCGCCAGCGCCGGTTCAAACACGCCGGCGCCGATCTCCTCACGCAACCACTCGCCAAACTGCATTTCTCTTACGGGTGGGAATTGCCACGGTACGATCAGCGAGTACACAACAACGGTGACTTCCAGCGCGCGGTAACGTTCTGAGGTCCCGGGCGGCGCTGAAATGGTCAGCAATTCCCGCATCACGGTTTCTCTTAACCGGGCATCCATTGGTTCCCGTATGGTGACCAACAAATCAATGTCGCTGAGAGGTTTTAAACCGCTGTCGACAGCAGAACCATACAGATGAATAGCCACGAGATTCTCCTCGAAAAGCTGGCGGATGAGCGCACTGGCGGCATTCACCTGTCGTCGAATTGCGTCCGGAATAGGAGTAGCCATTTAGCCCCCTGGGGAAAAAGAGCGGAAATATTGAGTCTATACTGCTTTTTTCCTGTGGCGCTATCCTCTGGCATGAAACCTTGATCAGATCTGATTCTAAGCCTGAGGTAGCATACTGTCCGCGGCCATTTTCTGACATAATGGCCGGATTCGATTTTGCCCGCAGGAGTCTTCTCATGGAATTTACCGCCGGACTGATGCCGCTTGAAACGGCTCTCTCTCAGATGCTGTCGCGTATTACCCCGCTCACCGCCGTCGAAACGCTGCCGCTGGTTCAATGCTTTGGCCGCATTCTGGCCGCCGACGTCGTTTCCCCCATTGATGTACCAGGATTCGATAATTCGGCAATGGATGGCTATGCGGTGCGATTAGACGATTTACGCTCGGGTCTGCCGCTTGCGGTAGCAGGCAAAGCCTTTGCCGGACAGCCTTTTCACGGCGAATGGCCCGCGGGGACCTGTATCCGCATCATGACCGGTGCCCCGGTGCCTGCCGGTTGTGAAGCGGTGGTCATGCAGGAACAAACGGAACAAACCGATGACGGTGTACGTTTTACCGCCGAAGTCCGCGGCGGACAAAATATTCGTCTGCGCGGTGAAGATATTGCAAACGGTGCAGTCGTCTTCCCCGCCGGGACTCGCCTGACAACCGCCGAGCTCCCGGTTCTGGCTTCGCTCGGTATTGCTGATGTGCCTGTTGTGCGCAAAGTCCGGGTGGCGTTGTTCTCCACCGGTGATGAACTGCAACTGCCGGGTCAACCGCTGGGCGACGGACAGATTTATGACACCAACCGTCTGGCCGTTCACCTGATGCTGCAACAGTTGGGCTGCGAGGTGATCAACCTTGGGATTATTCGCGACGATCCCAACGCGCTACGCGCGGCGTTTATTGAAGCCGACAGCCAGGCCGATGTCGTTATCAGCTCCGGTGGCGTTTCTGTCGGTGAAGCGGATTACACCAAAACCATTCTGGAGGAACTGGGAGAAATTGCCTTCTGGAAGCTGGCCATCAAACCGGGCAAACCGTTCGCCTTTGGCAAACTAAGCAACAGTTGGTTTTGCGGCCTGCCGGGTAACCCGGTGTCAGCAGCCCTCACCTTTTATCAACTGGTGCAACCAATGCTGGCGAAGCTTAGCGGCAACACGGGCTGTGGGTTGCCTCCTCGTCAACGCGTACGCACCGCGTCACGTCTGAAGAAAACGCCAGGCCGTCTGGATTTTCAACGTGGCGTATTGCAGCGCACCGCAGAAGGCGAACTGGAAGTCACCACCACCGGACACCAGGGTTCGCATATTTTTAGCTCCTTTAGCCTCGGCAACTGTTTTATCGTGCTGGAACGCGATCGTGGTAACGTTGAAGCCGGAGAGTGGGTTGAAGTCGAGCCGTTTAACGCGCTGTTTGGAGGTCTGTAATGGCGGAACTCAGCGACCAGGAGATGATGCGCTATAACCGGCAAATCATTCTGCGCGGCTTCGATTTTGAAGGTCAAGAAGCGCTGAAGGAGGCGCGGGTACTGGTCGTTGGTCTGGGGGGACTTGGCTGCGCCGCGACCCAATACCTGGCTGGCGCTGGCGTCGGGCATTTAACGTTGCTCGACTTTGACACCGTTTCCGTGTCGAACCTCCAGCGTCAGACGCTGCACAGCGATGCAACCGTAGGGCAACCGAAAGTGCTATCCGCCCGCGACGCGCTGGCGCGGATTAATCCTTATATCGCCATTACGCCAGTGAATGCGCTGCTGGATGATAGCGAAATTCACGCGCTGATCGCCAAACACGATTTGGTGCTGGACTGTACGGATAACGTCAGCATCCGCAATCAGCTTAATGCCGGATGCTTTAGCGCAAAGGTTCCGCTGGTTTCCGGGGCGGCAATTCGCATGGAAGGACAAATTACCGTCTTTACCTATCAGGAAGGCGAACCTTGCTACCGTTGCCTGAGCCGCCTGTTCGGTGAAAATGCCCTCACCTGCGTGGAAGCTGGCGTAATGGCTCCGCTAATCGGCGTGATCGGCTCATTACAGGCCATGGAAGCCATTAAATTATTGGCAAACTACGGTAAACCCGCATCTGGAAAAATCGTCATGTACGACGCCATGACCTGCCAGTTTCGCGAAATGAAGCTGATGCGTAACCCGGGATGTGAGGTGTGCGGGCAGTAACGGTAAGCCCCGGCGGCATTTATTTTCCGGGGCTGTATTAACATACATTCAATGCGTCAAAGATTTAATATCTTCCTCAGATAGCCCGGTGATTCTCACGATAAGCTCCCGTGGGAGACCATCGGCCAGCATTGAGTGGGCAATGCGCTGCGCTTCCTCGCGACGACCTTCAGCTAAACCTTTTTCATGACCGCGCTCCATGCCTTTCCGTAGCCCCTTTCGCTCCCCTGCCCTACGTATTTTTTCAACAATATTCATTGTACTCTCCTTGTGTTCGGGTACCTGCTGCGCCAGCTTACGCATAAATCGCCCAAAGCGCGGTTTGTGACCATGCTGGATTAGCAGATAATTAAACAGCGCTTTTAGCTGGCTGTCATTAGCACTTCCTGTAACCAGCAGCGTAGCCAGATTGTCCACCAGTACTACTAAATCGCGCTGGCGAATATGCTTTTGAATCAATTCCAGCAGTGCGATACGCCGGTGCTGCATAATTTCTTCATCCGGGATCACGGTAATATCCACCAATGGAAATGCCGACAAATAAAGCTGGCGCGCCAGGAGCGGATTATCAAACTCATCCAGCCAGCATAAAGAGAAGGGATAAGGCGTATCGACGCCATGATAAAACAACATCGGCACGACTAACGGTAAGCGGGTATGCCCGGCGTCAAGGTGGCTTTGCATTGCCGCTATCGCATAACGCATCAGGCGAAACGACATATGCACATCAGGACGACTTTGATGTTCAATCACGACATAGATATAACCCTCCCCTTCACTGGTTTTCATCGACCAAAGCACATCTGAATAATATGCGCGTAAGTTTTCTTCAATAAAACTGGTAGGTTGCAGTTCTAACGTCGCCAGATCGCAAAGCGCCCGTAGCGTGGGAGGAAGATGAATTTCAATAAAATCACGGGCTGTGGCAGGGTATTTTAAAAATGTTTTAAACAGCGCATCGTGCGGTGTGGCTGTAGGTGTTTTTTTCATGGCGGTCCGTCACCTGATAAACATGATGACGTGAATGTACCCGTCGCGATGACGGGTAGCATGCAGGCTTTACCGGTTTTACGAGGGGGATTCGCAGTTTATTGCTCTTAACTGCAACAGATTCATTTTAACGGAATCACCTACGCAAATATGCCGGAGTAATCCGACCTAAAACTAGATCGACGTCCGTCCAAACGCCCCCTGCCAGTCCTGCTCAAACTTCACAATCGCCGCATCCACAGCCGGAGAGGTCATAAACTGCTGCGCCACGTCCAGCGGCAGCGTGATGGACTCGCAGCCTGCCAGCAGGCAATCCAGCGCCTGACGCGGCGTTTTGAAGCTGGCTGCCAGTACTTTGGCGTGCGGCGCATGCATGTTCAGTAAGGTTTGCAGTTCGGTCACCGTCTGAATACCATCTCCCCCCTGCGCATCCACGCGGTTTACGTATGGCGCAACATATTCCGCTCCCGCCAGCGCCGCTAACAGCCCTTGAGCAGCACCGTATACCGCGGTACCCAGCGTCGGGATCCCTTCTTCTTTCAATAGTTTAATTGCCGCCAGACCTTCTGCCGTCACCGGTACTTTGACCACGATATCCGCGATAATTGCCCGCAGTTTACGCGCATCATTGACCATACCTTCGGCGGTCGTCGCCATCACCTGCGCAAACAGACGGCCTTGTCCTCCCATCGCTTCCTGCAGTTGCGGCAGCAACACTTCCAGCCTCTCTTTACCAGCCGCCACAATGCTCGGGTTAGTGGTCACCCCAGCCAACGGCAAAACACGCGCCAGAGCTTTGACAGCGGCAACATCAGACGTATCTAAATAGAGTTCCATAACCTTTCCTCAAACGAATAATTAGCATGAATAAAAGGTAGCACGGCGAAACCTCACGGTTAGTTGACGCACGTCAATATAACTTTCATTCGAAAGTAATTTAATCTTTATACGAAAGAAAAGAGGCCGCTTATGATTTTCAATATCCAGCGCTATTCCACGCATGATGGTCCCGGTATCCGTACCGTGGTGTTCCTTAAGGGATGCTCCCTGGGCTGTCGTTGGTGTCAGAATCCGGAAAGCCGCGCCCGCACACAGGACCTGCTCTACGACGCACGTTTGTGTCTCGACGGTTGCGATCTCTGTGCTCAGGCGGCACCTGCGGTGATTGAGCGAGCGCTGAGCGGTCTGCTTATTCATCGCGAAAAACTGACCGATGACGCTTTCGCCGCCCTGACGGACTGCTGTCCAACCCAGGCGTTGACCGTCTGCGGAGAGGTAAAAAGCGTGGACGACATCATGGCGACCGTACTGCGTGATAAACCGTTTTACGATCGTAGCGGTGGCGGGCTCACCCTCTCCGGTGGCGAACCGTTTATGCAGCCAGACCTGGCGGCAGAATTATTCAAGGCCAGCCACGATGCGGGCATTCATACGGCGGTCGAAACCTGTCTACATGTGCCGTGGAAGTATATCGAGCCGTCATTACCTTACGTTGATCTGTTCCTGGCTGATTTAAAACATGTCGCCGACGCGCCGTTTAAGCAGTGGACCGATGGCAGTGCCTCTCGTGTATTAGACAATCTGAAAAAATTGGCCGCTGCGGGTAAAAAAATGATTATCCGCGTACCGCTGATTCAGGGTTTCAACGCTGACGAAGCCGCCATCCAGGCTATTACCGATTTTGCTGCCGACGAGCTTCACGTCGGTGAGATCCATTTTTTGCCCTATCACACCCTGGGCATCAATAAATACCACTTACTCAGTCACCCCTACAACGCACCGGATAAACCGCTTGAGGCGCCTGCCCTGCTCGAATTTGCTCAGCAGTATGCCCGCCATAAAGGTTTAACCGCGACCCTACGAGGATAATCGCCATGACCACTCTGAAACTGGACACACTCAGCGACCGTATCAAAGCGCATAAAACAGCCCTGATCCACATCGTGAAGCCGCCGGTTTGCACCGAGCGCGCCCAGCACTATACCGAGATGTATCAACAACATCTGGATAAGCCGATCCCGGTACGCCGCGCGCTGGCGCTGGCCCATCATCTGGCGGAACGTACTATCTGGATCAAGCATGACGAACTGATTATCGGCAACCAGGCGAGCGAAGTGCGCGCTGCACCGATCTTCCCGGAATACACCGTCTCCTGGATTGAAAAAGAGATCGATGACCTCGCCGACAGGCCGGGCGCTGGCTTTTCGGTAAGTGAAGAGAACAAACGCGTATTGCACGAGGTGTGCCCGTGGTGGCGCGGCCAGACCGTACAGGATCGCTGCTACGGGATGTTTACCGATGAGCAGAAAGGTCTGCTGGAAACCGGCATTATCAAAGCCGAAGGCAATATGACTTCCGGCGACGCACACCTGGCGGTGAACTTCCCGCTGCTGCTGGAAAAAGGTCTCGACGGCCTGCGCCACAAAGTCGATGAACGTCGCTCCCGCATCAATCTGACTTGTCTGGAAGACCTCCATGGCGATCAGTTTCTGAAAGCGATTGATATCGTGCTGGAGGCCGTCAGTCTGCATATTGAGCGCTTTGCCGCTCTGGCACGTAAAATGGCATCCTCGGAGACCCGCGCCAGCCGTCGCGAGGAACTGCTGGCCATGGCGGAAAACTGTGATGTGATTGCCCATGAACCGCCAAAAACGTTCTGGCAGGCGCTGCAGTTGTGCTACTTCATCCAGTTGATCCTGCAAATTGAATCCAACGGTCACTCGGTGTCGTTTGGTCGTATGGATCAATACCTCTATCCGTTCTATCGTCGTGACGTTGAACTGAACCAGAGTCTTGATCGTGAGCACGCCATTGAGCTGCTGCACAGCTGCTGGCTGAAGCTGCTGGAAGTAAACAAAATCCGCTCCGGCTCCCACTCCAAAGCATCGGCAGGTAGCCCGCTGTATCAGAACGTGACCATTGGCGGACAGAATCTGGTTAACGGTCAGGCGGTGGATGCCGTCAACCCGCTCTCCTACGCCATTCTCGAATCCTGCGGCCGCCTGCGCTCTACTCAGCCTAACCTGAGCGTGCGCTATCATGCGGGGATGAGTGACGATTTCCTTGATGCCTGTGTGCAGGTCATTCGCTGCGGCTTCGGGATGCCAGCCTTTAACAACGATGAAATCGTCATACCTGAATTTATCAAGCTTGGCATTGAACCGCAGGATGCCTACGACTATGCGGCCATTGGTTGCATCGAAACCGCCGTTGGCGGCAAATGGGGCTATCGTTGTACCGGTATGAGCTTTATTAACTTTGCCCGTGTGATGCTGGCGGCGCTGGAAGGCGGACGCGATGCCACCAGCGGCAAGGTCTTCCTGCCGCAGGAAAAAGCGCTCTCGGCCGGCAATTTCAACAATTTCGATGAAGTGATGGACGCCTGGGATACACAGATTCGCTACTACACGCGTAAATCCATCGAAATCGAGTATGTCGTCGACACCATGCTGGAAGAGAACGTACACGATATTCTCTGTTCGGCGCTGGTAGACGACTGTATCGAACGCGCGAAAAGCATTAAGCAAGGCGGCGCGAAGTATGACTGGGTATCGGGTTTGCAGGTGGGTATTGCCAACCTCGGCAACAGCCTGGCGGCTGTGAAGAAACTGGTCTTCGATCAAGGCGCTATCGGCCAGCAGCAATTAGCTGCGGCACTGGCTGATGATTTTGACGGTCTGACTCACGAGCAATTACGCCAACGACTGATCAACGGCGCGCCGAAGTACGGTAACGATGACGATTCCGTTGATACGCTGCTGGCCCGCGCTTATCAGACCTATATTGATGAACTGAAACAGTACCATAATCCACGTTATGGTCGCGGTCCGGTTGGCGGCAATTACTACGCCGGGACCTCTTCTATCTCCGCCAACGTGCCGTTTGGCGCGGCAACCATGGCAACGCCGGATGGCCGTAAAGCTCACACCCCGCTGGCTGAAGGCGCAAGTCCGGCTTCCGGGACGGACCATCTCGGCCCGACGGCGGTGATTGGCTCGGTGGGTAAACTGCCGACCGGCTCCATTCTCGGCGGCGTGTTGTTAAACCAGAAGCTGAATCCGGCCACGCTGGAGAATGAATCAGATAAACAAAAGCTGATGATCCTGCTGCGCACCTTCTTTGAAGAGCACAAAGGCTGGCATATTCAGTACAACATTGTGTCCCGTGAAACGCTGCTGGAAGCAAAAAAACACCCGGATCAATACCGTGACCTGGTGGTGCGTGTCGCAGGCTATTCCGCCTTCTTCACTGCCCTGTCTCCGGATGCGCAGGACGATATCATCGCGCGTACTGAGCATATGCTGTAAGCAATATTGTAGGCCGGATAAGGTGTTCACGCCGCCATCCGGCACGCTACCCTCCCCATTGCCGGATGCGCTGACGCTTATCCGGCCTACAACTGCTCTCCCCTTAGCCGGGTAAGGCGAAGCTGCCACCCGGCCTTTTACTTTCATTCGAAATTAAATTTGTGCTTCAGGTCACATTGTTATTAGAATGTTTCTGGTCGCAGTTATGAGCCAGGAGCAAGTATGACCATCAAAGTTATCGTCACCGATATGGACGGAACTTTTCTCGACGACGCCAAGAAATACGATCGTGCACGTTTTATGGCGCAGTATCAGGAACTGAAAAAACGAGATATTGAATTTGTCGTGGCCAGCGGCAACCAGTATTTCCAGCTGATCTCCTTTTTCCCGGAGCTTAAAGACGAAATATCGTTTGTCGCTGAGAATGGCGCGCTGGTTTATGAGCATGGCAAACAGCTGTTTCACGGCGAGCTTACCCGTCACGAATCACGCATTGTTATTGGCGAACTCCTCAAAGACAAGCAGCTCAATTTTGTTGCCTGTGGTCTGCAAAGCGCCTACGTCAGTGAGAATGCTCCTGAGTCTTTCGTGGCATTGATGTCGAAACACTACCATCGCCTGAAACCGGTGAAGGATTATCAGGACATTGATGATGTGCTGTTTAAGTTTTCACTGAACTTACCCGACCAACAAATCCCGTTGGTTATCGATCACCTGCATACCGCTCTGGATGGCATAATGAAGCCCGTCACCAGCGGCTTTGGGTTTATCGATTTGATTATTCCGGGCTTACATAAAGCCAACGGTATCAGCCGCCTGCTGAAACGCTGGAACCTGTCTCCACAAAACGTCGTCGCCATTGGCGATAGCGGCAACGATGCAGAAATGTTGAAAATGGCGCATTACTCTTTCGCCATGGCCAATGCGGCAGAGAGCATCAAAGCGATTGCCCGCTATCAGACCGATGACAATAACCATCAGGGCGCGCTGAATGTGATTCAGGCGGTGCTGGATAACACCTCTCCTTTTAACTAACGTCTAATCCTGCTAACCGGGGCGTGCTCCGGTTCTCACGCTTAATGCATTCCGTGCACACCATCAAGTTTTTAAACTTGCATTAACCTATTTTTAACTTATATTGCATGTGTAAGATAAATTAGTTTCGAATGAAAGTTAATGCGAGGTGGTTATGGCTTTTACGTTTACCAGCGACACATTGCCCGTCGATCACAAAGCGGCAATCCGTCAGATGAAACAGCAATTGCGGGCACAGCTTGGGGATGTTCAGTTGATTTTCAATCAGTTGAGCGATGCCATTGCCACTCGCGTGGCGGAAATCAACGCCCTCAAAGCGCAAGGTTCTCCGGTTTGGCCAACGTTGTCCTATGCGGATATCGAGGCGGGACGCGTAAACGCAGAGCAACGTGAAGAGATTAAGCGTCGCGGATGCGTGGTCATCAAGGGACATTTCCCCCGCGAACAGGCGCTGGCATGGGATCAGTCGATGCTCGATTACCTGGATCGAAACCATTTCGATGAGGTCTACAAAGGCCCCGGTGATAACTTCTTTGGCACCCTCAGCGCATCCCGACCGGAGATCTACCCCATCTACTGGTCCCAGGCGCAAATGCAGGCCCGTCAGAGCGAAGAAATGGCCAATGCGCAGTCATTCCTTAATCGTCTGTGGACGTTTACAAGCGAAGGGAAACAATGGTTTAACCCGGACATCAGCGTCATCTATCCTGACCGCATACGTCGTCGTCCGCCGGGAACAACGTCCAAAGGGCTGGGCGCGCATACGGATTCCGGCGCGCTGGAGCGCTGGCTTCTGCCGGCATATCAGCAGGTCTTTGCGAATGTTTTCAATGGCAAGCTGGAAGATTACGATCCATGGCAGGCGGCGCATCGCACAGAAGTTGAAGAGTACACGGTAGATAACACCACTAAATGTTCAGTATTTCGTACCTTCCAGGGCTGGACGGCACTCTCCGATATGTTGCCAGGTCAGGGATTGTTGCACGTAGTCCCGATTCCTGAAGCGATGGCCTATGTGCTATTACGTCCATTGCTTGACGATGTGCCGGAAGATGAGCTTTGCGGCGTCGCGCCCGGCAGAGTTCTGCCGATTTCCACGCAATGGCATCCGCTGCTGATAGAGGCGTTAACCAGTATTCCGCAACTGGACGCCGGAGACTCCGTCTGGTGGCATTGCGATGTGATCCACTCCGTCGCGCCGGTGGAAAATCAGCAGGGCTGGGGCAATGTGATGTATATCCCTGCCGCGCCGATGTGCGAAAAGAATCTGGCCTACGCCCACAAAGTGAAGGCCGCGCTGGAAAAAGGCGCGTCGCCGGGGGATTTCCCGCGCGAGGATTATGAAACTGGCTGGGAAGGACGCTTCACGCTGGAGGATTTGAATATCCACGGTAAACGCGCGCTGGGTATAGCTTAGCTGTCGTACAGTCCTTCCCGATCAACGGCGGTGCGTCGTTTCCCCTGACGTATCCGCCGTACTGATTCCCGTACGGCCAGCATGCCGTTAAGCAATAATGTCCCCACCGGCGCATCCGGGCGCATCAGCCGCTGCTGGAGCATATATACCGCTTCCGTTCCCAGTTCATCACGGGGAACATGCACTGCGGTTAAGGGTACATCCTGAATCGCCGCCAGATTAAAGCCGTCGATGCTCATGACAGAGACGTCCTGAGGTACGCGCAGGCCGTGTTTTTGCAGAGCACTGATGGTACCCGCCGCCATAAAATCGCCGCCAACTAAAAATGCAGTCGGCAGATCCTTACCCTGCCGCTCAATAAGCCAGGCATTTACCAGCTCCTCCGTTTCACGAGCGCTAAAGCTCGGCACCACCAGCAGATCGCGCAGGTCATTAAATTTCAGGTTGTGTGACTGCCACGCGTCGCGGATCCCCGACAGGCGCAGCTCCATAGTGTAGCGGCGCAGACACATTACATTCAGCACCTCCCGGTGCCCCATTTCGAACAGATATTCCGCCGCCCGTTCGCCAATGGCGCGGTGATCGGGCGTGACGGCGGGCAGGCGCATGTGCCGGTCCCGGCAGTTAATTAACATGCAGGGTTTAGCGACATCCACCGCCAGATCGTGGATATGAGGATCGTCGATACCGAGAAGAATGGCGGCCTGGGTGTCCGGCTCGTTCATTCGCGTCAGAAACAACTGCGCATCGCTATCATTCTCTTCCAGCGCGCAATAGCGCAGGCGAACCTCGTGGGATGCCAGGCCTTTACTCACGCTCTGGATCACGCGGTAGTAAAAGATGTCGGACCGCTCGTCAAACGCCCGCTGCGGCGCAAAAACCACCAGAGAGTTAAGCAGCAAACGCCCGGCCGCCATGCCGTCAATCACCCCCAGCTCCCGCGCGCATGCCAACACCTTTGCCCGTGCTTTCTCACTGGTGTTGGCCTTCCCCGCCAGCACGCGGGAAACCGTGCTGATAGAGAGCTGAGTACGGGCTGCGATTTCGGTAATTTTTAGCCTTTTGTCCATTTTGTGATCTGGCTCCATTTGCAAAATGAAAAAATTTTCATGGCGTATTTATCAGTAAATAACTGGCATGGGAGCCATCATGCCAAATGACTTACGTTATTTATGAGAAATTTTGCACAAAAACGACTATTTCCCGCTCATGTTCTCCCTTAAGGTGAACTTGTCACACCACTTCCATACTAGTTGTATATCAACTTACGTATTTAAAACGCATAGAAATCAAATACATAAAAATTTGTGTGACACCTGAACCTCCGTCCCCTTACCGTCCGTCTTGTGGAGAGTAAAATGAGTCAGGACATCAATAACACCGTTGCGACAAGCAACACCCGTCGCGTCATCAAGAACCTGCGCTGGTACATCCTGGTGCTGTTCTTACTTGGCGTCACCGTTAACTACATCACCCGAAACTCGTTAGGTATTCTCGCTCCGGAGTTGAAAGAGAGCCTCGGCATCACCACCGAGCAATACTCCTGGATCGTCGGCGCGTTTCAGATTGCCTACACCATTTTCCAGCCCCTGTGCGGCTGGCTGATCGACGTTATCGGCCTGAAGATTGGCTTTATGATCTGCGCCGCGATATGGGCGCTGATGTGTATTTTCCACGCGGGCGCCGGAAGTTGGCTACACCTGGCCATTCTTCGCTTCTTTATGGGAGCGACCGAAGCGGCTGCGACCCCGGCGAACGCCAAAACCATTGGCGAATGGTTCCCGAAATCAGAACGTCCTGTTGCCGCAGGTTGGGCGGGTGTGGGTTTCTCCATCGGCGCGATGCTGGCACCGCCTATCATCTACTTTGCTCACGCCTCGTTCGGCTGGCAGGGCGCGTTTATGTTTACCGGCGTGCTGGCGCTGCTATGGGTGATCCTGTGGTGGGCGTTCTACCACAATCCGGAACAGCACCCGAACCTGAGTAAGGACGAGCTGGCGTTTATTAAGCAGGATAACGAACCGCCAGCGGTCAAACTGCCCTTCCTGACTGCGCTGAAGACCGTCTCAAAAAACAAACGCTTCTACGGCATCGCCATCCCGGCCTTTATGGCGGAGCCCGCCTGGGCAGTACTGAGCTTCTGGGTGCCGCTGTACCTTGCCAAAGAGCACGGTATGGATTTGAAGCAGATTGCGATGTTTGCCTGGCTGCCGTTCCTCGCCGCCGACCTCGGTAGCGTGGTGAGTGGTTACCTGACGCGTCTGTATACCCGTCTGTTCGGCTGCTCCCGCGTTAACTCTGTGGTAGCAAGCTCCGTGACGGGCGCGTTCCTGATGATCTCTCTGGGCATCGTAGCCATCACCCGCGACCCGTATATCACCATCGTGCTGATCTCCATCGGCGGCTTCGGGCACCAGATCATCTCCTGCATGCTGAGCGCCCTGGTCGTGGAGTCGTTCGACAAAGGCCAGATGGCGACTGTCAACGGCATGCGCGGCTCTGCTGCGTGGATCGCCAGCTTCCTGTTCTCGCTGTTAATCGGCGTAACCGCCGACAAAATCGGCTTTAACCCGCTGTTTATTGCCATGGGCTTCTTTGACCTGATTGGCGCTGTCTTCCTGGTAGCATTTATTGCTGAACGTCGCGCTAAACGCGCCTGATAGTGGATGTATTACATATGAAAACCCTGAAAAACTGGATCGTAGACAAGCAGTCAGCAAACCATCTTGAACTGCTGGTCGATAACCAGCACCGTCTGTGTCTGTATGTGCTGGAAGAGAATCTTTTCCGCGTGCTGGTTAAGCGCAAAGGCGAGCTGGCGCTGGACCGCACCTGGAGTATCGCACCGGAAAAAGACGTGCCGTGGGAAGGCCGCCATCGTGACGACATAAGCGGTTTCTCCTGCCCGGCCTGGAACCTGACGCAGCAGGATGGTGCGCTAACCGTGGCAACCGAACAGCTACGCGTGACCGTCCACCAGCCGCTGTGGCTGGAGTGGCACTACCGCAATGAGGCGGGCGAGTGGCAGCCGCTGGTCAATGACCGTCCAACCAGCGCCTACCTGCTGAATGCCCACGGCGACGGCGTGGCGCACTATCTGAGCCGCTCTAAGGATGAGCGTTTCTACGGCCTGGGCGAGAAAGCGGGCGATCTGCAGCGTAACGGTAAACGCTATGAAATGCGCAACCTCGATGCGATGGGCTATAACGCAGTCAGCACTGACCCGCTGTACAAGCACATCCCATTCACTATCGCCCGCCGTCATGATGTGAGCTACGGCCTGTTCTACGACAACCTGAGCAGTTGCTGGCTGGATTTGGGTAACGAAATCGATAACTACCACACCGCCTATCGCCGCTGGCAGGCGGAAGCCGGTGATATTGATTACTACATCTTTACCGGCAAGCGCGTGCTGGACGTCACCAAAGCCTTTGTCCGTCTGACCGGCAAAACGCTGTTCGGACCGAAATGGAGCCTGGGCTACAGCGGCTCGACCATGCATTACACCGACGCACCGGACGCGCAGAACCAGCTCATGAACTTCATCCGCCTGTGCGCAGAACATGCTATTCCGTGCGACTCGTTCCAGCTCTCGTCCGGCTACACCTCGATCAACGGCAAGCGCTACGTCTTTAACTGGAACTACGACAAGGTGCCGCAACCGAAGGTGATGAGCCAGGCGTTCCACGACGCGGGGCTGAAACTGGCGGCCAATATCAAACCGTGCCTGTTGCAGGATCACCCGCGTTATAACGAAGTGGCAGAACGCGGCCTGTTTATTCGCGATTCAGAAACCGATGCGCCAGAACGTTCCAGCTTCTGGGATGACGAAGGCTCTAACCTTGACTTTACCAACCCGCAGACTATCCAGTGGTGGCAGGAAGGCGTCACCACGCAGTTGCTGGAGATGGGGATCGACGCCACCTGGAACGACAACAACGAGTTTGAAGTGTGGGACGGCGAAGCGCGCTGCCATGGCTTCGGCCAGGAGATCGCTATCAAGCACATTCGCCCGGTAATGCCGCTGCTGATGATGCGCGCCTCGCTGGAAGCGCAGCAGCGTTTCGCCCCGGAGAAGCGCCCGTATCTCATCTCCCGTTCCGGCTGCGCCGGGATGCAGCGCTACGTGCAGACCTGGAGCGGTGATAACCGCACCAGTTGGGATACCCTGCGCTTCAACACCCGCATGGGGCTGGGGATGAGTTTGTCCGGGCTGTTCAACGTCGGTCACGACGTCGGCGGTTTCTCCGGCGACAAGCCGGACGCCGAGCTGTTTGTCCGCTGGGTACAAAACGGCGTGATGCATCCGCGCTTTACCATTCACTCCTGGAATGATGACCACACGGTGAACGAACCGTGGATGTATCCGGGCGTGACGCCTGCCATTCGTGGAGCCATTGAACTGCGCTATCGCCTGCTGCCGTATCTTTACACCCTGCTCTGGCAGGCGCATGCCGACGACGAGCCGATGCTGCGCCCGACCTTCCTCGATCACGAACACGATGCGCAGACCTTTGAAGAGTGCGATGACTTCCTGCTGGGCCGCGACCTGCTGGTGGCAAGCGTCGTCGAAGCCGGGCAGCGCGAGCGTCGTGTCTGGCTGCCGGATAACGAAACCGGTTGGTACGATTTTTACACCAACGAGTGGTTCGCTGGCGGGCAATCCATCGTTCTCGACGCGCCGCTGGAAAAACTGCCGCTGCTGGTACGCGCAGGTGCTGCTCTTCCGCTAAGCGAACGCATTACCCACGTGTCCGCTGAAAAAGACAACACCCGTGAGCTGAAGTTGTTCCCGGTGAAAGGCGTCGGCACAACCTCCGGCCTGCTGTTTGAAGATGACGGCGAAAGCTGGGGCTACCAGAATGGCAATGCGCTGTGGGTGGAATGGGAGATGGTGTGTGATGGCGCAGCGATCAATCTGAAGGTCAACGCGCGTGGGGATTATCATCCGGCGTGGAAGGCGCTGAAGGTGTCGTTACCGGCGGGGGAAAAACGTAAGCTGCTGGTGAATGGGGTTGAAGGGGGCGAGTGGCTGGTGTAGTGCTGCCTGATGCCCTCACCCTACCCCTCTCCCACAGGGAGAGGGAATAAAGGCTCGACGCCTTTCCCTAAGTATTTCGCGCTGCAGGAAGGCGGCAAACCTGTGAATCCCCGGGAGCTTACATTAGTAAGTGACCGGGGTGAACAGGTGAAGCCAACACATCTGCAGCGTGAAAGACGACGGGAAATTAGCCGTCGATACCTTTACTACGCAGGTAATCTTCGTAGTTACCGGTGAAGTCGATCACGCGCTCCGGCGTAATTTCAATCACACGGGTTGCCAGAGAACTGACGAACTCACGGTCGTGAGAAACGAAAATCAACGTGCCCTGATACATTTCCAGCGCCATGTTCAGCGACTCAATCGATTCCATATCCAGGTGGTTAGTTGGTTCATCCATTACCAGAATATTCGGTTTCTGCATCATCAGCTTACCGAACAGCATGCGCCCTTTTTCACCACCGGAGAGCACTTTTGCAGGCTTCTTGATATCGTCCTGGCTGAACAGCAGACGACCGAGGAAGCTGCGCACAACCTGTTCATCATCGCCTTCTTGTTTCCACTGGCTCATCCACTCGAATACGGTCAGATCGTTTTCGAACTCATATTCATGATCCTGCGCGTAGTAACCAACTTGCGCGTTTTCGGACCACTTCACGGTACCGTTATCCGGCTGCAAATCACCGACCAGCGTTTTCAGCATAGTGGATTTACCCACGCCGTTGGCGCCCAGAATGGCAATCTTCTCACCCACCTCGAGCAGCAGATTGAAGTTTTTAAACAGCGGGCCTTCATCAAAACCTTTAGTAAGCGCTTCCACTTCCAGCGCGTTACGGAACAGTTTCTTATCCTGTTCGAAGCGAATGAACGGGTTCTGACGGCTGGAAGCTTTAACTTCTTCCAGTTTAATTTTATCGATCTGACGGGCGCGGGAAGTCGCCTGACGAGATTTTGAGGCGTTGGCGCTAAAGCGGCTGACGAAAGATTGCAGGTCGGCAATCTGCGCTTTCTTCTTGGCATTATCGGCCAGCAGACGTTCACGCGCCTGGGTGGCCGCCGTCATGTATTCGTCGTAGTTCCCCGGATAAACACGCAGTTCGCCGTAGTCCAGATCCGCCATGTGCGTGCAGACCATGTTCAGGAAGTGACGGTCGTGCGAAATGATGATCATGGTGCTGTCACGTTCGTTCAGCGTCTGCTCCAGCCAGCGGATGGTGTCGATATCCAGGTTGTTCGTTGGTTCGTCGAGCAGCAAAATGTCCGGGTTAGAGAACAGCGCCTGCGCCAGAAGCACACGCAGCTTCCAGCCGGGTGCGACTTCGCTCATCGGGCCGTAATGTTGTTCTACCGGAATACCCACGCCCAGCAGCAGTTCGCCCGCACGCGCTTCAGCAGAATAACCGTCCATTTCACCGTACTGAACTTCGAGGTCAGCCACTTTATAGCCGTCTTCTTCACTCATTTCGGCCAGCGCGTATATACGATCGCGCTCCTGCTTCACTGCCCACAGTTCAGCATGCCCCATGATCACGGTGTCAAGCACGGTGAACTCTTCAAAGGCGAACTGATCCTGACGCAGCTTACCGATGCGCTCATTCGGATCGAGGGAAACGTTACCCAGCGTCGGTTCGAGATCACCGCCGAGAATTTTCATAAAAGTGGATTTACCGCTACCGTTCGCGCCAATCAGGCCGTAACGGTTGCCGCCGCCAAATTTGACGGAAATATTTTCAAACAGCGGCTTACTGCCAAACTGCATGGTGACGTTGCTGGAAACTAACACTGGCGTATCCTGAAAGAGAAAGAAATATGTGACAAACCGCTTATTATGCCATAAGTCTACGATAAGATCGCCCCTTCATGCTGAAGGGGGAAAGTGAAAGCAAAAGGAAAAAAATGTGATTTAGTACACATCCGAATTCCTTGTTGCTCAGATTGCACATATAATGCGTGCCCAACACTACATAAATCTCAACCCACTCGCCTGCCTGGCACTGAATCTCGCATACATGAAGATGAATATGAAATTGACAACGCTTTTCGCGGCGGCACTTGCGGTAGTTGGTTTTTGCAACACTGCCTCAGCCGTCACGTACCCGCTGCCTACCGATGGTAGCCGTTTGATTGGCCAAAACCAGGTCATCACCATTCCTGAAGGCAATACCCAACCGCTGGAGTATTTTGCGGCAGAATATCAGATGGGTCTGTCTAACATGCTGGAAGCGAACCCTGGCGTGGATACTTTCCTGCCGAAGGGCGGCACCGTACTGAACATTCCTCAGCAGTTGATCCTGCCGGATACCGTGCATGAAGGTATTGTTATCAACAGCGCTGAAATGCGTTTGTACTACTACCCGAAAGGCACCAACACCGTTATCGTTCTGCCGATCGGTATCGGCCAGTTAGGCAAAGACACGCCAATCAACTGGACCACCAAAGTAGAACGTAAGAAAGCGGGCCCAACCTGGACGCCAACGGCGAAAATGCATGCGGAATACCGCGCTGCGGGCGAACCGCTGCCAGCCGTGGTTCCGGCAGGCCCGGATAACCCGATGGGGCTGTACGCACTGTATATCGGCCGTCTGTATGCTATTCACGGCACCAATGCTAACTTCGGCGTTGGCTTACGTGTCAGCCACGGTTGTGTCCGTCTGCGTAACGACGACATCAAATTCCTGTTTGAAAATGTGCCGGTCGGCACTCGCGTACAGTTTATCGATGAGCCGGTGAAAGCCACTACCGAACCAGACGGCAGCCGCTACATCGAGGTACACAACCCGCTGTCCACCACGGAAGCACAGTTTGAAGGCGGGGAAATCGTACCGATTACGCTGAACAAGAGCATTACCAGCGTCACCGGTCAATCTGATGTCGATCAGTCCGTCGTTGAGCAGGCGGTACAGAACCGTTCTGGTATGCCGGTTCGTCTGAACTAATCTGCTATACATGCCCGATGGCGCTACGCTTATCGGGCCTACCAACGCAGTAGGCCGGATCAGGCGCCAGCCGCCATCCGGCACACCATATCAATTACATCATCTGCAGCAAAACATACCCTACCAGCGCCGCCCATATCAGCATCGGCAACGAATACCAATGAAAACGCCACCAGATCCGTCGATCGTTTGCCATGCGTAAAGCGATAAGATTCGCCAGCGATCCCGGCAGCAGACCAAACCCACCCACATTAACCGCCCAGGCCAGCAGCAGCGTCGGCGGAACGTAGTTCAGCAACAAAATCGTACTAGGAACATTACTGATAAACTGCGACAGGCCAATGGCCGTCAACCAGAGACCCGGCGCTGAGAGCGTGCCAATCTGGTGCGTTATCCCCTGCAATACCGGTAGCTGCGTCAGCAAATACACATCAATAAACATCGCCATAAATACCAGCAGCAGCGTCCAGTCCACGCTGAGGATGACGCGACGCGCCAGAACCATGAACCCCGCCGCCACAATCGCCAGACCCCACAGCTCTTGTTTTAACTCCAGCGCCGTCAGAAAGATGATATACAGCGCCAGACAGCTCCACACCAGGCGTGGTTGCCAGTCCAGCGCGCGCGTCCCGGTATGATAGTGCAATGCTTTGTTCGGGAAACTGAACCAGCACAGCACCACCAGCGTCAGCATCATGGCACCCGCGAGCGGCGCCATTTGCCACGTAAACGCGGTAAATGACAACCCGGAGCGCCCCCACATCAGGATATTTTGCGGATTGCCGATTGGCGTCAGCAACGATCCGGCGTTTACCGCCAGCGCCTCAAAGATAATCAGGCGATTCACCGGAATGGCGCACAATTTTTTCAGGGTGATGGTCAGCGGGACAACAATAAACAATGCCACATCGTTGGTCAGAAACGTCGACAGCAGCGCCGCCGCCAGCACCATAAATATCGCCAATTGGCGTTCAGTGTGAAAGCGGCGGATCATCTTGCGCCCTAACACATCGAAGTAACCGCTTAATTCAACGCCTTTGGTCAGTAACATCAGGCCGCTAAGCGTAATAATGGTGTGCCAGTCAATCGCTCCAGGCCAGGAACGGGGCGTAAATGGCGTGAACACGCTCAGTACAACCCCGACGATGATTAACAGCTGGAAAAAACGATCGCGCTGCAAGGCGCGTAGTAAAGGAAAACTCATTCAGAGCCAGATCCTTGCTGTTGCGTAAAACGGCTAAAAGCCTCCAGCGTTTCCTTACTGACGTGGTGCTCCATTCCCTCTGCGTCACGGCGGGCAATTTCCGGGCTGATACCTAACATCAACAGGAAATTTTCCACAATCTGATGACGCTCCCGGCTCTCCTGGGCCAGACGTTCGCCTTCTGCGGTTAAAAACACACCGCGCCAGGGGATCATTTCAATCAACCCGACGGAAGCAAGGCGCTTCAACATTTTGGCAACCGTCGGCTGGGAAACCCCGAGTCGGGCAGCCATGTCAACCTGGCGCGCTTCACCTACCTCAATAATGAGATCGGAAATCAGCTCTACGTAGTCATCAATCAGCTCGCGGCGATGCGCCTCCCGGACCTGACGAAATCCTTCAACGTGTTCTTCGACATTCACCAATTGCGTCACTTTTTTTGTTGTTGGCGTACCTGCGCGACGACTCATTCTGCTTCCTCGTTACTGTGACGCGTTAACGGCATCTGATTAGAGAGCGCTCATTGTAAACCAGAGTTGCGTGGGCACAAAAAATTAACGTTTTAGCAATAGCTATATAATATAGCCTGTGCTATATCTGTATATAATAAAGACATCCCTCAAGGACTGATGGGATCGTGAAGTCAGGAGGTGTATATGAATGAATTTAAGAGGTGTATACGCGTGTTTAGCCATTCTCCCTTTAAAGTACGGTTGATGCTGATCTCTATGCTGTGTGACATGATCAACAGCAAACCAGAGCAGGATAAACCTTCAGAAAAATAATGCGGCGTCGCGGTACGCCGCTTCCTTTCCCTGCTGTCATCTGGGTACAGTAGTGTTTTTCGTCCCAATAACCCTGCTTTTTGTCAGTTTTGCCACCTCTCTCGCAAAACAATTTCCTTGTAGTAGTTGACCTTCTCTCATGCACACTCTATCTTTTCGCAGCCCTGCGTATATTGCGGCTCGCGGAGGCGGACCCTATCCCTCTTCTCGCTCTCTCAGGCAGGCAATGACCCTTAACGCCAGGGTAAGCACATGGCGTTTTTGCATTAGTGGCGTATGAATTTAACCCTCAAAGATTCAATCATTGCTCGTAGCCGGGCCATTAGTCCGTGGACTGGCCTCTATTTCTTACAGTCTATGCTGATCAACCTGGCGTTGGGCTATCCGCTTAGCTTGCTCTACAGCGTTGCTTTCACCTGTATATTAATACTGCTGTGGCGCAGCGCGCCGCGCGCGCAGAAAGTGCTGATCGGCATTTGCTCACTTATTGCGGCAATGTACTTTCCGTTTGGTCAGGCTTACGGTTCGCCTAACTTCAATACGTTGCTGGCGCTGCATTCAACCAATATGGAAGAGTCCACCGAGATCCTGACCATCTTCCCCTGGTACAATTATCTGGTTGGGGTATTTATTTTTGCCCTCGGCGTTATCGCCGTACGCCGTAAAAAAGAAGCGCAGAAGCGCAGTTGGAATAAGTACGACAGTTTGTGTTTGTTGTTTAGTGTCGTCGCGTTTTTTGTTACCCCGGTACAAAACCTGGCCTGGGGCGGCGTGTTCAAGCTTAAGGACACCGGTTATCCGGTTTTCCGCTTCGCCAAAGACGTGATCGTCAATAATAACGAAGTGCTCGATGAACAGGAGCGCATGGCGAAGCTGTCGAGTGTGAAAGACAACTGGACAGTAACCGCCGTGAAGCCAAAGTATCACACCTATGTCGTGGTCATTGGTGAAAGCGCCCGCCGCGATGCATTAGGCGCGTTTGGCGGTCACTGGGATAACACCCCGTTTGCCAGTTCCGTTAACGGCTATCTGTTCGCAGATTACATTGCCGCAAGCGGTTCAACGCAAAAATCGCTTGGCTTAACGCTTAATCGGGTAGTTGATAATAAGCCGCAGTTCCAGGATAACTTTGTCACTCTGGCTAACCGCGCGGGATTCCAGACGTGGTGGTTTTCCAATCAGGGGCAGATTGGTGAATACGATACGGCTATCGCCAGTATCGCAAAGCGGGCTGATGAAGTGCACTTCCTCAAAAATGGTGATTTCGAAGCGGATAAAAATACCCGTGACGAAGAACTGTTAAAGATGACCGCCCAGGTGCTGGCAACCGAGCGCACTCAGCCGCAGCTCATCGTGCTGCATTTAATGGGTTCACATCCGCAGGCCTGCGACCGTACGCAAGGAAAATACGAGACCTTCGTTCAGTCAAAAGAGACATCTTGCTATCTGTACACCATGACGCAGACGGATGACCTGCTGCGCCAGCTTTACGAGCAATTACGTAACAGCGGCAATAGCTTCTCGATGGTCTATTTCTCCGATCATGGCCTCGCCTTTAAAGAGCGGGGAAAAGAGGTGCAGTACCTGGCGCATGACGATCGGTTCCAGCAGAATTTCCAGGTGCCTTTTATGGTGCTGTCGAGTGATGATAAAGCGCATCGGGTGATCAAAGCCCGTCGCTCTGCCAATGATTTCCTCAGCTTTTTCTCTCAATGGACGGGGATCAGCGCGAAGGAAATTACCAACAGCTACCGTTTTATCTCAGAGAAGAAAGCCGGACCGGTGTATATCACCAACTTCAAACTGCAGAAGGTGGATTACAACCATCTGGGTACCGATATCTTTGAGACCAAATCTCGTTAATCTCTAAATTACACGCAAAAAAAATCCGCCTCAAAAGGCGGATTTTTTATATCACCGAAGTGATTAGAAGCGGTAACCCACGCCAGCGATCCAGGTGCCAACGTCAACGCTACGAATACGGCTCTGCTCATAGGAGAAGTCCAGAGCAACGTTTTCGATCGGGTTGAACTGCAGACCAGCACCGTAAGAGAAACCGTAGTCGCTGGTGGTGTGGTTGTCAGCCGGAGATGCTGCGTTCTGGAATTTACCGTAACCAACACCCACTACACCGTAGATGCTTGCCCAGTCGTTCAGACGGTAAGCCGGACCCGCAGTGATGCCGTAGTACTGGGTTTTGTTGTAGTCGCCAGAAGCATCGGTACGGTCTTTTTCAGTGTAAGTGAAGGAACCGATTACACCCAGCGGGTTATTGTCCTGCTCGTAGCGATACTTCAGGTTGAAACCGTTCATTTTGTTCGCTGCGCCCTGAGCATCACTCTGAGCGTAACCACCAGTAACGGTAGAAGTAGCAGCTACAGCAGTACCTGCGGAGAAAGCCAGAACAGCGGCCAGTGCTGAAAGACATGCAATTTTTTTCATAACCACCTCAAATGTGCTTCAAGTAAATCCTAAGTTTTAAATATAACAAAAATTGATGGGAAACTCTTTGCGATTCGCGGTGTCTAACGGGCTCTTTCATGTAACAAAACATTTCACAAACCAGCTATACCTTTCAATTTACACCACTTTTTTAAGCTAATGAGCCATTATTGCGCGCACAATACGACACATTCATCCAGATAATTCCTAATCACGCAGATTATTAATCCACCAATTTCGTACCATTGTACGGATCTGAAGAATTTTTTTTTCAACCAATACTCAACCAGTTGAGTGTATTTCCATTACACTCGCTGTTTTACTTTTCTATACATTTTGCCATCCGCGTCGCAACGCCGCGCAGATGAAGAGATGTAACCATCATTTGTCAGGAGAAAGGATGCCGGGGTCGTTACGAAAAGCGCCAGTTTGGTTACCTATTTTAGTTTTGCTTATTGCTATGTCCTCCATTCAAAGCGGAGCATCTCTGGCAAAATCGCTGTTCCCTCTCGTCGGTGCGCCTGGCGTTACCGCGCTGCGCCTCGCACTGGGCACGCTCATCCTTATCGCCTTCTTTAAACCCTGGCGTTTACGTTTTGCCAAAGAACAGCGCCTGCCGCTGCTGTTTTATGGTCTGTCTCTTGGCGGGATGAACTACCTCTTTTATCTGTCTATTCAGACTGTCCCGCTGGGAATTGCCGTGGCGCTGGAGTTTACCGGCCCGCTTGCAGTGGCGCTGTTTTCATCCCGACGCCCTGTAGATTTTATTTGGGTCGCGCTGGCCGTTCTTGGGCTTTGGTTCCTGTTACCGCTTGGCCAGGACGTTTCTCATGTGGATTTAACCGGCGCAGCGCTGGCGCTGGGAGCTGGCGCCTGTTGGGCCGTTTATATTCTCACCGGGCAGCGTGCCGGCGCGGAACATGGTCCGGCAACCGTAGCGGTTGGTTCATTAATCGCCGCGCTGATTTTTGTTCCCATTGGCGCAGTTCAGGCCGGCGATGCCCTGTGGCACTGGTCAATACTGCCGTTGGGCCTGGCCGTGGCCGTACTCTCCACCGCGCTCCCCTACTCATTAGAGATGATCGCACTAACGCGATTGCCAACGCGGACTTTTGGTACGTTAATGAGCATGGAACCCGCGCTGGCTGCGGTTTCGGGAATGATCTTCCTCGGTGAAACGCTAACGCTTATCCAGACGCTGGCCCTGGGGGCGATTATTGCCGCATCAATGGGTTCTACACTCACTATTCGCAAAGAACCGCAAATTAAGCAAGTTGACGTGAATTAACCCCTTAATATTCTGCATGGTTTGCATAATCATGCAGAATATCCAATTGTAAATCTGCGTGATAATTTTTCTAATAAATAGATTTTTCTCATTCGCCTATTTCTTTTAATTTCCACATTAACATAAAAATAACACTGCATGACAATAAAACCATGTATCCTCATGATTTCAATATATTTTTATTATCCGCTCATCTCTTCGCTATTAAAGTAATAGGTAACACCGGAAAAATAAATCCAAAATTAGCGCTATACTTATTTCCGTTGAAGAGTTGGGACATAAATATCAAGAGGATATGAAAATATGAGTACCGCAAAACTGGTAAAAACAAAAGCATCCGCCCTCGTTTATACTCGCAACGATGTGACAGACAGCGAAAAGAAAGCAACGGTAGAACTGCTGAATCAGCAAGTGATCCAGTTCATCGACCTGTCGTTGATCACTAAACAGGCTCACTGGAACATGCGCGGCGCGAACTTTATTGCTGTCCATGAAATGCTGGATGGCTTCCGTACTGCCCTGACCGATCATCTCGATACCATGGCTGAGCGCGCCGTACAGTTAGGCGGTGTGGCATTGGGTACAACCCAGGTCATTAACAGCAAAACGCCGCTGAAAAGCTATCCGCTGGATATCCATAGCGTACAGGACCACTTAAAAGAGCTGGCCGATCGTTATGCAGTGGTCGCCAATAGCGTACGTAAAGCCATTAGCGAAGCAAAAGACGAAGATACAGCGGATATCTTCACCGCTGCGTCACGCGATCTCGACAAATTCCTGTGGTTTATCGAAGCCAACATTGAATAACTGTAGGCATAAGAATTACCTATAAAACCCTCGCTCCGGCGGGGGTTTTGCACATCTATGGTGCATAACATTGATCATTCGTCACTCCAAAGTAAATTAATTGTAATAATCACCTCACACAATCGTTAACGAAAGATTGTTTTATCAACAATTTTTACGCTAAATAGTCATACCGTTTGCACCGTGTCAGGTACGCACCAAATGAGTGCCCCAAAATAGTGCAGATTATCCGCTTTGCCCTACTTATTGTGCAGAGAAAAGAAATACCTTCTTTTTAAAACAATGAGTTGCAAAAGTGGCACGATTTTTTCATTAAGCCATATGTTCTCGCAGGGGATCGCCCCGTGGATATAAAAGGAAATCCTATGAAGTCTGTATTAAAAGTTTCACTGGCTGCACTTACCCTGGCTTTTGCGGTGTCCTCCCATGCCGCAGATAAGAAACTGGTTGTCGCAACTGACACCGCGTTTGTTCCATTTGAATTCAAACAGGGTGACAAATACGTTGGATTTGATGTGGATCTGTGGGCTGCCGTCGCCAAAGAATTGAAGCTGGATTATGAACTGAAACCAATGGATTTCAGCGGCATCATCCCTGCTCTGCAAACCAAAAACGTCGACCTGGCACTGGCGGGTATCACCATCACCGACGAGCGTAAAAAAGCGATCGACTTCTCTGACGGCTACTACAAAAGCGGTCTGTTAGTGATGGTCAAAGCGAATAATAACGACGTTAAAAGCGTGAAAGACCTGGATGGTAAAGTCGTTGCAGTGAAGAGCGGCACCGGTTCCGTTGATTACGCAAAAGCTAACATCAAAACCAAAGACCTGCGTCAGTTCCCAAATATCGATAACGCCTATATGGAACTGGGCACCAACCGCGCAGACGCCGTGCTGCATGACACGCCAAACATTCTTTATTTCATCAAAACCGCGGGTAACGGCCAGTTCAAAGCCGTAGGTGACTCGCTGGAAGCTCAGCAGTACGGTATCGCCTTCCCGAAAGGCAGCAATGACCTGCGTGAGAAAGTGAACGGCGCGCTGAAAACGCTGAAAGAGAACGGCACTTATAACGAGATCTACAAAAAATGGTTCGGTACTGAACCTAAATAATAACTGGCAGTGATGCCCGGTGGCGCGATGCATACCGGGCCTTTCCCAGGATTTTTGAGACCTGTAACCGGATAAGCACAGCGTATCTGGCAAAACGGGCATTTGAATATTTACACCACGGTAACAGGAACGACATATGCAGTTTGACTGGAGTGCCATCTGGCCCGCCATCCCGCTTTTGATTGAAGGCGCCAAAATGACCTTATGGATCTCGATCCTCGGTCTGGCTGGCGGCCTGGTAATCGGGCTTGCAGCAGGGTTTGCGCGTACTTTCGGCGGTTGGATAGCCAACCACGTAGCGCTGGTGTTTATCGAAGTCATTCGCGGTACACCAATCGTTGTGCAAGTGATGTTTATCTACTTCGCTCTGCCAATGGCGTTTAACGATTTACGTATTGACCCCTTTAGCGCCGCCGTTGTCACCATTATGATCAACTCCGGTGCCTATATTGCGGAAATCACCCGCGGCGCGGTGCTCTCAATCCATAAAGGATTCAGTGAAGCCGGACTGGCGCTTGGACTTTCACGTACAGAGACTATCCGTCACGTTATTTTGCCTCTCGCGCTGCGTCGTATGCTGCCGCCGCTGGGCAACCAGTGGATCATCAGCATTAAAGATACCTCGCTGTTTATCGTCATTGGCGTCGCTGAACTGACCCGCCAGGGCCAGGAAATCATTGCCGGTAACTTCCGCGCACTGGAAATCTGGAGCGCCGTTGCGGTGTTCTATCTGATCATTACGCTGGTGCTGAGCTTCATTCTGCGTCGTCTGGAAAGAAGGATGAAAATCCTGTGATTGAATTTAAAAACGTTTCTAAGCACTTTGGTCCTACCCAGGTGCTGCACAATATTGATCTGAACATTAAGCAGGGCGAAGTCGTGGTCATCATCGGGCCGTCCGGTTCCGGTAAATCTACTCTGCTGCGCTGCATTAACAAGCTGGAAGAGATAACCTCTGGCGATCTGATCGTCGACGGTCTGAAAGTCAACGATCCCAAGGTCGATGAGCGGTTAATTCGCCAGGAAGCCGGGATGGTGTTTCAGCAGTTCTACCTGTTCCCCCACCTGACGGCGCTGGAAAACGTCATGTTTGGGCCGCAGCGCGTACGCGGGGCGAATAAAGAACAGGCAGAGAAGTTGGCGAAAGAATTGCTGGCGAAGGTCGGCCTGGCCGAGCGCGCGCATCACTACCCTTCTGAACTGTCCGGCGGTCAACAACAGCGTGTGGCTATCGCCCGTGCACTGGCAGTAAAGCCGAAAATGATGCTGTTTGATGAGCCAACCTCGGCGCTTGACCCTGAACTGCGTCACGAAGTTCTGAAAGTCATGCAGGATCTGGCGGAAGAAGGAATGACCATGGTGATTGTGACCCACGAGATCGGCTTTGCCGAAAAAGTGGCCTCACGTCTGATTTTCATTGATAAGGGACGTATTGCCGAAGACGGTAATCCGCAAGCCCTGATTGAAAATCCACCCAGCCAGCGTTTACAGGAGTTCTTGCAGCACGTCTCCTGATGCATTGACCTCCCTTCGCCCGAAGGGAGGTTTTCACCAGAATCCTCTCATTTCCATTCTCTTACGCTCTGGCATCTATACTTATCCTTTTGAATTTATTTTCTCATGGGAGGAGTCATGCGCTGGATCCTGTTGGTCTTCTTTTGTCTGCTGAGCATACCGTCTCACGCGGTGACAATACCCGGCGTCACAACCTCGACTTCAGCCGACCCGCAAGCCACCCCCGCAAAAGAGCCTGATGTTGAGCAAAAGAAAGCCGCTTACGCCGCGCTGGCTGACGTACTGGACAATGAAGCATCGCGCCAGGAGTTGATTGGTCAATTGCGCAAAGTCGCGGCAACGCCTCCTCCCGAACCCGTGCCGGTGATTGTCCCCCCCACGCTAACTGAAGAAAAAACGGTATTGGAAAACGTGACAGATGTCAGTCGTCACTATAGTGAAGTTCTTTCCGACCGCTTTGCCCAGCTTTACCGCAACATCACCGACGCCCCGCATAAAACCTTTAACCCGCAAACCTTCACCAATGCCCTGACCCATTTTTTAATGCTGGCAGCGTCAGTGTTTGGGTTTTACTGGCTGATCCGCCTGTGCGCGCTGCCGCTGTATCGCAAAATGGGGCAATGGGCACGACGGAAAAACCGCGAACGCAGCAACTGGCTACAGCTTCCGGCAATGATCGTCGGCGCATTTATTATCGATTTATTACTGCTGGCGCTAACGTTGTTTATAGGGCAGATTCTGAGCGATCGAATGAACGCCGGGAGCCGCACCATCGCTTTCCAGCAAAGTCTGTTCCTCAATGCCTTTGCGTTGATTGAGTTCTTCAAAGCGATTTTACGTCTGATATTTTGCCCGACGGTAGCGGAGCTACGCCCGTTTAACATTCAGGATGACGGCGCGCGCTACTGGAATCGCCGTTTGAGTTCATTAAGCAGCCTGATTGGTTACGGACTGATTGTTGCCGTTCCTATTATCTCAAATCAGGTTAACGTGCAGGTCGGTGCGATGGCAAACGTCATCATCATGCTGTGTATCACGCTATGGGCGCTGTATCTGATTTTCAGAAATAAGAAAGAGATCACGCAGCATTTGCTCAATCTGGCGGAAAGATCGCTAGCCTTTTTCAGCCTGTTCATCCGCGCCTTCGCGCTGGTATGGCATTGGCTGGCCAGCGCTTACTTCATTGTGCTGTTTTTCTTCTCGCTGTTTGACCCTGGAAACAGTCTGAAATTCATGATGGGCGCAACGTTACGCAGCCTGGTGATTATCGGCATTGCCGCCTTTGTTTCCGGCATGCTTTCGCGTTGGATAGCCAAAACGATTACCCTGTCGCCACATACCCAGCGCAGCTACCCGGAATTACAAAAACGGCTGAATGGCTGGCTGTCGACGGCGTTAAGCGTGGCCCGGATCCTGACGGTGTGCGTCGCGGTGATGCTGCTGCTCAATGCCTGGGGATTGTTCGACTTCTGGAACTGGCTGCATTACGGCGCCGGAGAGAAAACGGTGGATATCCTGATTCGTATCGCGCTGATTCTTTTCTTCTCCGCCATTGGCTGGACGATCCTTGCCAGCCTGATTGAAAATCGTCTGGCTTCCGATATACACGGTCGCCCATTGCCCAGTGCCCGTACCCGCACGCTGTTAACGCTGTTCCGCAATGCGCTGGCGGTGATTATCAGCACTATTACCATCATGATTGTGCTGTCCGAAATTGGCGTCAACATCGCCCCCTTGCTGGCCGGTGCCGGGGCGCTGGGGCTGGCGATCTCTTTTGGCTCGCAAACGCTGGTAAAAGACATTATCACCGGGATCTTCATTCAGTTCGAAAATGGTATGAACACCGGGGATTTAGTCACTATCGGTCCACTCACCGGTACGGTTGAAAGGATGTCCATTCGTTCTGTGGGGGTGCGTCAGGATACCGGGGCGTACCATATCATTCCCTGGTCATCGATAACCACCTTCGCCAACTTTGTGCGTGGCATTGGCTCAGTCGTCGCCAATTACGATGTCGACCGTCATGAAGATGCGGATAAAGCCAATCAGGCGTTGAAAGACGCTGTCGCTGAGCTGATGGAAAAGGACGATATTCGCGGGCTTATTATCGGCGAGCCGTCGTTTGCCGGGATCGTGGGGTTAACCAATACGGCTTTCACGCTACGGGTCTCATTTACGACCCTGCCGCTGAAACAGTGGACGGTACGTTTCGCGCTCGACAGCCAGGTGAAAAAACACTTCGATCTGGCCAACGTACGCGCCCCGGTACAGACGTATCAGGTCTTGCCTGCACCGGTGAATGGCCCTCCGTCGGCGGCAAGCGAACAACTGCCGCCAGGGGAGCCAACGCTCTAGCGTTTACGCGCCATAAAACGACGACGCTGATCGTTATCCATAAAGGTCCAGGCAATAAAGCGGCTCTGCTTTTGCCCCTGGGCCATCTCTTTCTTAACCACTTTCACCGCGCCCGCATCCGTTAATGCGTGATACAGCGGAGGTAAATTCTCACCGCGCGAAACCAGCGTGGTAAACCACATCACCTGACGGTCAAAGGCCTGGCTTTCGGCGATCATTTTCTTGATGAACGCCACTTCGCCGCCTTCACACCACAGCTCCTGCTGCTGTCCGCCAAAGTTCAGCGCATCATCTTTGTCCTGACCCAGATTACGACGCTTACGTTCGCTTCCGGCGCGGGCTGAGGCCGCAGAACCATGGAATGGCGGGTTACATACTGTGGCTTCATACTGCTCATTTTTATGAATGATACCGGTGAAGATTGACGCTGCATCTTTTTGCCGGCGCAAACGAATTGCGCGAGTCAACCCCGGATTGGCGTTAACAATCGCCTGAGCGCTGTTAAACGCTTCGCTACTGGTTTCGCTACCGGTGAATCGCCAGCCGTATTCATGCACGCCAATCAGCGGATAAATGCAGTTTGCCCCAACCCCTACATCCAGCACGCTCGCATTTACCGGAATAGTTCCTGTCGTTTCACCTAACAGGTCGGCCAGATGGTGAATGTAGTCCGCACGACCAGGAACTGGCGGACACAGAAAACCGTCTGGAATATCCCAGTTTTTCACCGCATAAAAATGCGCCAGCAGTGCTTTATTGAGCGCCTTCACTGCCTGCGGATTGGCGAAGTTAACGCTCTGCTCACCGCCGGGCGTGAGGGTGAGAAATTGCGTCAACTCGGGTGTAACCTGGCATAAAGTCGCAAGATCATAACGGCCATTGTGGCGGTTACGCGGGTGTAATCCCGGTTTCTGGGGGGACATAGCATTCTCCTTTTAACAGCGGCGTAAGATACCCGCATAACGCCACGCGGTAAACACACACAACAAGGATATTTGATTTTTTATGCCTGGACGTTGCCTTACCGATTGTTCAAAAAACAGACATGTTATCACCAGTTTTTTGCGGTTAATGTCTTCCGCTGGCGGCCTAAACTTATCAGGCACCACCTGTTGTTTCTCAGAGGATATCACCATGAAGAAATGCCTCACATTACTTGCCGCTACCGTACTAACCGGTATGACGTTTGCGTCCTTTGCCGCACAACCCAACACCAGCCCAGCAACCGGTCAGCTCCAGGCCTCAGGTACAGTATTCGCTACCGGCGCCACTAACCTGAGCGATCTCGAAGACAAGCTGGCAGAGAAAGCAAAAGAACAAGGCGCAAAAGGCTTTGTCGTTAACTCTGCAGGCGGTAAAAACCAGATGTACGGTAGCGCCACTATCTATAAGTAACCCCTCCACTTCAGCCCAACTGCATTCATCCCGAATGCAGTTTCCTGCGCGAATGGTCCGAAATCTGATACCGCTGATGTGTGGTCGTTTTTCAGCCATCATATTCGCTATACTTATTCTGTAGACAATAACAGGAGGTACATATGGCATCCGGATGGGCAAATGACGACGCAGTTAACGAGCAGATCAACAATACTATTGAAGATGCTGTTGCCCGCGCCCGTGGTGAATTACCGAGCGGGGAAAGTCTGTATGAATGCGAAGAGTGCGGTAATCCTATCCCGCAGGCCAGACGTGAGGCAGTGCCAGGCGTACGCTTATGCATAGCCTGTCAGCAGGATAAAGATTCACATAGCTCAGCATTTTCAGGATATAATCGCAGAGGTTCGAAAGACAGCCAGTTACGTTGACTTATCTTTACCAAACGTTTCAGCGCAGATAATTTCCTTTACGAGCACGCTTTTTCGCATGCTGTGTAGCAAAATGTGCCGTTGTCGCTTTCACTGTAAAGCGCAGCGACAAGAACTGTAAATCCCTCTTTCGAATTTATTAATATTCAATAAGTTATTTGTCATTCAATTTTTTTGATTGACGCCGTCAATTCTATTCGATTTTCTCTCGCATAAAAAAACGTGATACTTCTCACATCGACGAAACAACGTCTTCTTACCAGAACACTGACTAACAGAACAAACCTGCGAGAGATTAATCATGAAAAATATTAAATTTGCCGTTGCCGCCATCGCCCTTTCTACCCTGTCATTTGGCGTTTTCGCTGCCGAGCCGGTTTCCTCCACTCAGGCACAAAGCATGAATAAAATTGGTGTGGTATCTGCTGATGGCGCCACCACGCTGGACGGTCTGGAAGCAAAACTGGCTGAGAAAGCCGCCGCTGCCGGCGCAACGGGCTACAACATCACCTCTGCTGTCGGCAACGACAAAATGAGCGGCACCGCGGTTATCTATAAATAACCGAAAGATTACCTGTACGACCCAATGCTCCAACCCTCATTGACCCTGTTTGTTACCCTTTGTTTGCCCGTCCGCCACTGGACGGGCTTTTTTTTGCCTGGTGTTTCAGCCGTTGACGGAATTCCTGTAACACGGTGTCGGGCATCCCTATTTGCAACGCCGCCTCGCAGATTGCCTGCCAGCTTCCGGCATCCAGCGGAATACCTTGTTCCAGCCTTTCCTCACGAGTATTCACCTCCCACTCACCTGGCAACAGGATCGGGGCGTCATCGGCATGTGGGGACGCTTTTACCCACTCAGTAAATGCCGCGACTTGGTTATCGCAATCCGGCGCGCCGAACAGTTCCGGGTTAATAATAAGGGTGGTCATACAGTTAATGATGGCGTCCGCACTGGTCTGCAGGCTCTCCTCATGTGTGGTTTTACCACCAGAAAGCGCGCCGCCCATAATTTCGCACATCGCCGCCAACGCATAACCCTTGTGTTGAGCGAAGGTCAGCAACGACCCCAGCGGAGAGACCTGCATCACAGCAGGATCGGTTGTCGGCGCTCCTTCGGCATCAATCAGACATCCGGGAGCCACCGGTTCCCCCTTATGCCATGCCACGCGGGTTTTGCCAAAAGCGATGGCGCTGGTTGCATAGTCCAACAACAACGGGAAAGTATCTTTACGCGGAAAAACGACGCAGAAAGGGTTGGTGCCAAAACGGCTATCGCGGCCGTGGAACGGCGCGACCATCGGGATGCCCACCACATTCACAAAGTGTACCGAGACAAAACCTGCCGCCGCACATTGTTCCGCCCAGTAACCAATGCGTCCGATATGGTGCGAATTGTGTAACGCCACGGCGGCGATACCGTACTGGCGCGCTTTTTCAATCCCAAGCGTCATTGCCTCGTGCGCCGCCACCTGACCAAATGCGCAATCGCCATCAAGCGTAATCACCGCCCCCGCATCTTTAACCACTTTGGCATGACGGTTGATCTGCAGATGTCCCTGCGAGAAGGAGCGAATATAGCTTGGGATCATGCCGATGCCGTGGGAGTCGTGCCCGGCGAGGTTAGAGGCAATCAGATGATCGGCCACCAGCCGCGCTTCCTGCTCGTTACTCCCCATCTGGTGAAAAACGGCCTGAATAAAGGCGTGCAGCGTTGGCACATGGAAGCGATGTCCACTGTTCATTGTTATCTCCTGTTGTGTCGCGTGTTTGTTGTGTTTCTTATTTTTCAACAAACTATGCTGCGCCACGGCAGTCAGGAGATCAATAAACGTGCAGAAATTTCACGTTGATGCAAAGGATGAACCGACAGGCCTGGTAAATGACCTGTCGGGGGGAACAAGAAAATTAGAAGCTTTGCCCGACGCGAGCAAGGCCTTCAGCCAGCGAGGAAGATTCGCCGGTTGCGACCAGGCAGCAGGCCATCTGAATTTTCAACGAGGCCGGAACAGGCTCGCTACCGGCCAGACAACGTTCAATCCAGCGCGCGGTAGTTTCCGGATCTTTTGCCACTGGCAGCGGTACCGGCTCGTCGGGCATCTCACTCTGACGCTCCTGCAACACTCGCACACCGGATGAATCGATCAGGCTTATCTGCGGACAGCGCTGCGGGTTGGCATACACCTCGCCTTCTGTACCGTGCATCAACAGGCCACGGCCACCGATGTCGCTAAAGAATTTCGCCACGCGCGATACATATTCCGGATGCGACACGCTGGCAAGACGCAGCGCGGCATCTTCAGCAAACGGCGTGGCGAGTTTAGCCAGCGTATGCGCGCTGTTACGCACGCCCATTCTCCAGCGCATCGCCAGCTGTTTCTCCAGCGGAGGACACAGCGCGCTCACCGGGATAAACACCGGCTCATGACCATCGAGTTTTGCCTGTGCCTGCGCCGCATGCTGCGTTGGCGTAATGCCCATCAGTTCGAAAATGGTTTCTGTCAGCACGCGGGTTGGATCTTCACTGACGCCGTGCACCACTACCGGGAAGCCCAGCTTGTGCAGTAAAATTGCCAGCAACGGAGTCAGATTCGCCTGCTTGCGTGCGCCATTATAGCTGGGAATAACAATGGGCATGGGTTTAGCAACCGGCGGCGTCAAGCGAATAGTATGGTTCTGCATCGCTTCGTAAAAGCCCAGCATCTCCGCTTCACCCTCGCCTTTAATACGTAGCGCAATCAGTACGCCGCCCATCTCAAGCTCCGGTACATCGCCGTTCAGCATATGGGTATACAGTCCGCGAGCAGTATCCTTATCCAGGTCACGCGCGTGATTTTTCCCTCGCCCAATCTCTTTGATGATTTTGCGGTAATCCATCGATAACTCCTTGCTGTTGCTCACATCGTTAACGCCTGCGGCGGCGCGTGGGTTTCGCTTTTTCTTTTGGTTTTACTATAACGTCTGGCACAGCAGGTTGCTCTATCGGAAATATGGGTAACGCATTCAGTAAACGCTTGCCGTAGTTTTTGGTCAATAAACGCTTGTCATAAATAACCACTTCCCCCCAGCAGCCGTGGCTACGGATGAGTCGCCCGACCTGCTGGATTAAATTAAACGATGCGGCCGGTAAACTCTGTACTTCGAAAGGATAACGATTCAGGCTTTTCAGCCACTCACCCTCGGTGATCACTACCGGGCTGTCGATTGGCGGAAAGGCGATTTTATGAATATGCACCTGCGTCAGCAGGTCGCCTTTCAAATCCAGACCTTCGGCAAAAGATTGCAGACCCACCAGCACGCTACGCTCACCGTTTTGTACCCGTTTGCGGTGTAGCTCCACCAGACGATATCGCGGCTGATCGCCCTGGACCAGCAACAGCAGACGTAGATCGGCGACGTGCTCAAGAAAACGCTGCATCGCCCGACCGCTGGCAAACAGCACCAGCATGCCCTGATGCTTTTTGCTTTCCAGCTGTTCGCGGAAATAGGCAGCCATTTCCGCAATATGCTGCTCTTCGTTCTCTATCAACGGTTCGTAGCGCATCTGAGGAATAACAATTTTGCCTTGCTCAACATGATTAAACGGAGAATCCAGCGCGACAAAGCGGTCACCGGCCTTTTCTTTGAGGCCGCTCATCTCCTGTAGACGCGAAAAGCTGTTGAGCGAGCGCAGTGTGGCGGAGGTAACGATAATATGTGGTACGCTGCGCCACAGCAGTCTTTCCAGTTGATCGCTCACGCGGATCCCCACGCAGTGGAACCAGACGTGGATCTGCCCGTCACGCACTTCACGCGTCGCCCATTTACTCACCGGAGCGCCTGACGACTGCGCCAGCGAGGCCAGCCGCCACAGCTTGCTTTGCGCTTCGAACATACCCAGCGCCCGGTTCATCTGCAAAATAACCCGATGCAGACGCACAATATCGTGAGTGCCGGTTTTTTCGCTGAGATCGTTGAGGAACAGTTCAGCCAGACCGCGCAGCATTTCTGTGAGCTTCGCCAGGCGCTGACATATCTCCATTACTTCCGCTGGCAGTTCACCCATCGCAAAACGGTGTTCTGCTTCCTGGGTGGCAGGCATATACAGATTAAGAATATTGTTAAGTGAAGAAATCAGTTCATACAGTTCTTCGCAGTGGCCGTTCAGACGCTCAGCATTTGCCAACGGCGGCGTGGTTTTGGGGCGAAACTGCTCAAGGCAGGTAGCCACTAACTTACAAAACAGATCCAACTGCAGTCGATACCAGGGAGCGCTGATTTCCGCACTCATCTCCAGCGCATCGCGCGCAACGTCCGGCAAGTGGTGTCCTTCATCAAGCACCAGCAGCAGGTTTTTCGGCTCCGGCAAAACAGCTTCACTTTCCATGGCGGCCATCACCAGCGCATGGTTGGCAACCACCACTTCGGCTTCCTGAATCTCACGGCGGGCGACAAAAAAAGGACATTCACGATAATAGTGACAATTACGATTCAGACAGCTGGCCTTATCGGTGCTCAGGCGTTGCCAGAGTCCGTCATCAATAGCGATATCCGTGTGATCGCGCAGCCCGTCCCATTTATAGGTGTCGAGGTCGCCTTTCAGCCTGGCGCAGCGCTTTTGCTCTTCCTGGTTATTTGGCGTCAGGTCATCGTCGAGAAAAGCCAGCAGATCCTGCTGATTAGGTTCGGTACTGGCAAGCGCCGCTAAGTTAAGCGGGCAGACATAGCGCCCACGACCGAACGCGGCGGTAAAACGCAGGTCAGGAATAATTTTGCGCAGTAACGGCAGATCTTTGCTGTAGATCTGATCCTGCAAGGCGACGTTGGCGGTACTCACCACCAGCGTTTTTTGTTCTTCCCGGGCAATGGCGATTCCCGGAATTAAATAGGACAGGGTTTTCCCCACTCCAGTCGGCGCTTCAATCGCCAGATGCCGCCCTTCTTCCCCGGAGAGCGTTTTCGCAACGTCAGCAATCATCTGCCGCTGCGGTGCGCGGGGGATAAAGTCGGGGATCTGTTCCTGAAGCGCCTTGTACCAGGCGGCAATTTGCGCTTTCAGCGCAGCCGTAAGTGCCATGAGAAAACCTGAAATACTGTATAAACAGCCACTATTGTGGCACATTTCAGGCGCTGGATGTACCTTTTTCCCCCATTCTGGAAAGCGCTTCGCCGCGCGGACTTAAATTGCCGGAAGGCGGCTTACACCCTATTCGGCCTACAGTCAGGTACATTGCAGGCCGAATAAACGCGTCGGCTAATAATATCCCAGTAACTTCCACCACAGCATACCCACGGCAAAAATGATAATGACATTTGCCGTCACCACACAGAGGTTGATTTTGTAAAAGCGCGGGCGTTCAAAATAGCCCTGGGCAAAATAGATGGGGCCAGGTCCACCACCGTATTCCGTATTGCCCCACATCAGATTACTGAAGATACCAAAGCAGATCGCCACCATCATCGGCGGCGCGCCAGCAGCGATCGCCGTGGCCGCAAAAGGGGCATACAGCGCAGCGACATGGCCGGTCGCCGTGGCAAAGAGATAGTGGACATAAATATACAGGATCCCCAGCAAAACGAAGGACTCTATCGCGCCAAATCCCTGAATACCGCTGCCCAGTTTTATCGTCATCCATTTAATAAAGCCCAGATCGGCAAGACCGGTCGCCAGGCTAATAATGACGCTAAACCAGATTACCGTGTCCCACGCTGCATGGTCATTGAGCAGGCTTTTCCAACTGACTGCGCCAGAGGCGAAAAGATAAGCGGCCAATCCCAGTCCGACCGAGGTTGCCGATAATCCTGTGATTAAGCTGGTGCCCCAGCCGACCAATGCCAACACAAAGCCAAACGCGACCTTTTTCTCGTTACTGCTCATCGCACCGAGTTCACCGAGCGCCTGCTTACCCATCGCTTTTGCCTCTGGCGTACGTTTAAGCTCAGGATCCAGCAACTTGTAGACCAGAAGCGGCATCAAACAGAAACAGACCATCGCAGGAACAACAGCGGAAACAAACCACCCGCCCCAGGTTATCTCGACGCCTAATGAGGATTTAGCCAGACTCGCCACCAGCGGATTTGCCGCCATCCCGGTGAGGAATATCGCCCCGGTAATGGGCGTAAACTGAAAGCACACCATGGTTAAAAAATCACCAATACGCTTGCCGGTTACTCCCGGAGCCGAACCTAATACGTCATTGATTGAACGAGTGATAGGGAAAATAATCCCTCCGGAACGGGCTGTCACTGACGGCATTGCCGGAGCCATAATCAGATCGGATACCCCCAGCGAATAGGCGATACCCAGGCTACTGCCGCCAAATAGCGATAACATTTTATACGCGATACGTTTCCCGAGCCCGGAGGTGACAAACCCCAGAGAAAGAACATAGGCGCAGAAGATGAGCCATACTGTACCGGACGCAAACCCTGACAGCGCTTTCGCCTCTGGCAATGTCTTGGTAAAAATCACCACACAAAGCGCAATCAACATTACCGCCCCCGAAGGGAGCGGTTGGGTAAGAATGGCGGCAATGGTCGCGGCAAAAATAGCAAACATATGCCAGGCCTGAGGCGTCAGACCATCAGGTACGGGATAAAACCAAATTATCCCCCCAATCGCCAGCGGTATCAGGAACGCCAGAATGGATTTTCCCGCGACAGAATTCGTTGACATAAAAATATCCTTATTCCGTTAGCCCGAGAACCTTCATTTCTGCGACATATATTTGGCCAGCACCTGATCGACCATCGCGGGTGCCATTCCCAGGTAATTTGCCGGGTCGGTCAGTTTCTCAATCAACTGCGGATCCAGTCGTTCTGCAACAGATGGCATCGCATTCAGCACATCAGCCAGTCGCCCCCCCTGTTCGTTGACGATACGGCAGGCGTCGTACACAACATCATGCGCATCCTGACGACCGATGTACGGCGCCAGTCCCATCATGACCGCCTCAGCCACTATCAGGCCGTTGGTCATACCGAGGTTACGTTTCATCGCCGCTTCATCGACTATCAGCCCCGCCAGCATAAAATTGGCCTGATGCAACGCCCCTGCGCTGAGGACGAAACTTTCCGGGATAGCAATCCATTCCGCATGCCACGGCCCGGTCGCCCGTTCCAGGTCCTGCACCATCGCATCCAGCATCAGTCCCGCTTGCTGACGCACGCCTTTAGCACAGGCCAGCATCAGTTCGCTGGAGATCGGGTTGCGTTTCTGCGGCATGGTACTGCTGGCGCCACGCCCTTTAACAAACGGCTCATACAGCTCGCCAAACTCATTGGCTGCCAGCAACATTACGTCGTAGGCAATCTTACCCAGCGACCCAGTAATCACCGCTAACAAGTTAACCGCTTCGGCAAAACCATCACGCGCGACGTGCCAGGTGGACGTTGGAACATTCAGTCCAAGCTCTTCCATCATCGCTTTTTGTACCGCCAGCCCTTTATCCCCCAGCGATGCCAGCGTACCAGCTGCACCCGCAAATTCGCCGACCAGAACACGAGGACGCGCCTGGGTAAGACGTTCCGCGTGGCGTTCAAACATATCCAGCCAGATGGCCGCTTTATAACCGAAGGTCACGGGCAAAGCCTGTTGTAAGTGGGTTCTCCCGGCCATTGGCGTATCACGGTAGCGACGTGCGAGGTCTGCGAGCGTCGCACGAAGTTTGTTTATATCGGTCTCAATTAACGTGAACGCATCACGAATTTGTAGGACTACCGCGGTGTCCATAATGTCCTGAGTGGTTGCCCCCCAGTGCACATAGCCGCCAGACTCGCCAGCCTGTTTAGAAATCTGGTGCACCAGCGGTAGGATCGGATACCCCACTATTTCGGTTTCATGGCGCAATAAATCAAAATCGAGCGTGTCGGCATTACATTTCTCGGCAATTTCCTGCGCCGCCGCCTCAGGTATTACGCCACAGCGCGCTTGAGCCTTAGCCAACGCAACTTCCACTTCCACGTATTTGCGCACCAGCTCGCGATCGTCAAACACCGCGCGCATCGCCGGTGTGCCGAAAGAATCCCTGAACAGAACAGAATCAAGTACATTCGAAGCCATAAATCCCCCTGGAAAATCTGATAATGATAAGATGCTTGTTTACGGCGGTTTGTTGGATATTCAAACGCCGCCACAATGTCCAGACATTACCAAATGTCCGTACATTTAAATGTACGGACATTTATAGTATTCATAAGAAATGTAGGGAATAGTCCGTACAAATTTTCGTGATAAAGATCACTAATATTTTGATGAAACTGCGATGAAAGAATCTCTGTACAAGCGAATAGCACGTGAACTGGCACAGCAAATTTCGGTGGGAACCTTTGCCCCCGGCTCGCTGTTTCCTACGGAAATGGAACTGTGCGAAACATGGCAGGTCAGCCGCCACACCATGCGTGAGGCGCTAAGGGAATTAACAGAGCAAGGTTTGATTTCACGGCGTAAAGGCGCAGGAACCCGCGTTTGCGAACCTAAGGCTAACGGCGTCAATCATCCGCTATCGCATCTTGAGGATCTGCTGCTGCTGGCCAGGAACAATCTGCGCGTCATCAAGAAAATCGATGAGATTGTGGCGGACATAGAGTTGTCCCAGTTGATTGGCTGTCCGCCAGGTTCCCGATGGCTGCACATTGCCAGTACCCGTGAAGATGCGCAAAACCCGGACGCGCCAATTTGCTGGACCGACAGTTACGCCAGCACGGACTACGCCAAGCTGCGCACGTACATCCGCGATGATCCGCACTCGTTAATTAGCGATCTGATCGAAGCGCACTACGGTATTAAAAGTCATGAAGTTCACCAGACGATTACGGCAGTTGGCGTGCCTAAGAAGATGGCAAAAATCCTTAATGTAGCACCTGATTCTCCGGCGATGAGGATTGTGCGCCGCTATCTGGACAGGGAAGGAAAAGTTTTTGAAACGACGATTTCTGTTCATCCGGCAGGACGCTATACCTGCTCAATCGTGCTGAAATCGCAAAGCTCAGGGGAATGATTGACCTGGCCGGCCTACACAATGTGTAGACCGGATAGCATGTTTATACAGCCATACAGCAGGTGAATTACTGCGCTGAAGACGGTCTGCGCGGACGGCGCGGTGGACGAGGTTTATCGCCTGCCGGTTTGCCTTCGCCGCTACGCGGTTTCGCTTTTGGCGCACCGCCATCCTGACGACGCGGCTGCTGGCCACGTCCTGCTCCGCCCTGGCCGCGACCGCCGCCACGCTGCTGGCGACCGTTCTGAATCGGCTCAGCTTTGATAGACGGGTCTGGCTCGTAGCCTGGCGTTGCAATACGCGGGATCTCTTTTTTCAGCAGCTTCTCGATATCACGCAACAGTTTGTGTTCATCGACGCACACCAGAGACAACGCTTCGCCGGTGGCGGCCGCGCGGCCGGTACGACCAATACGGTGCACGTAATCTTCCGGGACGTTTGGCAACTCGTAGTTCACCACGTGCGGCAGCTCTTCAATATCCAGCCCGCGCGCGGCAATATCGGTCGCCACCAGCACGCGAATATCACCGGATTTAAAATCGGCCAGCGCACGCGTACGCGCCCCCTGAGATTTGTTACCGTGGATCGCCGCGCTGCGAATGCCGTCTTTATTCAGTTGTTCCGCCAGATGGTTCGCACCGTGTTTGGTACGGGTAAACACCAGCACCTGCTGCCAGTTGCCCTGACCAATCATCTGCGAAAGTAGTTCGCGTTTGCGTTTTTTATCCACGAAATGCACATGCTGAGTCACCTGCTCGGACGCGGTATTACGACGCGCCACTTCAATTTCCAGCGGATTGTGCAGCAGCTTTTCGGCCAGCGATTTAATATCGTCAGAGAACGTTGCCGAGAACAGCAGGTTCTGGCGTTTTGCCGGCAGTTTCGCCAGAACGCGACGAATGTCATGAATAAAGCCCATATCCAGCATGCGGTCAGCTTCATCCAGCACCAGGATCTCTACCTGATCCAGTTTCACCGCATTCTGGTGTTCCAGATCGAGCAAACGACCCGGGGTGGCAATCAGCACATCTACGCCGCCACGCAGCTTCATCATCTGTGGGTTAATGCTGACACCGCCGAAAACCACCAGCGAGCGAATATTGAGATACTTACTGTAATCACGTACGTTTTCGCCAATCTGGGCCGCCAGCTCGCGAGTCGGCGTGAGGATCAGCGCACGAACCGGACGACGGCTTTTACCATGCGGCTGATGAGTCACAAGATGCTGCAACAACGGCAGGGTAAAGCCTGCTGTTTTCCCCGTACCGGTCTGGGCGCTGGCCATCAGATCGCGGCCTTCCAGCACGGCGGGGATCGCCTGCTGCTGAATAGGGGTAGGTTCACGGTAACCCTGCTCCGCAACGGCACGTAAAATCTCAGGGTTCAAACCAAGGGAATCAAAAGACATAACAACTCCGAACCGCCCTGACCGTTACCGGTGTCGTTTTCAGGGAGATACACACAATAGAGATGACAAAAACCACAATGTCATGAAGGGGCGGAGTGTAGCAGTTTTTGTGATGTACCGCATAAATTATCCCTTCAACAGCAATTAACCTCGCGGACTGGACAAGGTTGCACATCAGTCATAATCTTAATCAATCGATTGATTAAGATCAGAGTCGTGCAATGAATACACCCACCATGACAACCAAAGGCGAACAAGCGAAAAACCAGCTCATTGCCGCCGCGCTGGCGCAGTTTGGCGAGTATGGTCTGCACGCCACAACGCGCGATATCGCCGCGCAGGCCGGACAAAACATTGCGGCCATCACCTACTATTTTGGCTCAAAAGAGGATTTATACCTCGCCTGCGCCCAGTGGATTGCCGATTTTATTGGTTCACAGTTTCGCCCGCATGCGGAAGAAGCCGAGCGTCTGTTTACTCAGCCGGAGCCCGATCGTGGCGCGATGCGCGAACTTATCCTGCGCGCCTGTAAAAATATGATCATGCTGTTAACCCAGGACGACACCGTTAACCTGAGCAAATTTATCTCACGCGAACAGCTTTCACCCACCGCGGCTTATCAACTGGTGCACGACCAGGTTATCAATCCGCTGCATACCCACCTGACGCGCCTGATTGCTGCCTATACTGGTCGCGATGCCAACGACACCCAAATGATTCTGCACACCCACGCCATACTCGGCGAGGTGCTGGCCTTTCGTCTGGGGAAAGAAACTATTCTGTTGCGTACGGGCTGGTCACAATTTGATGAGGATAAAACCGCGCTGATTGAGCACACCGTTACCTGTCACATCGATCTTATTCTGCAAGGTTTAACGCAAAGGAGTCTGGAGTCATGAAAAAACCTGTCGTTCTCGGGCTGGTTATCGCGGCCCTCGTTGCCGTGATTGCTGGTGGAACGTGGTGGTATCAAAGTCGGCAAGATAACGGTCTGACGCTCTACGGCAACGTCGATATCCGTAGCGTCAATCTGAGTTTTCGCGTCGGCGGCAGGCTGGCCTCGCTGGCGGTTGACGAAGGCGACGCCATTACCGCCGGTCAGGTGCTGGGCGAACTGGACCACGCGCCGTATGAAAACGCGCTAATGCAGGCAAAAGCGAATGTTGCCGCCGCCCAGGCACAGTACGATCTGATGCTGGCCGGTTATCGTGAAGAAGAGATTGCGCAAACCGCAGCGGCGGTCAAACAGGCGCAGGCCGCCTATGATTATGCGCAGAATTTCTACAATCGACAGGTAGGACTGTGGAAAAGCCGCACCATCTCCGCTAACGATCTGGAAAACGCCCGTTCATCACGTGACCAGGCGCTGGCCTCACTGAAATCCGCGCAGGATAAACTCGCCCAGTATCGCAGCGGTAATCGTGTGCAGGATATTGAGCAGGCGAAAGCCACGCTCGAACAAGCACAAGCTGAGCTGGCGCAGGCTGAACTGAATTTGCATGACACCACGTTAACCTCTCCGTCTGACGGCACGATTCTCACCCGGGCGGTTGAACCGGGTAGCATGCTGAACGAAGGAGGCACGGTACTGACGCTATCACTCACGCGTCCGGTCTGGATTCGCGCCTACGTTGACGAACGAAATCTGAGCCAGGCGCAGCCAGGACGCGAAATCCTGCTCTACACCGATGGCCGCCCGGACAAGCCTTATCACGGTAAAATTGGCTTCGTGTCGCCTACCGCCGAGTTTACCCCGAAAACGGTCGAGACCCCTGACCTGCGCACCGACCTGGTTTATCGTCTGCGCATTGTGGTGACCGACGCAGACGATGCGCTGCGCCAGGGGATGCCGGTAACAATAAAGTTTGGCGATGAGGCACGGCATGACTGACGCCGTCATTACGCTGAATGGGTTGACGAAAAACTTTGCCGGAATGGAAAAACCGGCCGTCGCCCCGCTCGACTGTACCGTTCATGCCGGCTACGTGACCGGGCTTGTCGGGCCGGACGGCGCGGGCAAAACCACGCTGATGCGCATACTGGCGGGTTTGTTAAAACCCGACGCCGGAAGTGCTGCGGTAATTGGCTTTGATCCCATCAAAGACGACAGCGCGCTGCATGCAGTGCTGGGGTATATGCCGCAGAAATTTGGCCTGTACGAAGATTTGACGGTCATGGAGAACCTCAATCTCTATGCCGATTTGCGCAGCGTCACCGGCGACGTGCGAGAAAAAACCTTTGCCCGGTTACTGGAATTTACCTCGCTGGGTCCGTTTACCGGACGACTGGCAGGCAAGCTTTCCGGAGGCATGAAACAGAAGCTCGGGCTTGCCTGTACGCTGGTGGGCGAGCCCAAAGTGTTGCTGCTGGATGAGCCCGGCGTGGGCGTCGACCCGATATCCCGCCGCGAGTTGTGGCAAATGGTCCATGAACTGGCGGGCGACGGGATGCTGATCCTCTGGAGTACCTCCTATCTGGATGAAGCCGAACAGTGTCGTGATGTGCTGCTGATGAACGAAGGCGAATTGCTGTATCAGGGCGATCCGACCCAGCTTACGCAGACAATGGCCGGACGCAGTTTTTTAATGAGCAGCCCGCAGGAAAATAACCGCCGACTGTTGCAACGCGTGTTAAAACTGCCGCAGGTCAGCGACGGGATGATTCAGGGGAAATCCGTCCGTTTGATCCTGAAAAAAGAGGCCACGGCCCAGCAGATTCAAGACGCGAACGGTATGCCGGAGATAACCATCAACGAAACCGCTCCCCGTTTCGAGGATGCTTTTATCGATTTACTCGGCGGGGCCGGAACATCAGAGTCACCGCTGGGCGCCATCCTGCATACCGTGGAAGGCACGCCTGGCGAAACCGTGATCGAAGCCAAAGCGTTGACCAAAAAGTTTGGCGATTTTGCCGCTACCGACCATGTAGACTTTGCCGTACAGCGCGGCGAGATTTTTGGCCTGTTAGGCCCCAACGGCGCCGGGAAATCCACCACCTTTAAAATGATGTGCGGTCTGCTGGTTCCTACCTCCGGCAAAGCGCTGGTGCTGGATATGGATCTCAAGGTTAGCTCCGGCAAAGCGCGTCAGCATCTGGGCTATATGGCGCAGAAATTCTCCCTGTACGGCAACCTGACGGTTGAACAGAATCTGCGTTTTTTCTCCGGCGTCTACGGCCTGCGCGGTCGGACGCAGAAAGAGAAGATCGATCGCATGAGTGAGGCATTTGGCCTGAAAAGCATCGCCTCCCACGCTACCGACGAGCTACCGCTGGGCTTTAAACAACGTCTGGCGCTGGCCTGCTCGCTGATGCATGAGCCAGATATCCTGTTTCTCGATGAACCCACTTCCGGGGTTGATCCCCTTACTCGTCGAGAATTCTGGTTGCATATCAACAGCATGGTGGAAAAAGGCGTCACGGTAATGGTGACGACCCACTTTATGGATGAGGCGGAATATTGCGATCGCATCGGACTGGTGTATCGCGGCAAACTGATCGCCAGCGGCACGCCGGACGACCTGAAAGCAAAGGCTGCCGATAACGACACGCCGGACCCCACCATGGAGCAGGCGTTTATTACGCTCATCAATGACTGGGATAAGGAGCATACGCATGAGTAACTCCGCGCTCTCATGGCGACGCGTACGCGCGCTGTGCGTAAAAGAGACGCGCCAGATCGTCCGCGATCCCAGCAGTTGGCTGATTGCGGTGGTGATCCCGTTGTTGCTGCTGTTTATCTTCGGCTACGGGATCAACCTCGACTCCAGCAAGCTGCGAGTGGGAATTTTGCTCGAACAGCAGAGCGAAGAGGCGCTGGATTTCACCCACACCATGACCGGTTCGCCGTATATTGACGCCACCATCAGCGATAACCGTCAGGAATTGATTGAGAAAATGCAGGCCGGGCGCATTCGCGGGCTGGTGGTGATCCCGGTAGATTTTGCCCAACAAATGGCGCGACCTGGCGACACAGCCCCTATTCAGGTGATCACTGACGGCAGCGAACCGAATACCGCCAACTTTGTGCAGGGTTATGTCGAAGGCATCTGGCAGATTTGGCAGCAACAGCGGGCTGAGGATCGCGGGGAATCATTTAAGCCGTTAATCGATGTGCAGACCCGCTACTGGTTTAACCCGGCGGCTATCAGCCAGCACTTTATAATTCCCGGGGCGGTAACCATCATCATGACGGTGATTGGCGCGATCCTCACCTCGTTAGTGGTGGCGCGTGAATGGGAGCGCGGCACCATGGAAGCGCTGTTGTCTACCGAAGTTACCCGCGTCGAGCTGCTGCTGTGCAAACTGATCCCCTATTACTTTTTAGGCATGCTGGCGATGCTGCTGTGTATGCTGGTGTCGGTGTTTATTCTTGGCGTGCCCTATCGCGGCTCGTTGTTAATCCTGTTTTTTATCACCAGCCTGTTCCTGCTCAGTACGCTCGGCATGGGCCTGCTTATCTCCACCATCACCCGTAATCAATTTAACGCCGCGCAGGTTGCGCTGAACGCCGCTTTCCTGCCCTCGATTATGTTGTCGGGGTTTATCTTCCAGATAGACAGCATGCCGGCGATTATCCGCGCGGTGACTTACATTATTCCGGCGCGCTATTTCGTCAGCACCCTGCAAAGCCTTTTTTTGGCGGGCAACATTCCGGTGGTGCTGATTATCAACGTGCTGTTTTTAATCGCTTCGGCGGTAATGTTTATTGGCCTGACGTGGCTTAAAACCAAACGTCGGCTGGATTAAGGGGACGGGCATGTTTCATCGCTTATGGACATTAATTCGTAAAGAGCTGCAATCGCTATTACGCGAGCCGCAGACGCGAGCCATTCTGATTTTACCGGTGCTGATTCAGGTCATTCTGTTCCCGTTCGCCGCGACGCTGGAAGTGACCAACGCCACTATCGCTATCTATAACGAAGACAATGGCAAACACTCGGTGGAGCTTACCCAGCGCTTCGCCCGCGCCAGCGCCTTTACGCATGTTCTGTTACTGAAAAGCCCACAGGAGATCCAGCCCACCATCGACACGCAAAAAGCGCTGCTGCTGGTGCGCTTCCCGGCCAATTTTTCGCGGAATCTGGATACCTTCCAGCAAGCGCCCATGCAAATTATCCTCGATGGACGTAACTCGAACAGCGCGCAAATTGCCGCCAATTACCTGCAGCAGATCGTGAAGGAGTACCAGCAGGAGCTGATGGACGGCAAGCCAAAACCGAACAACAGCGAACTGGTGGTGCGTAACTGGTATAACCCGAATCTGGACTACAAATGGTTCGTGGTTCCGTCGCTGATCGCCATGATCACCACCATCGGCGTGATGATCGTCACCTCGCTGTCGGTGGCCCGCGAGCGCGAACAGGGCACGCTCGATCAACTGCTGGTCTCCCCGCTCACCACCTGGCAGATTTTCATCGGCAAGGCAGTGCCCGCGCTGATTGTGGCCACTTTTCAGGCCACCATTGTGCTGGCGATCGGCATCTGGGCTTATCACATTCCGTTTGCCGGTTCACTGGGGCTGTTCTATTTCACGATGGTGATTTATGGGCTGTCGCTGGTCGGTTTTGGTCTGCTGATTTCATCGCTGTGCGCCACCCAGCAGCAGGCGTTTATCGGCGTATTTGTCTTCATGATGCCGGCGATATTGCTCTCAGGCTACGTCTCGCCTGTCGAAAACATGCCGGTATGGTTGCAGAATCTGACGTGGATAAACCCTATCCGCCATTTTACGGACATCACGAAACAGATTTACCTGAAGGATGCGAGTCTGAAGATTGTCTGGGGAAGTTTGTGGCCGCTGTTGGTGATCGCGGCCACAACCGGCTCAGCGGCGTATGCGATGTTTCGACGCAAGGTGATGTAGCTTTTTGTCTTTCGCCAGCAGCGACACCACGGCGGGTCCGGCAAGGATCACCAGCCCCGCCAGAGCCAGCAAGACGTTGTTTTGCAGCACGCGCGACAGCAGCCACAGTACAATCATCGCGGCACCGAAATACCACGTCGTAGTGAGTTCTTCCAGCACATCCGCCACGTCGCGCCAGCGCTGTTCATGGTGACGTTGTAAGGCCAGCATTAATAAAACCGTTACGCCGTAAACGACGCATAATCCCAGGCCGACGTGCACCAGCGTGCCGCTCATCCAGCCCATTACCAGCAACGCCACTACCAGTAAATGCAACACAATCTGCCAGCAACTTAGACCCGTTGCGACACGAACACGTTGTTGCCACCTCATGGCTTTTCTCCTGAAGGATTTTCGACTAATTGTTCAGAGTACCGGACTTTACGGAAAATTCCGCAACACCGCATCTTTTTGTGACGACGACTACACTATTTTAATCAGGAAAGTGATGCCAACGGGAGAATCATGGCCAGACAAACAGAACGGTTTTCATTCAATGTGCTCACCATTAATACTCATAAAGGATTTACCGCCTTCAATCGGCGTTTTATTTTGCCTGAGCTGCGAGAGGCCGTCAGAACGGTCGGTGCGGATATTGTGTGCCTGCAAGAGGTCATGGGCGCGCACGAGGTGCATCCTCTGCATGTGGAAAACTGGCCGGACACCACGCACTACGAATTTCTGGCGGATACCATGTGGAGCGACTTCGCTTATGGACGTAACGCCGTGTATCCGCAGGGGCATCACGGTAACGCTGTGCTGTCGCGCTATCCTATTGAACATTATGAAAATCGCGATGTGTCGGTCGGCGCGAGTGAAAAACGCGGGGTCCTGTACTGCCGCATCGTGCCGCCGATGCTCTCCCACCCGGTTCACGTGATGTGTGTCCATCTCGGTTTGCGTGAAGCCCACCGTCAGGCCCAACTCGCTATGCTGGCAGATTGGGTGAATGCCTTACCTGAGGGTGAGCCCGTCGTGGTCGCCGGTGATTTCAACGATTGGCGACAAAAAGCTAATCATCCGTTGAAAGCCAATGCCGATCTTGACGAGATCTTTACCCGCGCCCACGGTCGCCCGGCGCGGACGTTTCCGGTGCAGTTTCCCCTGCTGCGGCTCGACAGGATCTATGTGAAAAACGCGAATGCCAGTACCCCAACGACGCTGGCGCTGCGTCACTGGCGACATTTGTCCGATCATGCCCCTCTGAGTGCGGAGATTCATTTATGAAATTTGGCTGGCGTGAAGGCAATCAAATTCAACTGCTGGAAAACGGCGATCAGTACTACCCCGCCGTGTTTGGCGCCATTGAACAGGCGCAGCAAAAAATTATCCTCGAGACCTTCATCTGGTTTGAAGATGCGGTCGGAAAACAGCTGCATGCCGCGCTGCTGAGTGCAGCACGTCGCGGTGTTAAAGCAGAAGTGCTGCTGGATGGCTATGGCTCGCCGGACCTCAGCGACAGTTTCGTTAATGAGCTAACCGCAGCCGGCATTGTTTTCCGCTATTACGATCCGCGCCCGCGTCTGTTCGGCATGCGCACCAATCTCTTTCGCCGTATGCATCGCAAAATTGTGGTCATTGATGACCGCGTTGCTTTCGTCGGCGGTATCAATTATTCCGCTGAACATATGTCTGATTACGGCCCTGAGGCCAAGCAGGATTACGCCGTACGCGTTGAAGGCCCCATCGTGGCCGACATCCTGACATTCGTACTGGAAAACCTGCCGGGCCAGAGCGCCGTACGCCGCTGGTGGCGACGTCATCATCGCGCAGTCGAAAATCATCGGCCTGGCGAAGCGCAGGTGCTGTTTGTCTGGCGCGACAACGAAGAGCATCGCGATGATATTGAACGTCATTATTTGAAAATGCTTACCCAGGCCAGGCGGGAAGTGATCATTGCCAATGCCTACTTCTTTCCCGGTTATCGCTTTCTGCATGCCCTGCGTAAAGCGGCCCGACGCGGCGTTCGGGTAAAACTCATCGTGCAGGGTGAACCGGATATGCCGATTGTGAAAGTGGGCGCCCGCCTCTTATATAACTATCTGGTTAAAGGCGGCGTCCATGTCTATGAATATCGCCGTAAACCTCTGCATGGCAAGGTAGCACTGATGGACGATCATTGGGCGACGGTAGGCTCCAGCAATCTTGACCCGCTCAGCCTGTCGCTGAATCTGGAAGCGAATCTCATTATTCATGACCGTGCGTTTAACCAGACTCTGCGCGATAACCTGAACCCGATTATTGCGCAGGACTGCAAGCGGGTTGATGAATCCATGCTGCCCAAACGCACCTGGTGGAATCTGACCAAAAGCGTGCTGGCGTTCCACTTTTTACGCCATTTCCCGGCGCTGGTCGGCTGGCTTCCCGCACATACACCACATCTGACCGAGGTAGAACCGCCCGCACAGCCTGCCATGGAAACGCAGGATCGCATTCAAACTGAGGATGTCGGAGGAAAATCCTGATGGCCAAAGCACATCCGCGCTGGCGGTTAGCGAAAAAAATACTCACGTGGCTATTTTTCATTGCCGTCATCGTGTTGCTGGTCATTTATGCCAGCAAGGTCAATTGGGAAGAGGTCTGGACGGTAATCCGGGATTACAATCGGACTGCCCTGCTCAGCGCCGTGGGGTTGGTAATCGTCAGTTATTTACTCTACGGCTGCTATGACCTGCTCGGCCGACATTACTGTGGGCACAAGCTGGCAAAACGCCAGGTCATGCTGGTGTCGTTTATCTGTTACGCCTTCAACCTGACATTGAGCACCTGGGTGGGCGGTATTGGGATGCGTTATCGGCTCTACTCGCGCCTCGGGTTGCCGGGGAGCACTATTACGCGGATTTTTTCACTGAGTATTACCACCAACTGGCTGGGCTATATTCTGCTGGGCGGCTTTATTTTTACCTTTGGCGTGGTCGAGCTGCCCGCGCATTGGTATATCGATGAAGGTACGCTGCGCATTTTAGGCATTGCGCTACTGCTGATTATTGTCGTTTATCTGTGGTTTTGCGCCTTCGCTAAACATCGCCACATCACCATCAGGGGCCAAAAGCTGGTGCTGCCTTCCTGGAAATTTGCCATCGCGCAAATGGTGATATCCAGTACCAACTGGATGGTGATGGGAGCCATTATCTGGCTGTTGCTGGGTCAGGATATCAACTATTTCTTCGTGCTGGGCGTGCTACTGGTGAGCAGTATTGCCGGGGTTATCGTACATATTCCGGCGGGGATCGGTGTGCTGGAGGCGGTTTTTATGGCGTTGCTGGCGGGAGAAGATACTTCTCAAGGCAAGATTATCGCCGCCCTGCTTGCGTATCGCGTCCTCTATTATTTTATTCCGCTGCTGCTGGCGCTTATTTGCTACCTGTTGCTGGAAAGTCGGGCGAAAAAGCTGCGGGCGAAAAACGAGAAGGCAATGGCGAAATGATGGTGTATATAGTGCCGGATGCGGCGTAATGCCTTATCCGGCAACAGAGAATTAACGACGATTGCCGAAGATACGCAGCAGCATCAGGAACAGGTTGATAAAGTCCAGATACAGCGTTAGTGCGCCAAGAATCGCGTATTTGCGCAGATTAGAACTGTCACGCAGATCGATCTGCTCACCGATGTTTTTCAGCTTCTGCGTGTCATAGGCGGTCAGACCGACAAACACAATCACCCCAATGTAGGTTACCGCCCACATCAACGCTTCGCTCTTCAGCCAGAAGTTAACCAGTGAAGCCAGCACAATACCGATTAGCGCCATAAACAGCATATTGCCGAAACCGCTGAGATCGCGCTTAGTGGTATAACCGTACAGGCTCATGATGCCAAACATCCCGCCGGTGACCACAAAGGTACTGGCGATAGACGAGTAGGTATAGACGATGAAGATGCTCGACAGCGTTAACCCGGTTAACGCCGAATAGAGCATAAACAGCGTGGTTGCCACACCGGCGCTCAGCTTTTGCACCATGCCGGATAAAACGAACACCAGCGCCAGTTGGGCGATAATCAGGCCAAAGAAGGTGATTTTACTGGAGAAGACAAACATCATCACCGCGGGCGTATTTGCCGCATACCAGGCGATAAACGCCGTCAGCAACAACCCGCAGGTCATCCAGCCATAAACCTGCGCCATATACGTTTGCAGGCCGGAACGCGCCTGCACAATAGAATCGGATCGTGGGAATCGGTCCATGACAATCTCCTGAATCAGTATGAGCCTACAACAATTGTACTCTACCAGCGTTTTGCTGCTAGCTTATCGCTGTCACGGGCATCCACCCAACGTTCACCTTCCGGCGTAGCCTCGCGCTTCCAGAACGGTGCGCGGGTTTTCAGATAATCCATAATGAACTGCCCGGCATCAAACGCGCTACTGCGATGCGCGCTGGTCACGCCAACAAAAACGATTTCATCGCCGGGCCACAGCGCGCCAATGCGATGAATCACCGTCACCCGTCCGAGCGGCCAGCGCGTACGCGCCTCGTCGACAATCTCCGCCAGCGCTTTTTCGGTCATGCCGGGATAGTGTTCCAGCGTTAATGCCTGCACACTGTCGCCGAGGTTGTGGTTACGCACTTTACCGGTGAAGGTCACTACGGCGCCGTCTTCATCACGCTCGGCAAGCCAGGGATACTCTTCCCCAACGCTGAACGGCGCATGCCCAACAACAATTCGCGTCTCAGCCATCTTAACCTCCGGTTACCGGTGGGAAGAAAGCCACTTCATCACCTGCATTAAGGGGATGGTCAAAACTGACCAGCGTCTGGTTCACCGCCGCCAGCAGCTTGCCGTCCTCCAGCGCCAGCGCCCAACGATCGCCTTGCGCCGCCAGATGCTGGCGCAGCGCTTCGACCGTTGGAAATTCAGCGGTGACCTCTAAAGCATCCGTGTTGACCAGTTCACGGACCTGGGCAAAGAAAAGAACCTTAATCATGCGCATCCACCTTAAAATCTCCCGACTTGCCGCCGCTTTTTGCCAGCAGGCGCACCGGACCAATCACCATGTCCTTTTGCACCGCTTTGCACATGTCGTAGATGGTCAACGCCGCCACGGAGGCCGCCGTTAACGCTTCCATTTCCACACCGGTTTTCCCGCTCAGGCGACACAGCGTCTCAATGCGTACACGATGGTGTTCCGGTTCGGCATGCAGGTTGACTTCGACTTTGCTCAGCATCAGTGGGTGACACAGCGGGATAAGATCCCAGGTTCGTTTGGCCGCCTGAATACCGGCAATGCGCGCCGTGGCGAAAACGTCGCCTTTATGGTGGCTACCATCGATAATCATCGCCAGCGTTTCGCTGCGCATCGTCACGAAGGCTTCAGCACGCGCCTCGCGTACCGTTTCTGCTTTGCCAGAGACATCCACCATGTGGGCTTCGCCAGCGGCGTTAATATGAGTCAGTTGCGACATACTTATTTCTTCAAATGTGGGTGGAAATTACACGGACGCGTACGGGCATCAAGCTGCGGCGCAATGATATTTTCCCAGGCGGTACGGCACGCTTTGGTCGACCCCGGCATGGCGAAAATCAGCGTTTTATTCGCAACCCCGGCAATTGCCCGGGATTGCAGCGTCGCGGTGCCGATCTCTTCAAACGAGAGCATACGGAATACTTCGCCAAAACCTTCAACTTCTCTGTCGAACAGTGGTTGCAACGCTTCCGGCGCCTGGTCACCTTCGGTCAGTCCGGTGCCGCCGGTAATAAGCACAACCTGCACATCGTCACTGGCAATCCAGGCGGAAACCTGGGCGCGGATGGCATAACGGTTCTCTTTGACAATCGCCTTGTCAACAATCTGATGGCCCGCTTCCTGCGCCGAGTCACGCAGGTAGTGACCGGAGGTGTCGTCCTCTTCGCCGCGACGGTTGGAAACAGTAAGAATAGCAATGCGTGTCGGGATAAATTCAGCGCTTACCTGACTCATGAAAACTCCTTTTAGCGATCAGCCGCCAATGTAAGATAAGTTTTGCGTAATACCGGTATTGTTCTGATGCAGGAAATGGGTCTGCTTTTTCTCCAGCAGCGCGGTTGAAATGCGTTCTTCCAGCGCGGATTGCTGAGCGTCATCTTCCAGCAAGTCACGCAGGCTTACGCCGCCTTCACCAAATAAACACAGATGAAGCTTGCCGACAGAGGAAACGCGCAGACGATTACAGGTGGCGCAAAAGTCTTTCTCATAAGGCATGATCAGACCAATTTCGCCAGCATAATCAGGATGGCAGAAAACCTGAGCCGGACCGTCGCTGCGCAGGCGTTGCTGGTGGATCCAGCCGCGACGCAGAAGCTCATCGCGCAGTACTTGCCCTGAGATATGATGCTTACGGAAAAGTGCACTGCCCTCCCCCGTTTCCATCAGTTCAATAAAACGCAGTTGAATAGGACGAGGTTGGATCCACGCCAGGAAGGTGTCCAGTTGATGATGGTTTACATCGCGCATCAACACAGTGTTGACTTTGACTTTTTCAAAACCGGCTGCAAAGGCGGCGTCAATGCCCGCCATCACCTGCTGAAATTTGTCCTGCCCGGTAATGGCGTGAAACTGACGGGCATCGAGACTGTCGACGCTGACGTTGAGTGCCGTCAACCCGGCATCGCGCCAGGCGGCGGCATCGCGCGCCAGACGATAACCATTGGTCGTTACCGCAATCTGACGGATAGCGTCGTTTTCACGCACAGCGGCAATAATGTCGGTAAAATCGCGACGTAATGAGGGTTCGCCCCCTGTCAGGCGCACTTTTTCCGTCCCCAGACTGGCGAACGCACGGGTGACGCGGCGAATTTCATCAACGGTCAAAAAGCCGTTATTGGTGACTCCGCCGGGCTTATAGCCATCCGGCAGGCAGTAGGTGCAACGAAAGTTACACACATCGGTAATCGACAAACGTAAGTAGTAAAACTTACGCGCGAAAGCATCGGTAAGTTGAGAGCCCATGTACACCTTTCCAAATACGGGAGACGCAGTCATTTCTTCCTGCGCCCTGGTGACAATCTCGTTCGAGCATTGCCACGGCCAAAGCACCGTATCATTTGACCCAGGTGCAGAGGCTAGAGTGTTTATACTCATCATACTTTGAGTACGTAGTGGTTATGCCGATACTAGCGTGTAAATGGCGATAATGCCAAGCACACTTACGCTGTATAAATACGTATATAGCGACATGATCGTGCAATTTCGCTACAGAATAAGCAAAAACCACAGTTTTGCATTGATATACATCATCTTGCTGTCAGGTGCATGTCGTCAGAAAGGAGTAGATCGCCGAAAATTAATTTCGGCAAATGCCAACTGGATAATTGCTGAAAACACGCTATTTACGGTACTGTAGCGCCGATCAATTGATATCAGGAAACTCTATGCGCACTCGCACGCTGGCAGATTTAGATCGCGTTGTCGCTCTCGGCGGAGGGCATGGATTAGGACGCGTTCTCTCCTCACTTTCCCCTTTAGGCTCACGACTGACGGGTATCGTCACCACCACCGATAATGGCGGCTCCACGGGGCGTATTCGTCGTTCTGAAGGCGGCATCGCCTGGGGTGACATGCGTAACTGCCTGAACCAGTTAATTACCCAACCCAGCGTTGCATCCGCTATGTTTGAATACCGTTTTGGCGGTAATGGCGAGCTTTCCGGACATAACCTCGGAAATTTAATGTTAAAGGCGCTCGATCACCTCAGCGTGCGGCCTCTCGAAGCTATTAATTTAATTCGCAACCTGCTGAAGGTGGATGCGCATTTAATTCCGATGTCTGAGCTGCCGGTGGATCTGATGGCAATTGATGATCAGGGGCATGAAGTCTATGGCGAAGTGAATATCGATCAGCTCACTATCCCACCTCAGGAACTGATGCTGTCGCCAAAAGTCCCTACCACGCGAGAAGCGGTTGAGGCAATCGCCGAAGCGGATTTGATTCTGATAGGACCAGGCAGTTTTTATACCAGCCTGATGCCGATCCTGCTGCTCGACGAACTGGCGCAGGCATTACGGCGTACACCCGCCAGGATGGTCTACATTGGCAACCTGGGTCGCGAATTAAGCCTGCCAGCAGCCAGCCTGACGCTTAACGATAAGCTGGCAATCATCGAACAGTACGTTGGCAAGAAAGTGATTGACGCGGTGGTTGTCGGCCCGAAAGTAGATGTTTCCGCCGTTACCGACCGCATTGTGATTCAGGAAGTGCTGGAAGCCAGCGATATTCCGTACCGTCATGACCGTCAGCTGCTGCACAGCGCGCTGGAGAAAGCGGTACAGGCATTAGGCTGAGTGGATTTGCCTGATGCGCAGCGCTTGTCAGGCCGACAAACGCAAGCACCCCGTGGGCCGGATAAGGGGGTTACCCCGCATCCGGCACAGGATTACGATGCCGCAATAAATAACTCGCGCAGCTGATGCAACTGGTCGCGGATCGTCGCAGCCTCTTCAAATTCGAGATTCTGCGCATGCTGCATCATCTGCCCTTCCAACTCGTGAATCTTTTGCTGCAGGGCTTTTGGCGTCATATCCAGTTCCACAACGTCAGACTTCGCACCCGCACGTGACTTCCCTTTGCCCTTCGCCTTGGTCTTCGCAATATTCTGACCCAGCGCCAGAATATCGACCACTTTCTTGTTCAGCCCCTGCGGCGTAATACCGTGCTCTTCGTTATAGCGCTGCTGCTTCTCGCGACGACGTTCAGTTTCACCAATCGCCCTGGCCATCGAGGCGGTAATTTTATCGCCGTAGAGTATAGCCTTGCCGTTGATGTTACGCGCCGCGCGACCGATGGTCTGGATAAGTGAGCGTTCAGAGCGCAGGAACCCTTCTTTGTCTGCGTCCAGAATCGCCACCAGCGAGACCTCAGGCATGTCCAGCCCCTCACGTAACAGGTTGATACCCACCAGCACGTCAAACTCGCCCAGGCGCAGGTCACGAATGATTTCCATACGTTCCACGGTATCGATGTCTGAGTGCAGATAGCGCACCCGCTCGCCGTGCTCTTCGAGGTATTCGGTGAGGTCTTCCGCCATGCGTTTGGTAAGCGTGGTGACCAGCACACGTTCGTTAATCGCCGCACGCGTGCGGATCTCCGACAGCAGATCGTCAACCTGCGTCGCCACCGGACGCACTTCTATCACCGGATCCAGCAGGCCGGTCGGTCGTACTACCTGATCAACCACGTCATCACCGGATTTCTCCAGCTCATAGTTCCCCGGCGTCGCCGAGACGTAGATGGTCTGCGGAGCCAGTGCCTCGAACTCTTCAAATTTAAGCGGACGGTTATCCAGCGCCGAGGGCAAACGGAATCCGTATTCGACCAGGGTCTCTTTACGCGCCCGGTCGCCACGGTACATACCGCCAATTTGCGGGATAGTGACGTGAGATTCATCCACTACCAGCAGACCATCAGCCGGCAGGTAATCAAACAACGTCGGCGGCGGCTCGCCTGGACCGCGTCCGGACAGATAGCGGGAATAGTTTTCAATCCCCGAGCAATAACCCAGCTCGTTCATCATTTCCAGATCGAACTGTGTACGCTGGCTTAAGCGCTGCTCTTCCAGCAACTTGTTATTCGCCAGCAGATTTTTACGGCGGTCTGCCAGCTCGACTTTAATTTCTTCCATCGCCTGCACGATACGTTCGCGCGGCGTGACGTAGTGCGTTTTCGGGTAGATGGTATAGCGGGAAATGGTCGATTCAACCTGCCCGGTAAGCGGGTCAAACAGCGACAAACGCTCGACTTCCTCATCAAACAGTTCCACGCGCAGCGCAATGTCGTCGGATTCAGCCGGGAAAATGTCGATAACTTCACCGCGCACGCGGAAGGTACCGCGCTGGAATGCCTGATCGTTACGGGTATATTGCAGCTCCGCCAGACGACGCAGGATCGCGCGCTGGTCAATGATCATCCCCACCGTCAGATGCAGCATCATTTTCAGATACAGGTCCGGGTCGCCCAAACCATAAATGGCGGAAACCGACGCCACCACAACGACATCCCGACGTTCCAGTAGCGCTTTGGTCGCCGACAGACGCATCTGCTCAATGTGTTCGTTGACCGAGGCATCCTTCTCGATGAAGGTATCAGAACTCGGTACGTAAGCTTCCGGCTGATAATAGTCGTAGTAGGAGACAAAATATTCCACCGCGTTTTCCGGAAAGAACTCTTTCATCTCGCCATATAGCTGCGCGGCAAGCGTCTTGTTAGGCGCCAGCACCATGGTAGGACGCTGTAGGTCCGCAATCACATTCGCGATGGTGAATGTTTTCCCCGATCCCGTCACCCCCAGCAGCGTCTGATGCGCCAGACCGTCCTCCAGACCTTCTTCCAGGCGACGTATCGCCTCAGGCTGATCGCCAGAGGGTTTAAAAGCGGAATTTAGTTTGAACGGTTTACTCATGAGCAGCTACCTGAAGCAATGGGCGGGCAGGTGTGTAATTTTACTCGCAGTCGTATATTTTGCCAGTAAAATATACTGGATGAAAAAACAGTAACGCGCCAGAATATTTCTGTTACACCCGCAAAATAGCCGTGACTGCAGGCCAAAATTTGCCCCCAGACAAGATAAAACACCAGCAAAAATGTGTTATCCCCAAACCAATGCCTTTTTTAACATTTGTCAAGCCAGCCGATGAAAGTTTTATGGCAACACATGACACTTCTGCGACAGCCATTGCTTTTATCTAACTATCTGTAATTTAAAGATTATTTTCTCAAGCCGTCTTTCGCATCAATTTAGTCGCAGGCCGCGTCTTCTCTCGCTTACATTGTGTTTTCTAACCCTAATACACAAGGTTATCCACAGGAATAGTGGATAACTGCTTCCAGCCCGTGTGGACTGTAGCCTGGCAAAAACACCCTGACTCTCTTTTCCGCTGGGCTAAAAAAAAATTATCGCTATTTTTTGATATTTATCAGCTAACGAGGCGGCCAGGGAGAGCCGAGATCTTGCTCGCATTTTCACCATTTTCTTGTCCGCGTACTGCAATAGCGACCAGCGTTATTTCCCCTCTCGATTCAACCAGCTGATGCCGTCAAAGACAAAATGCTGAGATCGAGATAACGTCCGGTCGATGCCTGCTCAGGATCTTCTGCCAGCCAGGGAATTTCCCCCAGCAAAGGTGCCGGGATCACGCGCTTTAGCGTCGCCATGTATTCAGCATGACGTTTGCCGGGCGGCGTCACATCATTGGCGACCCATCCGGCAAGCGTCAGTCCGGCCTGCTGCACCGCCTGGGCGGTCAGAATGGCGTGATTGATGCAGCCGAGCTTAACGCCAACCACCAGAATCACCGGCAACTGTTCTGTTTTGACCCAGTCGGAAAAACTCAGCGTTGGCGAAAGCGGCGTAAACCATCCACCAGCCCCCTCCACCAGTACCCAGTCAGCCTGCGCTTCAAGCGTGCGTAACCCTGCAGACATTACGGAAGCCAGAATGGGACGACCTTCGTCGGCGCTGATGATATGCGGCGAGGTAGGTTCAGCGAAGCAGTAGGGATTAATCGCCGCATAGTCCGCCGCCACAACGCTATTGCGCTGTAATGCCAACGCATCGCTGTTTCGCAGGCCATCAGCCGTCATTTCGCTGCCCGATGCCACGGGCTTATAGCCAACGGCGCGCAACCCCATTTGTCCCGCCGCCTGGAGCAGCGCGCAACTGGCGACAGTTTTACCGACTTCGGTATCTGTCCCGGTGACAAAATACGTTTTAGCCACGTTGAATTACTCCTAAAAAAAGATGGTAGGTCAGCGGATATTTCCCCTGCTGACAGGGCCAGGCTAACTGTAGCTGGCGCAGCTGAGCGCGCGTCAGCACACGTTGCTCGCGCCCATCATGCAAATGCGTCGCGCCAATGCCTTTTAGCGAACGCATGGCGCTCAGCGCATCATCAAACCACAGCGTGACGGCATGAGACTGGTATTCAACATCCCAGCCATACAGGGCGTTTTCCAGTTGCGCCACGGGCAAAAAACGGTTGGCGTGCTCCCGATCGTCAACCGCCTGCCAGGCCTGACGAAGTTCCGGCATCGACCCCTGCGCCAGAGTACTAAACGCCACCGTCCCGCCAGGACGCACCACCCGGTAAAGCTCGCTTAACGCGCCGCGCAGGTCGCTACACCACTGTACGGCCAGATTACTCCAGGCCAGGTCAAAGCTCGCGCTTGCCTGCGGGATGGCCTCGATATCTGCCAGCAGATAATGGTGGGCGACATCGTGACGCTGCGCTTCAGCCAGCATTTGCGACGACAGATCCAGCGCGCAGACCTCACTCCCCTGCTCACGCCAGTAACGACTCATACGTCCAGGCCCACAGCCCGCATCCAATACCTGCGAGAACGTGCTGCCATCCAGTAACGCCAGTAACGCATCGGCACTTTGACGCTGTAGCTCTGCGTGTTGCTCATAGTGGGTGGCCGCGCGGCCAAACGCGGCGGCAATCGCCCGTTTATTGACCTGCGCCATGCAACACCTCCAGTAGACGATCGATATCCTGCACCTCATGCGCCTGGGTCAGCGTCAGCCGTAATCTGGCCGTACCGGCGGGCACCGTCGGCGGGCGAATTGCCGTCACCCAACATCCCTGTTGCCGTAGTGTGTCCGCCAGTTGCAAAGCTTTATGGTTATCGCCAACAATCAGCGGCTGAATAGCACTGGTTGAATTCGCCAGCGTTAAACCCGGCGTATTCACCCCAGCGCGAAAACGCTGGATCAGCATCGCTAACTTTTCCCGGCGTTCATCACCTTCACGGCTGCGGATCACCGCCAGCGCGGCGCGCAGAGCCTGAGCCTGCGCCGGAGGCATACTGGTGCTGTAGATCAGATGACGGGCAAACTGCAACAGATAGTCGGCCACGCTGTCAGAACACAGGATTGCCGCGCCGCTGACGCCAAATCCTTTGCCAAACGTCACCACTAACAGTTCGGGTTTGACCTGCTGTCGCCAGCAGGAACCGCGTCCTTCTGCACCGGTTACGCCAACGCCGTGCGCATCATCCACCAGTAGCCACGCACCGTGTCGTTCCGCCACCGCGTGGATTTCAGCGAGCGGCGCGCTGTCGCCATCCATGCTGAATACGCCTTCAGTGACCACGAGCTGCTGCCCCGGACAGGGGGCAGTCAGCAGACGCTCCAGATGATGCGGATCGTTATGGGTAAAGCGACGTAGAACAGCCGGGCTAAGGCTGGCGGCCTCCAACAGCGAGGCATGGCTAAGCCTGTCGGCGACAATACGATCGTCTTTTTCCATCAATGCGGCTATCACCGCCTGATTAGCGGCAAAACCGGAGATAAATAACAGCGCCCGCGAATAGCCCAGCCACTGCGCCAGCTCTTCTTCCAGCGCCTGGTGAGCCACGGAATACCCGCTGACATGACCCGAGCCGCCGCTGCCGACGCCAAAACGTTCAGCTCCCTGCTGCCAGGCGCAGATAATCTGCGGATGGTGGCTCAGGCCAAGGTAGTCGTTGCTGGAGAAATTCAGATACTGGCGACCGTCGGCCTGCAGCCAGCGACCGGCGCCCTGGGTCACCGCATAGCGCTGCCGCCACGCATCAGCGCAACGACGCGCCGTGAGCGCATCGCCAATTTTTTGCTGCCAGGTCATACGGTTGCCGCGTTGTAGTAATCATCGGTATCCGGGGTACGCAGCGCCTGCTCGAGACGTTGTTGCTGTTCGTTATCCCCCGCCAGCACCGCCGTTTGCTGCGGGTTGAGACCCAGCTTGCGGAACAACAGCAAATCTTTATCTTCGTTCGGGTTCGGCGTGGTCAGCAGTTTGCAGCCGTAGAAAATCGAGTTAGCGCCGGCCATAAAGCACATCGCCTGGGTTTGCTCGTTCATCTGCTCGCGCCCGGCGGAAAGACGCACGTAAGAGGTTGGCATCATGATACGCGCCACGGCGATGGTACGGATGAAATCAAACGCGTCGACGTCGTCGTTATCGGCAAGCGGCGTGCCCTTCACCTTCACCAGCATGTTGATCGGCACGCTTTCCGGCGGTGTCGGCAGATTGGCTAATTGCAGCAGCAGACCGGCGCGATCGGTGACCGTTTCGCCTAATCCGACAATACCGCCTGAGCAGACTTTAATCCCGGCTTCACGCACTTTATCCAGCGTATCCAGACGTTCCTGATAAGACCGGGTAGTGATGATATTGCCGTAAAACTCCGGCGAGGTGTCGAGGTTATGGTTGTAGTAATCCAGTCCCGCGTTGGCCAGGCGCTGAGCCTGGGTTTCGTTGAGCGTTCCCAGCGTCATGCAGGCTTCCAGCCCCAACGCTTTCACGCCCTGAACCATCTGTTCCAGGTAAGGCATATCGCGCTCGTGCGGGTTCTTCCACGCCGCCCCCATGCAAAACCGCGTTGAACCGGCCTGCTTCGCCTTACGCGCCGAGTCCAGTACCTGTTCCACTTCCATCAAGCGTTCAGTTTCCAGACCCGTTTTATAGCGAGAACTTTGCGGGCAGTATTTGCAGTCTTCCGGGCAGGCGCCAGTCTTAATCGACAACAGCGTACTGACCTGTACCTGCCGCGGATCGAAGTGCTGACGATGAATCTGTTGCGCTTCAAACAGAAGATCAAGCAGTGGTTTTTCAAATAATTCGGTGACTTGCGACATTGTCCAGCGAGAAGAATGAGCCATATTGGTATACGTTTCGTTGTCAGTTTGGTGTAGACTCGTAAACCTAAATCTTTTTAATTTGGTTTACAAGTCGATTATGACAACGGATGATCTTGCGTTTGACCAACGCCATATCTGGCACCCTTACACTTCCATGACTTCCCCATTGCCGGTATATCCGGTGGCGCGGGCCGAAGGTTGCGAACTGATTTTAGCCAGCGGTGAGCGGCTCATTGACGGTATGTCATCCTGGTGGGCGGCGATCCACGGTTACAATCATCCGCAGTTGAACACCGCAATGAAAACGCAGATTGACGCCATGTCGCACGTGATGTTTGGCGGCATTACCCACGCCCCGGCCATCGCGCTGTGTCGCCAACTGGTGGACATGACGCCAGAAGCGCTGGAGTGCGTTTTTCTCGCGGATTCAGGTTCGGTCGCAGTGGAAGTGGCGATGAAAATGGCGCTGCAATACTGGCAGGCCAAAGGGGAATCTCGTCAGCGTTTCCTGACATTTCGTAACGGTTATCACGGCGATACCTTCGGCGCGATGTCGGTCTGCGATCCCGACAACTCAATGCACAGTCTGTGGAAAGGGTATCTGCCGGAAAACCTGTTTGCGCCTGCGCCGCAAAGCCGCATGGGCGGCGAGTGGGACGAACTGGACATGGTGCCTTTTGCCCGCCTGATGGCCGCGCATCGTCACGAGATTGCGGCGGTGATCCTCGAGCCAATTGTGCAGGGCGCTGGCGGTATGCGCATGTACCATCCTGAGTGGTTAAAGCGTATCCGTAAGATGTGCGACCGGGAAGGCATCCTGCTGATTGCCGATGAGATCGCCACCGGATTTGGCCGCACCGGCAGGCTGTTTGCCTGTGAACACGCCGATATTACGCCGGATATTTTGTGCCTCGGCAAAGCGTTAACCGGCGGAACGATGACCCTTTCCGCAACCCTGACCACCCGTCTGGTCGCAGAAACCATCAGCAACGGCGAAGCGGGCTGCTTCATGCACGGTCCGACCTTTATGGGCAATCCGCTGGCTTGTGCCGTCGCCTCCGCCAGCCTGTCGCTTCTCAACACCGGCGAGTGGCGCTCGCAGGTCGCGGCCATTGAAGCGCAGTTGCGTACAGAACTCGCCCCGGCAGCAGACTCCAGCCGGGTCGCCGACGTGCGCGTGCTCGGCGCCATCGGCGTGATAGAAACCCCCCAGCCGGTAAATATGGCGGCACTACAGAAGTTCTTTGTCGAACAGGGCGTGTGGGTACGACCGTTTGGTAAGCTGATCTATCTGATGCCGCCGTACATTATCCAGCCCGAGCAGTTGCGCCGCCTTACGCAAGCCGTCAATGAGGCTGTGCGCCATGCAACATTTTTTAGCGATTAAACAGCGGTAAGCTATACGGTTTCTGGCTACACTTTTTGGCTAACGAGAGGAGTCAGTATGAAACTAATCAGTAACGATCTGCGCGATGGGGAGAAGCTTGGGCATCGTCACGTCTTTAACGGCATGGGATATGACGGGGATAATATTTCCCCGCATCTGGCATGGGACGATGTGCCCGCCGGGACTAAGAGCTTTGTCGTGACCTGTTACGATCCTGATGCGCCCACCGGCTCCGGCTGGTGGCACTGGGTAGTTGTAAATCTGCCCGCCGATACCCGCGTTCTCACGCAAGGCTTCGGTTCCGGTCTGGTTGCACTGCCGGACGGGGTGATTCAGACCCGTACGGATTTTGGTAAAGCCGGTTATGGTGGCGCAGCGCCGCCGAAGGGGGAAACTCATCGCTATATCTTTACGGTTCACGCGCTGGATGTAGAGCGTATTGATGTCGATGAGGACGCCAGCGGCGCGATGGTTGGATTTAATGTTCACTTCCACTCGCTCGCCAGCGCCTCGATTACGGCGATGTTTAGTTAATCTCTGTTGGGCCGGATGTCGGCTTCGCCTCATCCGGCCTACAAAGCAGATCGTAGGCCTGATAAGACGCGTCAGCGTCGCCATCAGGCAATTTTCTACAGAAATTCGGGCAGCAATTTCAACAACGTTCCTTGCGCTAACAGTTCGGTCGCGGACTCAATATCCGGGGCGAAAAAGCGATCCTGCGTATAGTGGGCAACCTGCTCGCGTAGCGCCTGGCGCGCCTGCTCCAGCAATGGACTTGAGGTTAACCCTTCACGTAGATCGATTCCCTGACACGCCGCCAGCCACTCGACGGCAATCACGCCGCGCGTATTCGCCGCCATCTCCCACAGCCTGCGACCCGCCGCCGGCGCCATAGACACATGATCCTCCTGGTTGGCGGACGTCGGTAAGCTGTCTACGCTGTGCGGATGCGCCAGCGCTTTGTTCTCGCTCGCCAGCGCGGCAGCCGTGACTTGCGCAATCATAAAGCCGGAGTTAACTCCGCCATTTTTCACCAGGAAAGGCGGCAGTTGCGACATGTGTTTATCCATCATTAACGCAATGCGTCGCTCCGATAAGGCCCCGATTTCCGCAATCGCCAGCGCCAGGTTATCCGCCGCCATCGCCACGGGTTCAGCATGGAAGTTGCCGCCGGAAATCACATCGCCTTCTTCGGCAAACACCAGCGGGTTGTCGGAAACCGCGTTGGCTTCCACCAGCAGAACATCCATCACCTGGCGCATTTGCGTCAGACATGCCCCCATCACCTGCGGCTGACAGCGCAGAGAATACGGATCCTGTACTTTTTCACAGTTATGATGCGACTGCGAAAGCGCGCTGGAATCCGTCAACACATGGCGGTACAGCGCCGCGGCGTCAATCTGTCCGCGTTGTCCTCGCGCGGCATGAATCCGCGCGTCAAACGGACGACGGGAGCCCAAAACGGCTTCGGTGGTCAGCGCCCCGCACACCGTCGCCGACGCAAACAGTTCCTGAGCTTCAATTAGCCCACGCAGCGCAAAAGCCGTCGAAGCCTGAGTCCCGTTAAGCAACGCCAGCCCTTCTTTCGCCTCCAGCGTTATCGGCTCCAGCCCGGCCTTTTTCAGCGCTTCGGTCGCCGGGAGCCATTCCCCCTGCCAGCGCGCCTTCCCTTCACCCAGCAGTGTCAGAGACATATGCGCCAACGGCGCCAGGTCACCCGATGCCCCCACTGAGCCTTTCGCCGGGATCAGCGGATACACCCCGGCATTCACCAGCGCAATCAGCGCTTCAATCACGCTCAGGCGAATACCGGAAAAACCGCGCGCCAGGCTGTTGATTTTCAGCACCATAATCAGACGCACCATCGCGTCGTCCAGCGCCTCGCCGACGCCAGCCGCATGAGAAAGCACCAACGAGCGCTGTAAATTCTGCAAATCTTCTGTGGCGATACGGGTCTGCGCCAGCAGGCCAAAACCGGTATTAATGCCGTATGCCGTACGGCCTTCAGCGACAATGTTATTGACGCAGGCGACGCTTGCATTAATGGCGTCAATTGCGCTGGCATCAAGGCTTAGTTGGACCGGCTGCTGCCAGATGTCACGAAGTTGTGCAAAAGTCAGTTGGCCCGGCGTTAATGTCATGGTATTCATCTCAGCGTTTCCCCTGCGTCGCAGCGACCATCGGCAAATTCAGCCCTTCTTCGACGGCGCATTCCACCGCAATATCATATCCGGCGTCAGCGTGGCGCATCACCCCGGTAGCCGGATCGTTATGCAATACCCGGGCAATACGCGCAGCGGCTTCATCGGTGCCATCACAAACAATGACCATCCCGGCATGCTGGGAGAAACCCATTCCCACTCCGCCCCCGTGGTGCAATGACACCCACGTCGCGCCGCTGGCGGTGTTCAACAGCGCATTCAGCAGCGGCCAGTCGGATACAGCGTCAGACCCGTCGCGCATGGCTTCGGTTTCGCGGTTCGGGCTGGCAACGGAGCCGGAGTCCAGATGGTCACGGCCAATAACAATTGGCGCGGACACTTCGCCGCTGCGCACCATTTCATTAAACGCCAGCCCCAGCTTCTGCCGCCATTCCAGGCCGACCCAGCAGATACGCGCCGGTAAGCCCTGGAAGTTAATCCGCTCACGCGCCATATCCAGCCAGTGATGCAGGTGTTTATCTTCAGCCACGATCTCTTTCACTTTGGCATCGGTTTTATAAATATCCTGCGGATCGCCGGAAAGCGCCACCCAGCGGAACGGGCCAATGCCACGACAGAACAGCGGTCGAATATACGCTGGCACAAAACCGGGGAAATCAAAGGCGTTTTCCACGCCCATCTCTTTGGCCATCTGGCGAATGTTATTGCCGTAATCAAACGTCGGTACGCCCATTTTGCTAAACGCCAGCATCGCTTCGACATGTGTTGCCATTGAGCGTTTCGCCGCCTGCACCGTACCCTGCGGATCGGACACCGCTTTCGCCTGATACTCTTCCCAGCTCCAACCGGACGGCAGATAACCATGCAGCGGATCGTGGGCGCTGGTCTGGTCGGTCACCATATCCGGGCGCATACCACGTTTCACCAGCTCCGGCACAACGTCGGCGGCATTCGCGCACAGCGCAATGGAAACCGCTTTCCCCTCGCGGGTGTACTTATCGATACGCGCCAGCGCATCGTCCAGCGATGTCGCCTGCTCGTCCACGTAACGGGTACGCAGACGGAAATCAATGCGGCTTTGCTGACATTCAATATTCAGCGAGCATGCGCCCGCCAGCGTCGCGGCTAACGGCTGCGCCCCGCCCATGCCGCCCAGCCCGGCGGTTAACACCCAGCGTCCGCTCAGGTTACCCTGATAATGCTGACGTCCGGCCTCAACGAAGGTTTCATACGTCCCCTGCACGATGCCCTGGCTGCCGATGTAGATCCAACTCCCGGCGGTCATCTGACCGTACATCGCCAGCCCTTTGGCATCCAGCTCGTTAAAGTGTTCCCAGGTTGCCCAGTGCGGAACCAGGTTGGAGTTAGCAATCAGTACGCGCGGGGCATTGTCATGGGTTTTGAACACACCGACCGGTTTACCCGACTGGACCAGCAGGGTCTCATCGCTCTCCAGTTGCGTCAGCGCATTGACGATGGCGTCGTAACACGCCCAGTCACGTGCAGCGCGACCAATCCCGCCGTATACCACCAGCTCATGCGGATTTTCCGCCACGTCGGGATCCAGGTTGTTCATTAACATGCGTAGCGGCGCTTCGGTCAGCCAGCTTTTGGCCGTTAAGGTAGTGCCACGCGGGGCACGAATATCCTGCTGACGATATTTGCTATGGGACATGACAGAAAACTCCTCGCGAACGTCGGATAGATAAGTAACATATACTTGTCTATACAAGTTGCCGCAAGGGTGATTTTAACAATTAAGATACATTTTTATTATATTGCGTCAGCAATCACGGTTTTGGTATCCCGACATCAGGACATAAACCGTCCTTGCAGGCGATAGCGGGAACCCGGAAACAGCAAACGGGCATGAGAGACAATGGATGATGCGGACCAGGTTTTGCGGCGGATCAGCAAGCAGGGATCGTGTTCTTTGATTTTCAGCAACGCGCACTCTTCCGCACTGGCGCGTACCGCTTCGACAATGTGCTCACCTTCCGTTAAGGGGGCGATCAGCGACAGGTAAGCGTGAGGCGTGGTCTGGCTGTAATCCTGCGCCAGATACTCCGGCACAATCTCCGCATTCACACAGCGATCTTCAATTTGTACCGGCAAATCGTTCTCGTAGTGCACCATGATGGAGTGAAAAATGGGGGTGCCTTCTTTAACGTTTAACACTAAAGCCTGCTGCGCATTTGCCTGGGTTCTTTCCAGCGTCAGAACCTCACAGCGGTGCTGATGCTGACGCGCGTTGATTTCATCCGCAATACTGCGAATTTCAAACAGCGCAGACTGGCCTTTTGGCTCGGCGACAAACGTCCCCACCCCCTGCAAACGCACCAGCAACCCCTCATCCGTTAACTCACGCAGCGCCCGATTGATGGTCATGCGGCTAAAACCATACTGTGCCACCAGCTCTGCTTCAGACGGGATACGATCGTGAGCTTGCCAGATACCGCTGGCAATCTTTTCGCTGATCTCCTGTTTTACCTTTTCGTAAAAAGGAGCTGGAGCAGAACGGGATGGGAGCATGCGTGTGCCTTCCTTAAGCTGAAATGTGAATGGGTATAGTTTACAGACATTACCCGAACCTGATAAGCGTAACGCCCTCAGGCATGTCAGCGCCACCAGTGCGCGATTTGCCAGCCTAATCGCGCCGCAACGCGTGCCGCTCTGCCATCATCGTCAAAGCGTGGATTAAATTCAACCATATCCACCGCCTGCAGTTTACCGCTACGACAAAGGGGTTCAATCAGCCCCAACAGCGTCGCCAACGGTACGCCCAGCGCGGCGGGAGCTGACACCGCGGGCATTTCCCAAACCGGCAGCACGTCAAGGTCGATAGTCAGATAGATGACATCCACGCCAGAGGCAAACTGCGCCAGTTGGGCCTGTGCCGAATCACAGTGCAAATCTTCCACCACCGTGACACCAAGCCGCTGCGCTTCATCCCACAGCGCCTGGGTATTTGCCGCCCGACTGACGCCGATACAGGCATAGTGAAATCCGCGTTGCTGTTCATCGCAAAGGTGCGCCAGCTGGCGAAACGGCGTACCAGATGTGGCCTGTTCGGCATGACGCAAATCGAGATGCGCGTCGAGATTGATGATGCCCACTTTTGCCTGTGGGAACGCATCCAGCACGCCAGCGCCATGGGCAAACGCGGTTTCGTGTCCTCCCCCCAGTACCAGGGTACGCATTTTCGTCTGCTGACAGCGCTGTACCGCCTTGCGTAGCGCCTGCTGCGCGCCCTCAAGATCGGGGGCCTGCGCCACAATATTTCCCAGATCCACCAGCCGCTGATGCCCGTCGTGACTGGCTAAATTCGCCAGCGCTTTACGTAGCGCATCTGGCGCTCCGGCGGCTCCCGTACGCCCCTGATTACGTTTAACGCCTTCATCACAGGCAAAACCAAGCAGTGCTATCTGCTCAGAGTACATTTCCGGGGAAAACGCCGGACTCAGCGTAATCGTCTGAAACAGGCGCAGCGCAGTCGGCGACTCGGCGCGGTCATCTCGCCCCTGCCATAGTGCAGGAGAAGCAGGTTGCCAGTTAGTCATGCAGGTTGTCCTTTGAATACACGTTGGTAGAGCGGGTTACGCCCTGGCTCATAGAGGATCTCGACCGGGAGTTCGGCATCCCACACCACAAAATCGGCCACAAACCCGGCCTTCAATTGACCGTGAGAGGCATGACGTCCCAGCGCCCGGGCCGCATGACGGGTGACGCCAGCCCACGCTTCTTCCGGCGTTAAGCCAAACTGGACGCAAGCCATATTCATCGCCCAGTGCAGACTGATAAACGGACTGGTGCCAGGGTTGAAGTCGGTCGCCACCGCCATCGGCACCTGATATTGCCGTAACAGCTCTACCGGCGGACGCTGTTGCTCTTTGAGGAAATAGAAAGCGCCGGGCAACAACACCCCAACCGTACCGCTTTGGCTCATCGCCGCCACGCCCGCTTCATCAAGATATTCAATATGGTCGGCAGATAAACCGTGGTAGCGGCTCACCAACTGGGCGCCGCCGAGCAGTGACAGTTGTTCAACATGCGCTTTGATCGGGATGCCCAGCGCCTGTGCTGCCTGGAACACCCGCTCACTCTGCGCCAGCGTAAAACCGACGCTTTCGCAGAACAGATCGACGGTCTCGAACAGCCCTTGCTCCCACAACTGCGGCAAAATAGTCTCGCATACCAGCGTAATATAGCCGTCAGGATCGCCCCGGTATTCCGCCGGGGTAGCATGCGCGGCCAACAGCGTCGGGCTTATTTCAATCACATCTTCCGCCGCCAGCGCTGCCACCACACGTAATATTTTCTCTTCTGTCTGCAAATCCAGACCATAACCAGACTTTATTTCCAGTAGCGTAACGCCTTCTTTGATTAACCTCTCCATTCTCTGATGCGCTATATGAAGAAGTTGTTCATCAGTGGCGCTACGGGTCGCCGACACGGTGGCATTAATACCGCCCCCCTGGGCGCTTATCTGCTGGTAGGAAACACCGTTAAGCCGCTGCTCCCATTCACCTGCGCGATTTCCGCCAAAAACCAGGTGCGTATGGCAGTCGATCAGGCCAGGCGTCACCAGCCGGCCCTGCAAATCAAAGGTATTGTCATGTGTGAGGTATAACGAAGACTCCGGCACAATAGCGCGAATCTTACCCTGGCGGACGATCAACGCATGTCCATCCACCAGCCCATACGGGTTATCACGTTCAGGATCCATGGTCGCCAGGCGAACATTGCGCCAGATAACATCATCAGGGAAGAATTGCTGCATTTGACTCACCACTTGTCATAGGTTGTATAGACATTTATTTTTGATTCAGCGGATGTTGTCAACCTGGATGAGCATAATTGTTATCTATTTGTGATATAAGGTCTCTCCGCGCCGGGCATTACGGCGATAAAAAAGAACTTTTTACCTTTTAACCTTCCCGTTTCGCTCAACTTAGTATAAAAAAGCAGGCTTCAATGGATAACTTTCAAAGCCCGGAGCAACCTGTGAACATATCATCAGTTTCCCGTCTGGCGCTGGCAATGGCTTTTGGCGTGACGCTGACCGCCTGTAGCTCTACACCGCCCGATCAAATTCCTTCCGATCAGACCGCGCCTGGCACCGCTTCGCGCCCGATTCTGTCGGCCAATGAAGCGAAAAACTTCGTCGCCGCGCACTATTTTTCCGCGCTGACGCCAAACACCGCGCCGTGGAGCCCTTCTGCTATTACTTTGCCCGCGCAGCCTGACTTTGTCGTTGGCCCGGCAGGTACCCAGGGCGTGACGCATACCAGCATTCAGGCCGCGGTTGATGCGGCAATCATCAAACGTACCAACAAACGTCAGTACATCGCGATCATGCCGGGCGAATATCAGGGCACGGTCTATATCCCGGCAGCGACAGGTAGCCTGACGCTTTACGGTACTGGCGAAAAACCGCTGGATGTGAAAATTGGCCAGGCCATTGACGGTGATATGAGCACCGCTGACTGGCGTCGTACGGTGAACCCGGGCGGTAAATATATGCCGGGCAAACCAGCGTGGTATATGTTTGATAATTGCCAGAGCAAGCGCGGCACCAATATTGGCGTGATGTGTTCTGCGGTCGTTTGGTCGCAAAATAACGGTCTGCAATTGCAGAACCTGACCATTGAAAACAACCTCGGTGATAGCGTTGATGCAGGTAACCATCCGGCAGTCGCACTGCGTACCGATGGCGATAAAGTACAGATCAACAACGTCAACATCCTGGGTCGCCAGAACACCTTCTTCGTGACCAATAGCGGCGTACAAAACCGTCTGGAAAACGATCGTCAGCCGCGTACGCTGGTGACGAACAGCTACATTGAAGGCGATGTGGATATCGTGTCTGGTCGTGGCGCGGTGGTATTCGATAACACCGATTTCCGCGTTGTGAACTCCCGTACCCAGCAGGAATCGTACGTGTTTGCACCGGCTACCCTGTCAAACATCTACTACGGTTTCCTGGCTATCAATAGCCGCTTCACGGCAAGTGGTGATGGCGTGGCGCAGCTGGGCCGCTCGCTGGATGTTGATTCTAACACCAATGGACAGGTGGTTATTCGCGACAGCGTGATTAACGAAGGCTTTAACATGGCGAAACCGTGGGCTGAAAGCGTTATCTCGAAACATCCCTTTACCGGTAATACCGGCACGGAAGATGATAAAGGCGAAATCCAGCGCAACCTGAACGACACTAACTTCAACCGCATGTGGGAATACAACAACCGCGGTATTGGTAGCAAAGTGGTTGCAGAGCCTAAGCAGTAATTGCCATTCTCTGATGTAAACCCGGCAGACTCATGCTCTGCCGGGCAATGTGCCGGATACTCATCCGGCATTAGACGCAATATTAGTACGCGTTAACCACCACCCACATCGGGCCTTGTCCTACCGCGTAACGACCTTTCTCCGTCAGCAACCCTTGTTCGCCAGCAATCTCGTACACCGCGATGTGATGAGATTTTTGCCCGGCGGCAATCAGGTATTTACCGCTGTGGTCGATATTAAAACCGCGTGGTTGCGTTTCGGTCGGCTGGAAGCCTTCTTTAGTCAGCACGCTTCCGTCTTCTGAGACGCTAAACACCGTAATCAGACTGGCGGTACGATCGCAGGCATACAAATGACGACCATCCGGCGTAATATGAATATCTGCCGCCCATCGGGTATCGGAGAAATCAGCAGGCATCATATCCAGCGTCTGTACGCATTCAATTTTGCCGTGCGGATCTTTCAGCTCCCAGACGTCAACAGAGCTGTTCAGCTCATTCACGCAATAGGCGTATTGCTTATTCGGATGGAACACCATATGACGCGGACCCGCGCCTTCCACGGTGGTCACTTCTGCCGGCTCCTGCGCGACCAGATGGCCATCATCGCTGACGTCAAACAGACAGATACGATCCTGTTTCAAAGCCGGAACCCACAGAGTACGGTTATCCGGAGAGATGTTGGCCGAGTGGCAACCATCCAGACCGTCAACCACATCCAGGAGCTCCACCGGCAGACCATTTTCCAGACGCGTGACGCTGACGCTGCCCGCATTATAGGAACCGACAAACACGAAGCGCCCCTGATGATCGGTAGAAATATGCGTCGGACTACCCGGCAGCGCAGACTCCGCAACAAAGGTCAGCGCACCGTCATCAGGCGCAATACGATATGCCAGAACACGAAACTCCGGACGCACACCGACATAGAGATAGCGCTTATCCGGGCTGACGACCATCGGCTGTACCTGACCCGGTACATCAACCACCTGGGTCAGCGTCAAAGACCCATCGTGATTCAGGCTCCAGACATGAATTTGCTGACTCTCAGGACTGGCGGTATAAACGGTTTGTTTCATGAATACTCCTTTGCTTGTTGGCAGGTGGCTGCAATTGCCTGACACACGCCTAAGGTAGACGCTTTTAACGGTGAATGCTTAATCAAGACTCAGAATTTTGTCCGGCTCCCGTCTCGGTGTACCATTCCAGCAGACACAATTCTCAACCTTAATCTGGAAAAACCTATGACCGCACGCGTGATTGCCCTGGATTTAGACGGTACCTTGCTGACCCCGAAAAAGACCTTGTTGCCATCCTCTCTTGAAGCGCTCTCACGCGCCAGAGAAGCAGGCTACCAACTTATCATTGTCACAGGTCGCCATCACGTTGCTATTCATCCTTTTTATCAGGCACTGGCGCTGGATACACCTGCAATTTGCTGCAACGGCACTTACTTGTATGATTATCATGCAAAAAAGGTACTGGAATCCGATCCTCTCCCGGTTGACCAGGCATTGCTGCTGATCGAAATGCTGGATGAACATCAAATTCATGGACTGATGTATGTTGACGAGGCCATGCTGTATGAGCGTCCGACCGGGCATGTGGTGCGTACCGCTAACTGGGCGCAAACGCTGCCGCCGGAACAGCGCCCAACCTTCACCCAGGTTCCTTCGCTGGCGCAGGCCGCGCATGATGTCAACGCCGTGTGGAAATTTGCCCTGACCGACGAAGATATTCCAAAACTGCAGCAGTTTGGTAAAGACGTTGAACAACAACTGGGGCTGGAGTGTGAATGGTCCTGGCATGATCAAGTCGACATTGCGCGTAAAGGTAACAGCAAAGGGCGACGTCTTACTCAGTGGATCGAAGCGCAGGGTGGGTCAATGGAAAATGTGATCGCCTTTGGCGACAACTTTAACGATATCAGCATGCTGGAAGCCGCAGGCACCGGCGTGGCGATGGGTAACGCTGATGACGCGGTCAAAGCCCGCGCCAACATCGTGATTGGTGACAATACCACCGACAGCATCGCGAAGTTTATCTACACCCACCTGCTGTAATCAGGCGGTGATCGACACGCTCTTAATTTGCGCGTACAGCCACAGGCCAGGTTTGATGCCAAGCTCATCCCTGGCCCACGGGCTGATCCTCGCCCACAGCGTTTTCCCGCCTACCTCAAGCTGCACTTCCACCTGACCGTTATCGTCATAGCACTGGGCGACCTTCGCACGCAGTATGTTACGAATACTGGTCTGCTGCGGCGGCTGGAGTACCAGCGAAACATCAGACGCCTGAATGCGAATGCGCAGCACGGATTGCAGCGGCTGCTCAAGCTTGTTGACCCACAGATGCTGATCGCCCAGCGCCAGCGCGGTCATCGCATAGTGAGGATGATGCTCCAGCACGCTGACTTTCAGAATGCTGCTCTGCTGTTCTTTCGGCAGCCAGGGGTGCATTACGCTACTCCCCCAGACGTCCTCCAGCGAACCAAATGCTTTGACCTGCCCGTTTTCCAGCACCATCACTTTGTCTGCCAGGTGCAAAATTTCATCAAGCGAGTGGCTGACATACAACATCGGAATATTAATTTCACGCGCCAGACGTTGCAGATAAGGTAGCAGTTCGCGTTTGCGCGGAATATCCAGTGAGGCTAACGGTTCATCAAGCAGCAATAACTCTGGCGCGGTAAGCAGCGCCCGACCAATAGCAACGCGCTGTTTTTCGCCGCCGGAAAGACTTCCCGGTAGGCGATCGAGCAGCGGTTCAATGCCCAGCAGCGCCACCAGCTTATCAAACTGCCCGGCCATGCTTTTCGCCATACCGTAACGCAGGTTACCGCGCACCTTATAATGGGGAAACAGACGCGCATCCTGGAATACATAGCCCACCCGACGCTTTTCAGGCGTTAAGCAGATTCCGTTTTCAACATCGTTTAACACCCGACCGTTAAGCACAATACGTCCGGACTGCGGCTGCGTCAGACCGCTGATGGCGTTAATCAGCGACGTTTTTCCCGCGCCGGAGACACCAAAAATAGCGGTAATCCCACTGGCAGGCAGCGTTTCGTTGAGCGTCAGGCAATGGGTTCCCAACGTCTGGGAGAAGTTAAGTTCCAGCATGATTATCGCCCCGTCCGCTCACGGCTAATACGCGCCAACCATTCAGAAATCAGCAGTGAAATCAGCGCCAACACAATAGAAATAATGCATAACCTTGCCGCTGCGCTTTCGCCGCCAGGCGTTTGGATCAGGGTATACATCGCCGAGGGGATAGTGCGGGTTTCGCCAGGAATATTGGAGACAAAGGTAATCGTTGCGCCGAATTCCCCGAGGGAACGCGCGAACGCCAGCACCGTCCCGACAATAATGCCGGGCAACATCAGCGGTAAGGTAATGGTCATGAATACGCGCCAGCGTCCGGCCCCGAGCGTTCGGGCCGCCTGCTCCAGCTTGACGTCGACGCCTTCCAGTGCCAGACGAATTGCCCGTACCATAAGAGGGAAAGACATCACCGCCGCAGCCAGCACCGCACCGCGCCAGCTAAAGGCAAAGGTGATGCCAAACCAGTCATACAGCCGCTCACCGATAAATCCGCGCCGCCCCATGGCGACTAACAGCAGATACCCCACCACAACTGGCGGCAGCACCAACGGCAAATGCAAAACACTGTCGAGCAGCGCTTTGCCCGGGAAGGTGCATCGCACAAGCAGCCAGGCAAAGAAGATCCCAAACGGCAAACTAAACAGCACGGCCAGGGAAGAAACTTTCAGGCTCAGTATGACGGCCTGCCATTCAGGATCGGTCAGTATCATTACTTGGTCGTAAATCCATAACGTTTAAAAATTTCAGCAGCCTGCGGTCCTTTCAGGTAATCATAGAACGCGCTGACCGTTGCGTTTTTGTGCCCATCAACAATCGCGATAGGGTATTCCACTTTTTGGTGTGAATCTTCCGGGAAGGTCGCGACGACCTTGACGCCTTTGCTGGCGACCGCATCGGAACCATAGACGATCCCCAGCGGCGCTTCATTACGTTCCACCAGCGCCAGCGCACCGCGAACGTCTTCCGCAGGTGCCAGTTTCGGCGCCAGAGTATCCCATGCGCCCAATTTTTGCAGTGCTTCCTTGGCATAAATACCTGCCGGAACATGTTCCGGATCGCCGACAGCCAGGCGTCCACCATTCAGCAAATGGGTCCAGTTGGTTTTACTGTCGATAGTAAAGTCTTGCTGGGCGCTGGCTTTCGGCGCCACCACCACCAGACTGTTGCCTAACAGCGTTGCACGCGTGGCGGTATCCATCGATTTTTTATCGACCGCATAATCCATCCATTTCTGATCGGCAGAAATAAACAGGTCAGCAGGCGCGCCTGCTTCTATCTGACGCGCCAGCGTAGAAGAAGAGGCAAAAGAGGAGACGACGTCAACGTTCTTCTCTTTTTTGTATTGCGTCGCAATATCCTGCATCGCGTTGGTGAGCGAAGCCGCTGCGAATACCGTGATTTTCCCTTCATCCGCCAATACATGTCCTGCGACAGAAAGAGAAAGCGTCGCCCCTGCAAACAAGCGTAACCATGTGCGTGCCATCTGTAGCTCCTTTGAGTTTCGTTATGTACGCGCAAATATAACGGTTAAGCCAGAATTTTCCCAGCGGTTATTGATACCAATTAGAGGTTACGCCATGAAAATATCGGCACGAGAAGCAGGATCTTGAGAAACTGTTGTCTGAGAAAACGAGCTGAAAGGCAAAAATATAAACGCCCGACTGAGCGGGCGTTTGGGGAATCAATGATTCTGTCTGGACTGGTCTTTCTGACCGATACCGGAAAAAATGTTGAACACTTCACCCAATCCGTAAATCAGACCCAGAATGATGGCCATCACCACAGGTACCATGATTACGGCGAATACCAGACTTTTCAATAACTCTAACATGGTCAACTCCAGATATAGTCCTTAGTTGTATTCTAACCACATCGCGCAGAAAAGCACTCCCCTTTTGTGCGGTTGGCTTTGCGCGCACGCGGTTTTCCGTCACAATACCCTTTTTTGCCAGGAGCTTGTGATGCAGGCCGAAATCCTTCTTACGCTGAAACTTCAGCAAAAACTGTTTGCCGATCCCCGTCGCATTTCTCTGCTTAAGCACATTGCGCTTTCCGGCTCCATCAGTCAGGGCGCGAAGGATGCGGGTATCAGTTATAAAAGCGCCTGGGACGCGATTAACGAAATGAATCAGCTCAGTGAGCAAACGCTGGTTGAGCGCGCCACCGGCGGTAAAGGCGGCGGCGGCGCGGTGTTGACGCGTTACGGCCAGCGTCTGATCCAACTGTATGATTTGCTCGCACAAATTCAACAAAAAGCGTTTGATGTGTTGAGCGATGACGATGCGCTGCCGCTCAATAGCCTGCTGGCAGCCATTTCCCGCTTTTCACTGCAAACCAGCGCCCGTAACCAATGGTTTGGCACGATTACCGCTCGCGACCACGATCAGGTTCAGCAGCATGTCGACGTCCTGTTGGCCGATGGCGAAACGCGCCTGAAGGTGGCGATTACTGCGCAAAGCGGTGAGCGTTTGGGTCTTGAGGAAGGCAAAGAAGTATTAATTCTGTTGAAAGCACCGTGGGTAGGCATTACCCAGGACGATGCTATCGCTCAGGCCGCTGATAATCAGTTGCATGGAACGATTAGTCATATCGAACGTGGCGCAGAACAATGTGAGGTGTTAATGACGTTGCCAGACGGCCAGACGCTGTGTGCGACGCTGCCAGTGGAGCAGACTCACGCTTTAGCGGAAGGTGCTAACGCAACAGCATATTTTAATGCTGACAAAGTGATTATTGCGACGCTGTGCTGAGTTAATTGACATTAGCCTGAAGAACACGTATCCCTGTCATTAATTGCTGCAAATAATGGGATACAAAATGTCATCATTGCAAATTTCGCAAGGCACGTTTCGTCTTAGCGACACAAAAACGCTCCAGTTAGATGCGTTGACATTACACGCGGGTGATAGCTGGGCGTTTGTGGGCTCTAACGGCAGCGGGAAATCCGCGCTGGCCCGTGCGCTGGCAGGAGAATTGCCGCTACTGAAAGGTGAGCGGCACTGTCAGTTTACACGTATTACCCGACTCTCCTTCGAGCAGCTACAAAAGCTGGTCAGCGACGAGTGGCAGCGAAACAACACCGATCTTCTCAGCCCCGGTGAAGATGACACCGGGCGTACCACCGCAGAAATCATTCAGGATGAGGTCAACGACCCCGCTCGCTGCGCTGCGCTGGCGCAGCAGTTTGGTATTTCTTCCCTGCTCAACAGGCGTTTCAAATACCTTTCCACCGGTGAAACACGCAAAACCCTGCTCTGTCAGGCGTTAATGTCCGCACCGGATTTACTGATCCTTGATGAGCCTTTTGACGGGCTGGACGTGGCGTCCCGTCGCCAGTTAGCAGAACTGCTCGCTGAACTGCACCAGACCGGTTTTACGCTGGTACTGGTGCTTAACCGCTTTGATGAGATTCCCGAGTTCGTGCAATTTGCCGGCGTACTTGCCGATTGCACGTTGACTGAAACCGGCGCAAAAGCAGACCTTCTGCAACAGGCATTAATCGCTCAACTTGCCCATAGTGAACGCCTGGAAGGCATCCAATTACCCGAGCCGGACGAGCCTTCGGTCCGTCGCACGCTGTCCGATAACGAGCCGCGTATTGTGCTTAACGATGGCACCGTCTCGTATAACGATCGCCCTATCCTGCATCATCTGAGCTGGCAGGTAAATCCGGGGGAACACTGGCAGATCGTCGGCCCCAACGGGGCGGGAAAATCAACCCTACTGAGTTTAATCACCGGCGATCACCCCCAGGGTTACAGCAACGATTTAACGCTGTTTGGCCGCCGCCGGGGTAGTGGTGAAACTATCTGGGATATTAAAAAACACATCGGCTACGTCAGCAGTAGCCTGCATCTCGATTACCGGGTCAGTACGACGGTACGCAATGTGATTCTCTCCGGCTACTTTGACTCAATCGGCATCTATCAGGCCGTCTCTGACAGACAGCACAAACTGGTCCAGCAGTGGCTGGATATTCTGGGCATGGATAAACGTATCGCGGATGCGCCGTTCCACAGTCTTTCCTGGGGGCAGCAACGGCTGGCGTTGATTGTGCGTGCGCTGGTTAAACACCCGACTTTGTTAATCCTCGACGAGCCTTTGCAAGGCCTGGACCCGCTCAATCGCCAACTGATTCGTCGGTTTGTGGATGTACTGATCGGTGAAGGCGAAACCCAACTGCTGTTTGTCTCCCACCATGCTGAAGACGCCCCGGCCTGCATTACCCATCGACTGGAGTTTGTGCCCGAGGGCGATGTCTACGCCTATCAACAAACCTCTCTGCGTTAATTTTCATTTGAGGGCGTTTAACACGCCCTTTTTTCTGCATTTTTTTCAGATAAACTCCGAGATAACAACTTAACATGATGATTTAAAATAAAATAACCAATGCAAACGAGTGAAAACATCACTGTGTAAACGATTCCACTAATTTATTCCATGTCACACTTTTCGCATCTTTGTTATGCTATGGTTATTGCATACCATAGGCTTAACGGAGCGAATTATGAGAGTATTGGTTACAGGTGGTAGCGGTTACATAGGAAGCCACACTTGCGTGCAGTTGCTGAAAAACGGTCACGAGGTGGTGATCCTGGATAACCTCTGCAACAGCAAGCGCAGCGTTCTGCCCGTCATCGAGCGTTTAGGCGGCAAACACCCGACTTTCGTGGAAGGGGATATTCGTAACGAAGCGCTGATAACCGAAATTCTGCACGATCATGCCATTGACACGGTCATCCATTTTGCCGGGTTAAAAGCCGTTGGCGAGTCCGTTGCCAAGCCGCTGGAATACTATGACAACAACGTCAACGGGACGCTGCGTCTGGTGAATGCCATGCGCGCCGCTAACGTGAAAAACTTCATTTTCAGCTCCTCCGCGACCGTCTATGGCGATCAGCCGCAAATTCCTTACGTTGAAAGTTTCCCCACCGGCACACCACAAAGCCCGTATGGCAAAAGTAAGCTGATGGTTGAACAGATCCTGACCGATCTGCAAAAAGCACAGCCCGACTGGAGTATCGCCTTACTGCGCTACTTCAACCCGGTTGGCGCGCATCCGTCAGGTGATATGGGTGAAGACCCGCAAGGTATTCCAAATAACCTGATGCCTTACATCGCACAGGTTGCCGTTGGCCGCCGCGAGTCCCTTGCCATATTTGGCAACGACTACCCTACCGAAGATGGCACCGGCGTTCGCGACTATATCCACGTCATGGATCTCGCAGATGGCCACGTCGCCGCGATGGAAAAACTGGCGGGCAATCAGGGCGTGCATATTTACAACCTCGGGGCGGGCATCGGCAGCAGCGTGCTGGATGTGGTCAACGCCTTCAGTAAAGCCTGCGGTAAACCGGTGAATTACCATTTTGCCCCGCGTCGTGATGGCGATCTTCCGGCCTACTGGGCAGATGCCAGTAAAGCCGATCGCGAGCTCAACTGGCGCGTAACTCGCACCCTGGATGAAATGGCGCAAGACACCTGGCACTGGCAATCACGCCATCCGCAGGGATATACGGATTAAGGATCAATCATGACGCAATTCAATCCTGTCGATCATCCACACCGCCGTTTTAACCCGCTCAGCGGGCAGTGGATCCTCGTCTCACCGCATCGTGCAAAACGCCCCTGGCAAGGGGCGCAGGAAACACCATCTAAGCAGGTCCTACCCGCACATGACCCGGACTGCTTCCTGTGTGCAGGCAATACACGTGTTACCGGCGATAAAAACCCGGATTACACCGGGACCTATGTTTTTACTAACGACTTTGCCGCGCTGATGTCCGATACCCCGGACGCGCCGGACAGCCACGATCCGTTAATGCGCTGTCAGAGCGCGCGCGGTACCAGCCGCGTGATTTGCTTTTCGCCCGATCACAGCAAAACGCTGCCGGAACTCAGCGTGCCTGCGCTAACAGAAATCGTGAAAACGTGGCAGGAACAGACGGCAGATTTAGGCAAAACCTATCCCTGGGTGCAGGTCTTTGAGAATAAAGGCGCGGCAATGGGGTGTTCGAACCCCCATCCCCACGGACAGATTTGGGCCAATAGCTTTCTGCCCAACGAAGCCGAACGTGAAGATCGCCTGCAAAAAGCGTACTTCGCCGAACAGGGCGCGCCGATGCTCCTTGATTACGTCCAGCGTGAACTGGCTGATGGTAGCCGTACGGTCGTTGAAACAGAACACTGGCTGGCAGTCGTGCCCTATTGGGCGGCATGGCCGTTCGAAACGCTGCTGCTGCCAAAAGCGCATGTCCTGCGTATCACCGATTTGACCGACGAACAGCGCGCTGATCTGGCGCTGGCGTTGAAAAAACTGACCAGTCGTTACGACAACCTGTTCCAGTGCTCATTCCCCTACTCCATGGGCTGGCACGGCGCACCGTTTAACGGTGAAGAAAACCAACACTGGCAGTTGCACGCACACTTTTATCCGCCGCTGCTGCGTTCGGCAACCGTGCGCAAATTTATGGTCGGTTACGAAATGCTGGCGGAAACCCAGCGCGACCTGACAGCAGAACAAGCGGCTGAACGACTGCGTGCGGTCAGCGACATCCATTTTCGCGAATCCGGAGTTTAAATAATGAGTCTGAAAGAAAAAACACAATCTCTGTTTGCTGAAACATTTGGCTACCCTGCCACCCATACTATTCAGGCACCGGGCCGTGTAAACCTGATTGGCGAACATACCGATTATAACGACGGATTCGTTCTGCCCTGCGCTATCGACTATCAAACCGTGATTAGCTGTGCGGCACGCGATGACAGAAAAGTTCGCGTTATCGCGGCTGACTACGATAATCAAATGGACGAGTTCTCTCTGGACGCGCCAATTATCGCTCATGATAGCCAGCAGTGGTCAAACTACGTGCGTGGCGTGGTGAAGCATCTGCAAAAGCGTAATAACGCCTTTGGCGGCGCGGATCTGGTGATCAGCGGTAATGTGCCTCAGGGCGCAGGCTTAAGCTCTTCGGCTTCGCTGGAAGTGGCGGTAGGTACCGTGTTCCAGCAGCTTTATCATCTGCCGCTCGACGGGGCGCAGATTGCTCTGAACGGCCAGGAAGCTGAAAACCAGTTTGTCGGCTGCAACTGCGGCATTATGGATCAGTTGATCTCCGCGCTTGGCAAGAAAGATCATGCGCTGCTGATCGACTGCCGTACGCTGGGCACCAAAGCCGTTTCCATGCCTGAAGGCGTGGCGGTGGTAATCATCAACAGCAATTTTAAACGTACGTTGGTGGGTAGCGAGTACAACACCCGTCGCGAACAGTGTGAAACAGGGGCGCGTTTCTTCCAGCAACCTGCCCTGCGTGACGTCAGCTTTGAAACCTTTAGCGCAGTTGCTCACGAACTGGATCCGATTGTCGCCAAACGCGTTCGTCACGTGATCACGGAAAACGCGCGTACCGTGGAAGCTGCGAATGCGCTGGAAAAAGGCGACCTGTTACGCATGGGTCAGCTGATGGCGGAATCTCACGCTTCAATGCGCGATGACTTTGAAATTACCGTGCCGCAAATTGATACGCTGGTTGAGATTGTCAAAGCAACCATCGGCGATAAAGGTGGTGTTCGTATGACAGGCGGCGGCTTCGGGGGCTGTATTGTGGCGCTGATCCCGCAAGATCTGGTACCTGCCGTGCAGCAGGCTGTCGCCGAACAGTACGAAGCTAAAACCGGTATTAAAGAAACATTTTACGTCTGTAAACCTTCACAAGGAGCCGGACAATGTTAAACGAAATTCCCGTAATGGCGCCCGACGGTCAGCCGTTCCGCCTGCTTACCCTGCGTAACGACGCAGGGATGGTGGTCACGCTCATGGACTGGGGCGCAACGCTGCTCTCTGCGCGTATTCCACTTAGCGATGGTAGTGTGCGCGAAGCCCTGCTCGGTTGCGCCAGTCCGGAGCAATACCCGGAACAGGCTGCGTTTCTGGGGGCTTCCATTGGCCGCTACGCTAACCGTATCGCCAACAGCCGCTATACCTTTGACGGCGAAACCATTGAATTGCTGCCAAGCCAGGGTGATAACCAACTGCACGGCGGACCGAACGGTTTCGACAAACGTCGCTGGCAGATAGTGAATCAGAATGACCGTCAGGTGCTGTTTGCCTTAACGTCTGACGATGGCGACCAGGGTTTCCCTGGTAATCTTTGCGCCACCGCGCAGTATCGCCTGACTGACGATAATCGGATTTCGATAACCTACCGTGCCACGGTTGATAAGCCCTGCCCGGTAAATCTGACGAATCATGTCTACTTTAATCTCGACGGTGACAAAACGGATGTGCGCCAGCACAAGCTGCAAATTCTGGCGGACGAGTATTTACCCGTAGACGAAATGGGCATCCCGCATGACGGGCTGAAATCCGTCGCCGGAAGCACTTTTGATTTCCGTTCCCCGAAAATCATCGCCAGCGAATTTCTGGCCGATGACGATCAGCGCAAGGTAAAAGGTTACGATCACGCCTTCCTGCTCCAGGCACAAGGCAATGCGCGTACTCCGGCGGCTCAGGTTTGGTCTCAGGATGAAAAACTGCAGATGGTGGTTTACACCTCAGCCCCGGCATTGCAGTTTTACTCAGGAAACTTCCTTGGCGGTACGCCTTCACGTGGGCCGGAGGCCTATGAAGACTGGCAAGGTCTGGCGCTGGAAAGTGAGTTTCTGCCAGACAGCCCGAACCATCCGGAATGGCCACAGCCGGACTGCTTCCTGCATCCGGGTGAAGAGTATGCCAGCGTGACGGAATATCAGTTTATTCCTGCCTGACAGTTCATCCTGACAGGCCCGATAGCATAAATTTATCGGGCCTGTTGTTTGTTTTCCGCAGTAAACCCGCTCAACCCCCCATCATCCAAAGACAAAATCGCAACCTTGAGTTCACAAGAACCTTACACTGTGGCGCTATTTTCGCTATGGTTATGCGTAAGCATTGCCGCTGACTCATTACGGCAATATAATGAGAATTATTATCATTAAATATGATTGATAGGAGTGAGTGTATGGCTGTAACTAAGCTGGTTCTGGTACGACACGGTGAAAGTCAGTGGAACAACGAAAACCGTTTTACCGGTTGGTATGACGTTGATCTGTCCGAGAAAGGCGTAGGTGAAGCAAAAGCGGCCGGTAAACTGTTGAAAGAGGAAGGCTATAGCTTCGATTTTGCCTATACCTCTGTGCTGAAACGTGCCATCCATACCCTATGGAACGTACTGGACGAACTGGATCAGGCCTGGCTGCCGGTTGAGAAATCCTGGAAACTGAACGAGCGTCATTACGGCGCGCTACAGGGTCTGAACAAAGCAGAAACCGCTGAAAAATACGGTGACGAGCAGGTTAAGCAATGGCGTCGCGGCTTTGCGGTCACCCCGCCGGAACTGACCAAAGATGACGAGCGTTATCCGGGTCACGACCCGCGTTATGCCAAACTGACTGACAAAGAACTACCGCTCACCGAAAGCCTGGCGCTGACCATCGATCGCGTGATTCCTTACTGGAACGAAACCATTCTGCCGCGTATGAAAAGCGGTGAGCGCGTAATTATCGCTGCTCACGGTAACTCCCTGCGCGCGCTGGTGAAGTACCTGGATAACATGAGCGAAGATGAAATCCTCGAACTGAACATCCCGACCGGCGTACCGCTGGTCTATGAGTTTGACGAAAACTTTAAGCCGATTAAACACTACTATCTGGGTAACGCTGACGAGATCGCGGCAAAAGCCGCAGCCGTTGCTAACCAGGGTAAAGCGAAGTAATTTTTTCGCTCCCAATAAAAAAAGCGTGGAATGCTCCACGCTTTTTTTATTGCCGGATGGCGGCGTTGCCTTATCCGGCCTACCGAGGCTAACCCGGATGAGTTTTTTACCCGCGGCGCGCTTTTACCGCTTCCGCCAACTGGCGTAACACCGCATCGGTATCTTCCCAGCCAATGCAGGCATCGGTGATGCTCTTGCCGTAGGTCAGGGGTTCACCGCTATCCGGGTTCTGATTACCTTCAACCAGATGGCTTTCAATCATCACGCCAATAATTGCTTTTTCGCCACCGGCAACCTGCCCGCAAACATCTTTCGCAACATCCATCTGTTTTTTGAACTGCTTGCTGGAGTTGGCATGGCTAAAGTCGATCATCACCTGCGGAGAAAGCCCCGCTTTGACCAAACCTTCTTTCACGTCGGCAACGTGCTGAGCGCTGTAGTTCGGCTCTTTGCCGCCGCGCAGAATGATATGGCAATCGCCATTACCGCTGGTATTCACAATCGCCGAATGGCCCCATTTGGTTACAGACAGGAAGCAATGCGGCGCCCCGGCAGCATTGATTGCATCAATGGCGACTTTGATGGTGCCATCAGTACCGTTTTTAAAACCAACCGGGCAGGACAAACCTGACGCCAATTCACGGTGTACCTGAGATTCTGTGGTACGTGCGCCAATGGCGCCCCAGCTCATAAGATCGGCAAGATATTGTGGGGTGATCATATCCAGGAACTCGCCTGCGGCCGGCAAACCACTGTCGTTGATATCCAGCAGCAGTTTACGGGCAATGCGCAGACCGTCGTTGATCTGGAAGCTGTTATCCATGTGCGGATCGTTGATAAGTCCTTTCCAGCCTACGGTTGTACGCGGTTTTTCAAAATAGACGCGCATGACGATTTCAAGTTCGCCTTTTAACTCTTCACGTAGCGCCAGCAAGCGAGCGGCATACTCTTTAGCCGCTGCCGGATCATGAATAGAACACGGCCCAATCACCACCAGCAGACGATCGTCACTGCCTTTGAGAATTTTATGAATCGCCTTACGGGCATGCGCCACCGTATTGGCGGCATTTTCAGTAGCGGGGAATTTTTCCAGCAGTGCGACCGGGGGTAATAATTCGTTGATCTCTTTAATGCGTAAATCGTCGTTCTGATAATTCATGATTATTCCAGCGTTGCCATACTTATATAAATGAATGCAATCCCTCCAATCTATATCTTCAGTCATAAAGTGTAAACGGGGTTTTACACTTTGGACGGATTAATCCTGGAATAGGCCCAAAAAACGCAATAAAGTAGCGAAAAAAGAGATCCAGACTACAATTTATAACTGTAACAGCTTAAATTCTCATAAATTTCAAGATTCTATGCTGGTTTTAATTTGCATAGCAAAACTATTAACCATGTCCTGCTGATGTACTGGCACATGCACTGTTGGAAGACGTTATCCGACATCTCAATCATAACAGGAGCATAATATGCATATGACAAAGCTGACTTCACTCTTTTTGACGGCCACACTCAGCCTCGCCAGCGGCGCGGCGCTCGCAGCTGACACCAACACGCAGTCGAATAACGGCCAGGCAAATTCCGCGGCAGATGCCGGTCAAGTCGCGCCAGACGCGCGCGAAAACGTTGCGCCAAATAATGTCGATAACAACAACGTGAATTCGGGTGGCACAATGCTGCATCCGGACGGTTCATCAATGAACCATGAAGGAATGACCAAAGACGAGGTGCATAAAAACACCATGTGTAAGGATGGACGCTGCCCGGATGTGAATAAAAAAGTTGAGACCGGAAACGGCATCAATAATGATGCCGACACCAAAACTGACGGTACTACCCAGTAACGCTGAAAATAAAGCTAATAACGGGAGAGCAATAGCTCTCCTTTTTAATTTTATCATCCCAAAAACGGTATCATGACATACAGTAAAGGTGAGAATAACAAAGGGATGGCATAATGGCGCACTCACATACTCATACTTCCCCTGAGCAACCTAAGGACAATAATGCCCGCAGATTGCTTTTCGCATTCTGCATTACAGCCGGATTTATGCTGGTTGAAGTGGCGGGTGGAATTATTTCAGGCTCGCTGGCGTTACTGGCTGATGCCGGACATATGCTCACAGATGCCGCCGCGCTTCTATTTGCCCTGCTGGCGGTCCAGTTCTCCAGGCGCCCGCCCACTATAAGGCACACTTTCGGCTGGTTGAGACTCACAACATTAGCCGCGTTTGTTAACGCCATCGCATTGGTTGTGATCACCATTTTAATCGTCTGGGAGGCCATTGAGCGCTTCCATACGCCACGTCCCGTTGCGGGCGGCATGATGATGATCATTGCTGTCGCGGGTTTACTGGCGAACGTGCTCGCTTTTTGGGTTTTACATCGCGGCAGTGAAGAGAAAAACCTTAACGTCCGCGCCGCAGCGCTACACGTAATGGGCGATTTGCTCGGCTCGGTTGGAGCAATCATCGCTGCGCTGATTATTATCTGGACGGGCTGGACGCCAGCGGACCCAATTCTCTCGATTCTGGTTTCCGTGCTGGTACTGCGTAGCGCCTGGCGGTTATTGAAAGATAGCGTAAATGAATTACTGGAAGGCGCTCCGCTTACATTGGATATTGCCGCCTTGCAGCGCCATCTCAGCCGGGATATCCCCGAAGTTCGCAATGTGCATCATGTACACGTCTGGATGGTAGGTGAAAAACCGGTCATGACGCTGCATGTGCAGGTGGTCCCGCCGCACGATCACGACGCGCTGCTGGAGCGTATTCAACATTTCCTGATTCATCACTACCAGATTGAACACGCCACGATCCAGATGGAATATCAGCCGTGTAATGGGCCGGACTGCCACCTGTATCAGGGCGTGTCCGGCCATGCACATCATCACCATTAATGGGACAGCGCGTGGGAACCCCGCTCACGCGCGCTGTTAATCCACAACCTGCTTCCGTTCAGGGCGATAACCGTCAGGATCATATATTCCAGTGACATGGCATATACGCCTTGCAGAGCAAAGATCACTACGCTAATGACGTTAATGATCACCCACAACAGCCAGTTTTCAACGTATTTGCGCGTCATCAGGATCATCGCCACAATCGACAGCACCATCATGCAGGAATCCCAGAACGGGAATGCATCGGGTTGCAACTCTGGAGCCGCTACCTGTAATCCCAGCCCCTGCATAATGTTCACGGCAATACGTGTCAAAAATGCAAACACCGGATCGATATAGACCGACATCAGGCCAATCGCCACCACGCAAGCAGCCAGCCAACCGATCGCTTTCGGTAACGGCAACCAGCGTATTTTCAACTCTGCCTCATGCTGGTTGGTTTGCCGGGACCAGGCATACCAGCCGTAGATATTCGCGGCAAAAAAGAAAACCTGCAGCAACAGGCTGGCATAGAGCTGGATCTGAAAGAAGATAATCGCAAACAGCGTGACGTTTATCAGTCCGAAGACGTAATTACTGATTTTCTCAAGGCTCGCCAGGCCAATACACAATAACCCGGCGATCGTCCCCACGGCTTCGATCCACGACAGATCGTAACCGCCCGCACCGATCGGAATATGTACCAGAATGTTCTGCGTGCTAAAAAAGTCCATCTTTTCCCCCAGAGCAAATAAATTAATTAAGCCCGAAGTGTAGCCGCAAATTCCAACATGCGGTTTAACGGCAGCAATGCACCTTCTCGCAGCGCTGCATCTACATGTATCTCGTGAGCAATCCCCCCTTGCTCCAGACCCTCAGCAATCGCCTTGAGGCCGTTCATCGCCATCCACGGACAATGTGCGCAACTGCGACAGGTTGCCCCTTCGCCTGCCGTTGGCGCTTCAAGCAACTCTTTATCGGGAACAGCTTGCTGCATTTTGTAAAAAATACCCCGGTCTGTCGCCACTATCAGTTGCTGGTGCGGTAACGATTTTGCTGCGTTGATTAACTGGCTGGTTGACCCGACCGCATCGGCCATATCAACGATGGACTGAGGGGACTCCGGATGCACCAGCACGGCGGCATTGGGGTAAAGCGCTTTCATGCGTGTTAAAGCCTGAGTTTTAAACTCGTCGTGGACGATACACGCCCCCTGCCAACAAAGAACGTCTGCACCGGTCTGTTTTTGCACGTAGTTGCCCAGATGTCTGTCCGGGGCCCAGATGATTTTTTCACCCAAACTATCAAGATGCTCAATAAGTTCAACCGCAATACTGGAGGTCACGACCCAGTCGGCACGTGCTTTAACTGCTGCTGAGGTATTGGCGTAAACCACTACGGTGCGATCCGGATGCGCGTCGCAAAACGCGCTGAACGCATCAATCGGACAACCCAGATCTAATGAACATTCTGCCTGCAGGGTTGGCATCAGGATGGTCTTTTCCGGGCTGAGAATTTTGGCGGTTTCTCCCATAAATCTCACGCCCGCAACCAACAGCGTAGAAGCGGGATGTTTTGAGCCGAACCGCGCCATCTCCAGAGAATCAGAAATACAGCCGCCGGTCTCTTCGGCCAACTGTTGGATTTCAGGATCGGTGTAATAGTGCGCGACCATAACGGCATCACGCTCTTTCAGCAGGCGCTTGATTTTTTCACGGTAAAATTGTTTTTCGTCCGCACTCAGCGGTGCTGGCTTCGGCGGAAATGGATAAATTGCAGCTTCAGGATCAAACATCACGCTCATCTTGCTTTCTCGTTTTACTGGCTTAACGAAATAACCGATTAAAAGCGTGACACACGCCATATTCGGTTTAGTTTGTTTTATATGCTAAACAAGATAGCGGATTAGTGCAGAAAAGTCACAATAATTGCGTGTGATGAGTACCGGATGGCGACTGGCGTCTTATCCGGCCTACATTTGGCACCCGTAAGCCTGATAAGCGAAGCGCATCAGGCAAGCAGGTTCGAATATTCCATATTGCAGATAGCAAAAAGGCGCCTTTAGGGCGCCTTTTTACACTGGTGGGGCGTGCAGGATTCGAACCTGCGACCAATTGATTAAAAGTCAACTGCTCTACCAACTGAGCTAACGCCCCCTTATAGGGTTTACTTCTTTATACTTTCAGGATGGTGGGTCGTGCAGGATTCGAACCTGCGACCAATTGATTAAAAGTCAACTGCTCTACCAACTGAGCTAACGACCCGCTCGGATGTCACCTGAAAAAATTTTACTCGGAACCACCAGGAATTGGTGGGGCGTGCAGGATTCGAACCTGCGACCAATTGATTAAAAGTCAACTGCTCTACCAACTGAGCTAACGCCCCCTTATAGGGTTTACTTCTTTATACTTTCAGGATGGTGGGTCGTGCAGGATTCGAACCTGCGACCAATTGATTAAAAGTCAACTGCTCTACCAACTGAGCTAACGCCCCCTTATAGGGTTTACTTCTTTATACTTTCAGGATGGTGGGTCGTGCAGGATTCGAACCTGCGACCAATTGATTAAAAGTCAACTGCTCTACCAACTGAGCTAACGCCCCGAGTGGTGGGTGATGACGGGATCGAACCGCCGACCCCCTCCTTGTAAGGGAGGTGCTCTCCCAGCTGAGCTAATCACCCGATACTACGCTGGATACTACTTACTAACTGAGTTAGTGGTGGGTCGTGCAGGATGACTCGACTTCGTCTCGCCCTACGGGCCGTTGCTTACGCAACGTTATCCTTCACGTTTTACTATCGCGTTCCACCAGAACGATTGGTGGGTCGTGCAGGATTCGAACCTGCGACCAATTGATTAAAAGTCAACTGCTCTACCAACTGAGCTAACGACCCACTTTTTTCGCCGCTTTCAGGCTGTTTGATATCCCTTGGCAACGGCGGCATATATTACTGATTTCAGATTTTAGCGCAACAAAAATTTCGAGGTAAATAACTCAACTGCTTAGGAATCACACGACGCGACCAGAAATAACACGATTTCTGGTCGCATGGTGGTCATTACATCGCGTTAAGGCGTTTTTGCGCTTGTTTCGCGCCATCAGTGCCAGGATATTTAGTGATAACCTGCTGATAAACCGCTTTAGCTTTTGCTGTGTCGCCCTTGTCCTGCATGATGACGCCGACTTTATACATCGCGTCTGCAGCCTTAGGTGATTTTGGGAAGTTTTTAACTACCGAAGCGAAATAGAACGCGGCATCATCTTTTTTACCCTTGTTGTAATTCAACTGACCCAGCCAATAATTGGCATTTGGCAGGTAAGTAGAGTCCGGGTACTTTTTGATGAAGTTCTGAAATGCTTCAATCGCGTCATCCTGACGGGATTTATCCTGTACCAGGGCGATTGCTGCATTGTAATCGGTATTCGCATCGCCAGTTTGTGCCGGAGCCCCTGACGTTGCCGCAGCCCCCGCATCAGGCGCAGGGGCCGTCGCCCCGCTCTGATCCCCACCCGCAGACTGCGCCGCAGGCGCGCTACCGCTGCCAAGATTATTCATCTGCAGCAATATCTGTTTCTGACGTTCAACAACCTGATTCAGTTGATACTGATTTTCCTGAATTTGACCACGCAGAGAGTCAATATCGGACTGATTATCGGAGAGTTGTTGCTGGAGTTGGGTTAAAAGCTGACTGTGAGCGTTAGAAATACGCTCGAGTTGAGTGACACGGTCTTCGACCGAGCCTGAGCCGACACTACTGATTGGCGCCTGTGCAAAAGCGGCCCAGGGGGCCGCTATGCCAACCAGTAACGACAGACTCAACAGATGATGTCTGAAGTTACTGCTCATGCAATTCTCTTAGTAAACCAGTACGGCACGACGGTTTTTGGAGTAAGCCGCTTCGTCATGACCCAGTACTGCAGGTTTTTCTTTACCGTAAGAAACGATGGAGATCTGGTCAGCAGAAACGCCTTTACCCTGCAGGTACATCTTAACGGCGTTTGCACGACGCTCACCCAGGGAAATGTTGTACTCAGGAGTACCACGTTCGTCCGCATGACCTTCTACGGTGACTTTGTAAGACGGGTTGCTACGCAGGAAGTTAGCGTGCGCATCCAGCATTGCAGCGAAGTCAGAACGGATATCGTACTTGTCCAGATCGAAGTAAACGATGTTGTTCTGCTGCAGCTGCTGCATCTGAAGACGCGCTTGCTCTTCAGAAGACATGTTGCCGCTGCCGTTTGCATCCATACCAGTGCCGGCACCCAGCATGCCTTCGCTGCCGTCATTGCTGGCGTTCTTGTTAGAAGAACATGCCGCAATAGCCATAACAGGCAGAGCAATCATCAGCCCTTTCAGCACTTTGTTCAGTTGCATTTCAATGATTCCTTTATTAATCAATTATTTATTATCACAGATACGGCGACCAGGCAGGGAATTTAACCTGACCATCAGTTGCCGGAAGACGCGCTTTGAAACGCCCATCTGTAGAAACCAAATTCAGCACGGATCCCATCCCCTGAGAAGAGCTGTAGATTACCATAGTGCCGTTAGGTGCCAGACTTGGCGTTTCATCCAGGAACGTTGACGACAGAACTTGTACGCCACCCGCTACCAGATCTTGTTTGGCAATGTGTTGCTGACCGTTGGCCGAGCTTACCATTACCATAAATTTACCGTCGCTGCTCACATCCGCATCCTGGTTTTGCGAACCTTCCCAGGTAATACGCTGCGGAGCACCGCCGTTGACGTTAACTTTGTATACCTGCGGACGACCGGCCTGGTCAGAAGTAAAGGCCAGATTCTGGCTGTCCGGGAACCAGGTAGGTTCAGTGTTGTTGCTGCGACCATCCGTCACCTGACGGATTTGACCAGAACCAATGTCCATGACATACAGGTTCAGGCTACCGGTTTTAGACAGGGCAAACGCCAGTTTGCTGCCATCCGGAGAAAACGCAGGTGCGCCGTTGTGACGCGGGAAAGAAGCGACCTGACGAACAGCGCCATTAGACAACGTCTGAATAACCAGCGCAGAACGACCGCTTTCGAAGGTCACGTAAGCCAGTTTTGAACCGTCCGGAGACCACGCCGGAGACATCAGCGGCTGCGGAGAACGGTGTACCACGAACTGGTTGTAACCATCGTAGTCGGACACGCGTAATTCGTACGGGAACTGACCGCCGTTGGTCTGGACAACATACGCGATACGGGTACGGAATGCGCCCTTAATGCCGGTCAGTTTTTCAAATACTTCGTCACTGGCTGTATGGCCCGCGTAACGCAGCCATTGCTTGTTCACTTTATAGGTGTTCTGCGCCAGTACGGTACCCGGCGCGCCGCCGGTATCTACCAGTTGATAAGCCACGCTGTAGGAGCCATCCGGATTCGGCGTTACCTGCCCGACCACGACGGCATCAATACCCAGCGCAGACCATGCAGCAGGTTGAACTTCCGCCGCGGTGCCCGGCTGCTGCGGCAGACGAGAACGGTCTAATGGGTTAAATTTACCGCTGTTACGCAGGTCAGCGCCTACGATACCACCGATATCTTCAGGTGCAGCACCCGGCCCTGCCCACTGGAATGGGACAACGCCAATCGGGCGTGCCGAGTCCACCCCCTGGGTGATCTCGATACGTACTTCTGCATGCAGCACTGCTGCCCACAGCATCAGAAAACCAAATGCTACTCGTAATGCCTGCTTCATCATATCTCCCTTATCTGGACGGAACGCCCACGATAATTTAGCAGAATGTTAACAAACTCAAATACACAAAACTACCAGAACTCTGTCTCAACCTTAGACTGTTTCCCCCAATTTCTCAGGGGTTGTTATTACAGTTTAAAGTCCAGTTTGGCATCTTTTACTTTTTCATAAACAGCCTGGCTAGGCGGTTTAGGAATTCTGGCTGTTTTCGCAGCCGTCAGCGCAGCCTGGCACAATGCCGGATCGCCGCCCTCTTCGGTCACATCCAGCAACAGACCATCGGGTGCTAACTTGATATGTAATACGCAAGATTTGCCCGCATACAAATCAGCACCATACAGACGGCTCTGGATCGCATTACGAATTTGAGAGGCGTAAGCACTGATATCAGCGCCAGATGCGCCGCCATTTGCACCACTTGTACCACTATCTTTCGCCGGCTGACCGTTTCCTTTCGCTCCACCACCTGATTTCGGCGCATTCTTACCGGAGCTTAAGTCACCCAACAGGTCGTCAACGCCCGAGGCCGCAGCGGCCTTCTCAGCAGCCGCTTTTTTCGCAGCAGCTGCTTTATCTGCCGCAGCTTTCTTGTCAGCAGCAGCTTTGTCAGCGGCAGCTTTCTTGTCTGCAGCGGCTTTTTCCGCAGCAGCTTTCTTTTCAGCCGCCGCTTTTTCAGCAGCTGCTGCTTTTGCGGCAGCGGCTTTTTCTGCTTTTTCGGCGGCAGCTTTTTCTGCTGCAGCTTGCTTAGCAGCTTCAGCCTGGGCTTTCTTCGCGGCGTCTGCGGCAGCCTTAGCGGCTTGTGCTTCGGCAACTTTCTTCGCATCAGCGGCGGCTTTAGCGGCTTCAGCCTCAGCTTTTTTCTGTGCGTCCGCAGCGGCTTTCTTCGCGGCATCTGCCGCTTGTTTCGCCTGTGCATCCGCCCTGGCCTTCGCGTCTGCAGCAGCCTTCGCCGCAGCTTCTTCAGCCTGTTTCTGCTGCTCTTGCGCTTTCGCGGCGGCAGCTTCAGCCTGTTTCTGCTGTTCCGCTTGTTCGCGCACTTTTTCCTGCGCGGCTAAACGTTCTTTTTCCAGCTGCTTCAGGCGCTCTTGCTCAGCGGCCTGTTTCTCGCGAAGTTCTTCAGCCTGCTGCTGCGCCTGTTTTTCACGCTGCTCTTCTGCACGTTTCGCACTTGCCTGCTGTTGCTGCTGCCTGTCGTACTGTTGCACAACGGCGCCAGGATCAACCATAACGGCGTCGATGGACGAACCGCCACCGCCGCCGGCTGAAGTATCAATGTGCTCATCGAACGAACTCCAGATAAGCGCTGCAAATAAAATGACATGCAGCACCGCTGAAATAATTATCGCCCTTTTGAGCTTGTCGTTTTGTTCGGTTGCCTTTGACACTCTCGGTTCCCAAAAAACTGTTCGCCTGTTACGCGCTATCTTTCAAGCCAGCAATACGCAGACATCAGATTGGCTGCGTCATCAAGCCAACCGATTTCACGCCTGCACTGTGTAACAAGTTCAGCGCTTTAATTATTTCATCATAAGGCACGTCTTTCGCACCACCGATTAAAAAGACCGTTTTCGGATTGGTCTGCAGGCGGCTTTTCGCTTCCGCAATAACCTGCTCCGGCGGCAGTTGATCCATACGATCTTTTTCAACCACCACGCTGTATTGCCCAATACCGGAAACTTCAATAATGACCGGAGGTTCGTCGTTACTGCTGACGGCTTGCGATTCGGTCGCATCCGGCAGATCGACTTCCACACTCTGGGTAATGATCGGCGCGGTTGCCATAAAGATCAGCAGCAGCACCAACAGTACGTCGAGCAGCGGTACAATATTGATTTCGGACTTAAGTTCGCGACGACCTCGTCCACGCGTTCTGGCCATGGCTTACCCCTTGTTGCTCTCGCTAACGGTAAACGCCTGGCGGTGCAGAATCGCGGTAAACTCTTCCATAAAGTTGTCGTAATTCAGTTCCAGCTTGTTCACGCGCTGATTCAGTCGGTTGTAAGCCATAACCGCCGGGATTGCCGCAAACAGACCGATAGCCGTCGCAATCAACGCTTCCGCGATACCCGGTGCGACCATTTGCAACGTTGCCTGTTTTACCGCGCCCAGCGCGATAAACGCGTGCATGATCCCCCAAACGGTACCGAACAGACCGATATACGGACTGATGGAGCCGACGGTGCCGAGGAATGGAATATGCGTTTCCAGCGTTTCCAGTTCACGGTTCATCGAGATTCGCATCGCACGGGATGCCCCCTCAACGACCGCTTCCGGCGCATGGCTATTGGCCCTGTGCAAACGCGCAAATTCTTTGAATCCGCTATAAAAAATTTGTTCCGATCCCGCCAAATTATCACGACGCCCCTGACTTTCCTGATACAGGCGTGACAACTCAATACCAGACCAGAACTTGTCTTCAAATGCTTCTGCTTCACGTGAAGCGGCATTCAGAATACGGGTCCGCTGGATAATAATGGCCCAGGATGCGATTGAGAAACCAATCAAAATCAACATGATAAGTTTAACCAGAAGGCTTGCCTTCAGGAACAAATCAAGGATATTCATGTCAGTCACTGCTTAAACTCCGCGACAATAGACTTGGGAAGCGCACGAGGCTTCATTTTGAGTGGATCAACGCAAACAATCAGAACTTCGGCTTCATTCAGCACGGTGTTCTCTGCGTTGACAATGCGTTGCGTGAAAACCAATGAGGTGCCACGCATTGACGTAATTTCGGTTTGGACTTCGAGCATATCGTCGAGCCGCGCAGGCGCAAAATACTCAAGAGTCATCTTGCGCACCACAAAGGCTACGCGCTCTGCCAGCAGCACCTGCTGACTGAAGTGATGATGACGCAGCATCTCTGTGCGTGCTCTTTCATAAAAAGCGACGTAGCTGGCGTGGTAAACCACCCCACCGGCATCAGTGTCTTCATAGTAGACACGAACCGGCCATCGAAACATATACTTATTCATTCTTACTGCCTCTTTGTTGGCTTCGTCCACTCACACCCGTTGCTTACCCTGGTAAGCGCCTGGTGACTCGCGTTTTTGCCGCCGCGATGCATCAAGAATGTCGTTGTATATCGCGCTGTCTTCACTGTACATCCCGGTAATGCAACAAAAGGTTAGTGCTTTCAAACTTCGCTACTATACGCGCGGGAATGGTGCTTTGGAATGGGGGAAAGTAAACGGAGAGTAAAAAATTATGGGCTTATGCAAGCCCATAAATATTTAAGGATGTTTCTTATTCAAAAGAAGAAGAAAATCAGACCAACAACGAGGACGATATCCGCGATCAGCGGGCAGAAGATGCCCTGCCAGTGCACCGCGCGAGGACGAAAGCCAACGCCGTGAATGATGCCAGCGCAGACAGCCCACATCAGCAGAAAACCATGCCAGATTTCAAGCTCACTGGTTTTGGCCGCGAAACGTGACGGGTCCCAGAATATGCAGCCAGCCAACACGATTGCCAGCACAAAGGAAAGCGCCCGCAAGGGGCGCTTGTCCATTACCGCATAAACCATCGCGATAAGGTTGATCATCAGCTTTCTTCTTGTCCGGCTTTGCCTGATTCAACGTGCTCAAGCGCCAGGGCTGTGATTATCCCAAATGCACAGGCAAGAAGCGTTCCCAGAATCCATGCGAAATACCACATATTTAGCTCCTTACTTAGTACAGAGAATGGGTGTTACGTTCAATATCTTCTTTGGTGATGCGACCAAACATTTTCCAGTAACACCAGGTGGTGTAGATGAGAATGATCGGTACAAACACCAATGCCACATAAGTCATCACGTTCAGCGTCAGCTGACTGGAAGTCGCATCCCACATGGTCAGACTCGCGTTCATCATGGTGCTGGATGGCATCACAAACGGGAACATTGCGATACCGGCAGTCAGGATGATGCAGGCTAACGTCAGTGAGGAGAAGACGAACGCCCATGCCCCTTTCTCCATACGAGAAGTCAGGATGGTCAACAGCGGCAGAACCACGCCCAGTGCAGGAACCAGCCACAGAATAGGTGCATTATTAAAGTTCACCATCCATGCGCCAGCAACACGCGCCACTTCTTTGGTCAGCGGGTTAGAGGCGGCATGATGATCCACTGCAGAGGTCACAACATAACCGTCAATACCGTAAATCACCCACACGCCGGCCAGCGCGAAGCAGACCAGAGTCACCAGCGCCGCTACCTGCGCGGTGGTACGCGTACGCAGGTGCAGCTCACCAACCGTACGCATCTGCAGGTAGGTCGCGCCCTGGGTGATGATCATTCCAACGCTCACGATACCTGCCAGCAGACCAAACGGATTCAGCAACTGGAAGAAGTTACCGGTGTAGTACAGACGCAGGTACTCATCGATATGGAACGGTACGCCCTGCAACAGGTTACCGAACGCCACGCCAATGACCAGCGGCGGAACAAAGCTACCAATGAAAATGCCCCAGTCCCACATGTTACGCCAACGAGTGTCTTCAATCTTGGAACGGTAATCAAAACCGACCGGACGGAAGAATAAAGACGCCAGTACCAGAACCATCGCCACATAGAAACCAGAGAACGCAGCGGCATACACCATCGGCCAGGCAGCGAACAGAGCGCCACCCGCGGTGATGAGCCAAACCTGGTTACCGTCCCAGTGCGGGGCGATGGAGTTAATCATAATTCGACGCTCGGTATCATTACGACCGAGGAAACGGGTGAGCATGCCCACCCCCATGTCGAAGCCATCAGTGACCGCAAAACCAATCAGCAGAATGCCGACCAACAGCCACCAGACAAAACGCAATACTTCATAATCGATCATTTGACGACTCCTGTCTTAGCGTGCCGGCTGAGAAGTCACATTGGACTGCTCAAAGTGATAGCGACCGGTTTTCAGGCTGCTCGGGCCGAGGCGTGCAAACTTGAACATTAAGAACAATTCTGCCACCAGGAACAGGGTATACAGGCCACAAATCAGGATCATGGAGAACAGCAGATCGCCTACTGTCAACGATGAGTTTGCCACCGCCGTTGGTAATACTTCGCCGATTGCCCATGGTTGTCGGCCATATTCGGCGACGAACCAACCTGCTTCTACAGCAATCCACGGCAGTGGAATACCGTACAGCGCGGCACGCAGCAGCCATTTTTTCTCACCGATGCGGTTACGAATGACGCTCCAGAAGGAAAGCGCAATAATGGCCAGCAGCAAGAAGCCACACGCCACCATGATACGGAAAGCGAAATACAGCGGCGCAACGCGAGGGATAGAATCTTTCGTTGCCTGTTGAATTTGCGCTTCGGTTGCGTCGGTGACGTTGTCCGTATAGCGTTTCAGCAGCAGACCATAACCCAAATCTTTCTTCATGCTGTTGAACTGGTCACGAACAGCCTGATCGGTTGACCCCGCACGCAATTCTTCCAGCAGCTGATACGCCTTCATCCCGTTACGGATACGCTCTTCATGCTGCGCCATGAGGTCTTTCAGACCAATGACCGGTGTATCAACAGAGCGGGTGGCAATGATGCCCAGCGCATAAGGAATTTGAATCGCAAATTTGTTTTCTTGTTTATCCTGGTCGGGAATACCGAACAAGGTAAACGCAGCAGGAGCAGGTTGAGTTTCCCACTCAGCTTCAATAGCGGCGAGTTTAGTTTTCTGTACGTCGCCCATTTCGTAACCGGATTCATCACCCAGCACGATAACAGACAGCACAGCCGCCATACCAAAGCTGGCAGCAATCGCGAAGGAGCGTTTTGCGAACGCAAAGTCACGGCCTTTCAGCATGTAATAAGCACTGATGCCAAGAATGAACATCGCGCCAGTGACATACCCTGATGCCACCGTGTGAACAAATTTCACCTGGGCAACCGGGTTGAGCACCAGTTCGGAGAAGCTCAGCATCTCCATACGCATGGTTTCGAAGTTGAAATCCGCGGCGATTGGGTTTTGCATCCAGCCGTTCGCTACCAGAATCCACAATGCGGACAGGTTAGAACCCAGTGCCACCAGCCAGGTGACGCACATATGCTGGACTTTACCCAAACGGTCCCAACCGAAGAAGAACAGACCTACAAAGGTGGATTCGAGGAAGAAGGCCATCAAACCTTCGATAGCCAGCGGCGCACCGAAAATATCCCCTACATAGTGGGAATAGTAAGACCAGTTAGTCCCGAACTGGAACTCCATGGTCAGACCGGTAGCCACACCCAGAGCGAAGTTGATACCAAACAACTTGCCCCAGAACTTGGTCATATCTTTATAAATCTGTTTGCCGGAAAGGACGTAGACCGTTTCCATAATGGCCAGCAAGAACGCCATACCGAGCGTCAGTGGCACAAACAGGAAGTGGTACATCGCGGTCAAGGCAAACTGTAAGCGCGACAGTTCGACTATATCTAACATCATGACTCCTTGCTCATCGCATGAAGACTCCGAGAGTGAACCCCGTTAGAAAGGGTCACACGCATGCCCCAATACAAATTTATCTGCTTCCTTCCGCCGCCGTTCGTTCTTCTCATTTGAAGAAAAGACAATGATGAAAGGTTACAAACATGTTAATAAAACACTCAAATTGATCCCGCAATTATATTACGCCGTAAAATCCTTACAATAAACAGGTTTTTATCGAGACAAATTTGCATTTTTCGATAGTGATCAATTTATAGCTAATTTACCACTTTCAGACCAATTTGATCTGCAGCAATTTAACCTCTTTTGACGATGTTTTCCAAGTTTTAAACTTTGATTTAAATCAATTTTCAAATTTGTTGTTAATGGTGTTTAACACTACGAGGACTAGTGAACACCATGTTAACAACATGTTTTTCAATGAGTATTTGTCGTTACTATAAATGATAGGATATTTATTTAAATCTACACGGTCTTTTAACCAACCAGGCAAATAAAATTGCCAGCAGATAAAGAGTCACTATTGCTGGGTAGCTCACAGTTTTTTGTTTAGCAAGGCGTGGAATAGTTATTTCATACAAATTATTCATTTTATTTTTACTTATAATTAACACCGTGATGTAACTATCTCAACTGGAAGCGGAAACGCTCCCCATTGGCCAACGCATTGCATTGAGCGTTCTGGCGCAGAAAGTCCGCCTGTCACTTTTGTCATCACCATAAGTTATCGTTCACGTCGCGTCTTCGCTTCTGTGGCAAAGATTAAATATGCCACAAACAATTCATTATCATTTTTATCCTAAATTTAACAAAGGAATAATTGTGACATATAAGATTAATAAATAAAAAACCGTTAGGTTGTTCACAAGTTATTTAGTGAAGGGAATTTTTGAAATTATTAAAATTGTTACCTGAATGACGCGCCCAACAAAATAAGATTTTGATCACAAACATGGCAAGTTATTTATTACTCGATTTTCTAAAAAATTAAAACCAGAACAAAAAAACACATAGTAAGCACATGATTAAAAACACATTTTTATGAGAATAAATATAACAATCATTTTTGTCAGGATATTTTGAAAATAGATCAATTGCTTCCTTTTTCTCTTCCACAGAAACTCCAACCCTATTAAAAGGTTGTCACAATCCAAGCTCTGAATATTAGAAAAGTATTTTCACTTATTGACCATCAGCCCTACAGAGGATTACCCATGAAAAAATCTACACTTGTTATTGGCGTTATCGGTGCTGACTGCCATGCAGTAGGCAATAAAGTTCTGGATCGCGTTTTTACTGCGCATGATTTTCACGTAATCAACCTCGGGGTGATGGTGAGTCAGGATGAATATATCGATGCCGCGATCGAAACAGGCGCCGATGCCATCGTGGTGTCCTCTATTTACGGACATGGTGACATCGACTGCCTCGGGTTACGTGAACGCTGCATCGAACGCGGACTCGGTGACATTCTGCTGTACGTCGGCGGCAACCTGGTTGTAGGCAAACATGACTTCGCCGATGTGGAAGTGAAGTTTAAAGAGATGGGATTTAACCGCGTCTTCGCCCCCAGCCACGATCTGGAAGATGTCTGTGCGCTTATCGCCAATGATATTCACCAACACAATGGCCTCGAACAGCGTTGCCTGGAAGAGGCTATCTGATGCAAACAGTTTCTGTCGATATCGGCTCGACCTGGACCAAGGCAGCCCTCTTCGCCCATGAAGGCGAGGAGTTAACCCTGGTAAACCATGTCCTGACCCCAACCACCACACATCATCTGGCAGACGGTTTTTTTGCCAGCCTGAATCAGGTGCTGAATGTTGCCGATGCTCGCCCGTTACTGAAAAGTGGTGAAGTGCAGTTGAAATACTCCTCCTCGGCTAAAGGTGGGCTCGCCGTTGCAGCGATGGGACTGGTGCCCTCCATTACGCTGGAATCGGCAAAAGTTACCGCCCATTCGGCAGGAGCGAAAATCGCGCAATATTATTCGTACAAGCTGAACCGTCATGACATACAGGAGCTGGAATCATCACCACCGGACATCCTGTTATTTACCGGCGGTACAGACGGTGGAGAAGAAAGCTATGGTCTGGCGAATGCGCGTGCATTGGCAGACTCGAAGCTGGATTGCGCCATTATCTACGCAGGAAACCGGGACATTCAGGATGAAATACAAACGATTCTCGGGCACAAGGATCTGACCACGGTAGACAACATTCTGCCTGATCTCGATCACCCGAATCCGTTTGCCGCACGCCAGGCGATTTGTGATGTGTTTTTGTCACGCATTGTGAAAGGCAAAGGTCTGGATGTCATTGTCGGTGAAACAGGCGAAGAGCCAATGCCGACGCCATGGACGGTATATGAGTTAGTCAAAGCCATTAGCGATTACGACAGCGCATGGAAGGAATTCATGCTGATTGATATGGGCGGAGCCACCACGGATGTCTATTCGGCCAGCGCGAATACCCTCTCCCCCGATACCGTCCTGCATGGCGTTCCAGAACCTTTCGTCAAACGTACCGTTGAAGGCGACCTGGGAATGCGCGTTTCCGCCGTCGTGGTGGGAGAAAGCACACAGGAAATGGTGAAAGTCATCTTCGCCCAACAGCCGCAGCGCGAGGAAGCGTTTTACCGCTACCTGCGTCATTTGGTTGGGCAGCCGGATTACCTGCCACTCAGCGAGGAGGAGAAATATTTCGACACTCTGCTGGCAGGTTTATGCGTGGGCTATGCCGCTGAGCGCCACGCGGGCACTAAAAAGCAGGTTTGCACCTGCGTGGGTAACGTGGATTTACAGATGGGTCGCGATCTCACCACCGTACGCAAAGTCGTCGGTTCAGGTGGATGGCTCTCTCGCGCCAGCCAGTTCGATATCCATAACTGGCTCAAATACCGGGAGCTGGACGACCAGGGTAAAAGAATTCTGTTACCGAACCAGTTTGAGTATTACCGCGATTCAAATGGCCTGCTCCCTCTACTGGCAAATGTCGCCAGGCTGTACCCGCAAGCCGCTGCTCGCACCAGCATTCAGTGTTTAACCCTACAAAACTAAAGGCAGCTACGAATGGAACTTCGAAATAAAAAATTGACCCATGACGAATTCATGACCGAAAGGCATCAGGTGTTGCAAACCTGGGAAACCGGTAAAGACGTTGAGAACTTCGAAGATGGCGTGAAGTACCAGCAATCAATTCCGGATAAAAAGCGCTTCTCCCTTGCCCTGCTGAAGGCCGATCAGGAAGGTAGAACCCTGAGCCAACCGCGCGCAGGCGTGGCGTTAATGGACGAGCATATTGCGCTGCTCAAAACGTTGCAGGAAGAGTGCGACCTCCTGCCAAGTACTATTGATGCCTACACCCGTCTGAACCGCTATGAAGAAGCCGCTGTCGGGATCCAGAAATCCATCGAAGCAGGGACTTCCAAGCTGAATGGTTTACCGGTCGTCAATCACGGGGTTGCTGCCTGCCGCCGTATGACTGAGTCACTGGAAAAACCGATCCAGGTTCGCCACGGTACGCCGGACGCGCGCCTGCTGGCAGAAATCGCCATGGCCAGTGGCTTTACCAGCTACGAAGGCGGCGGTATCTCTTACAACATCCCTTATGCCAAACGCGTCACCCTGGAAAAATCCATCCGCGACTGGCAGTACTGCGATCGTCTGATGGGTCTGTATGAAGAGAACGGTATTCGCATCAACCGCGAACCGTTTGGTCCGCTGACTGGCACCCTGATCCCACCATTTATGTCCCACTCGGTTGCGATTATTGAAGGTCTGCTGGCGCTGGAACAGGGCGTGAAGTCAATCACCGTCGGCTACGGTCAGGTCGGTAGCCTGACGCAGGATATCGCCGCTATTCAGGCGCTGCGTGAGCTGTCCCACGAATACTTCCATAACCACGGCTTCGACGATTACGAGCTGAGCACCGTTTTCCATCAGTGGATGGGCGGATTCCCGGAAGATGAAGCGAAAGCCTTCTCCGTTATCGCCTGGGGCGCAGCGGTTGCCGGTATGTCGGGCGCAACAAAAGTGATCACCAAAAGCCCGCACGAAGCGTTCGGTATCCCAACAGCGGCCGCTAACGCTCAGGGTCTTAAAGCATCACGCCAGATGCTCAACATGGTCAGCGACCAGAAATTCCCGCAGTGCGCAGCCGTGGAACAGGAAGTCGAGCTGATCAAGAGCGAAGTCCGCGCGGTGCTGAAAAAAGTCTTTGAACTCGGCAATGGCGATATTGCACGCGGTACGGTGCTGGCCTTTGAAGCTGGCGTGCTGGATGTGCCTTTCGCCCCTGCCGCCTGTAACGCCGGGAAGATTCTGCCGGTACGCGATAACACAGGCGCCATCCGTATTCTCGAAGCCGGCGCTGTTCCGCTGCCGAAAGACATTCTCGCCCTGCACCACGACTACGTCGCAGAGCGCGCGCATTTCGAAGGCCGTAAACCTTCTTTCCAGATGGTCATTGATGACATCAACGCCGTATCCCACAGTAAATTAATAGGAAGACCATAATGAAAATTAAACAGGCCCTTTTCACCGCTGGCTACTCCTCATTTTATTTTGACGATCAGCAGGCCATCAAAAACGGTGCCGGTCATGACGGGTTTATCTATACCGGCTCTCCGGTAACGCCTGGCTTTACCTCTGTCCGCCAGGCGGGTGAATGCGTTTCTGTGCAGTTGGTTCTGGAAAACGGCGCAGTGGCGGTAGGCGATTGTGCTGCGGTGCAATATTCAGGCGCAGGCGGCCGCGACCCGCTGTTCCTGGCTGAAAACTTTATTCCTTTCCTCAACGATCATATCAAGCCGCTGCTGGAAGGCCGTGACGTGGATGCTTTCCTGCCAAACGCCCGCTTCTTTGATCAGTTGCGTATCGATGGCCATCTGCTGCATACCGCCGTCCGTTACGGTCTTTCTCAGGCACTGCTCGACGCGGCGGCGCTGGCGACCGGCCGTCTGAAAACTGAAGTGGTGTGCGACGAGTGGCAACTGCCATGCGTCCCGGAAGCCATTCCATTATTTGGTCAGAGTGGTGATGACCGTTATATCGCCGTCGACAAAATGATCCTTAAAGGCGTGGACGTTCTGCCGCACGCGTTGATCAACAACGTGGAAGAGAAGCTGGGCTTTAAAGGTGAAAAGCTGCGTGAGTATGTGCGCTGGTTGTCTAATCGCATCTTAACCCTGCGCACCAGTGAGCGTTATCACCCGACGCTGCACATTGATGTCTATGGCACTATCGGTCTGATCTTCGATATGGATCCGGTGCGCTGCGCTGAATACATCGCCAGCCTGGAAGCGGAAGCTCAGGGCCTGCCGCTGTACATTGAAGGTCCGGTGGATGCCGGTAACAAGCCGGATCAGATCCGCATGTTAACCGCCATTACCAAAGAACTGACCCGTCTGGGTTCCGGCGTGAAAATCGTTGCGGATGAGTGGTGTAACACCTATCAGGACATCGTGGACTTCACCGACGCGGGCAGTTGCCACATGGTGCAGATCAAAACCCCGGATCTGGGCGGTATTCACAACATCGTTGACGCAGTGCTGTATTGCAACAAACACGCGATGGAAGCCTATCAGGGCGGTACCTGTAACGAAACGGAAATCAGTGCTCGTACCTGCGTACACGTCGCGCTGGCTGCGCGTCCTATGCGCATGCTGGTCAAACCAGGTATGGGTTTCGATGAAGGTCTCAACATCGTGTTTAACGAAATGAACCGCACCATCGCGCTGTTGCAAACTAAGGATTAAGAGATGGCACGCACATTTAAGATCTTATCGCCTACGGCTATCCTGGGTTATGGCTTCCCGGAAGAGAGTTTTCGTAAAGCCATGGAAGAGTCACCGGATCTTATTGCTGTTGACGCAGGTTCCTCCGATCCTGGCCCTCACTACCTGGGGGCGGGTAAACCTTTTACCGACAGGGCCGGAGTGAAACGCGATCTGCGCTATATGATCGTGGCAGGCGTTAAGAACAACATCCCGGTAGTGATTGGCACGGCCGGTGGTTCAGGCGCCGCTCCGCATCTGGAGTGGTGTCGCCAGATAATCCATGAGATTGCCCAGGAAGAAAAACTGTCCTTCTCCATGGCGCTCATCCCGTCTGATGTTGACAAAGAAATCGTTCATCAGGCGCTGGATAACGGCAAAATCACCGCGCTCGATTTTGTGCCTGAACTGACTCACGAGGCAATTGAAGACAGCACCTACATTGTCGCGCAGATGGGCGTCGAGCCATTCCAGCGCGCGCTGCAAGCCGGTGCGCAGGTGGTACTGGGCGGACGAGCCTACGATCCGGCCTGCTTCGCCGCGCTGCCGATTATGCAGGGCTTTGATGAAGGTCTGGCGCTTCATTGCGGTAAGATCCTTGAGTGTGCCGCCATTGCCGCCACCCCTGGCTCTGGCTCAGATTGTGCGATGGGGATCATTGACGACAACGGCTTTACGCTGAAAGCGTTCAATCCCAAGCGTAAGTTCACTGAAACTTCCGCGGCGGCGCACACCCTGTATGAGAAGTCCGATCCGTACTTCCTGCCGGGGCCAGGCGGCGTGCTGAACCTGAAAGCGTGCACCTTCACCCAGGTTAACGAGGGCGAAGTGTATGTCAGCGGTTCACGTCATGAAGAAACGCCGTATGCGTTGAAACTGGAAGGCGCACGTCAGGTTGGCTTCCGCTGCCTGACCATCGCCGGAACGCGCGACCCGATCATGATTGCCGGAATTGACACTATTCTCGAAGAGGTACAGGCCAGCGTTAAGCGTAACCTCTCGCTGAATGACGACAGTATCCGTATGACGTTCCACCTGTACGGTAAGAACGGTGTGATGGGCAACCATGAGCCGATGAAAACCGCCGGTCATGAACTGGGGATTTTGCTGGACGTCGTCGCGCCGACGCAGGATATCGCCAACAGCGTTTGCTCGCTGGTGCGCTCTACCCTGCTGCACTACGGTTATGAAAATCGCATTGCGACCGCGGGCAACCTCGCCTTCCCGTTCTCGCCATCCGATATTCAGAGTGGACCGGTGTATGAGTTCTCGATCTATCACCTGATTGAAGCGAGCGATGCGCTGCGTTTTGATTTCCATATTGAACAGGTGACGCCAGAAGGAGTTCAGGCATGAAACACTCAATTTGTTCGCTGGCGCAAGTCATTCGTTCCAAAAACGCCGGGCCGTACGAACTGGTTTTAGATATTTTATTTAAAACCCGTGAAGATTATCAGCGAGTGAAGCGTTCAGAACAATTAACGCCACAACTTATTGCTGGTTTGTATAATGTCAAACCTGACTTTATTCATAATATTGTCTGGTTTGACCCGGCGAATGCCGTAAAAATTGTCATGCCGCGCGATATTATCTCCGGCAACATTGGTGACAATGATGTTTATGGTGCGCAGCAACACGCGCCATTATTAAGTATTGAGTTCGACCTGTAGTAAAAAACACAATAACAGCCATTGGAGCACAGAATTCAGCTGTATCACAGTGCTTCGAATTATTCATGCGGTTGGTCACAACAGGCGTGCGTCTGAACTGCTGTCCAGGTTCAGGCGCGCGCCGCCCTACACAATTCCAATTACCAACCTTTATCCGATGGAGTACACATGAAGAAAATAAGTTTAACGAAGATGATCATATTAGGTCTGATACTCGGCATGATTGCCGGGGTGGCCATAAATAATATGGTCGCGGCTGAAACGGCAAAATCTTATGCAGCAGATATTTCCATTTTTACCACCATATTTTTACGCATGGTGAAAATGATTATCGCGCCATTGGTTATTTCAACTCTGGTTGTGGGTATTGCCAAAATGGGCGATGCCAAAACGCTGGGACGTATATTTTCGAAAACCTTCTTCCTGTTTATTTGCGCCTCACTGCTGTCAATCGCGCTGGGCCTGGTTATCGTTAATATTTTCCAGCCAGGCGCTGGCATCAACTTTGTTCCGCATGACGCCGGGGCCGTTGCCGCCGTTAAATCTGAACCGTTCACGCTGAAAGTATTTATCTCGCACGCGGTACCAACCAGTATTGTTGATGCGATGGCACGTAACGAAATTCTGCAGATCGTCGTCTTCTCAATTTTCCTCGGTTGCAGCCTGGCTGCGATTGGTGAAAAAGCCGAGCCGATCGTGAAGGTTCTGGACTCACTGGTGCACGTAATGCTGAAGCTGACGGGCTACGTCATGCTGTTTGCGCCACTGACCGTGTTTGCCGCTATCTCGGGTCTGATTGCCGAACGTGGTCTGGGAGTAATGGTCAGCGCCGGGATCTTTATGGGTGAGTTCTACCTTACGCTGGGTATGCTGTGGGCGATCCTGATCGGTCTGTCCACCATGATCGTAGGGCCTTGCATCGCGCGCTTAACGAAATCAATCCTCGAACCAGCACTGTTGGCCTTCACCACCTCCAGCTCTGAAGCCGCCTTCCCAGGCACGCTGGACAAACTGGAAAAATTCGGCGTTTCCTCAAAAATCGCCAGTTTCGTTCTGCCTATCGGTTACTCCTTTAACCTGGTCGGCTCGATGGCGTACTGCTCCTTTGCCACCGTATTTATTGCTCAGGCGTGCAATATCGAACTAAGCATGGGCGAGCAAATCACCATGCTGTTGATCCTGATGCTGACCTCGAAAGGGATGGCGGGCGTACCGCGTGCATCAATGGTTGTTATCGCCGCTACCCTGAACCAGTTCAACATTCCGGAAGCCGGTCTGATCCTGCTAATGGGTGTGGATCCATTCCTCGATATGGGTCGTTCCGCTACCAACGTCATGAGTAACGCCATGGGCGCTGCCATTGTAGGTCGTTGGGAAGGTGAACACTTCGGCCAGGGCTGTCGCGGAACTGCGCCAGTGAAGACACCGGAACAAGAACGTCCGGCGACCGAACCGTCAGAAGTTGCGATGTCCTGATAGCACGCGATTGCCGGATGGCGCTCGCGCTTATCCGGCAAGATGATGAACACACCAACAGGATTACACCATGAATAAAACCCTTATCGGCGTGAGTATTTTTTCCTTCAGCGTTTTGTTTAGCGCAACGACTCTCGCGCAAACCGCGCCGGATTACGCAAAGATTATCGACCAGGCACATCAGAAATATAAAAGTAACAACGATGGCAAAGTCGCCGACTACATCCCTGCCCTGGCGACCTACAGCCCGAAAAATTTTGCCATCACCATTGCCACGGTGGACGGCAAGATCTATCAGGTGGGCGATGTTAACAAACCCTTCCCAATGGAATCCCTGAGTAAAGTCTTCACCCTGGCGCTCGCCATGGAACAACATGGCCCTCAGGTCGTCCTGGAGAAACTTGGGGCCAATGCCACCGGCATGCCATTCAATTCTGGTTTGGCGGTAGAACTGACTAAAGGCGCACCGGAAAACCCGCTGGTAAACGCCGGGGCGATGAGCACCGTTAGCCTGATCGAAGCCAAAGATAAAACCGATCGCTGGAACAAAATCCTCGACAACCTGAACGTCTGGGCTGATGCCACACTCACCGTGAACGAGCCGGTTTTCAAATCCGAGATGGAAACCAACCAGCACAACCAGGCGCTGGCGAAGCTGATGGAATCCTATAACAGCTTTTATGGCAACACAGACGACGCTGTCGAAATTTATACCCGTCAGTGCTCCGTCGATATCACCGTTGAGCAACTGGCCAAAATGGGCGCGGTACTCGCAAACAAAGGCAAATCACCGTTCAACGGTAAGCAATTGCTGAATGAAAAATATGTCCCACAGGTACTGGCTGAAATGGCCATTGCCGGCTTGTACGACGGTAGTGGTAAGTGGCTGTACACCGTAGGCATCCCGGCGAAAAGCGGCGTCGGCGGTGGGATGGTTGCCGTTGTGCCAGGCGAATATGCGATAGCCGTCTATTCCCCACCGCTGGATGAAGCCGGTAACAGCGTTCGTGCCCAGAAAACGATCGAATATGTCGCCGAAGCGACCGAAGCGAATGTCTTTTTAGCAAAATAAAACTCTATGCCGGATAGCGCTTCGCTTATCCGGCAAACAACACGAAGAGGTGAGAAGTAAACATGTCTAAACCATTTGTCTGGCAGGAACTCTTTGTTCAGGGTAAAGATAGTACCGAATATGAATTACTGAGTAATCAGCACGTTACAGTTTCGGAGTTAGACGGAGAGGAAGTGATTAAGGTTGCGCCTGAAGCGTTAACCTTATTAGCACAGCAGGCATTTTATGAGGCTTCATTCTTCCTGCGCGCCGGACATTTGAAACAGATCGCCAGCATTCTGCACGATCCACAGGCCAGCGGTAACGATAAGTATGTTGCATTGCAACTGCTGCGCAACGCTGAAGTTTCGGCCAAAGGCGTGCTGCCTAACTGTCAGGATACCGGAACGGCAACGATTGTGGCCTGCAAAGGTCAGCATGTCTGGACCGGCGGCGATGACGCAGAAGCGTTAAGCAAAGGCGTGTATACTACCTTCACCGAAAACAACCTGCGTTATTCGCAAAATGCCCCGCTGGATATGTACACCGAGGTCAATACTCAGACTAACCTGCCGGCACAAATCGATATCAGCGCCACGCCTGGCAATGAATACCGCTTCCTGTTTGTCAACAAAGGCGGCGGCTCGGCCAATAAAGCGGCGCTGTTCCAGGAAACAAAATCCATTCTGCAACCGGAAAAGCTCACCGCCTTTCTGATCGAAAAAATGAAATCACTGGGCACAGCCGCCTGCCCGCCGTATCACATCGCTTTCGTCGTTGGAGGCTTGTCGGCCGACCAGGCGCTGAAAGTCGCCAAGCTGGCTTCAACCAAGTATTACGACAACCTGCCCACCAGCGGGAACGAACTGGGTCAGGCGTTCCGCGATACGGCCCTGGAAGCCGAGTTGCTCAATGCCAGCCGTGAGTTTGGTATCGGCGCGCAGTTTGGCGGCAAGTACTTTGCCCACGATATCCGCGTGATTCGCCTGCCGCGTCACGGTGGTTCCTGCCCTATCGCCATGGCCCTCTCCTGCTCAGCCGACCGCAACATTAAGGCTAAAATTAACAAACACGGTATCTGGCTGGAGAAACTGGAGCATAACCCGGGCAAATTCATTCCTGATTCCCAACGGGTAGAAAATGGCGCCCAAACCGTACAGTTGGATCTCAACCGCCCGCTACGCGAGATTCTGCACGACCTGTCCGCTCTGCCTATCGGTACTCGTTTGTCGTTAAGTGGTCCAATTGTTGTCGCCCGTGATATTGCCCACGCTAACATCAAAGCGCGCCTGGATAACGGCGAACCGATGCCGGAATACATGAAAAAGCATATCGTCTATTACGCAGGTCCCGCCAAAACGCCGGAGAATCAGGCCTGTGGTTCAATGGGTCCCACCACTGGCGGGCGCATGGATGGGTATGTCGATGCTTTCCAGGCACAAGGCGGTAGTCTCATTATGCTCACCAAAGGTAACCGCAGCCAACAGGTCACTGATGCCTGCCATAAACACGGTGGATTTAGCCTCGGTAGCATCGGCGGCGCCGCGGCCCTGCTTGCCCAACAGTACGTGAAAAGCCTGCACTGCCTGGAATATCCCGAACTGGGAATGGAAGCGGTCTGGATGATGGAAGTTAAAAATATGCCGGCCTTCGTGTTAGTCGACGACAAAGGTAATAACTTCTTTAGTCAGTTTGAGCAGCAACATCGCTGCGCAACCTGTCCGGCAGGACATTAAGGAGACGTAATGGAAGCGCGAGCCAATAATGACAGACACCGCCAACGTCAGCAGAAACTGAAAGAACAGGTTGATACCCGCGTGGCGGCGGCAACGGAGAAGAAAGGGATCCTGATTGTCTTCACCGGTAACGGTAAAGGGAAATCCACCGCAGCCTTTGGCACAGCAACGCGCGCGGTTGGTCACGGAAAAACCGTTGGCATCGCGCAGTTTATCAAAGGTCAGTGGGATAATGGCGAGTACAACACCCTGCAGCCGCTCGGCGTTGAATTCCATATTATGGGCACCGGATTTACCTGGGAAACCCAAAACCGGCAAGCGGATATCGACGCGGCCACTTTAGTCTGGCAAGAAAGTAAGCGCATGCTGGCTGATGCGCATTACGATCTGGTGGTGCTGGATGAACTGACTTACATGCTGGCTTACCACTACCTGGATACCCAGGAGGTTCTCAGCGCCATCGAAAATCGCCCTGTCGGTCAGAGTGTTATCGTCACCGGGCGCGGATGCCACGCACTGTTGCTGGAACTGGCCGATACGGTCAGCGAAATTCGCCCGGTCAAGCACGCGTTTGACAGCGGTATTCAGGCGCAGGTGGGAATCGACTGGTAGCCATTCTTTTGCCGGATAACGACGCCCTGGCGTCTTATCCGGCCTACCGTTCTTTGCAGGCCTGACAAGGCACACGGTACCATCAGGCAGGCGATACCACAGATTTATTCAACAGCCAGTCCCGGAAGATCTGTAAATGCACAGATTCCGCTTTCTCTTCACGCCACGTCATGATGAAACGGTTCCCGGTTCGCATCGGGACATCGCAAGGAATGACCATATCACCACTGTCCAGATCGTGCTGAATGGCAAAACGAGGAAGCAATGCCACGCCCAGATTAGAGCGAACCGCCGCAATCAGCATCGACAGCAAATCAAATCTTGGACCTTTATTGACCAACGGGCTGCTGACGTCTGACAGCGCGAACCATTCCTGCCAGCCTTTGATACGCGTGCTTTGGTGTAAAAGCGGGAATTCGTTCAGCAACTCCTCGACCGCCAGTTTCCGCTCCGGCTCAGCCAGCAAGCAGCGGCTGCAGACCGGCAGAATTTCCTCTTCAAACAGGTACTCAACGCCCGACCATGGCGAGTAGAAATCTTCACGCATGATTGCCGCGTCATACTCCCGATTGAGAAAATCACCAATATTCGCCAGCGAATGGATATTCACGATAATATCAGGATTGAGTTTGTTGAACTCGCGCAGATTCGGGATCAGCCAATGCGTGCTGAAGGTCGGATTCACTGCCAGCTCAATAACCTGCACCGTCGGCTGCCAGGTCATTATCGTCGTCGTATCTCGCTCAAGTTTATTTAACGTTTCTTTAACGATACTTAAATAATGTTTGCCCGCCGCATTTAAAAAAATGCGTTTCTTGGCATGATTAAATAGCGAGGTATTCAGAAAATCCTCCAGTGCATTCACCTGACGGAAAACAGCACTTTGTGTTAAAGCCAGCTCTTCAGCAGCCCGGGTATAACTTTCGTGACGCGCAACAACTTCAAAAGTTACCAGCAACTCCGTCTTCGGTATTTTTCCTCTCATAACCTCTTCCATATGCAGCGTACAAAAATAGTTTAATTTATAAAAAATAATTCAAGACACCCAGATAAGCATCGAGAGTTATATTTTATTTCATCCATTGATGTCATTGATCCAATCCATGATTTACTCATACAGATGGCGGATAAATATTAACCAATAATACTCAAGCACAACAATAAACACAATTTAAATAAGGTTAAACCTATGCAAATAGTGCCAATAAGTTCTTAATAATTTTTCAAGTTAACTTGTTTATTGCAGAAAAAACTTTGCGAGATTAATCAATATTATCCATGCGATAATTTTAGATAATTTCACGTTATAACTTACGGGCAAACGACTGCTTTTAATCATTCCTTGATGTAGTTTCTGCCTTTTTTTGTTAGACGTGATAAAGGACACAATGTGAAAACTTTCGGAAAGGTCTGGCTCGTTGGAGCAGGTCCCGGTGATATTTCATTGCTCACCCTCAAAGCGATGATGTGCATTAAGCAGGCTGATGTCATTATTTACGATCGGCTGGTCAATCCCAAAATTTTGGAATGGGCATTACCTGATTGCCTGCTTATCAATGTCGGCAAAAATCCCGGCTTTCATTGTGTTCCCCAGGATGAAATTAACGCATTACTGATCCAGTATGCCCAAACACATAACAACATCGTACGCCTGAAAGGGGGCGATCCTTATGTGTTTGGTCGTGGGGCCGAAGAAGTTGAAGATCTTGTTGAAGCGGGTATCCCATTTGAAGTTGTGCCGGGTATCAGTTCTACCATCGGCGGCCTGGCCTATGCCGGGATCCCGGTGACGCATCGCGATTTCGCCTCCGGTTTTCACGTGGTGACAGGCCATACGCGGGAAGGCAACCAGCAGCAGGACTGGCGTCAACTGGCGAAGCTAAATGGCACGCTGGTTATCGTCATGGGAATCGCCAATTTGGCGTTTATTTGCGAAGAGCTGTTGATGGGCGGTAAATCAGCAGATACACCCGCAGCGCTAATTATGTCCGCCACCCGAGAGAATCAACGCCGACTAACCTGTACGCTCGGTTCATTACTGAGCAAAGCGCAGGAGGCTAACATTGCACCACCTGCGCTGATTGTTATTGGCGAGGTGGTGACCCTGAGCGATCGACTCTCTTTTATACCGGAAGCCATCACCATGGCAGAAGATCTTTACTGCGAAAGTCTGGCATGACGAAAAGACTGGGGCGACGTTTGATGCGCCGCCCTGAAAACGCGGCAAAAGTAGCTGGTTTGCGCGTATTGAAGTTTCCGGGCAATACTGTCTATTGAGTGCACGGGATCGTGCAACAACTCCCCCGCTTTTTGCATTTTTTTCTGATTCACCCAGGTTTTAAAATTAACGCCCTGCCGCTTCTTAAAAAATCGGCTGAAATAGTTCGCGCTTAAGCACACATGCGCCGCTACGGATTCCAGGGATAATTCACCATACAAATTTTCATCAATATAACGCAGCGCCGCCAGAAGTTTTTTCTCATGACGAGAAGGTTCAGTGAAATAATGACGAACGTAACGGGTCGGTGGGGCGAATATCTGATCGGATTGTCGCTCTTGCTCATAGTTATCAACAATAAAACTTAACAAATTAGCCGATGCCACCAGCGTATTATTATCCACTACCGCAACCTGACCCCATTCAGCTTTTATTTTTGGGTCATCCATCCATGAAAATTTATTATTAATTACGATAGTTTTATATTCCTGATACTTTGACCGGACCTGCCCGCAAACAATAAAACCATAAAGATGCCCTTCATTAATTATTGGCATCGAGAACAAACTTAACCCTGCATGACAGGTGAGTATTCTGGGTTTAAGCTGTTTTAGCCCCTCAAAAGCGCACTGCTTATCGCATTTTTCGCAACCTACACGATACCGCTCATCCGCCCGCATTAATGTGCAGAACGAATTAAAATTATGACAATCCGACAGTGCCTTGCCGTGAATATCAATCACGACCGCGGCTAACCCGGTCGCGCGAGAGAATACTTCGGCTATCGAGAAAAAAACGTGTAAATAGTCATTCTGGATTTTCAGCGGCACGCTCTCCTCCGGCACTCATGATATTAAAGCCGGTAATATGCAGAATTTAATCAAGAGAAAGAATGATGCTGACCGCAAAAAATAATCTCATTTATGAATATGATTATGATCGAATCGCAAGAGAATAGACGGCAGAAAACAAAAAAGGCCATCATCAGATGGCCAACCATGTCGAAACGGGACCAGCCCTTGACCATGCAGATAGTCAGGGCTGTTTTTTTACTTCTTACTTAATAACGGTTTTCAGCGCTTCGCCGATATCGGCCAGGCTGCGAACGGTTTTCACGCCGGCAGCTTCCAGAGCCGCGAATTTCTCGTCCGCGGTACCCTTACCACCGGCAATGATCGCACCGGCGTGGCCCATACGTTTTCCTTTCGGCGCGGTGACGCCCGCGATGTAGCCGACAACCGGCTTGGTGACGTGATCTTTAATGTACGCCGCCGCTTCTTCTTCCGCGCTACCGCCGATCTCACCGATCATCACGATCGCTTCAGTCTGCGGATCTTCCTGGAACAGCTTCAGAATGTCGATGAAGTTAGAGCCTGGAATCGGGTCGCCGCCGATACCGACACAGGTGGACTGGCCGAAACCGTAGTCGGTGGTCTGCTTAACCGCTTCATAGGTCAGCGTACCGGAACGGGAAACGATACCCACTTTACCCGGCTTGTGAATGTGACCCGGCATGATGCCGATTTTGCATTCGCCCGGGGTGATCACGCCTGGGCAGTTCGGGCCGATCATGCGCACGCCCGCTTCGTCCAGCTTCACCTTCACGGTCAGCATATCCAGCGTCGGGATACCTTCGGTGATGGTGATAATCAGTTTGATGCCTGCATCAATTGCTTCCAGGATGGAGTCTTTGCAGAACGGCGCCGGAACGTAGATAACGGTGGCGGTTGCGCCGGTCGCTTCTACCGCTTCACGCACGGTGTTAAACACCGGCAGACCCAGGTGAGTGGTGCCGCCTTTGCCTGGCGTTACGCCGCCAACCATCTGCGTACCGTAAGCAATCGCCTGTTCGGAGTGGAATGTCCCCTGGCTACCGGTGAAGCCCTGGCAGATAACCTTGGTATCTTTATTAATTAAAACTGACATTATTTCCCCTCCACTGCGGCAACAACCTGCTGAGCTGCATCCGTCAGACTTTTCGCTGCAATAATATTCAGGCCGCTATCAGCCAGTTTTTTCGCGCCGAGTTCGGCGTTGTTGCCTTCCAGACGAACGACAACCGGAACGTTAACGCCCACTTCCGCTACCGCGCCGATGATACCGTCAGCGATCAGGTCGCAACGTACGATACCGCCGAAGATGTTAACCAGTACGGCTTTTACATTGTCATCGGAGAGGATGATTTTGAACGCTTCGGTCACGCGCTCTTTGGTCGCGCCGCCGCCCACGTCGAGGAAGTTAGCCGGTTCGCCGCCGTGCAGTTTAACGATATCCATGGTGCCCATTGCCAGGCCCGCGCCGTTAACCATACAGCCGATGTTGCCGTCCAGCGCAACGTAGTTCAGTTCCCACTGTGCCGCCTGCGCTTCACGCGGATCTTCCTGAGACTGGTCGCGCATTTCACGCAGGTCAGCCTGGCGGAACAGCGCGTTGCCGTCAGCGCCCAGTTTGCCGTCGAGGCAGATCAGGTCGCCCTGTTTGGTCACTACCAGCGGGTTGATTTCGATCAGCGCCAGGTCGCGCTCCAGGAAGATAGTCGCCAGACCCATGAAGATCTTGGTGAACTGCTGAACCTGTTTACCTTCCAGACCCAGTTTGAACGCCAGCTCGCGTCCCTGGTAAGGCATCGGGCCTGCCAGCGGATCCAGCGCCACTTTGTGGATCAGGTGTGGGGTTTCTTCCGCCACTTTTTCAATTTCCACGCCGCCTTCGGTAGAGGCCATAAAGACCACGCGACGGGAGCTACGGTCAACCACTGCGCCGAGGTAAAGTTCTTTACCGATATCGGTCGCCGCTTCAACCAGGATCTGATTTACCGGTTGGCCATTCGCGTCTGTCTGGTAAGTCACCAGACGTTTCCCCAGCCAGTGCTCAGCAAAAGCGCGAATGTCTTCTTTGCTGTTAACAACCTTCACACCGCCCGCTTTACCACGGCCACCAGCGTGAACCTGACATTTCACTACCCACGGGCCTGCGCCGATTTTAGATGCGGCTTCTTCAGCTTCACGCGGAGTATTACAGGCATAACCCACCGGTGCCGGTAAGCCATAGCGGGCAAAAAGTTGTTTTGCCTGATATTCATGTAAGTTCATGTGTTCTGTCCATCCTTCAGGTAATCGTTATCTTTTACCCGTAGGCCTGATAAGGCGTCCAGACCTACGGGGCAGGTGATACTCTTTTTCGTTACACGTCCAGCAGCAGACGCGTTGGATCTTCCAGCAACTCTTTAATGGTTACCAGGAAGCCTACTGACTCACGACCATCGATCAGACGGTGATCGTAAGACAGCGCCAGATACATCATCGGCAGGATTTCAACCTTGCCGTCTACCGCCATCGGACGATCTTTGATGGCATGCATACCCAGGATGGCGCTCTGCGGTGGGTTGATAATCGGCGTAGACATCAGGGAACCGAACACACCGCCATTAGTGATGGTGAAGTTACCGCCCGTCAGATCTTCAACCGTCAACTTGCCGTCGCGACCTTTTACTGCCAGCTCTTTAATGTTCTTCTCAATGTCAGCCATACCCAGCAGATCCACATCACGCAGGACCGGCGTTACCAGGCCGCGCGGCGTGGAGACCGCCATGCTGACATCAAAGTAGTTGTGGTACACCACGTCATCGCCATCGATAGAGGCGTTGACTTCCGGATAGCGTTTCAGCGCTTCAACCACCGCTTTCACGTAGAAAGACATAAAGCCCAGACGGATACCGTGGCGTTTCTCGAACGCGTCGCCGTACTGCTTACGCAGGTCCATAATCGGCTTCATGTTGACTTCGTTGAACGTCGTCAGCATGGCGGTGGAGTTTTTCGCTTCCAGCAGACGTTCGGCTACGCGTTTGCGCAGACGAGTCATCGGAACACGTTTTTCGCCACGCGCACCCAGTTGAGGCTGAGGCGCAGGCGCGGCGGCTGGTGCTTTGGCTTCGGCTGTTGCTGCCGGCGCTTTGGCCAGATGCTTTTCCACATCTTCGCGGGTAATGCGGCCACCGACGCCAGTGCCTTTGATGGCGCTGGCTTCGAGGTTATGTTCACCGAGCAGGCGACGGATCGCCGGGCTCAGGGCATCGTTGTTCTGCTCAGTAAGCGACGCCTGCTGGCGCTGTGCCGGAGTCGAATCTTTCTCTTCAGACTTGGCGCTGGTTTCTTTACCCGCGCTGTTGCCTTCACGCAGGCGACCGAGGATCTGGCGAGAGGTGACGGTTGTCCCTTCATCTTCCAGAACCGCATCAAGGATACCGTCCGCTGATGCCGGTACTTCCAGTACCACTTTGTCAGTTTCGATTTCTACCAGTACTTCATCACGACGTACTGCATCGCCCGGTTTTTTGTGCCAGGTTGCAACCGTTGCATCCGCTACGGATTCAGGCAGGTCGGGAACAAGAATATCTACGCTACTCATTATTTATCCTTTATTTAATCGACGTTCAGCGCGTCATTAACCAGATCTTGTTGCTGTTTCTGGTGAACGGACATATACCCTACTGCCGGAGAGGCAGAGGCCGGGCGACCTGCATAACGCAGAGCGGACCCAAATGGAATCACTTCACGGAAATGATGCTGACTGCAGTACCATGCGCCCTGGTTGAGCGGCTCTTCCTGGCACCAGACAAAATCATGTACGTGAGCGAACGGTTTCAGCGCTTCCTGCACCGCTTTATGCGGGAACGGATAGAGCTGTTCGATGCGCACAATGGCAACATCTTTTTGATCATTCTTGCGGCGTTGCTCCAGCAGGTCGTAATAAACCTTACCAGAACACATCACGACACGCTTCACGCCTTTCGGATCAAGCTCATCGACTTCGCCAATGGCCGGCAGGAAGGTGCCATTTGCCAGTTCATCCAGCGTAGAGACCGCCAGCGGATGGCGCAGCAGCGACTTCGGCGACATCACCACCAGTGGACGGCGCATACCGCGCAGCGCCTGACGACGCAGCATGTGGTACACCTGTGCCGGGGTAGACGGGACGCAAACCTGCATGTTTTGCTCAGCGCAAAGTTGCAGATAACGTTCCAGACGCGCGGAGGAGTGCTCCGGACCCTGACCTTCGTAGCCGTGCGGCAGCAGCATAACCAGACCGCACATACGACCCCATTTCTGTTCGCCGGAAGAGATGAACTGGTCGATAACGACCTGAGCACCGTTGGCGAAGTCACCGAACTGCGCTTCCCAGATGGTCAGCGTGCGCGGTTCCGCCGTGGCATAGCCGTATTCAAACGCCAGCACTGCTTCTTCAGACAGTACGGAGTCCCATACGCGGAACGTGCCCTGGCCGTTATGCACATGCTGCAGCGGCGTGTAGGTTGAACCGTTTGCCTGGTTATGAATCACCGCGTGACGGTGGAAGAAGGTTCCGCGACCGGAGTCTTCACCCGACAGACGAACCGGAATGCCTTCGTCAACCAGCGTGGCGTAGGCCAGATTCTCTGCGCCCCCCCAGTCGAACAGCTTCTCGCCTGCGGCCATGGCCTGACGATCGCCGTAAATTTTGGCAACGCGCGACTGCATTTCAACCGCTTCAGGGACAGTGCTGATGCGTTTAGCCAGCTCCTGCAGACGCTTCATCTCAACTTTGTTCGGGTAGCTTTCGTCCCATTCGTGGTTGAGATATGGCGACCAGGTGAAGGAGTGCATGTTCATTGGACGCCACTCTTTCACTACACACTCGCCAGCATCCAGCGCATCGCGATACAGGTTGACCATTTCGGTCGCATCTTCCAGCGTGGCGACTTTGTCCGCTTCCAGCTTGTCGGCGTAGATTTTGCGCGGCGTCGGATGCTTTTTGATTTTCTGATACATCAGCGGCTGGGTTGCGCTCGGCTCGTCGGCTTCGTTGTGGCCGTGACGGCGATAGCACACCAGATCGATGAAGACATCGCGTTTGAAGGTATTACGGAAGTCCAGCGCCAGACGCGTGACGAAAGCGACCGCTTCCGGGTCATCCGCATTGACGTGGAAAATCGGCGCCTGAACCATCTTACCGATGTCGGTGCAGTATGGGGTAGAACGCGCATCCAACGGGTTAGAGGTGGTGAAGCCCACCTGGTTGTTGATAACGATGCGAACGGTACCGCCCACTTCGTAACCACGCGCTTTCGACATGTTCAGGGTTTCCTGAACCACGCCCTGCCCGGTGACTGCCGCATCGCCGTGAATGGTGATAGGCAGGACTTTATTGCTGCTCGGCTCATCCAGACGATCCAGACGCGCACGGACGGAACCGATTACCACCGGGCTAACAATTTCCAGGTGCGACGGATTAAACGCCAGCGCCAGGTGTACCAGACCGCCTTCGGTTTCGATATCCGATGAGAAGCCCATGTGGTACTTCACGTCGCCAGTGCCGAGGTGTTCTTTATGTTTGCCCGCGAATTCGTCGAACAGGTCCTGCGGCTTTTTACCCAGCACGTTGACCAGTACGTTCAGACGACCACGGTGCGCCATGCCCAGCACCACTTCACGCGTACCGCTGTTGCCCGCGTGGCGGATCATCTCTTTGAGCATCGGGATTAACGCATCACCGCCTTCCAGCGAGAAGCGTTTCGCGCCCGGGAACTTCGCGCCCAGATAGCGTTCCAGGCCTTCCGCAGCGGTCAGTTCGCTGAGGAAGCGTTTTTTCTCTTCGCTACTGAACGCGGCACGGCCAGACTCGATGCGCTGCTGAAGCCAGCGTTTTTCTTCGGTGCTGGTGATGTGCATATACTCGGCGCCAATCGGACCGCAGTAGGTTTGTTTCAGCGCAACAACCAGGTCGCTCAGCTTCATAGTGTCTTTGCCGCCGGCAAAAGAACCTACGTTAAAGCTTTCCTGAAAATCCGCATCGGTCAGATCGTGGAAAGATGGATCCAGATCGGCCACTTTCTCTTGCTGCCACAGTCCCAGCGGATCGAGATTCGCATGTTGATGACCGCGGAAACGGTAGGCGTTAATGAGCTGCAGGACTTTAACCTGCTTCACATTGGCATCAGGGTCGGAAATAGAAGAAGAGTAACGTGGGGTAATCAACGCCTGCCGACGGAAATAATCACGTGTTTTTGAGTGGAGTTGATCCGGTTTGACTCCGGTGCCAGGTAACTGCTGGAACGTCGAACGCCAGTTAGCATCTACCGAGTCAGGGTCGGTTAAGAAGTCTTCATAGAGCTGTTCTATCCAGCTCTGGTTCGAGCCAGAGAGGTAAGAAGAGTCCAACCAGGCTTTCAAAGCGCTGTTCTGCATCGTGATCCCTTAAGCATTTGTATGCTTACTTCGCCGTGGATACTACCACGCACACCGATGTGCGTGCCGGGGTTCACTTGTTGCGGACTGTCGTGTCATCTGCGTCCGCTAAGGAACCTTTAAAAACTGTCTAATAATATGGCAGTTTTTAGAGGTTTCCTGCACTTCTATTGCCCGATGGCGCGTAGCTTTCAGGCCTACAAGGTACGTAACCCGTAGGCCGGATAAGACGGTACGTCGCCATCCGGCAACCACTACAACAACTTACGCACTACGCTTGAGCAGCATCGACTTAATATGGCCGATGGCGCGCGTAGGGTTTAGCCCCTTAGGACATACGCTGACGCAGTTCATGATGCTGTGACAGCGGAATACGCTGAAAGCGTCACTTAAACCTTCCAGGCGGCTGTCGGTCTCGGTATCGCGGCTGTCAATCAGGAAGCGATACGCGGCCAGCAGACCTGCCGGACCGATGAACTTGTCCGGATTCCACCAGAATGATGGGCAGGACGTTGAGCAGCATGCACACAAAATACATTCATACAGCCCATCGAGCTTCTCACGCTGCTCTGGCATTTGTAAATGCTCACGAGCCGGTGGATTTTTCCCATTATTCAACAAGTAAGGCTTAATCTTCTCATACTGTGCGTAGAATTGTCCCATGTCTACCACCAAATCGCGCACAACCGGTAAACCCGGCAGCGGGCGAATGACAATCTTCTTGCCCGGCTGATTCAGCGCAGAAACAGGTGTGATACAGGCCAGTCCATTTTTGCCGTTCATGTTCAGACCGTCGGAGCCGCAGACCCCTTCACGGCAGGAACGACGAAACGACAGCGACGGATCTTTTTCCTTCAGCTGCATTAATGCATCCAGCAGCATCATGTCGCGCCCTTCTTCCGCCTCCAGGGTGTAATCCTGCATACGCGGAGCATCGTCAACATCCGGGTTATAGCGATAAACTGAAAACTCGAGTTTCATTGTCCTGTCTCCGCATTAATAAGTACGAATCTTCGGCGGGAATGCCGGGCGCAGCTTCGGTTCCATATTGACTTGACGTCGCGTCATGGTTTCCGACTCTGGCAGATACAGGGAATGGCACAGCCAGTTTTCATCATCACGTTCCGGGAAGTCGAAGCGGCTATGCGCGCCACGGCTTTCGGTACGGAAGTTTGCAGAGACTGCGGTGGCGTAAGCGGTTTCCATCAGGTTATCCAGCTCCAGACACTCAACGCGCTGGGTGTTAAATTCACTGGAGGTATCATCCAGACGGGCGTTTTTCAGACGCTCACGAATCGCTTTCAGCTCTTCCAGTCCTTTCGCCATCGCATCGCCTTCGCGGAATACCGAGAAGTTATGCTGCATACATTCCTGCAGCGCTTTGCGAATGGCCACTGGATCTTCGCCGTTACGGTTGCCGTTCCAGCGATTCAGACGGGCCAGAGAAGCATCGATCTCGTCTTCCGTCGCATCCAGCAGGTCGCCCTGTTCCGCGATAGATTCCTGCAGATGCAGACCTACCGCACGACCAAAGACCACCAGATCCAGCAGCGAGTTGCCGCCCAGACGGTTGGCGCCGTGAACCGATACGCAGGCGATTTCGCCTACCGCAAACAGCCCCGGAATCACCACATCTTCGCCCTGCTCGTTTACGGTCAACGCCTGACCGGTTACTTTGGTCGGGATACCGCCCATCATATAGTGACAGGTAGGAATTACCGGGATCGGCTCTTTCACCGGGTCAACGTGGGCAAACGTACGAGACAGTTCGAGAATACCCGGCAGCCGGGACTCCAGCACTTCTTTACCCAGATGATCGAGTTTCAGCTTGGCGTGCGGACCCCACGGGCCATCACAGCCGCGGCCTTCACGGATTTCGATCATGATGGAACGCGCCACCACGTCACGACCCGCCAGATCTTTCGCATTCGGGGCATAACGCTCCATGAAGCGCTCGCCGTGTTTGTTCAGCAGATAGCCGCCTTCACCGCGGCAGCCTTCTGTGACCAGCACGCCCGCGCCGGCGATACCGGTGGGGTGGAACTGCCACATCTCCATATCCTGCACCGGCACGCCAGCGCGGATAGCCATACCGACGCCGTCACCGGTATTGATGTGGGCGTTAGTAGTGGATTGATAAATACGGCCTGCGCCGCCGGTGGCCAGTACGGTTGCGCGGGCTTTAAAGTAAACCACTTCACCGGTTTCGATACACAGTGCGGTACAACCGACAATCGCGCCGTCAGCGTTCTTTACCAGGTCCAACGCATACCACTCAGAAAAGATGGTGGTGTGGTTTTTCAGGTTCTGCTGATACAGGGTATGCAGTAGCGCGTGGCCGGTACGGTCTGCCGCTGCGGCGGTACGAGCCGCCTGCTCGCCGCCGAAGTTTTTCGACTGACCGCCAAACGGACGTTGATAAATGGTGCCATTATCGAGACGAGAGAACGGCAGGCCCATATGGTCCAGCTCCAGAATCGCTTCCGGGCCGGTTTTACACATATATTCAATTGCGTCCTGATCGCCAATGTAGTCCGACCCTTTGACGGTGTCGTACATGTGCCATTCCCAGTTATCTTCATGGGTATTACCGAGCGCCACGGTGATGCCACCCTGCGCGGATACGGTATGGGAACGGGTTGGAAATACTTTGGAGAGCAGCGCACAGGTCTGTCCGCTCTGGGAAATTTGCAGCGCCGCGCGCATACCTGCGCCACCGGCACCAATCACAACAGCATCAAATTCTCTGACTGGCAGTTTCATTACACACCCCACACCACAACAAATCCATAAATGACGTAAACCACCAGCGCAATGACGATAGCCAGTTGCAGAATCAGGCGTACAGCCAGCGGTTTAACGTAGTCGGTCAACACCTGCCACATGCCAATCCAGGCATGAATCAAGATGGAAAAAAGCGCCAGCAGGGTGAAGACTTTGGTGAATGCCGATGAGAAGAAACCGGTCCAGACTTCAAAGGTCAACTCGCCGCTGGTGGCGAAGAAGCCGACCATATAGATGATGTATAACGTCAGAACGATAGCGGTAGCACGGACCAGAATGAAGTCATGTACGCCGTTGCGTCCTAATGCGGAGGCGTTGCTTACCATACGAGGACTCCTGCGAGAAGTGAAAGCACGACAATGATAACGAAACAAATTTTGGCGGAGCGTGTCCCTGCTTCGAGGGTTTCTTCGATATAGCCAAAATCCATCAACAGATGGCGAATGCCCATTACGGCGTGATAGGCCAGCGCAATCAGGATCCCCCACATGATTAACTCCACAAAGAAGTTATTCATAATGGATGACGCCGTGAGGAAACCTTCAGGGGAGGAAAGGCTGGTACCCAATAACCACAACAGAATCCCGACCGCCACGAAGGTGATCACTCCGGAAACGCGATGGAGAATGGACGCTATCGCCGTGATTGGGAACCGGATCGTTTGCAGATCCAGATTGACAGGTCTTTGTTTTTTCACATTTCTTATCATGAATAACGCCCACATGCTGTTCTTATTATTCCCTTTGGACTTCGGGCACAGAAGATAAGACTTCTGTAGTCTGAAAGACGCCGGGATTTCCTTCCTCCGGTCTGCTTGCGGGTCAGACAGCGTCCTTACTATAACTACGCGTCATATAAAACACTGCTTCCAGTTGCTAAAACGACACGTTACAACGCTGGTTGGCTCGGGATTGCAGGGTATTCCGGAGACCTGGCGGCAGTATAGGACGTTCACAAAATCATTACAATTAACCTACATATAGTTTGTCGGGTTTTATCCCGAACAGTGACATAGGTCACGATAACAACATTATTTTAATTTTTAACCATCTGATTTGACAATCATTAAACAAAGTTGTTACAAACAACACCAGAAAAAGCATATAATGCGTAAAAGTTATGGGGTCACTCTTTCACCGGAGATTTAGTTATGTAACAGTGTGGAAGTATTGACCAATACCTTCAGGACAGTTATTAGTGATAGACAGGTTAAATAATTCGGATTGCTAAGTTGTTGATTTGTTACTATTTCACCATGAGTTAACTGATTTACCTGCAAGCGCCCATTGCTCTGTACCCTGGTTTTCGCCTCTATCGCAGAGCGGCGAGCCGAATAAAAAACTGGTAACGGTTGATTGATGTATCGAAAACAAGTCTGACTTCCGCAGTCTTAAGTAATAAGGCGCTAAGGAGACCGTAAATGGCTGATACTAAAGCAAAAATCACTCTAAATGGTGACGCTGCTATTGAACTGGATGTGCTGAAAGGTACGCTCGGTCAAGATGTTATTGATATTCGTAGCCTTGGCTCAAAGGGGATGTTTACTTTTGACCCAGGTTTCACCTCTACCGCATCCTGCGAATCCAAAATTACGTTCATCGATGGTGATGAAGGCATTTTGCTGCATCGCGGCTTCCCGATTGACCAGTTGGCGACCGAGTCCAACTATCTGGAAGTGTGTTATATCCTGCTGTACGGCGAAAAACCGACGCAGGAGGAGTACGACGAGTTCAAAACCACGGTCACTCGCCATACCATGATTCACGAGCAGATCACGCGTCTGTTCCACGGTTTCCGCCGCGACTCTCACCCGATGGCCGTTATGTGCGGTGTCACCGGGGCGCTGGCTGCGTTCTATCACGATTCGCTGGACGTAAATAATGCGCGTCACCGTGAAATCGCCGCTTTCCGTCTGCTGTCCAAAATGCCGACCATGGCAGCGATGTGTTACAAATACTCCATCGGCCAGCCGTTCGTTTACCCGCGCAATGATCTCTCCTACGCCGGTAACTTCCTGAACATGATGTTCTCCACGCCGTGCGAAAAATACGAAGTTAATCCAATCCTGGAACGCGCCATGGACCGTATCCTGATCCTGCACGCTGACCACGAACAGAACGCCTCGACCTCTACCGTACGTACCGCAGGTTCTTCTGGCGCGAACCCGTTTGCCTGCATCGCGGCTGGTATTGCTTCCCTGTGGGGACCGGCACACGGCGGCGCCAACGAAGCTGCGCTGAAAATGCTGGAAGAAATCAGCTCAGTTAAACACATTCCGGAATTTGTTCGCCGCGCGAAAGACAAGAATGATTCTTTCCGCCTGATGGGCTTTGGTCACCGTGTTTACAAAAACTATGACCCGCGCGCCACCGTGATGCGTGAAACCTGCCATGAAGTGCTGAAAGAGCTGGGCACCAAAGATGATCTGCTGGAAGTGGCAATGGAGCTTGAGCACATTGCGCTCAACGACCCGTACTTCATCGAGAAGAAACTCTACCCGAACGTCGACTTCTACTCTGGCATCATTCTGAAAGCGATGGGCATTCCGTCCTCCATGTTCACTGTGATCTTCGCTATGGCGCGTACCGTTGGCTGGATTGCACACTGGAACGAAATGCACACCGACGGCATGAAAATCGCCCGTCCTCGTCAGCTGTATACCGGCTACGACAAGCGCGACTTTAAGTCTGATATTAAGCATTAATTGTCTGCCGGATAGCGCTCTCGCCTGTCCGGCCTACTCCCTTGTATCTTCCAGGCCGGACAGGGTGTTAATGCCGCTGTCCGGTCTGTTTATTCTTGACCCACATTATTTTATTCTCATCACGTTTTCTCTATGATTTACTGAGATCTTCCTCATTTCACTCAGGAGCATGGGATGCCTGTTTTGCAGTGGAGCCTGCTATTTCTGCTATCACTCCTTCTTTCCCTGTTCTTTCTGTTGATACATCTTCCAGGCGCATTGCTGCTCGGCTCGATGATTGTCGGTATCATTTTCAGTATGCGCGGGATCTCCCTGCACCCTCCCCGCTGCACATTTCTTGCCGCTCAGGCCATTCTCGGCTGCATGATTGCGCAAAACCTCACCGGATCCATTTTAACGACACTTGCGGCACACTGGCCGATGGTGATTGTCATCCTGCTGGCAACCCTGATTAGCAGCGCGGTGATCGGCTGGCTGCTGGTTCGCTACAGCAATCTGCCGGGGAACACCGGCGCGTGGGGGTCATCACCTGGCGGGGCAGCCGCGATGGTTGCGATGGCGCAGGATTATGGCGCTGACATCCGCCTGGTGGCGTTTATGCAGTATTTGCGCGTACTGTTGGTGGTCGGCGCTGCCGCGCTGGTCACCCGATTTGTCATGGGCGAACAGGCACAAACGGTCGGCCAGCAAATCGTCTGGTTTCCACCGCTGAGTCTTAATCTGTTAAGTACCATACTGCTGGCCGCAGTTGCTGGTGTGGCCGGGCGCTTACTGCGTATCCCCTCCGGCGTGATGTTACTGCCCATGCTGGCGGGCGCATTGCTAAACGCAGGCGGTATAATGGTCATTGAACTGCCGGAATGGTTACTGGCGATAGCGTATATGGCGATTGGCTGGCAAATCGGTCTTGGCTTTGACAAACAGATTTTTTTAATGGCGCTGCGGCCACTGCCGCAAATATTGTTGTCCATTTTTTCACTGATGGCGATTTGTGCCGCGATGGCCTGGGGGCTGGCGCATTATATGCAAATCGACTTTCTCACCGCCTATCTGGCGACCAGCCCTGGCGGAGTGGATTCCGTCGCGGTAATTGCCGCTGGCAGCCACGCCGATATAGCGCTAATCATGGCGATGCAAACCCTGCGGCTGTTCAGTATTTTATTGACCGGTCCGGCGGTGGCACGTTTTATTTCAGCGCATGCGCCAAGACAGTCCACCTAATGCTGGCAGCCCGGACACCAGTAAAAGGGTCGCGAGGAAAGTGTCGTTTTCTCGATGATGCCGCCACAGCGCTCACAGGCTTCGCCATCCCGATGAAAGACCTTAAAGCGAAACAGCGCGCCGTGGTGCTTATTGTCATCGACCTGGCCGCGAGTGTTATACGACAGGCGAGGAATATCAAGTAGCGCTTGCGCCAGCGCATCCAACTGTTCATCGCTAAGCTGTGACGCTTTATGCTGACCGGTCAACCCCACATGCCAGAGAATTTCTACCCGCAGATAGTTACCTAATCCCGCCAGAAATGCCTGATCCAACAGCAGACCGGAAAACTGGCGATTGCGAAAACGAGATGACAGCAGACGCGTTTTTACCTCTGCGGCCGTTAAACGCAAATCCAGCACGTCCGGTCCAACCCGTTGCAGAAATGGATGGGTGGTGAGCTGCTGTGGCGTCAGCATTTCGATGTCAGACGCGCTATACAGCAGGATAGTTTTATCCTCGGTTTGCAGCCTGACGCGCAGCACCCGCGTGGTTTGCGGAATGTTGCCGGTATCTACCACTCGCCACACGCCGTAAAGCTGATTGTGGCTATACAGCGTCAGGCCATTGGAAAAATGGGTCAGCAAGGCTTTACCCCGCGTTTCAAGCTGGGTAACACTCTGCCCGATGAGTTGGGATTGATACGGTTTTAACTGCTCAAAGGCAAACCAGACATCCGTCAGGGGTTTACCTTTGACTGCCGCCTCCAGGGTATCCGCCGCGCGGCGGATCTCCGGGCCTTCAGGCATAATACTGTCCTTTGTTAATGTGTTGCGCCGCCTGTTACCGCGATATCGCTTTCCAACTGCAATGCGGTGGCAATCGCGACCTCCAGCGCCCGACGTACTGTTTCCGCCGCCATACTTGGCGCACCGGGGTGCTGCGCGGCCTGTTGTGGCAGATAAGGAATATGAATAAAACCGCCCTTCACTGCCGGCACGTCGCGTAATTTATGCAGCAGGCCATACATCACGTGGTTACACACGAAGGTACCCGCCGTCTGAGAAACCGAGGCCGGAATTCCCGCGTTGCGCATGGCGACAACCATCGCTTTGATCGGCAATGTGCTGAACCACGCCGCAGGGCCATCGGCCACAATCGGTACATCAATCGGCTGTTGCCCCTGATTATCCGCAATACGCGCATCGTCAACATTAATCGCCACGCGCTCCACGGTAATATCCGTTCGGCCACCCGCCTGCCCCACCGCCAGCACCAGCGATGGCGACAATGCGTCAATCGCGGCATTGAGTACGGAGAGAGACTCGCCAAAGACGCACGGCAACTGGCGGGCAACGACACGGCATCCATCGATGATAGCATTGTCGAGACCCGAGACCACTTCCCAGGAAGGGTTAACTGACTCGCCGCCAAAGGGTTCAAATCCCGTGATGAGTACTGTTTTCATCCTTCCTCCTTACAGGAACATCAGGAAATACATCAGGAAAACGTTAACCAACAGCAGCAGTATGCCGGTTGGCACCTGCGCTTTAATCACCGCGTTTTTGTCTGGTAGCTCCAGCAGCGCCGCAGGCACAATATTGAAGTTCGCCGCCATTGGCGTCATCAATGTTCCGCAATAGCCGGAGAACATACCAATCGCCGCCATCACCGCCGGGTTACCACCGTGTTGCAGTACGAGGATCGGAATACCAATTCCCGCGGTCACGATCGGGAAAGCGGCAAACGCATTGCCCATCACCATCGTCAACAAGGCCATACCAATGGTGTACACCGCCACCGCGATAAAACGGCTATCCACCGCCAGATATTCCTGGGTCAGATATGAAATGCCGCTGCCGACGCCCGCCGCAGTGAACAACAGTCCGAGCGTGGCCAGGATTTGCGGCAGGATGAATGCCCACCCGATGGAGTCCAGCAGTCGGCGCGCTTCCTGAATCGGCTGATGCACCCGCTCATGGGTCATTTTTATCGCCATCGCCAGACCAATCAACGAACCTGCGGTCATCGAAAAGAGCGTCACCAGCGTGGCATGATTACCCGGCCCAAACAGCGCATCCTGTAAACCCGGAATATGGTTGAACATCAGCACGCCGATAACGGTTACCACCGGGATCGCCAGCGCCGGAAAAAACAGGCGATTACCCAGACGACTGGCGCTCTCTTCGCGCTGTTGCTGCGTTCGTTGATGGTAGCTTCCCAGCTTTACGCCGCCGAAACCGGCGATCAGGGCCAGTATGACCACCGCGACGCCGACGGCAATATGCACAGCGCGTTTATCGCCAAACAGCGAGTATGTCCAGTCGCCAAGCAGAAAGAGAACGCCGTACAGGCCCCAAAACAAACCGGTGGTTAAGCGACGCGGGTTAGCCTTATCCCGCCACGACATCAGCGCCACAATCAGTAATACCGCGCCTGCCAGCCAGTAGAGATAGCTTTGCTGAAAATTCATTTCGCTTCCCCTTTCGCTGCGGCATTCGCTTTCGCCACTTCACGCTGCAAATAGCTATCCAGCCGCCACAGACGCGTGCCGTGGATCAGGAAGGCGCAAATTGCCGTCGGGATCCCCCACAGGGCGATATGCAGCGGTTCGGTCTGGATCCCGCCCGATTCCAGCATAAAATTGTGCATGAATATGATGGCACCGAAGGCAACAAAGATATCTTCACCGAAAAACAGCCCAACGTTATCAGTCGCGGCAGACATGGCGCGCAGACGATAACGAACCGCGCCCGGTATCTCACCGTGGTTTTTCTCGGCGGCCCCTTCCGCCATTGGCGCCAGCAGCGGACGCACCATCTGCGGATGTCCCCCCAGGCTGGTCAGCCCTAAGGCGGCGGTCGCCTCACGAATAAACAGATAGACAATAAGCAGACGGCCGCTGGTGGCGCTGCGGATTTTGGCAATCCACGCCTGAGCGCGCTCTTTGAGTCCGTGACGCTCCAGCAGACCAATAACCGCCAGGGGGATCAGCAGGATAAACGGCAGGTTGCGGGTGTTGAGAAATCCCTCACCCAGCTTTTCCAGAATGGTAGCGATTGGCATATGCGCCGCCAGTCCGGTGACGATCCCGGCAATAATGACCACCAATACCGGGTTAAAACGTAAAAGAAATCCGACCACAATGACGGCGATACCCGTCAATGGCCAGAGAGAAATGACCTCTCCCATAATTAAATCCCTTATGTTGTTGTGTAATATATTATTGTTTTGTATGAAAAAATTATGCGCTAATTTGAATATTGCATGCTTCGAATGCGCTGCGCAAGCGACGGGCAAAAGCGAGTGCGTGCTCGCCATCCCCATGAATGCATACCGTCTGGGCTATCACGTTCGCCCATGTTCCGCTCTGGCTTTTTACTCTACCGGATTGCACCATTTCTAGCGTTTGCGCCAGCGCCTGCTCTTCATCCTCAATCAATGCGCCAGGCTGGCTACGCGGAACCAGACTGCCGTCAGCCTGGTAACCCCGATCGGCAAAAACCTCCTGACGCGTCACCAGGCCATAATGTTCCCCGGCGCGAATCAGTTCGCTTCCCGCCAGCCCCACCAGAACCAGCGAAGGATCGCAGGCATGCACCGCTTTCGCAATCGCGTTCGCCAACTGTGGATCTTTTGCCGCCTGGTTATAAAGCATACCGTGGGGTTTCACATGGTGCATCACGCCGCCTTCCGCGCGCGTAATGGCTGCCAGCGCACCAATTTGATACAGCGTCTGCGCATAAACCGTTTCCACAGGCAGAGTCATGGCGCTACGGCCAAAATTCTCCCGATCCGGAAAGCTCGGATGTGCGCCTACCGCCACGCCATTTTTTAGCGCTTCACGCACGCTTAAAAGCATGGTTTGCGCATCACCGGCGTGAAATCCACAGGCGATATTAGCTGACGACACCAGTTGCAGCAGCGCTGCATCGTTAGCACAGCCCTCACCGAGGTCTGCGTTGAGATCAATTTTCATTATTAAGTCGCCATGTTAACTGTTGCAGATAACGCTGCTGATCGTGGCGCGCCTTAAGCGCTTCCTCCAGCGAACACTGCACAAAATGAATCGGCTGACCGAGCGGGATCTGCGCCAGATGGTACATATCCGCTTCGATGATACAGGCGATGCGCGGATAGCCGCCCGTCGTCTGGGCATCGTTCATCAGCACGATCGGTTGACCATTATGCGGAACCTGCACCACGCCGGGGAGTAAGCCATGCGACAGCAACTCGCGATCGGTCATACGCGTCAACGGCTGCCCCTGCAGGCGATAGCCCATCCGGTTGCTTTGCGGGCTAAGCTGCCACGGCGAACGCCAGAAAGACGCCTGCGAGACCTCGTCAAATTCCTGGTATTCAGGCCCGGGCAGCGCGCGAATGTGGTTTCCCCACATCAGCTGTTTTACCCCCTGAGGTCCGCTGAATTGCCGGGTAGATACCCCAATCGCCAGCCGATCGCCATCACGCAGCAGACGCCCCTCCAGCCCGCCAATGCCAACTTTAAGATCGGTGCTGCGCGAGCCCATGACTTCGGGAACATCAAATCCGCCCGCAACCGCCAGATAACTACGCATACCATGATGTGGACGTTTTAGCGTCAGTCGCTGTCCCGCTTTCACCGGCAATCGCCACCCACTCCACACAGGAGCACGATCCAGATGCGCTTCGCATCCGGCGCCGGTCAGGGCAAACCAACCATCGGCTTCAAATTCGGCTACCAGTTGCCCCAGCGTGATTTCCAGCGCAGCGGCATTCGCATCATTTCCCACCAGCAGGTTAGCAACGTTTAACGCCGGTTTATCCAGCGCGCCGCAGTGGCTGATGCCGGATTGACGAAAATTGTGGCGTCCGCCGTCCTGGACCGAGGTGTACATGCCCGCACGAATGATGTTTAACATACCCCCTCCTTCTGCGGAACAAAACGCACGGTATCCCCAGCGCGCAACAGGATCGGCTCTTCTCGTTTTGGATCAAATAACGACACGGAGGTACGCCCAATCAATTGCCATCCGCCAGGCGTGGCAAGCGGATAGACCCCCGTTTGCGATCCACCAATACCTACAGAACCTGCCGGAACAAGCAGACGCGGTTCTGACCGTCTGGGGGTATGGAGTGGTTCAGGTAAGCTCCCCAGATAGGGGAACCCTGGCTGAAAACCAATAAACCACACCACATAGTCGACTGACGCATGAAGTTCAACAACCTGCTTGTCGCTTAATCCACTGTGCCGGGCGACCTCTGCCAGATCGGGGCCAAACTCACCGCCATAACTCACGGGAATTTCAATAAAACGCGAATCCGGCTCCAGCGCTTCGCTCTCTTCCCACCAGCGCTGCAGGCGTTCAATCGCATCCAGCGCCAGCGTTTGTGGGTCACGCAAGATCACCGTGATATTGTTCATTCCTGGAATCGCTTCACGTACATTCGGAGCATCAACCAGACGCTGGGCCAGACGCCAGATACGTTTTTGAGTCGCCAGCGTAATGGGCGGCTCCAGTTCCAGAACTACCGCAGTCTCACCTAACAGATAACAACGCGCTCGCTGCACTTTCGTCCCTCTTTATTACGCTGGGTTAGGAATATCAATAAAAGTGACATCCAGATCGGTATTTTCATTCAGCCATTCGCTTAATGCGCGAATCCCGCCGCGTTCGGTCGCATGGTGACCGGCAGCATAAAAATGCAGCCCCTGTTCGCGGGCAGAGTGAATGGTTTGCTCTGAGACTTCACCGGTGATAAAGGCATCGACGCCAAACCGGGCTGCGCTATCAATGAAGCTTTGACCGCCCCCCGTACACCACGCGACGCGTTGCACCTTTTCCGGCCCGGTATCACCGCACCATAACGGTTTACGGCCCAGACGCGCTTCAATCCACGACGCCAGCTCCAGCCCCGGAACCGGCATAGAGAGTTCACCCCACGGTACCAGCGGCTCAATTTCCCCCATCACGGTAATCCCCAATAGCGCGGCAAGCTGCGCGTTATTGCCCAGTTCCGGATGGGCATCCAGCGGCAGATGCCAGCCATACAGGTTAATATCATTTTCCAACAGCGTTTTCAGACGATGGCGCTTCATGCCGCGAATCACCGGAGATTCGCCTTTCCAGAAATAACCGTGATGAACGATGACCGCATCGGCCTGCAGGCGCACTGCCTCGTCCAGCAGCGCCTGACTTGCGGTCACGCCGGTCACGATTTTATGCACCGTCTCTTTGCCCTCAACCTGCAAACCGTTCGGCGCATAGTCGCTAATGGCGGCGCTGTTCAGTTTGTCATTGATCAGTTGTTCCAGTTCGGTGTTTTTCATCATCGTCCTCGTTGTCATAAGTTCTGCCTGCCCAATCAGCAACACAGCTTAGGTTAAAATAGCGTCCTCGCCTGCGTTCGTCGATAGTCATTTCACTGACACATTAAGAAACAATCACACCACTGTAGAACGTAATTTGCATACCACCACGCGATCTAATTCATGTATATTTATGCAATCAGACAGCATATTGCAAAAATAATCAGATCTGTATCAAAGTTACAACTTTAAGGAAACACGCCCGCACAGCACATTCAACCTGTTGCGAGACATTTACTTCGAGAAAACAATGAATAAACAAGCATCTCAACCGCGGGCAATTTATTACGTTGTCGCGCTACAAATTTGGGAATATTTCAGTTTTTACGGTATGCGTGCGCTGCTGATTCTGTATCTCACTAACCAGCTTAAGTACGACGATAATCACGCCTACGAACTGTTCAGCGCCTACTGCTCGTTGGTCTACGTCACGCCCATTCTCGGAGGGTATCTGGCAGATAAAGTGCTCGGCAACCGGATGGCGGTGATGATCGGCGCATTTTTGATGGCGGTGGGGCATCTGGTGTTGGGCGCCAGCGAAATGGCCCCGGCATTCCTTTATTTATCGCTAGCGATTATCGTCTGTGGCTACGGTCTGTTTAAATCCAACGTCAGTTGCCTGCTGGGTGAACTGTATCAGCCTGAAGATCCCCGCCGCGACGGTGGGTTCTCTCTGCTCTACGCCGCCGGCAACATCGGCTCAATCATTGCCCCGATAGCCTGTGGCTATGTGCAGGAAGAGTACAGCTGGGCGATGGGGTTTGCGCTGGCCGCTATCGGCATGCTGGCAGGGCTGGTGATTTTCTTATGTGGTAATCGCCATTTCGCCCATACCACCGGCGTCAATAAGGCCGTCCTGCGCGCGAAAAAATACATGTTGCCGAACTGGGCCTGGTTGTTAGTTCTGCTGGTTGCCGCCCCACTGCTGATTACTGTCTTGTTCTGGAAAGAGTGGTCCGTGTACGCCCTGATCGTTGCTACTGTTATCGGTCTGGCGGTTCTGGCGAAGATTTACCGCCAGGCGCAAACCCAGAAGCAGCGCAAAGAGCTGGGACTCATCGTCACGCTGACCTTCTTTAGCCTGCTGTTCTGGGCCTTTGCTCAACAGGGCGGTAGCTCAATCAGCCTGTATATCGACCGCTTTGTTAATCGCGACATTCTGGGGTATTCCGTACCCACCGCGATGTTCCAGTCGGTTAACGCCTTTGCGGTTATGCTGTGCGGTATCGTGCTGGCATGGGTGGTCAAAGAGAGCGTAGGCGGCAATCGCACCGTACGCATCTGGGGCAAATTTGCCCTTGGTCTCGGTTTAATGAGCGCCGGTTTTTGTATTCTGACCTTAAGTGCCCGCTGGTCCGCCGCTTACGGCCACTCTTCCATGCCGCTGATGGTATTGGGGCTGGCGGTCATGGGCTTTGCGGAACTGTTTATCGACCCGGTGGCAATGTCACAAATTACCCGCATTGAGATCCCCGGAGTAACCGGTGTATTAACCGGCATTTATATGCTGCTTTCCGGCGCAATCGCCAACTACCTGGCTGGGGTGATCGCCGACCAGACGTCACAAGGTTCGTTTGACGCTGCCGGCGCCATCAACTATTCCATCAATGCCTATATCGACGTCTTTAGCGAAATTACCTGGGGCGCACTGGCCTGTGTGGTACTGGTGCTGCTGATTTGGCTGTACCAGTCGCTGAAATTCAGAAACCGTGCGTTAGCAGTAGAGTCCTGAGTGTACAGGCCCGATGATGTGATAAGATTCGGGCCTGTTTTTTCAGGTAATTATGCATGAATTTCTGCGAGTTCCTCTTCAGTAAGACCTGTAACCAGTAGCACCATTGTGCGATCTATACCTTGTTCCAGCATGGTTTGCGCTATACGTAATGCGGCTTCTTGTTTACCCTGCTGTAACCCTTCCTGTAATCCATCTAACCGTAACCGCTCTGCAATAGTCATCAGCCTCTCCTTATGTTGGGGGATCCGTTGCGCTATCTCCTGCATAAATTCATTAAAACGAGATTCGTCGCCAGATTGTAGGATGTAATTAAACATCGCCTGTAATTGCGTGTCATTAGCGCATCCAGTAAGTAGCAGCGTGGCCAGTTGCTCTACCAGCCCCAGCAAATCCCGCTGACGGATATGTTTTTGCATTAATTCCAGCAGCGCCATTCGTCTGTGAGCCATGATCTCATCATCGGGTACCACCGTTATGTCTACCAACGGAAATGCGCTGGAATAAAGCTGTCTTGCCGCCACGGGGTCAGCAAAGGCATCCAGCCAGCACAATGAGTACGGATAGGGGCTTCGGCAGCCATGATAAAAGAGCATCGGTATCACCAGAGGCAGTTCCTTATGCCCTGCGTCCAGATGACGCTGCATCGCCGCCATCGCATAACGCAACAGACGAAAAGCCATATGCGGCTCGGCTGAACTTTGATGCTCTATCACCACATAGACATAACCGTCACCGTTGCGTGTGTGCAAAGACCAGAGCACGTCGGAGTAGCGCGAACGTAAATCCGCTTCAATAAAGCTTTCTGACTCCAGCTTCAGCGAATTCAAATCGCAAAGCATCCGCAGTTCAGCTGGCAGGTGAATGTCGAGAAAATCCCGCGCCGTTTCGGGATGATGTAAAAACGTTTTAAATACCGCGTCGTGCGGTGTGGAGGTTGTTGGCATTGTCATCAAGTTCCATCACCCGAATGAAGATGACGGAACTTTACTGCCAGATAAAAGCATCTGCATCAGGGCATTAACAACCTTGCGCGCACACTTCAGCGCTAAACGCGCCCAACTGCAACAAATTCATTTTGCTGGAAGGCATTACGCAGAAATCCACCCTGCCTTTACCCTTTTCGCGCCGCCTCATATGCCGCCAGCGTAGCCAGTCTGGCCTGCTTGTGATCGACAATCGGGCGAGGATAGTTGAGCGTCACCTGCGCTTTTTCCGCCCACGACCACGGCTCATGGATGGCTTTACCCGGCACATCGCGCAATTCCGGCAGCCACTGGCGGATAAACTCACCGTCACGGTCAAATTTTTCGCCCTGCGTCGTGGGGTTAAATATGCGGAAATACGGTGCGGCATCGGTTCCGGTGGATGCGGCCCACTGCCAGCCGCCGTTATTGGCCGCCAGGTCGCCATCGATCAGTTGCGACATGAAATACTGCTCCCCTTTACGCCAGTCGATCAGCAGGTCTTTTACTAAAAAACTGGCCGTAATCATGCGTAAACGATTATGCATCCAGCCCGTGGCGTTGAGCTGACGCATCGCCGCATCCACAATCGGGTAACCCGTTTGACCCGTTTGCCAGGCCTGCAAATGCGTCGGGTTATTCTGCCATTGCACGCGATCGGTCCAGCGGATAAAGGGTTGATACCGACACAGCGCCGGATGATACGTCATCAGATGACGATAAAATTCACGCCAGATAAGCTCGTTCAGCCAGACGCTGCCCGCCCCGCCCTCAAGCGCCTGCGGCTGCTCTGCGAGCAGTCGATTCAGGCATTGGCGCGGCGATAACCCGCCTGTCGCCAGGCTTGCGGATAATCGACTGGTCCCGTCAATCGCGGGAAAATCACGCTGCTGCTCGTATTTTCCCGCAGCCTGCTGGCAAAACTGGCGTAATTGCGCGATGGCCAATTTTTCCTCTGCCACAAACCTCTGCGCATCAAAATCTTGCTGCGGATAGCTCAGCGTTATTGATGTTAACGGTGCGTCAAGAACACCGCTTTCTCTCATTTTCGGCGCGCTCACACATTCTGGAATACCGTCTTTAATGCGCTTCAGCCAGGCATTTTTAAACGGCGTGAACACTTTATACATCTCATGATTGCCGGTCATCACCGCTCCAGGAGGCAGGATCACGCTGTCATCAAACCCTTCGCACACCACCTGGGGTAATGATTTCTCTACGTTTACATCACGCTGTCGTTCGTTTATTTCATATTGATAGTTATAAAATAATCGACTGACGTCATACTGCAGGCAGACACGTTTGACGGTGTCCACGCTGGCCGCAAAATCAGCCACTTCATGAAACAGTAAAGGGATGCCTTTTTCTGCCAGCGCCGCTTGTAACGCATTCAACTGCGCGTTGACAAATGCCGCCTGACGCGGGGCCATATCGTGGGCCTTCCACTGCCCGGGGGTAGATATATATAACGCCAGCACCTGCGCAGAACGATCCCGACAAGCCGCCGCCAGCGCGAGGTTGTCGTGCAGACGTAAATCACGCCGAAACCAGACCAAATGGGTGGTCATAACACTCCTGAAGAAAAAAATTAACGCCCGTAGCGCAAACGCAGAGCCTCTGGCCAGGGATTGAAATAGCGCTGCCCGGAAAGATAAGCATCCGGGTATTCCGCCATATAGTGTTTGAGTAATGTTATTGGCGCAAGCAGCGGTTGAGTCGCACGTCGATAGCCGTCAATGAGAGAGGCCAGCTCTTGTCGCTGACGAGAATTTAATTGCGTACGAAAATACCCCTCGCGCTTATCACTAAAACGCAGGGAGACAGCCTCGCCCTCTTTGACCAGATGCAGCGCAGGTCGCGGGACCGGTAACCCGATCCCCATTTCAGGGCATACGGGTTCGAACGCGACCCACGGCGACAGTTCTTCTACAGCAAAGGCCAGGCGCTTATGCCCACCATCATAGCGAACCGCTTCCCCCAACAGACAGGCACTGATACCAACAGGGATTTTCTCGCTCATGATCGCTCCTTTTCATTCCTGAGATAAGTGTAGCTATCATGAGCAAAAAAGCCGCTGATATCAGCGGCTTTTAGGATTCATTAATTATCAGTAGAAATCGCAGGTGGCTTTTTCAGCCTGCTCCATCCACACCGGCTTATCACTGGTTTTAGACCAGACGCGATGCAGGTAGCTGTAAAAACGGGCACGGTCTTTCCAGAACAGCATGACCGGCAGCGCCAGTACGCCCGCCACTACGGCAAAGGTACGGCGTAAGAAAACAATGTGTGCTGGATATTCTTTATAAAAGTCCATAATCCTCTCCCATATAACTGTTCGGTGAATCGCACCGGAAAAATAAAGTTGGTTAACTGATGAAAATAATACCGCCTTGTGTGTAATTTTACTACTCATCCGACCACTTATTTTTATCTATTTATGCCCCGTTTAGCTTAAAACCGTAATTAAGTTACATAAAAGTTAAATTAATACTAACCATTAGTTAAATAATGGTCTTTGCCATTTTTATACTTTTTTTACACCCCGCCCGCCGATTTTTGCGAAATCTTTGCAAGCAAAAACCTACGCTCTGGTTATCACATTTATGCCACTGGAGGTGCACTGTGAGTGCAGGCGTGATAACCGGCATTGGGCTGGTCTTTTTATTATTAGGTTACCTTGTGTATGCCCTGATTAATGCGGAGGCGTTCTGATGGCGGCTCAAGGTTTTTTACTCATTGCCAGTTTCTTGCTGGTGCTGTTTGTCATCGCCAGACCGCTGGGGTTTGGGCTGGCCCGACTCATCAATAATACGTCTCTGCCGGGCCTCGCTGGCGTGGAGAGTGAGCTCTGGCGTGGTCTGGGCATTTCGCAACAGGAGATGAACTGGCGGCAGTATCTGCTGGCAATCCTCGCGCTCAATGTACTGGGCCTGCTGGTCCTGTTTTCGATGCTGATGGCGCAAAACCTGCTGCCGCTGAATCCTCAGCAGCTTCCAGGACTTTCATGGCATCTGGCGCTCAACACCGCGGTGAGTTTTGTCACCAATACCAACTGGCAATCTTATGCCGGTGAAACCACTTTAAGCTACTTCAGCCAGATGGCTGGGTTGACCGTGCAGAACTTCCTGTCCGCGGCGACCGGTATTGCGGTGATTTTTGCCCTGACGCGTGCCTTTACGCGCCAGAGCATGGATACGCTGGGTAATGCCTGGGTCGATCTGGTTCGTATTACGCTGTGGATCCTCGTGCCGATTGCGCTGCTCATCGCCCTGTTTTTTATTCAACAAGGCGCGCTGCAAAACGTATTGCCCTATCAGCCCATCACGACGCTTGAAGGGGTGAGACAGTTGCTGCCGATGGGACCTGTCGCTTCGCAGGAAGCGATTAAGATGCTCGGCACCAACGGGGGCGGTTTCTTTAACGCTAACTCAGCACATCCGTTTGAAAACCCAACCGCACTGACCAACCTGGTACAGATGCTGGCTATTTTCTTAATTCCTACCGCGCTGTGTTTTGCCTTTGGCGATGTGGTGGGCGATCGTCGTCAGGGCCGGACCCTGTTATGGGCCATGTCGCTCATTTTTGTCATCTGCGTAGCCGTCGTGATGTGGGCCGAAGTTCAGGGCAACCCGCATCTGATGCAGTTAGGTGCAGACAGCAATATCAACATGGAAGGCAAAGAGAGCCGCTTTGGCGTACTGGTCAGCAGTCTGTTTGCGGTCGTCACAACGGCGGCATCCTGTGGCGCAGTGATTGCGATGCATGACTCCTTTACCGCACTCGGCGGAATGGTGCCGATGTGGCTGATGCAAATTGGCGAAGTGGTCTTCGGCGGTGTGGGTTCAGGTCTGTACGGCATGCTGCTGTTCGTATTGCTGGCTGTGTTCATCGCCGGGCTGATGATTGGCCGAACACCGGAATACCTGGGTAAGAAAATCGACGTGCGCGAAATGAAAATGACCGCGCTGGCGATTCTGGTCACCCCTGCGCTGGTCCTGCTTGGCACAGCAATAGCAATGATGACCGATGCCGGGCGCAGCGCCATGCTCAACCCGGGTCCACATGGGTTTAGTGAAGTGCTGTATGCCGTGTCATCTGCTGCGAACAACAACGGTAGCGCCTTTGCCGGATTAAGCGCCAATAGCCCGTTCTGGAACTGCCTGCTGGCGCTGTGCATGTTCTTTGGTCGCTTCGGCGTGATCGTACCCGTGATGGCTATTGCCGGGTCGCTGGTCAGTAAAAAGATCCAGCCTGCCAGCCCTGGCACGCTACCCACCCACGGCACGCTGTTTGTCGGGTTGTTAATCGGTACGGTGTTACTGGTTGGCGCTCTCACCTTTGTTCCTGCCCTGGCCCTTGGCCCGGTCGCAGAATACCTGTCATTACACTGAGTGATGCGGAGCACATTACTATGAGTCGCAAGCAACTGGCGCTGTTCGAACCTTCTCTGGTCGCACAGGCGCTGATGGATGCCGTGAAAAAATTAAGCCCACATACCCAATGGCGTAATCCGGTGATGTTTCTCGTCTGGCTGGGCAGTCTGTTGACCACGCTGTTAACGCTGGCGATGGCAACAGGTTATATGCCTGGCAATCCGTGGTTTACCGGCGCGATTAGTCTGTGGCTGTGGGTTACCGTCCTGTTCGCTAACTTTGCCGAAGCGCTGGCTGAGGGGCGCAGTAAAGCACAGGCGAACAGTCTGAAAGGGGTGAAAAAAACCGCCTTTGCCCGCAAACTTCGCGAACCAAAATACGGCTCGGCCATGGATCACGTCCCTGCCGATGATCTCCGTAAAGGCGATATTGTGCTGGTGGAAGCTGGCGATATTATCCCGTGTGACGGCGAGGTGATCGAAGGTGGCGCATCGGTAGACGAAAGCGCGATTACCGGTGAGTCTGCGCCGGTCATTCGTGAATCCGGTGGCGATTTTGCCTCGGTCACCGGCGGGACTCGCATCCTCTCCGACTGGCTGGTGATCGAATGTAGCGTAAACCCCGGCGAAACATTCCTCGACCGGATGATCGCCATGGTCGAAGGCGCGCAGCGGCGTAAAACCCCCAATGAAATCGCCCTGACGATCCTGCTGATTGCCCTGACTATCGTCTTTCTGTTGGCGACCGCCACGCTATGGCCGTTTTCCGCCTGGGGCGGCAGCGCGGTCAGCGTCACGGTACTGGTTGCCCTGCTCGTTTGTCTGATCCCCACCACCATCGGCGGTCTGCTTTCTGCTATTGGCGTGGCCGGGATGAGCCGAATGCTGGGCGCGAACGTCATTGCCACCAGCGGACGTGCGGTCGAAGCCGCGGGTGACGTGGACGTCCTGCTGCTGGATAAAACCGGTACCATTACGCTGGGTAACCGTCAGGCTTCAGATTTTCTGCCTGCCCAGGGCGTGGACGAAAAAACGCTGGCCGATGCCGCACAGCTTTCATCGCTGGCCGATGAAACACCGGAAGGCCGCAGCATCGTTATTCTGGCAAAACAGCGCTTTAATCTGCGTATTCGCGACGTGCAATCGCTGCACGCGACCTTTGTGCCGTTTACCGCGCAAAGCCGGATGAGCGGTATCAACATCGACAACCGTATGATCCGCAAAGGTTCGGTCGATGCCATTCGTCGTCACGTTGAAGCCAACGGCGGTCACTTCCCCGCCGATGTCGAGCAGAAGGTCGACAACGTCGCTCGCCTTGGCGCTACGCCGCTGGTGGTAGCCGAAGGCTCCCGCGTACTGGGCGTGATAGCCCTGAAAGATATTGTGAAAGGCGGGATCAAAGAACGTTTTGCCCAACTGCGCAAAATGGGGATCAAAACGGTGATGATAACCGGCGATAACCGCCTGACCGCCGCCGCGATCGCCGCAGAAGCCGGGGTGGATGATTTCTTAGCGGAGGCCACGCCGGAAGCCAAGCTGGCGCTGATTCGTCAGTATCAGGCGGAAGGCCGTCTGGTGGCGATGACCGGCGACGGAACCAACGACGCCCCGGCACTGGCGCAGGCGGATGTCGCGGTCGCCATGAACTCCGGGACCCAGGCGGCGAAGGAAGCTGGCAACATGGTGGATCTCGATTCCAACCCCACCAAACTGATTGAAGTGGTGCACATTGGGAAACAGATGCTGATGACGCGCGGCTCGCTGACCACCTTCAGTATCGCCAATGACGTGGCAAAGTATTTCGCCATTATCCCGGCCGCGTTCGCCGCCACCTATCCGCAGCTCAATGCGCTTAACGTCATGGGACTGCATTCGCCGGATTCAGCGATCCTCAGCGCGGTTATCTTTAATGCGCTAATCATCGTTTTTCTGATCCCACTGGCGCTTAAAGGCGTGAGCTACAAGCCGTTATCCGCATCTGCAATGTTGCGCCGTAATTTGTGGATCTACGGTCTGGGCGGTCTGGTGGTGCCATTTATTGGTATTAAAGCGATTGATTTACTGCTGACCCTGTTGGGTCTGGTGTGAGGTTTCAGATGAGTGGATTACGTCCTGCATTATCAACATTGATTTTCCTGATGCTTATTACCGGCGGGGCTTACCCGCTGCTGACCACCGCGCTGGGGCAGTGGTGGTTTCCCCACCAGGCTAACGGCTCGTTGATCCGCGAAGATCAGGTTGTTCGCGGCTCTGAGCTTATTGGGCAACATTTTACCGCCGCCGGTTATTTTCAGGGGCGTCCGTCTGCGACGGCGGAAATGCCCTATAATCCCATGGCTTCTGGCGGCAGTAACCTGGCCGTCAGCAACCCGGAACTGGATAAACAGTTGCAAAGCCGGATTGCCGCGCTGCGCGCTGCCAATCCACAGGCTAATCCAGCCGTTCCGCTAGAGCTGGTAACCGCGTCTGCCAGCGGGCTGGATAACAACCTGACGCCCGCCGCGGTGGCCTGGCAAATTCCTCGCGTGGCGCAGGCCCGCAACCTCAGCGTTGAAGAGGTGTCGCGCCTGGTTGCACAATACACGCAAAAGCCGCTGGTCAGTTTTATCGGCCAGCCGGTGGTGAACCTGGTGGAACTTAATTTAGCGCTGGATAAGCTCTGAGAAAAAGGACATGCATAGCGAACCCTTACGTCCCGACCCCGATCGCCTGTTGGAGCAGACCACCGCCCCGCACCGCGGAAAATTAAAAATATTCTTCGGCGCCTGCGCGGGCGTCGGGAAAACCTGGGCCATGCTAACGGAAGCCCAGCGGCTGCGGGCGCAGGGGTTAGATGTGCTGATTGGCGTGGTGGAAACCCACGGACGCAAAGAGACCGCCGCGCTGCTGGACGGTCTCAGTATCCTGCCGCTAAAGCGACACGCGCGTCACGGTCGTCACATCAGCGAGTTCGATCTTGATGCCGCGCTGGCCCGCCGTCCGGCGCTCATTTTAATGGATGAACTGGCGCACAGTAATGCGCCAGGCTCACGCCATCCAAAGCGCTGGCAGGATATTGAAGAGCTGCTGGAAGCCGGTATCGATGTCTTTACCACCGTTAACGTCCAGCATCTGGAAAGTCTCAATGATGTGGTCAGCGGCGTCACTGGTATTCAGGTGCGCGAAACCGTCCCTGATCCTTTCTTCGATGCCGCTGACGATGTGGTGCTGGTCGATCTTCCCCCCGATGATTTGCGCCAGCGCCTGAACGAAGGCAAGGTCTATATCGCAGGTCAGGCGGAAAGAGCCATCGAGCATTTCTTTCGCAAAGGTAATTTGATCGCGCTGCGCGAGCTGGCCTTGCGCCGCACGGCCGATCGGGTGGACGATCAAATGCGCGCCTGGCGCGGGCGTCCAGGGGAAGAAAAAGTCTGGCATACCCGCGACGCCGTTTTGCTGTGTATTGGGCACAATACCGGCAGCGAAAAACTGGTGCGCGCCGCCGCGCGGCTGGCGGCGCGTCTCGGCAGCGTCTGGCATGCTGTGTATGTCGAAACGCCGGCACTGCACCGACTCCCCGAAAAACAGCGGCGCGCGATCTTAAGCGCACTGCGATTAGCCCAGGAGCTGGGCGCGGAAACCGCCACGCTTTCCGATCCTGCTGAAGATAAAGCGGTAATCCGCTACGCCCGCGAGCATAATCTGGGAAAAATTGTGCTCGGGCGTCCGACAACGCGTCGCTGGTGGCGCAGCGATTCCTTTGCCGACAAACTGGCCCATCGCGCACCGGATCTCGATCTGATGATTGTCGCGCTGGACGAACCGCCTTCACGCCCGACGCTACCCACTACGGATAACCGCACCTTTAAAGATAAATGGCGGGTACAAATTCAGGGTTGTGTGGTTGCCGTCGCGCTATGCGCCATCATTACGCTGATCGCGATGCAGTGGCTGATGGCTTTTGATGCCGCTAACCTGGTAATGCTCTATTTACTGGGTGTGGTGGTTATCGCCCTCTTCTACGGACGCTGGCCATCCGTACTGGCAACCTTTATTAACGTCGCCAGCTTCGATCTCTTCTTTATTGCCCCACGTGGGACGCTGGCCGTTTCCGACGTCCAGTATCTGCTTACCTTTGCCGTAATGCTAACGGTCGGGCTGGTTATCGGTAATCTGACCGCCGGCGTCCGTTATCAGGCGCGGGTGGCGCGCTATCGGGAACAGCGTACGCGTCATCTGTATGAGATGTCGAAAGCGTTAGCCGTTGGACGGAGCCAGAAGGATATCGCCGCGACCAGCGAACAGTTTATCGCCTCAACGTTTCAGGCCCGCAGTCAGGTTTTATTACCTGATGAACACGGTAAGCTGGCTCCCCTCACCCATCAACAGGGCATGACGCCATGGGACGATGCCATTGCCCAATGGAGTTTTGACAAAGGGCAACCGGCTGGCGCGGGCACTGATACCTTACCGGGCGTACCGTACCAAATCTTACCGCTAAAAAGCGCCGATAAAACGCATGGGCTACTGGTAGTGGAACCGGGAAATCTGCGTCAGTTGATGATTCCCGAGCAGCAGCGCCTGCTGGAAACCTTTACCCTGTTGGTCGCCAGTGCGCTGGAACGTCTGACCCTGACCGCCAGCGAAGAGCAGGCCCGGTTTGCCAGTGAACGCGAAAGTATTCGCAATGCGCTGCTTGCCGCCCTGTCCCACGATTTGCGCACGCCGCTGACGGTGCTGTTCGGTCAGGCAGAGATTTTAACGCTGGATCTGGCCAGTGAAGGTTCGCCGCATGCGCGCCAGGCCAGTGAGATTCGCCAGCACGTGCTGAATACCACCCGACTGGTTAATAATCTGTTGGATATGGCGCGAATTCAGTCTGGCGGCTTTAATCTTAAGAAGGAGTGGTTAACGCTGGAAGAGGTGGTGGGCAGCGCCCTGCAGATGCTGGAGCCAGGACTCTCTGCTCCGATTAACCTGTCGTTACCCGAACCGTTGACGCTGATCCATGTCGATGGCCCGCTTTTTGAACGGGTGTTGATCAACCTGCTGGAGAACGCCGTAAAATACGCGGGTCCGCAGGCACAAATCGGCATTGACGCCAGCGTTGATGGCGAGCACCTGCTACTGGACGTCTGGGATAATGGACCGGGTATTCCGTCGGGTATGGAACAGCGCGTTTTTGACAAATTTTCCAGAGGAAACAAAGAGTCATCGGTACCCGGCGTGGGGTTGGGACTGGCCATTTGTCAGGCGATTGTGGACGTGCACGGCGGTACCATTTCCGCCCATAATCGTGCCCAGGGGGGGGCATGTTTCCGTGTTACACTACCCCAGGAGATCCCCCCTGAACTTGAAGATTTTCATGAGGATATGTGACAAACGTACTGATTGTTGAAGATGAACAGGCCATTCGCCGCTTTCTGCGCACTGCGCTGGAAGCCGATGGTCTGCGTGTATATGAAGCGGAAACGCTACAACGTGGTTTGCTGGAAGCCGCCACGCGAAAACCCGATCTCATCATTCTCGATCTCGGCCTGCCAGACGGCGACGGCATTGATTTTATTCGCGACCTGCGGCAATGGAGCGCAATCCCGGTAATTGTGCTTTCAGCCCGCAGCGAAGAGAGCGATAAAATCGCCGCGCTGGATGCCGGCGCCGATGACTATCTCAGTAAACCCTTCGGTATTGGCGAGCTACAGGCGCGATTGCGCGTGGCATTGCGTCGCCACGCCAGCGGCGCGTCTCCCGAACCGGTGGTGCATTTTTCCAACGTAAAAGTGGATATCGCCGCCCGCCTCGTACACCGTGGTGACGAGGAAATCCATCTGACGCCGATTGAGTTTCGCCTGTTAGCGGTACTGCTGAATAATGCCGGGAAGGTACTGACGCAACGCCAGCTGTTAAATCAGGTCTGGGGGCCAAACGCCGTCGAACACAGTCACTATCTGCGAATTTATATGGGACACCTGCGCCAGAAACTGGAGCGGGACCCGGCTCGTCCACGTCATTTTCTGACCGAAACCGGGATTGGCTATCGGTTTATGCCGTAAGTCTAGTCGAATAAAAAAGCCGGATCAGCATACATGCTATCCGGCTTTTTTATTCATGCCGGATGGTGACGTTAGCGTCTTATCCGGCCTGGGGTTTACGCGTTTTTCAACACTTCGCTGACGATCTCAACCGCTTCTTTTTCGATCTGTTTGCGGTGTTCTTCGCCGAGGAAGCTTTCGCAATAGATCTTGTAAGCGTCTTCTGTGCCTGACGGACGCGCGGCAAACCAGCCGTTGTCAGTCATCACTTTCAGACCGCCAATGGAAGCACCATTGCCAGGTGCCGCTGTCAGACGTGCGGTGATCGGGTCGCCAGCCAGCGTGCTGGCGCTTACCATTTCCGGAGACAGCTTAGACAGCGCCGCTTTCTGCGCGGAGGTCGCGCTCGCCTGCAAACGATTGTAGCTCGGCGCGCCGAAGCGAGCAGCCAGTTCGTTGTAGTGTTCTTGCGGGTTCTTACCGGTCACAGCGGTAATTTCTGCCGCCAGCAGGCACATGATGATGCCGTCTTTGTCGGTCGACCACGGTGTACCGTCGAAACGCAGGAAAGAAGCGCCCGCGCTCTCTTCACCACCAAAGCCAAAGCTGCCATCGAACAGACCGTCAACAAACCATTTAAAACCGACCGGCACTTCCACCAGCTTACGACCCAAATCGTTGACCACGCGGTCAATCATTGCCGAGGAAACCAGCGTCTTACCGACGGCAACATCTTTGCCCCACTGCGGACGATGCTGGAACAGATAGTTGATCGCCACCGCCAGGTAGTGGTTCGGGTTCATCAGCCCCGCCGGGGTGACGATACCGTGACGGTCATAGTCCGGATCGTTGGCAAAGGCCAGATCGAACTTGTCACGCAGCGCCAGCAGACCCGCCATCGCGCACTCGGAGGAGCAGTCCATACGGATTGCGCCGTCTTTATCGAGATGCATAAAGCGGAAAGTCTGATCAACGTGGTCGTTAACGATAGTCAGGTTCAGGTTGTAGTGCTTCGCAATACGCTTCCAGTATTCGATACCGGAACCGCCCAACGGATCGACACCCAGCGTCAGACCCGCTTTCTGGATCGCCGCCATGTCGACGATATCCGCCAGTCCTTCCACAAACGGTTGAACCAGGTCCTGCTCTTTCACATGACCCGATGCCAGCGCCGCGTCCAGCGACATACGCTTCACGCCTTGCAGACCGTCAGCCAGCAACGCGTTAGCCCTGTCTTCCACCACTTTGGTGACGTTGGTATCTGCCGGACCACCGTTTGGCGGGTTGTATTTAATGCCACCATCTTCCGGCGGGTTGTGGGACGGCGTGATCACAATGCCATCAGCCAGCGGGCCGCCTTTTTTGTTGTGGACCAGGATGGCATTCGACACGGCAGGGGTTGGCGTAAAGCCGTTGTTTTCCTGCACGATGACATCAACGCCATTCGCCGCCAGCACTTCCAGCACAGAGATAAAAGCCGGTTCAGACAGCGCGTGGGTATCCTTGCCCACAAAGCACGGGCCAGTAATCCCGTTTTTCGCACGTTCTTCAGCAATCGCCTGGGCGATAGCCAGAATATGCGGCTCGTTAAAACTATGACGACCTGCACTGCCGCGATGCCCGGACGTACCGAACTTGACGGCGTGCTCAGCGTTCCCTGCCGTTGGTTTCAGTACATAGTACTGTGCCGTCAGTTGGGCGACGTTAATCAAATCACTCTGTTGCGCAGGTTGACCTGCACGGTTGTGGATTGCCATTGCCTGGTCCTTCTAATACAAGGATTAAATTGTTCCGCAAACCTTTTCAATCAATTCCGCAGGGAATTGCATTGACTGCATGATGTGCTCCACCATGCTGCATTTACGGCCGGTGTTGGTATTGGTGATCACCCAGTACGGCGTGCCTGGCACGTGTTTCGGTTTGGTTTGATTACCATTTTTCAGCAGCGTCTGTTCATCTGCCGCAAAATAAACGCGCGTCCGGCCATGCAACGAATCCGTTGCTTCGGCGAATGCGTTTTGATCCAGAGAATAGAGTGTAGACAGCACCAGCATAAAGCGATTTACTGCTTTCTTCTGTTCCGCATATTCATCGGACAACAGCAGTTCACGCATCGCGCGCACTTTATCTTTTACGGGGTTAACCGGCTTAGCTTCCACGACAGGTTGCACAGCGCGGACTTCTTTTACTACCGGAGTGACAGGCTGTGCTGCGGCGGAAAATTTCAACATACGCCGTAAAATGTCGGATGCGCTCTCGCCGATATGCTTGGTATGGCTGGCAATATAGTTATAGAGTTCATCATCAACTTCAATCGTTTTCATCTTAATCCAGTGCAGTGTTTAGCTGAATACAAGTTGTTGGGTTAACACGCGTAGTGTAAAGGCAAATCCCAACAGCGGATAGCGTCAAGCCTGGTGGCTGATAAAACTCGGAGTAACCGTAGTTGTTGCAGCCCTGTGGCAGAATGGTCAACATGATACCCTAACCCGTGAGTGTGAAAAAAAGAACTTTGCCATGAAATTGAATATCCGAGCGCAATCTGCGCAAAACCTGCACAATAATTCTCCCATCGTCCTGGTTCACGGCCTGTTTGGTAGCCTGGATAACCTGGGGATCCTGGCACGCTCCCTGGTGGCCGATCACGATATCATCCAGGTCGATATGCGAAATCATGGCCTCTCGCCCCGATCGCCTGAGATGAATTATGCGGCCATGGCGCAAGACCTGGTGGATACGCTGGACGATCGACAGATCGAAAAAGCGATCTTTATTGGTCACTCTATGGGGGGAAAAGCCGTCATGGCGTTAACCGCGTTAGCCCCTGATCGTATTGATCGGCTGGTGGCTATTGATATTGCGCCGGTTGACTATCATGTGCGCCGTCACGATGAGATTTTTGCGGCAATCAATGCCGTAACCGAGGCACAAGCGTCCTCGCGCCAGCAAGCGGCAAGCGTCATGCGCCAGCATCTGCAAGAAGAGGGTGTTATTCAGTTTATGCTGAAATCCTTTGTTGACGGCGAGTGGCGCTTTAACGTTCCCGTATTATGGGATCAATATCCCAATATCGTCGGTTGGCACACCCTCCCGGCATGGGAGCACCCGGCATTGTTTATTCCAGGCGGTAACTCCCCTTATGTCACCGAAGCGTATCGCGAGCAGCTACTGGCACAATTCCCGCAGGCTCGGGCGCACGTTATCGCAGGCGCGGGGCATTGGGTACATGCGGAAAAACCTGAAGCAGTGCTGCGGGCCATCCGTCGTTATCTGAACGAACCGGCTAACTGATTAAAAACTCAGCGTCCGTGCGCGATTACGCGCGTGGGCGTTGGCGTGCCTCTCCTGCTGATGTATTATGGCGCGCTATCCATCCGGGCGGACGCCTGGCTGATTGTTTCCCCGAAGTCACCAAGATCATGGCCAAAGAACAAACGGACCGTACGACATTAGATCTGTTCGCGCAGGAGCGTCGCCCGGGACGACCCAAAACTAATCCGCTCTCGCGTGATGAACAGTTACGTATAAATAAACGTAATCAGCTTAAACGTGACAAAGTTCGCGGGCTTAAGCGTGTCGAACTGAAACTGAACGCTGATGCCGTTGACGCGTTAAACGAGCTGGCCGAGGCGCGCAACATGAGTCGCAGTGAACTCATCGAAGAGATGCTGATGACCCAACTCACCGCATTGCGCGGTCAGGCATAGTCTGAATTTCTGCTCTATACACTAAATAATTCGAGTTGCAGGACAAAACGCCCCGGCCGTTTTGAACAGCGCTTGCGCTGGCCCCGAAGGGGGGAGGCCGTAAGGCCGAATCATGCGGCAAATGAACGCATCCCGATGAGCTTACTGTAGTATGTGATTCGGGTAAGTGAGCGCAGCCAACGCACCTGAAACTTGAAGTATGACGGGTATAAATCATAAATCGTGTAGCACAGAGTGCAGTCCCGCGTGTTTGCTGTTTCCGCATGCCTGACTGTTCTGCTATGATTGCCCTTATCCGTGGGCAATGCGCCACCACCATTTCAATAAGTTTCAAGAGGTTATTTTACTCATGGCAATCACTGGCATCTTTTTCGGCAGCGACACCGGTAATACCGAAAACATCGCAAAAATGATTCAAAAACAGCTTGGTAAAGACGTTGCCGATGTACATGACATTGCAAAAAGCAGCAAAGAAGACCTGGAAGGGTATGACATTCTGCTGCTCGGCATTCCAACCTGGTACTACGGTGAAGCGCAGTGTGACTGGGACGATTTCTTCCCTACCCTCGAAGACATTGATTTTAACGGCAAACTGGTTGCATTGTTCGGCTGCGGCGACCAGGAAGATTACGCAGAATATTTCTGCGATGCGTTAGGCACAATTCGCGACATCATTGAGCCACGCGGCGCCACCATCGTCGGTCACTGGCCAACGGCGGGTTATCACTTTGAAGCGTCCAAAGGCCTGGCTGACGACGACCACTTTGTCGGTCTGGCTATCGATGAAGATCGCCAGCCGGAGCTGACCGCTGAACGCGTAGAAAAATGGGTTAAGCAGATCTCAGAAGAACTGCACCTCGACGAAATCATCAATGCCTGATTTCGCGCGGCGCAGATCCTCATCTGCGCCGCATCAATAGATAAAACCAATCAAAATAATTGCTACAAATTTGTAACTTTTCCGTCTGACCCTGTACAATGGCTGGATGCCAATCGGGTGTTGCACAGTGTGTTTGTCGGCGATACCACGTTTTGATTAACAATATATGCCAGAGACTTGCTGTTTTCATTTAACCATGGCAGTTCTATAATGATACGCAATTTCTCAAGTGCAATTTCTGTCACTTCTGTTAATGAAGTGAATCGTTTAGCTACAGGACAGATTCCGCATGACTGACAACAATACCGCATTAAAGAAGGCTGGCCTGAAAGTAACGCTTCCTCGTTTAAAAATTCTGGAAGTTCTTCAGGAACCGGATAACCATCACGTCAGTGCGGAAGACTTATACAAACGCCTGATCGATATGGGTGAAGAAATTGGTCTGGCGACCGTGTATCGTGTGCTGAACCAGTTTGATGATGCCGGTATCGTGACCCGCCACAATTTTGAAGGTGGTAAATCCGTCTTCGAACTGACTCAACAGCATCACCACGATCACCTCATTTGCCTCGATTGCGGCAAAGTGGTCGAGTTCAGCGATGATTCCATTGAAGCGCGTCAGCGTGAGATTGCGGCTAAACATGGTATTCGCTTAACCAACCATAGCCTCTATCTTTATGGCCACTGCGCCGAAGGCGATTGCCGCGAAGATGAGCATGCGCACGACGGCAAATAATGTGACGCTTTCTGAAAAGCCAACCATCCGGTTGGCTTTTTTTATGGGCCAAATTTGACCATCCCCCTCTTCCTTCTACGTCAATGTTGCTTTAATGTAAAAATCAATTGCCATTCGGAGAGTTGAAATGGAACTTCGTCAACTACGCTATTTTGTGCGTATTGTAGAAACCGGCAGCATGGGTAGCGCGGCGCTCGATCTCAATATCGGTGTTTCGGCACTCAGTCAGCAAATGACGCGCCTGGAAAGCGAACTTGCTATTCGTCTGCTTCAACGCACCTCGCGCGGTGTGACGCCCACCAGCGCCGGACTGGCTTTTTACTCCCAGGCGCAGCTGGCGCTCCGGCATGCAGACGATGCAATCCTCGCCGCGCGCGAGGCCCGACTTTCCGGACACGTCAGCGTCGGTATGGCCCCCAGTACCGCTTCCGTTCTCGGTATGCCATTTATTCACGCCATGCGGGAAAGCTATGCTGATGTTCGCCTGCATGTGGTGGAAAGTCTCTCTGGCAACCTGGAACGAATGATTAATACCCGCCAGATTGATCTGGCTGTCGTGTTTCAAAAAGAAAAGATCCTGCGCTGGAGCGCCAGACCGATTCTTGAAGAACGGCTGTTTTTGATTGGGACCCATGCCCTATTGGCTGATATTGTCGACGACAATATTGCTCCAGCCCAGTTGGCAAATATTCCATTGATCATGCCAAGCCCGGGACATGGTCTGCGCGGCAGGCTGGATGCCATCTGCCAGGAACACGCGCTAAATATTGAGATCGCTACTGAAATTGATGGTCTGGCGTTACTGATGCGCGCCGTACGCAGTGGCATTGGCGCCACTCTTCAGCCCGGTGCGGCGATCTCCCATCTCGATAAAGAAACTCTAAGAGTGATCGGCGTCTATAATCCGATACTTAGCCGCCCTAACTTTCTGGTCAGCCTCTCTGACGATGAACTTACCCCGGCAGGCCTTGCCGCCCGTGTGGTGCTGACGAAAGTTATGCATCAACTGGTGGAAGCAGGAAGCTGGCCTGGCGCTACTCTTTACAATAACTAAAGTACTGTTTAGCACCACATCATAGCGCCCGCACAAGCTGTGCGTATACATTTCAATTACAAATTTAACAAATAGTTAAATGGTAATGGAGTATACGATGGTTGATGTTCTGGTGATTGGTGGTGGTAATGCCGCGTTATGTGCTGCCTTGACCGCCCGGGAGCAAGGAGCTTCGGTACTCCTGCTCGAAGCGGCCCCCCGGGAATGGCGCGGAGGAAACTCCCAACACACGCGTAATTTACGTTGTATGCATGATGCGCCGCAGGATGTGCTGGTGGACAGCTATCCTGAAGAAGAATTCTGGCAAGATCTGTGGCGCGTCACGGAAGGGAATACCAACGAAGCGCTGGCGCGTCTGGTGATCCGTACCTCTTCACAATGCCGCGACTGGATGCGCCAGCACGGCGTTAACTTTCAACCTCCTCTCTCTGGCGCTTTACACGTGGCGCGAACCAACGCCTTTTTTATGGGCGGTGGAAAGGCCCTTGTGAATGCCTATTATCGCAGCGCAGAAAAGCTGGGAGTGCAGATCCGCTATAACACCCCGGTTCAGGCGCTTGAACTGCGTAATGGCGAGTTCGTGGCGGCGCTGGCAGGCGAAGAGCGCATCACCGCTAAATCCTGCGTGCTTGCCGCTGGCGGTTTTGAGTCTAACCGCGAATGGCTACGAGAAGCATGGGGAGAGAACGAGCGCGGCGAATGGCCAGCGGATAACTTCCTGATTCGCGGCACGCGCTTTAACCAGGGCGTACTGCTCAAATTTATGATGGATGCCGGAGCCGACATTATCGGCGATCCCTCCCAGTCACACTGCGTGGCCATTGATGCCAGAGCGCCATTATATGACGGCGGGATTTGCACCCGCGTGGACTGCGTCTCGCTCGGTATAGTGGTGAACCGGGACGCTGAGCGCTTTTATGATGAAGGTGAAGATTTCTGGCCCAAACGCTACGCCATCTGGGGACGTCTGGTCGCTCAACAGCCAGGGCAGATTGGCTACTCCATCATCGACAGTAAAGCTATTGGCCACTTTATGCCGCCGGTCTTTCCCGGCGCGCAGGCCAATACGTTGGCAGAGCTGGCTCTTCAGTTAGGACTGGATGCCGAACGTTTTACCCACACCGTGACGCAATACAACAACGCCTGCCAGCCAGGTCAGTTCGACCACACCGTTCTGGATAACTGCGCCACCAAAGATTTGCTACCCGCGAAAACGCACTGGGCGCGACCGCTTGACCAGCCGCCATACTACGGCTATGCCCTGCGACCAGGGATCACCTTCACTTATCTTGGGTTAAAAGTGAACGAACACGCCGCTGTGCATTTTGCCGGGCTTCCAAGCCGTAACCTGTTCGTCGCCGGAGAGATGATGGCGGGCAACGTGTTGGGCAAGGGCTACACCGCAGGCGTGGGGATGTCGATCGGCACCACCTTTGGCCGCATTGCCGGAAAAGAAGCCGCGCTGGCCGCACGTAAGGAGACACGTCATGAAGCAGCTTGAGAAACTGATCATCGAAGCGCAAATTATCACCGAACCGGAAGCTGAAGTTGAACGTGTGATGCAGGTGTGCAATGCCTGTCGCTATTGTGAAGGCTTTTGCGCCGTATTCCCGGCGATGACGCAACGTCTGGAATTCGGTAAAGCGGATATCAACTATCTGGCGAACTTGTGCCATAACTGCGGCGCTTGCCTGCACGCGTGTCAGTATGCCCCGCCTCATGAATTTGCCATCAACGTACCGAAGGCGATGGCGGAGGTCCGGCTCGAAACTTATCAGCATTATACGCAACCCGCCGCCTTTGGCGCGCTTTATCGTCGCGCGGGCGTAACCGTGACGCTGGCGCTGGTTTTCGGTCTGATCCTGTTTTTACTCCTCGCTATAGGTTTGAAAGGTTCACTATTCCATCCTCCGCTGGCCGGGGATTTCTATCAAATTTTCCCGCATAACCTGCTGGCCTGGATGTTTGGTTCGGTCTTTATTCTGGCGATCGGTTTGCTGATGGCGGGCGTGATCCGCTTCTGGCGCGAGATCTCTCCGGGTATGCCGCGTTCCGCCGAGATTGCTGAAGCCTCACACGATGCGCTGACGCTGAAATATCTCGATGGTGGCCACGGCAAAGGTTGTAACGAAGCGGATGATGCTTTCACCCTGATGCGCCGCCGTTTCCACCACTTTACCTTCTACGGTTTTATGCTCTGCTTTGCCGCCACCGTGGTGGCTACAGGCTATCACTACTTTGCAGGCATAGAAGCGCCCTACCCGTTCTTCAGCGTTCCGGTGATGCTGGGCACGCTGGGCGGCATTGGTCTGGTTGTCGGCCCGGCTGGCTTACTATGGCTGAATCTTAAACGCTCACCGCTACACGGCGACGCACGGCAAAAACCGATGGATCGCGGTTTTATTTTGCTGCTGCTGCTGACCAGTCTGACCGGTCTGGCGCTGCTGGCGGGAAGAGACACCTCATGGATGGCTATTTTACTGGCCATTCATCTCGGCGTGGTCATGGCGCTTTTTCTGACCATTCCTTACGGAAAATTTGCCCACGGATTTTACCGCTGCGCAGCCTTACTCAAGTGGGCGATTGAGAAACGGCGCGGCAAACAAGCGGGGGTCACAGGCGACTAACCCGCAAACTCTTACCTCTATAAATATTATGATAAGACAGTGGAGCAAACCCAATGACACAACAACCATCGCGCGCCGGAACTTTCGGCGCAATACTGCGGGTAACCAGCGGTAATTTTCTCGAACAGTTCGACTTTTTTCTGTTCGGGTTTTACGCCACCTATATCGCAAAGACGTTCTTCCCCGCGGAGAGTGAATTTGCCGGGCTCATGTTGACCTTTGCGGTTTTCGGTTCGGGTTTTTTAATGCGGCCCGTTGGCGCAATCGTGCTGGGTGCTTACATCGACAGAATTGGTCGCCGTAAAGGACTGATGGTGACGCTGGCGATCATGGGCTGCGGTACCCTGCTGATTGCCCTGGTTCCCGGTTACCAAAGCATTGGCCTGCTGGCCCCTGTGCTGGTATTAGTCGGTCGATTATTGCAAGGCTTCTCTGCGGGCGTAGAGCTGGGAGGCGTTTCGGTTTATCTTTCTGAAATCGCCACGCCTGACAATAAAGGTTTCTACACCAGTTGGCAGTCCGCCAGCCAACAGGTCGCCATTGTGGTGGCGGCGCTGATTGGCTACGCTCTGAATGCCACACTGGGGCACGATGAGATCTCTGAATGGGGCTGGCGCATTCCGTTCTTTATTGGTTGTATGATTATTCCGTTGATCTTCGTCCTGCGCCGTTCGCTTCAGGAAACAGACGCATTTTTACAACGTACGCACCGTCCCGACACCAGGGAAATTTTCACCACTATCATCAAAAACTGGCGTCTGATCGCTGCGGGTACGCTGCTGGTAGCGATGACCACCACGACGTTTTACTTTATTACCGTCTACACCCCAACCTACGGCAGGGCCGTACTCCACCTGAGCGCGCGCGATAGCCTGGTAGTCACCATGCTGGTCGGTATTTCTAACTTTATTTGGCTGCCGATTGGCGGGGCGATATCTGACCGAATTGGTCGTCGTCCGGTATTGATGGGGATTACCGTACTGGCACTGCTTACCACCTGGCCGGTAATGCACTGGCTCACCGCCGCGCCAGACTTCATGCGCATGACGCTGGTCCTGCTTTGGTTCTCGTTCTTTTTTGGCATGTACAACGGGGCAATGGTCGCGGCACTCACCGAGGTGATGCCTGTCTATGTCCGTACGGTGGGCTTTTCACTGGCATTCAGTCTTGCCACGGCGATTTTTGGCGGCCTTACACCAGTCATATCCACGGCGCTGGTCCAGCTAACCGGGGATAAAAGCTCACCTGGATGGTGGCTGATGTGCGCAGCACTTTGTGGACTCGCCGCCACGGCAATGCTGTTTGTCCGACTGAGTCGGGGCTATCAACCAGTGGAACATAAGCTCTGAAAAGCAAACGGGCGGAAAATTCTCCGCCCGTAGCATTTTTCGAATTACTGCGCAGCGTTCTTGCTACGAATTTCCTGCCAGACCTTGTCACAATCAGCATTAACGGACTGATCGTTACCCGTGCGCGTGGCCTGGATACACTGCTGATAATCCAGTACGCGTACGCTTTCTTCATTAGCAAACTGCTGGTGCTGCTTTTCTTTCTTCAACACATTCAGCACGCTTTGGCAGGCTTCAATTTTCTCCGGCGATCCTTGCGCGGTGTTAATACACGCGCTGTAGGCTTCTTTCAGGCGACTGTCTTCTTTCGGCGAAGGGGATTGCGCACAAGCCACCAGCCCTGATGCCATAATGGCGATGAGTATCAGTTTTTTCATAGCACTTTCCTCAACGGAGCGGCAGACGTCTGGTCTGCCGCTGTTGGCATTAGAAGATGGTGAACGGAGCAATAACGATGAACTTCACGTCGCGTTCATCCTGGAAGATGTTGCCATAACCACCGCCCCAGCTCGGAATGTCTGAATGGTTGTCGTACTGGGTGAAGTGCAGTTTAAACATGGTGCCCTTCGCACGACCGTCCTGCAGGGTATAGACCGCATCCAGGCTGTAAGAAGACTCTTCGATAGTCCGGTTTTTGTCGTAGTACGCATCCGGATTGAGCTGCCAGGTAGATGGCTTGGCATCCCAGGCGTAAACGTAGGACGCACCGACTGCCCAACCCGGCAGGTTCCAGTTCTTCAGGTCATACATTGCACCGAAGAAGACGGCCTTTTCGCCGTTGGCGTTGAAGTCGGAGCGGTTGTCCCACCAGATATCCAGACGACCGTTTGATGAGGCGTAGGTCGGGGTCATACGCTGCAGGAAGTACCCCTGCTGCCCGTCCGCTTTAACCCAGGTCCCTTCCAGTCGCAGGTCAACCACTTCCGCCACTTTGTAGCCGAAGGTCAACGCCTGCAGCCAGGCCGTGCCGTCATAAATATCGTTCACGGTGCGGTCATCAACTTTGTCGCGCGCGCCGTAGAACTGATAACTGGTGGTAAACGGGTTACCGCCTAAATCGAATTTGTAGCTGGCTTTCGCGAAGTACTGATCGACGTAGCCTTCAGACTGACCAAATGCCGCTTCCAGCAACAGGTTATTTTTGAAGTCATATTTCGCGCCGATTGAGTGCAGGTAATCTACGCTGGTCTTTTTATCGGCCTGATAGAATTTATCGACTTCGGTGTGCCACGGCGCTTTATATTCGTTGGCCCACATATAAGAGAAGCTCAGTGCGCCGGCATCACCATAGTCGAAGTTGGCACCGGCTTCGGCACCCTGATAAGTACCAGGCATAAAGCTCCAGTGCGGAGCCAATAGCGTCTGCCCGGTTGGTTGAATGTAACCTGCGCGTGCCCAGGTTGGGCCGTATTTAAATTTGGCTGCTGCTTTATACAGGCTAATTCCGCTCTTATCGCCGGAGTAATCTTCGTCATAGCCTTTATTTTTTGAAGAGAATGCGATTTCGTTTGGATGGCCGCTTTCGCTACTTTCGTTCATTTCAATCGCGGTGAATGCTGCAATATCAATACCAAACATATCCGCCGCATAACCGGACTGGAAGTCGAGGTTGGCGTTCCATGTGGAGTGAGAAAGGTTGGTTTTGTATTTGTCATGATCGGTGACATCTTTACGGTCACGCTCACGCTGCCAGTAATAGATGCCGCCGGTTAAAGTGGAGTCATCAATGAAACCTTCGGCGTGAGCCTGGGGAGCGACAACGAAACCCGACATTGCTGTGATACCGGCGATAGCCAGCGCCAGCGTACTACGTTTGCCACTAAACGTACGCATATGTTAATCCTCTTTGACATAAAAATGCTGCCGATAAAAGCGGTCAGCGAAAAAACAAAAATTAAAAAAGTAGCGCTAAGAAAACCTCAGTGACTACAATGAATAGACTATTTTTCGCGACGCGAATTATCAATCTCTTTCTGTAACGAGTATGTAATAGTATGAGCAACCGCACATATTTCATTGCTTTCTGTTACATTTTCATCGGGAGATAAAAAAGCGTTGAAAAAAAGAAAAAACCGCTTGTTTTCCATGGGGATGAAATCGGTTTCAGCCCATTTCATATTGCGGTAAGTTATTTAAAGGTAAAAACATTCAGCCGATTCATTATTACAGGCATGTAATTAATTCGCTCCGCAAATGGAGCCTGGAAAACGTTTTGGCGTAAAAAAAACGCCGCATGAAGCGGCGTTTAGACAGGATGTGTTGCGGCTTATTCGCCCGCTTTAGCCCACGTATCGCGCAGACCAACGGTGCGGTTAAACACCAGCTTGTCAGCCGTAGCGTAGCGGCTGTCAAGGCAGAAGTAACCTTCACGTTCAAACTGGAACGCTTTGCCTGCGACCGCGGCCTGCAGCGATGGCTCGCCGTAGCCGTGTTTAATCACCAGGGATTCCGGGTTAATCACGGACAGGAAGTCCTCTGCCGCACCTGGGTTCGGTACGCTAAACAAACGATCGTACAGGCGGATTTCAATCGGTAACGCATGTGCCGCACTGACCCAGTGAATAACACCTTTTACTTTACGACCATCGGCCGGATCTTTGCTCAGAGTATCGGCATCGTAAGTGCAGAAAATGGTGGTAATATTCCCTTCCGCATCTTTCTCTACACGCTCGGCCTTGATCACGTAAGCATTACGCAGACGTACTTCTTTGCCCATCACCAGACGCTTGTACTGCTTGTTCGCTTCTTCGCGGAAGTCAGCGCGGTCGATCCAGATTTCACCGCTGAACGGCACTTCACGGCTGCCCATTTCCGGTTTATTCGGATGATTAGGCATGGTCACCATTTCGCTCTCGCCCTGCGGGTAGTTTTCGATAACCAGTTTCACCGGATCGATAACCGCCATCGCGCGCGGCGCGTTTTCATTCAGATCTTCACGAATGCAGGATTCCAGAGAGGCGATCTCAATGGTGTTGTCCTGCTTGGTCACGCCAATGCGTTTGCAGAATTCACGGATAGCGGCCGCGGTATAACCGCGACGACGCAGGCCAGAGATGGTCGGCATGCGCGGATCGTCCCAGCCCTCAACGTGCTTGTCGGTCACCAGCAGGTTCAGCTTGCGCTTGGACATCACGGTGTATTCCAGATTCAGGCGCGAGAATTCATACTGACGCGGGTGAACCGGGATGGTGATGTTGTCCAGCACCCAGTCATACAGACGACGGTTATCCTGGAACTCCAGCGTACACAGCGAGTGGGTAATGCCTTCCAGCGCATCGCTGATGCAGTGGGTAAAATCGTACATCGGGTAGATGCACCACTTGTTGCCGGTCTGGTGGTGTTCAGCGAACTTAATACGGTACAGCACCGGATCGCGCATCACGATAAACGGCGACGCCATGTCGATTTTCGCGCGCAGGCAGGCTTTACCTTCTTCAAAGCCACCGGTACGCATTTTTTCGAACAGCGCGAGGTTCTCTTCGACGCTGCGATCGCGGAACGGGCTGTTTTTACCCGGCTGAGTCAGCGTACCGCGGTATTCGCGAATTTCGTCCGCTGACAGTTCGTCAACGTACGCCAGACCTTTATTAATAAGCTCTACCGCATAGGCATGAAGCTGATCGAAGTAATCCGACGAGTAGCGAATGTCGCCAGTCCAGTGGAAACCTAACCATTCAACGTCGTTTTTAATCGACTCAACGTACTCGATATCTTCTTTAACCGGGTTCGTATCATCAAAACGCAGGTTGCACTGGCCCTGGTAATCTTGCGCAATACCAAAGTTCAGACAAATGGATTTCGCGTGGCCAATGTGCAGATAGCCATTTGGCTCCGGCGGAAAACGGGTATGGATCGTGGTGTGCTTACCACTGGCCAGATCTTCATCGATGATCTGACGAATAAAGTTACTCGGGCGGGCTTCAGCCTCACTCATCGTGGATTCCTCAAAGCGTAAACAACGTATAACGGAATATGATCTTATAAGCCAGGCAGACTGACAACCTTTAGTTACGCAAAATATGTATCAATCGAAAATATTGGGGCCAATTGCTGCAAAAAAAAGCGGCGGAGGAATATCCCCCGCCGCTTAAGGCATTTAACTCACTTTACTCAGGAGCAGTTATTTACCTTTAATCTCATACAGTGGTGTCTGACCGGCAACCACATGACCTTCGGCTTTAATGACCAGAGCGCCGAAATCATCGCTGTTGCTGCACACAACCGGGCTAATCATGGAACGTGCATTGGCGTTCAGGAAATCCAGATCCATTTCCAGAATCGGTTGACCCGCCGTCACTTCCGCACCTTCTTCAACCAGGCGTTTAAAGCCTTTACCTTCCAGCGCGACGGTATCGATACCCATATGGACTACGATTTCCGCGCCTTTAACGGTTTCCAGACAGAACGCATGGTTGGTGTTGAAGATTTTCACGATAGTGCCCGCAGCCGGAGCAACCACGATTTTATCCGTTGGTTTCACCGCAACGCCATCGCCTACCGCTTTGCTGGCGAAGGCTTCATCAGGAACCTGCTCCAGCGCAACGACGTCACCGGTAATCGGAGAAACCAGCGCTTCAACGATGACTGCGTTCGCTACAGCCTGCGGTTTTGCCACCGGGGCCGCTGCTGCTGGTGCACTTTCAGCAGACGCTGCCGCAACCGGGCCACGCGCCACAACTTTCTTCATTTCGTCGCCGATGGATTCCGCTTTCGCACCTACGATGACCTGGATAGTTTGTTTGTTCAGCTTAACGACACCCGATGCGCCTAAGCGTTTACACATCGCATCGTTTACGCGACCAGAATCGGCCACAGTCAGACGCAGACGGGTGATACAGGCATCAATCGCTTTCAGGTTATCGGTACCGCCAACCGCAGCAATGTAGCTGGTTGCCAGTTGAGCCAGACCTTCTTCAGTATTGCTGTTCGCTTCTTCTGTAACGATATCGTCTTCTTTATCTTCGCGGCCCGGCGTTTTCAGGTTAAACATACGAATAACCGCGCTGAACAACACAAAGTAGATGACGAAGAAGACCAGACCCATCACGACCAGCATCCAGACGTTCTTACTTGCTGCCGGCAGGTTGTACATCAACACGTAGTCGATAGCACCTGCGGAGAAGGAGAAGCCCGCGTGGATCCCCAGCAGCGTCGCAACGAACAGGCTGATACCGGTTAACAGTGCGTGCAGGAGATACAGCAGTGGCGCCAGGAACATGAACAGGAATTCCAGCGGCTCGGTAACACCGGTCAGGAACGCGGTGATCGCAACGGACAGCAGCATACCGCCAACCATCGGGCGACGCGCTTTCGGAGCAGCGAAGTACATCGCCAGCGCCGCACCCGGCAGACCAAACATCATGATCGGGAAGAAACCAGACATGAACATACCCGCAGTGCCATCACCCGCATAGAAGCGGTTGATGTCACCGTGGAAAACGGTGCCAGCGGCGTTAGTAAATTCGCCAATCTGGAACCAGGCGATGGTATTCAGAACCTGATGCAGACCGGTTGGGATCAGCAGACGGTTGATGAAACCAAAAATACCGGAACCCAACGCGCCAGCGCCTACGATCCACTCACCACCCGCATGGATGGCGTTCTGCACCGGCGGCCACACGTAACCGAAGATAGCAGCCAGCACCAGACAGAAGAAGCCAGTGGCGATCGGCACGAAGCGTTTGCCGCCAAAGAAGCTCAGGAAGTCAGGCAGTTTGATACCAGACCAACGGTTATACACCGCACCGCCAACCAGACCGGTGATGATACCCGCCAGTACACCCATATTGATGGCCGGGTTAATGGTAACCATTGCTTTGGTCAATATGAAATAACCGACCGCACCTGCCAGCGCTGCCGCACCCGCGCTGTCTTTTGACCAGCTGGAAGCCACACCGATAGCGAAAATCAGCGCCAGGTTATCGAAGATAGCCCCACCCGCTTGCGCGATAAAAGGTACGTTTAGTAAATCTGGTTGGCCGAATCGCAGCAACAGTGCCGCGACTGGCAGCACAGCGATGGGGAGCTGTAACGCCCTACCCAGCCGCTGGAAAAAACCTAAAATATTCATTTTATTCCCCCTACGAGACCCCGATTAGGCTTCTTTGAAGCCATATTTTTATTGTGCGACCATTCCTGACAGCAAGATTCTGGATCAACGATATTAACCATTCATCTACATTCTGAGTGTGTGAAAATTTAATTCGTATCGCAAATTAAACGCGTGTTTTTTGTGATTCCAGTCACCAAATATCGTTATTAACCCTCCCTTTCACTGGCTAACTACGAAAACTTATTTTATCATTCAAAAAATCGAAACGGATTGATCCTTACCGATGCAAAACCAGGTTACGCTTAATACTGCACAGAGACTCAATCCGCCAATTGCTTACATTTACTTTTGAGGTGAAGAATGAGACTGATCCCCCTGAATACCGCTGAACAAGTCGGCAAATGGGCTGCTCGCCATATCGTTAACCGTATTAACGCGTTCAAACCAACGGCAGATCGCCCGTTCGTTCTGGGCCTGCCGACGGGCGGTACTCCGCTGACAGCTTATAAGGCATTGGTTGAAATGCATAAAGCGGGCCAGGTGAGCTTCAAGCATGTTGTTACTTTCAATATGGACGAATATGTTGGCCTGCCGAAAGAGCATCCGGAAAGCTATCACAGCTTCATGCATCGTAACTTCTTTGATCACGTTGATATTCCAGCAGAAAACATCAACCTCCTCAATGGTAACGCGCCGGATATTGATGCAGAATGCCGTCAGTATGAAGAAAAAATCCGTTCTTACGGTAAAATCCACCTGTTTATGGGCGGTGTAGGCAACGATGGTCACATCGCGTTCAACGAGCCAGCCTCTTCTTTGGCTTCCCGTACCCGCATCAAAACGCTGACTCACGACACGCGTGTTGCTAACTCACGCTTCTTTGACGGCGACGTAAGCCAGGTGCCTAAATATGCCCTGACCGTGGGCGTGGGCACCCTGTTGGATGCCGAAGAGGTGATGATCCTGGTACTGGGTCACCAGAAGGCGCAGGCGCTGCAAGCCGCCGTTGAAGGCAATGTTAACCACATGTGGACCATCAGCTGTCTGCAGTTGCATCCAAAAGCCGTTGTGGTGTGCGATGAGCCTTCCACCATGGAACTGAAAGTGAAAACGCTGAAATACTTTAACGAGTTAGAAGCGGAAAATATTAAAGGTCTGTAATTGATGTCTCCGCCCTGTCGATAAGTTGCAGGGCGGCATTTTTTGAAATCGGGGGTCGGAATGTATGCTTTAACCCAGGGCCGGATCTTTACCGGTCACGAAATTCTTGATGACCATGCGATTGTTGTCGCCAATGGCCTGATTGACAGCGTTTGCCCACTGGCTGAGTTACCGTCAGGAATTGAACAACGCTCACTGAATGGGGCCATTATTTCCCCCGGTTTTATCGATGTACAGCTAAACGGCTGCGGTGGCGTACAGTTTAACGATACGGCAGAAGCCGTGACCGTCGAAACGCTGGAAATCATGCAGAAAGCCAATGAAAAATCAGGCTGCACCAACTATCTGCCTACGCTTATCACCACCAGCGATGATCTGATGAAACAAGGCGTTCGCGTCATGCGTGAATACCTGGCGAAACACCCGAATCAGGCATTAGGACTTCATCTGGAAGGTCCGTGGCTGAATCTGGTGAAAAAAGGCACCCATAATCCAGGATTTGTCCGTCAACCGGACGCTGCGTTGGTTGATTTCCTGTGCGATAATGCTGACGTGATAACCAAAGTGACGCTGGCGCCAGAAATGGTCCCGGTAGAGGTCATCACCAAACTGGTAAATGCAGGTATCGTGGTTTCCGCCGGTCACTCCAATGCGACGGTAAAAGAGGCCAAAATCGGCTTCCGCGCAGGGATTACCTTTGCAACGCATCTGTTTAACGCCATGCCTTATATAACGGGCCGCGAACCGGGCCTGGCGGGCGCTATTCTTGACGAAGCCGATATTTATTGCGGTATCATCGCTGATGGTCTGCATGTTGACTACGTTAACATCCGTAATGCCAAGCGCCTGAAAGGCGACAAGCTGTGCCTGGTCACCGACGCGACCGCGCCAGCAGGTGCCAATATTGAACAGTTCATTTTCGCTGGTAAAACAATATACTACCGGAATGGATTGTGCGTTGATGAGAACGGTACATTGAGCGGTTCATCATTAACCATGATTGAAGGCGTACGCAATCTGGTCGAACATGCGAATATCGCTCTCGACGAAGTGTTACGCATGGCAACGCTCTACCCTGCTCGCGCCATTGGCGTCGACAAACGACTCGGCAGCATCGCGCCAGGCAAAGTAGCCAACCTGACTGCGTTTACGCACGACTTTAAAATCATCAAGACCATCGTTAATGGCAACGAGGTCGTTACTGAGTAAGAGAAAGAATGACACCAGGCGGACAAGCTCAAATAGGTAATGTTGATCTCGTAAAACAGCTTAACAGCGCGGCGGTTTATCGCCTGATTGACCAGCATGGGCCAATCTCGCGTATTCAAATTGCCGAGCAAAGCCAGCTTGCCCCCGCCAGCGTAACCAAAATTACGCGTCAGTTGATCGAACGCGGGCTGATCAAAGAAGTCGATCAGCAGGCCTCCACCGGGGGCCGCCGCGCTATCTCTATCGTCACCGAAACCCGCAATTTCCACGCCATTGGCGTACGTCTGGGCCGTCACGACACGACGCTCACGCTCTATGATATGAGCAGTAAAGTGGTCGCCGAAGAGCATTACCCTCTCCCGGAGCGCACCCAGGAAACGCTGGAGTATGCGCTGCTCAACACCATTGCCACTTTTATTGACAGCTGCCAGCGGAAAATCCGCGAGCTGATTGCGATTTCCGTCATCTTGCCCGGCCTGGTTGATCCTGAAAGCGGCGTCATTCGCTATATGCCGCACATTCAGGTCGAAAACTGGGGGCTGGTCGAGGCGCTCGAAAAACGCTTTAAGGTTACCTGCTTTGTCGGTCACGATATCCGCAGCCTGGCGCTGGCCGAGCACTATTTCGGGGCAAGCCAGGATTGCGAAGACTCCATTTTAGTGCGAGTTCACCGCGGAACCGGGGCGGGAATTATTTCCAATGGCCGAATTTTCATCGGTCGCAATGGCAACGTGGGCGAGATTGGTCACATTCAGGTTGAACCGCTGGGTGAGCGCTGTCACTGCGGTAACTTCGGCTGTCTGGAAACCATTGCCGCCAATGCGTCTATCGAGCACCGCGTGCAAAACTTACTGAAACAGGGTTATCCCAGCCGACTCACGCTGGATGATTGCAATATTAAAGCTATCTGTAAGGCGGCAAATAAGGGCGATAACCTGGCAGCAGAAGTGATTGAACACGTTGGTCGCCACTTGGGTAAAACCATCGCCATCGCCATCAACCTGTTTAACCCACAAAAAATCGTCATTGCAGGCGAAATTACTGAGGCAGATAAAGTGCTGCTGCCTGCAATAGAAAGCTGTATCAACACGCAGGCGTTGAAAGCGTTTCGCCACAATTTACCGGTGGTTCGTTCCACGCTGGATCACCGTTCCGCCATTGGCGCCTTTGCGCTGGTGAAGCGCGCGATGCTCAACGGGACATTGCTGCAACGTTTGCTGGAAAACTAATGCTCTCATATAGTAGTGGATTACTATAAGACTCATAACTAATTCCCTGGGTTGTTCATGACCATTAAGAATGTAATTTGTGATATCGACGGCGTGCTGATGCACGACAATGTCGCCGTACCGGGTGCGGCAGAATTTCTGACCGGGATCCTGGAAAAAGGCCTGCCGTTAGTTCTGCTGACTAACTACCCTTCACAGACCGGGCAAGATCTGGCAAACCGCTTCGCCACCGCGGGAGTGAATGTCCCCGATAGCGTCTTTTATACTTCCGCCATGGCTACCGCTGATTTTCTTCGTCGCCAGGAAGGCAAAAAAGCCTACGTGGTAGGTGAAGGCGCGTTAATTCATGAGCTGTATAAAGCCGGGTTTACCATTACCGACGTGAACCCCGATTTTGTGATTGTTGGCGAGACGCGCTCCTATAACTGGGACATGATGCATAAAGCAGCATATTTTGTCGCTAACGGCGCGCGTTTCATCGCCACAAACCCGGATACTCACGGCCGCGGCTTTTATCCCGCCTGCGGTGCACTGTGCGCCGGTATCGAGAAAATCTCTGGCCGTAAGCCGTTTTATGTCGGCAAACCCAGCCCGTGGATTATTCGCGCGGCGCTCAACAAAATGCAGGCGCACTCGGAAGAGACCGTTATCGTTGGCGATAACCTGCGTACCGATATTCTGGCGGGCTTCCAGGCCGGTCTGGAAACCATTCTGGTATTGTCTGGCGTCTCAACGCTTGACGACATCGACAGCATGCCGTTCAGACCGAGCTGGATTTATCCATCCGTTGCTGAGATAGACGTCATTTAATCTCTTTGGCCGGATAACAATACCTGCAAGTTATCCGGCCTGAAAAACACACCCATTCAATAAATTCATCTTTTCACTGCTGATTCATCAATAATAGCGCTCATTACGTAATCTTTTTTCACCAATCAGCAATGACCATTGCGTTTTTTATTTTCCGCACCGTAATTCGCTTGCGCCCTCTCCCGCTTTGCGGCATTTTCTTTATCAAGCAAACATAAAAAGCATCACGCAACAGGTTAACGGAGAAGGTTATGTGTTCTATTTTTGGCGTATTCGATATTAAAACTGACGCAGTTGAACTGCGTAAAAAAGCCCTGGAATTATCTCGTCTGATGCGCCATCGCGGCCCGGACTGGTCAGGTATTTACGCCAGTGATAACGCCATTCTGGCGCACGAACGTCTGTCCATCGTCGACGTCAATGCCGGTGCTCAGCCGCTGTACAACGTGAAGAAAACGCATATCCTGGCGGTTAACGGTGAAATTTATAACCATCAGGCGCTGCGCGCGGAATACGGCGATCGCTATCAGTTCCAGACCGGTTCAGACTGCGAAGTTATCCTCGCGCTGTATCAGGAAAAAGGCCCGGAGTTCCTGGATGACCTACAAGGCATGTTTGCTTTTGCCCTGTACGACAGCGAACAGGACGCTTATCTGATTGGTCGCGATCACATCGGGATCATCCCACTGTATATGGGTTACGACGAACACGGTAACTTCTACGTCGCGTCTGAAATGAAAGCCCTGGTTCCGGTATGTCGCACAATCAAAGAATTCCCGGCCGGTAGCTATTTGTGGAGTAAGGACGGCGAAATTCGTCAGTATTATCAGCGTGATTGGTTTGATTACGATGCGGTCAAAGACAACGTGACCGATAAAAACGAGCTGCGTCAGGCGCTGGAAGATGCGGTGAAAAGCCATCTGATGTCAGATGTTCCTTATGGTGTACTGTTGTCCGGTGGTCTGGATTCCTCGGTCATTTCCGCGATTACGAAAAAATACGCGGCGCGCCGTGTTGAAGATCAGGAACGTAGCGAAGCCTGGTGGCCACAGTTGCACTCCTTCGCCGTCGGCCTGGAAGGCGCACCGGATCTGCAAGCCGCGCAAGAGGTCGCGAACCATCTGGGTACCGTGCACCATGAGATCCACTTCACCGTACAGGAAGGTCTGGATGCTATCCGCGACGTGATTTATCACATCGAAACCTACGATGTCACAACGATCCGCGCCTCAACGCCGATGTACTTAATGTCGCGTAAAATTAAAGCGATGGGCATTAAAATGGTGCTGTCGGGTGAAGGCTCTGACGAAGTATTCGGCGGCTATCTCTATTTCCACAAAGCGCCAGACGCGAAAGAGCTGCATGAAGAAACCGTGCGTAAGCTGCAGGCGCTGCATATGTTCGACTGCGCCCGCGCCAACAAAGCGATGTCTGCCTGGGGTGTGGAAGCTCGCGTGCCTTTCCTGGATAAGAAATTCCTTGATGTGGCGATGCGCATCAACCCGCAGGATAAAATGTGCGGCAACGGCAAAATGGAAAAACATGTGCTGCGCGAATGTTTTGAATCTTACCTGCCTGCCAGCGTCGCATGGCGTCAGAAAGAGCAGTTCTCTGATGGTGTCGGTTACAGTTGGATCGATACCTTGAAAGAGGTGGCTGCTGAGCAAGTTTCTGACCAACAACTGGAAACCGCCAGCTTCCGTTTCCCTTACAACACGCCATCGTCTAAAGAAGCGTATTTGTACCGTGAGATTTTTGAAGAATTGTTCCCGGTTGCCAGCGCGGCGGAATGCGTGCCTGGCGGACCATCAGTAGCCTGTTCTTCCGCCAAAGCGATTGAATGGGATGAAGCGTTTAAAACCATGAACGATCCCTCTGGTCGTGCGGTTGGCGTACATCAGTCCGCTTATAAATAAGTTAATCCTTAGAAAAGAGCCCTACGGGGCTCTTTTTTTATGTCTGTTTTCTGTGCAAAAAAACAATTAATAACTAATAATTGCCGAATATTGCGCCATGCTGTTCGCAACCTAACCAAACAGTCACATTCCAGCTATTTTCAATGAAAAAGGGGTTGACGCTTCAAGGCTCAATACGCATAATGCGCCCCGCAACGCCGATAAGGTTACGCGAAAAAAAGATGGCTACGTAGCTCAGCTGGTTAGAGCACATCACTCATAATGATGGGGTCACAGGTTCGAATCCCGTCGTAGCCACCATCTTTTTTGCGGGAGTGGCGAAATTGGTAGACGCACCAGATTTAGGTTCTGGCGCCGCAAGGTGTGCGAGTTCAAGTCTCGCCTCCCGCACCATTCACCCGTAAGCGTTGCACGGATGGGGTATCGCCAAGCGGTAAGGCACCGGTTTTTGATACCGGCATTCCCTGGTTCGAATCCAGGTACCCCAGCCATTTTTTCTTCGATATAGCGGTTCACCGCAACGGTCATTGGGGTATCGCCAAGCGGTAAGGCACCGGTTTTTGATACCGGCATTCCCTGGTTCGAATCCAGGTACCCCAGCCATTTTTTCTTCGATATAGCGGTTCACCGCAACGGTCATTGGGGTATCGCCAAGCGGTAAGGCACCGGTTTTTGATACCGGCATTCCCTGGTTCGAATCCAGGTACCCCAGCCATTTTTTCTTCGATATAGCGGTTCACCGCAACGGTCATTGGGGTATCGCCAAGCGGTAAGGCACCGGTTTTTGATACCGGCATTCCCTGGTTCGAATCCAGGTACCCCAGCCATTTTTTCTTCGATATAGCGGTTCACCGCAACGGTCATTGGGGTATCGCCAAGCGGTAAGGCACCGGTTTTTGATACCGGCATTCCCTGGTTCGAATCCAGGTACCCCAGCCATCGAAGAATATAATAGTATCAGGCTACGTAGCTCAGCTGGTTAGAGCACATCACTCATAATGATGGGGTCACAGGTTCGAATCCCGTCGTAGCCACCATATTAAGGACGTATCGACTCGTTCGGTAAAGCCAAAATATTGTTGGGGTATCGCCAAGCGGTAAGGCACCGGATTCTGATTCCGGCATTCCGAGGTTCGAATCCTCGTACCCCAGCCAATTTCAAAAGTCGTCCACATTGTGGGTGCGCCCGTTGGGGTATCGCCAAGCGGTAAGGCACCGGTTTTTGATACCGGCATTCCCTGGTTCGAATCCAGGTACCCCAGCCATCGAAGAATATAATAGTATCAGGCTACGTAGCTCAGCTGGTTAGAGCACATCACTCATAATGATGGGGTCACAGGTTCGAATCCCGTCGTAGCCACCATATTAAGGACGTATCGACTCGTTCGGTAAAGCCAAAATATTGTTGGGGTATCGCCAAGCGGTAAGGCACCGGATTCTGATTCCGGCATTCCGAGGTTCGAATCCTCGTACCCCAGCCAATTTCAAAAGTCGTCCACATTGTGGGTGCGCCCGTTGGGGTATCGCCAAGCGGTAAGGCACCGGATTCTGATTCCGGCATTCCGAGGTTCGAATCCTCGTACCCCAGCCATATTAAAAAAGCTCGCTTCGGCGAGCTTTTTGCTTTTCTGCGTTTATCGCCAGATGGCGCTCCGCTTATCAGGCCTACGTATTTCCCCCGTAGGCCTGCCTGAATTACAATCCTAACGCATACTTCAAGGCCTGACGTTTCAGTACGCCTGCGCGCTCTGCGGCCATTAACCCGAGATTACGCATGATACGCAGCGGCTGCAGGTTGTTGCTGAATCCGGCGTAGAACAGATCCATCCCACTCTGCATAATGAAATTATCAGTCATACGACGATTCTGATAGCGCTTCAGTACCGGCTGACTGGCCCAGGATTCACCGTAGCTGCGCGCATTAACCAGCACGTCAATCAGCGCATCCACATCACGGAACCCCAGATTAACGCCCTGCCCCGCCAGCGGATGAATGGTATGCGCGGCATCGCCCACCAACGCCAGACCTGGCTGGACATATTGTAGCGCGTGACGACGCGTAAGCGGGAATGCCCCCGCCGCCACAGGCGTAACGTTGCCGAGTCGCGACGGGAAGTGTTTGGCGATCTCCACCTGCAGTTGCGACATGCCCAAACCCTGCAGTTGGCGGATACGCGCCGGTGAGTCATACCACACCAGCGAGGCCCAGTTATCAAACAGCGGTAAAAATGCGCGCGGACCGTCAGGCGTGAATTGTTGCCAGGTGCTGTCGCCAGGTGCGTTCTCGCATTGTACGGTGATTAACATGCAGGACTGCGCGTACTGCCAGGCATGAATACCAATCCCGGCCATTTTCCGCACCTGAGAATTTGCGCCGTCCGCGCCGATCACCAGCTTCGCGCTGATTTTCTCACCGCCAGCCAGTTCAAGCTCGTGACGATCATCATGCTGATGCAGAGAGATCAATGACGCCGGTACGCGCAGCGTGACTTTCGGGTGGGCTTCCAGCGCCTGCCAGAGTGCCTGTTGCAGAACCGTGTTTTCCACCATATAACCCAGCAAAGGTAACTTAAGCTCGGCGGCATCAAACATTACATGGGCATTTTCCCATTCCCACGTTTCCAGACGACGGTAAGGATGACTGCGCATACCCTGAACTGTATCCCAGACCCCCAGCCCTTTCAGCAACGACACCGAGGCGGAGCTAATGGCGGAAATTCTGACATCGGGCTGTCCATCAGCCACAAACGGCGCGGGAACGGCATGTTCAATGACCGTTACCGTAAATCCATGCTGCGCCAGTCCAAGCGCCAGCGCGCCGCCGACCATCCCCCCGCCGACAATGGCAATTTCCGTTGGTTGATTTGTCATGTGGTCAATCATCCTGTTACATGTATTGTGTAAGTTTACAGGATTTTTTACCCCTTGAGGCTGACATCCGTCATACTGGTCACAACCGCGCCAAAGCAGTACACTATGCGCCCTGCATTTCAGCCACAATTTCGCAAGAGCAAGTCGATGACCAAAAAACTCCATATTAAAACCTGGGGCTGTCAGATGAACGAATACGATTCATCGAAGATGGCCGATCTGCTGGATGCCACTCATGGGTATCAACTGACCGACGTGGCGGAAGAAGCGGATGTGCTGCTGCTGAATACCTGCTCAATCCGTGAGAAGGCTCAGGAAAAAGTTTTCCATCAGTTGGGCCGCTGGAAGCTGTTAAAAGAGAAAAACCCCAATCTCATCATCGGTGTCGGTGGCTGTGTCGCATCTCAGGAAGGCGATCATATTCGCCAGCGCGCCCACTACGTCGATATTATTTTTGGGCCGCAGACTCTGCATCGCCTGCCGGAAATGATCAATAAAGTACGTGGAAGCACTAGCCGTAGCCCGGTAGTTGATATCAGTTTCCCGGAGATCGAAAAGTTTGACCGCCTGCCGGAACCGCGTGCTGAAGGTCCAAGCGCGTTTGTGTCCATCATGGAAGGCTGTAATAAATATTGTACCTACTGCGTGGTGCCCTACACCCGCGGTGAAGAAGTCAGCCGCCCGGCGGATGACATCCTGTTTGAAATCGCTCAGCTTGCGGCGCAAGGCGTGCGTGAAGTGAACCTGCTGGGGCAAAACGTGAACGCCTGGCGCGGTGAGAACTATGATGGCACGACAGGATCTTTTGCTGACCTGCTGCGCCTGGTTGCGGCGATCGACGGCATTGACCGTATCCGCTTCACCACCAGCCATCCGATCGAGTTCACCGATGATATCATTGAAGTTTATCGCGATACGCCGGAGCTGGTGAGTTTCCTGCACCTGCCGGTACAGAGCGGTTCAGATCGCGTACTGAATCTGATGGGACGCACCCATACCGCGCTGGAATATAAAGCGATCATTCGCAAACTGCGCGCGGCGCGTCCGGACATTCAGATTAGCTCAGATTTCATCGTTGGCTTCCCTGGCGAAACCACACAGGATTTCGAGCAGACCATGAAGTTGATTGCTGACGTGAATTTTGACATGAGCTACAGCTTTATCTTCTCTGCGCGTCCTGGCACCCCGGCAGCCGATATGGTTGACGACGTACCGGAAGAAGAGAAAAAACAGCGTCTGTATATCCTGCAGGAGCGTATTAACCAGCAGGCCATGGCCTGGAGCCGCCGTATGGTCGGCACAACCCAGCGTATTCTGGTTGAAGGCACATCACGTAAGAGCATCATGGAGTTGTCAGGGCGTACCGAAAACAACCGCGTGGTGAACTTTGAAGGCACCCCGGAAATGGTCGGTAAGTTTGTGGATGTTGAAATTACCGATGTCTGGACGAACTCCCTGCGCGGTAAAGTGGTGCGCACCGAAGACGAAATGGGCCTGCGCATCGCAGAATCCCCTGAGTCGGTTATTGCGCGTACCCGCAAAGAAAACGATCTGGGCGTCGGTATTTACCAGCCTTAATCTTCTGGCCCGTCAGCTCTGACGGGCCTTGTATTTCCTCCCGCAATCCCCATATTTATTGCAATGCTTGCGCCTTTTCCCTATGGCGTGAATAATTTCCTTAGATGCCGGTAAATGTTCAGCGTCCGGCGAGACATGCTAAAGAGGAACAGTTTGAACATAGACACTCGCGAAATCACCCTTGAACCCGCAGACAACGCCCGTCTGTTGAGCCTTTGCGGTCCATTTGATGACAACATCAAACAGCTGGAACGTCGCCTCGGCATCGAAATTAACCGTCGGGATAACCACTTTAAGCTGACCGGTCGCCCAATTTGCGTCACCGCTGCGGCTGATATTTTACGCAGCCTGTATGTCGATACCGCTCCAATGCGCGGTCAGACGCAGGACATTGAACCTGAGCAAATTCATCTGGCGATTAAAGAAGCGCGTGTGCTTGAGCAAAGCGCGGACAGCGTGCCGGAATTTGGCAAAGCGGTGAATATCAAAACCAAGCGCGGAGTGATTAAACCGCGTACGCCGAACCAGGCGCAGTACATCGCTAACATCCTCGATCACGACATCACCTTCGGCGTTGGCCCTGCAGGTACGGGTAAAACGTATCTCGCGGTTGCCGCCGCGGTCGATGCGCTTGAGCGCCAGGAGATCCGTCGAATTCTGCTGACCCGTCCGGCAGTGGAAGCCGGCGAAAAACTGGGCTTCCTGCCAGGCGATCTGAGTCAGAAAGTCGATCCCTATTTACGTCCGCTGTATGACGCGCTGTTCGAAATGCTCGGTTTTGAGAAGGTCGAAAAGCTGATCGAGCGTAACGTCATTGAGGTGGCGCCGTTGGCCTATATGCGCGGCCGTACCTTGAACGATGCGTTCATCATTCTTGATGAGAGCCAGAACACCACCATCGAACAGATGAAAATGTTCCTGACCCGTATCGGCTTTAACTCCAAAGCGGTCATCACCGGCGATATCACGCAGATTGACCTGCCGCGTAGCACCAAGTCCGGTCTGCGTCATGCCATTGAGGTGCTGGCCGAAGTCGACGAGATTAGTTTTAATTTCTTCCATAGCGAAGACGTGGTTCGCCACCCGGTAGTCGCCCGTATCGTCACGGCGTATGAAGCCTGGGAAGAAGCAGAACAGAAACGAAAAGCCGAGCTGGCAGCGGAACGCAAGCGCGAAGCTCAGGAGCAGGAGCAAAAATGAGTCAGGTTATTCTCGATTTACAGCTGGCATGTGAAGACGAATCTGGTTTACCCACAGAAAGTCAGTTTCAGGGCTGGCTGGATGCGGTAATCCCGCAGTTTCAGGAAGAGTCTGAAGTGACGATTCGCCTGGTTGATGACGCGGAAAGCCACGAGCTGAACCTGACCTATCGCGGGAAAGATAAATCAACCAACGTGCTCTCTTTCCCGTTTGAAGCCCCGCCGGGCATTGAGATGCCACTGCTGGGCGATCTGATCATCTGCCGCCAGGTGGTTGAGAAAGAAGCGCAAGAGCAAGGTAAACCGCTTGAGGCCCACTGGGCGCACATGGTGGTGCACGGTAGCCTGCATTTACTCGGCTACGACCATATCGAAGATGATGAAGCGGAAGAAATGGAATCCCTTGAAACAGAGATTATGCTTGCTCTGGGCTATGAGGATCCGTACATTGCCGAGAAGGAATAAGCCGTCGGGCATCTGCCCGGGCTTCCCATGAAGCCATGCGCTGAGTTTACGCGCATTGAGCGACCTATTAACTAACATGAGAACCCATACGACGCCATGAGCGACGACAATTCACACAGTAGTGACACGTTAACCAGCAAAAAGGGATTTTTTTCCCTGTTACTGAGCCAACTTTTCCACGGTGAACCCAAAAACCGCGACGAACTGTTGGAGCTGATCCGTGATTCCGGGCAGAACGACCTTATCGATGAAGATACGCGTGATATGCTCGAAGGGGTGATGGACATTGCGGACCAGCGCGTTCGCGACATCATGATCCCCCGCTCTCAAATGATTACCCTGAAACGCAACCAGACCCTGGATGAATGCCTTGATGTCATTATCGAGTCAGCCCACTCGCGTTTCCCGGTGATCAGCGAAGACAAAGATCACATTGAAGGGATTCTGATGGCCAAAGATCTGCTGCCGTTTATGCGCAGCGATGCCGAAGCCTTCAGCATGGAGAAAGTGTTACGCCAGGCGGTTGTCGTACCGGAAAGCAAGCGTGTTGACCGCATGCTGAAAGAGTTCCGCTCCCAGCGTTATCATATGGCTATCGTCATCGACGAGTTCGGCGGTGTCTCTGGTCTGGTGACCATTGAGGACATCCTTGAACTAATCGTTGGTGAAATCGAAGATGAGTACGACGAAGAAGACGATATTGATTTCCGTCAGCTCAGTCGCCACACCTGGACCATTCGCGCGCTGGCGCCAATTGAGGACTTCAACGAAGCCTTTGGCACCCACTTTAGCGACGAAGAAGTCGATACCATTGGTGGTCTGGTCATGCAGGCCTTTGGTCATCTTCCCGCTCGTGGGGAGACTATCGACATTGATGGTTACCAGTTCAAAGTGGCAATGGCCGACAGCCGTCGTATTATTCAGGTTCATGTCAGAATTCCGGACGACTCACCCCAGCCCAAACTGGACGAATAAACCCGAAACTGGATCTAAGACTACATGGCATTTGCCTCACTAATTGAACGCCAGCGCATTCGCCTGCTGCTGGCGTTATTATTCGGTGCCTGCGGGACGCTGGCTTTCTCTCCGTATGACATCTGGCCAGCGGCGATCGTATCGCTGATGGGCCTGCAGGCTCTCACCCTCAACCGCCGTCCACTTCAGTCAGCCGCTATCGGCTACTTCTGGGGCCTGGGATTGTTTGGCTCCGGCATTAACTGGGTCTACGTCAGCATCGCGCAGTTTGGCGGTATGCCAGGTCCGGTTAACGTTTTCCTTGTGGTACTGCTTGCCGCCTACCTTTCACTCTATACCGGTCTGTTTGCTGGCGTGTTGTCACGCCTGTGGCCGAAAACAACCTGGCTACGCGTCGCCATTGCCGCGCCGGTTGTCTGGCAGATAACCGAGTTCCTGCGCGGCTGGGTCCTGACCGGCTTTCCGTGGCTGCAGTTTGGTTATAGCCAGATTGATGGCCCGTTAAAAGGGCTGGCGCCGGTGATGGGCGTTGAAGCGATTAACTTCCTGCTGATGATGGTCAGCGGCCTGCTGGCGCTGGCGCTGGTGACGCGCAACTGGAAACCGCTGATTGCTGGCGTGGTGCTTTTCGCTCTGCCCTTCCCGCTGCGCTATATCCAGTGGTATACGCTTGAGCCGGAAAAAACAACTCAGGTTTCGATGGTACAAGGTGACATTCCACAGTCACTCAAATGGGATGAGGGTCAGCTACTTAATACGCTGAAAATTTATCTCGACGCCACCCAGCCTGAAATGGGCAAATCACAGCTGATCATCTGGCCGGAGTCCGCTATCCCGGACCTGGAAATTAACCAGCAGCGTTTTTTGAGCATGATGGATGACCTGCTGAAATCGAAAAACAGCACGTTGATTACCGGTATCGTAGACGCGCGGCTGAATAAGCAGAACCGTTACGACACCTACAACACCATCATCACGTTGGGTAAAGACAGTCCGTACAGCTACGACTCCAGCAACCGCTACAACAAAAACCATCTGGTACCGTTTGGCGAGTTTGTTCCGCTGGAATCGATCCTGCGCCCGTTAGCGCCGTTCTTTGACCTGCCTATGTCGTCGTTCAGCCGCGGGCCGTATGTGCAGCCACAGCTGCATGCGCACGGCTTTAAGCTGACCGCAGCTATCTGCTACGAAATCATTCTTGGCGAACAGGTTCGCGATAACTTCCGCCCGGATACGGACTATCTGCTCACCATCTCTAACGATGCGTGGTTTGGTAAGTCTATCGGCCCGTGGCAGCACTTCCAGATGGCGCGTATGCGTTCCCTGGAACTGGCGCGCCCGCTGCTGCGTAGCACCAACAACGGTATTACGGCGGTGATTGGTCCACAGGGTGAGATTCAGGCGATGATCCCGCAGTTTACCCGCCAGGTTCTGACCACCAGCGTAACGCCAACCACGGGCTTAACCCCGTATGCCCGTACCGGTAACTGGCCGCTATGGCTGCTTACCGCACTGTTTGGCTTTGGCGCGCTGGTAATGAGCCTGCGCCAGCGTCGTAAATAACCTTCCTTCCCCGGGCCGGATAACGATGTGTTTATCCGGCCGACAAACTCCCTACCTTGCCCATTCTGGCACGTCTATTGCTTTGTTATACAAGGCAAACGCAGTTTTGGCTGAATGTGCAACCTGGTCGCACCAAAGTTGATCTTTGGTAGCACCTGAAACGTGCAACAAGATATTTTTGCCCCCAAATGGTGCGGCGCACTTCGCAAAAATAAACAATAACACAGCAAATTCTTTACATTCATCCAAACTAAATGTTAACAAACATATACAAGACTGCACGTTTAAGTAGTAAACAATAACAACATCACAATGGGTATCAATGCGTCCCTGGCGCAGACGATAAAGGAGTTGGATATGCAATTACGTAAGCTCGCCACTGCCATGCTGGTCATGGGAATGTCCGCCGGTCTGGCGCACGCAGAAGATGCGGCACCAGCGGCAGGCAGCACGCTGGACAAGATCGCCAAAAATGGCGTTATCGTTGTCGGTCACCGTGAATCATCGGTACCGTTTTCTTACTACGATAATCAGCAAAAAGTGGTCGGTTATTCACAGGATTACTCCAACGCCATCGTTGAAGCCGTGAAGAAAAAACTCAACAAGCCTGACCTGCAGGTAAAACTGATCCCGATTACCTCACAGAACCGTATCCCGCTGCTGCAAAACGGTACCTTCGACTTTGAATGTGGTTCCACCACCAACAACGTCGAGCGTCAAAAACAAGCGGCATTCTCTGACACCATTTTCGTTGTCGGCACCCGTCTGCTGGCGAAAAAAGGCGGCGATGTCAAAGATTTCGCTGACCTGAAAGGCAAAGCAGTGGTCGTGACTTCGGGTACCACCTCAGAAGTGCTGCTACACAAGCTGAACGAAGAACAAAAAATGGACATGCGCATCATCAGCGCGAAAGACCACGGTGACTCTTTCCGTACTCTGGAAAGCGGTCGCGCCGTTGCCTTTATGATGGATGACGCCCTGCTGGCTGGCGAACGCGCGAAGGCGAAGAAACCAGACAACTGGGAGATCGTCGGCAAGCCGCAGTCTCAGGAAGCCTACGGCTGCATGTTGCGTAAAGATGACCCTGAGTTCAAAAAACTAATGGACGACACGATCGCCAAGGCGCAGACCTCAGGCGAAGCGGAAAAATGGTTTGATAAGTGGTTTAAAAACCCAATTCCACCGAAGAACCTGAACATGAATTTCGAACTATCAGATGAGATGAAAGCTCTGTTCAAAGAACCGAATGATAAAGCGCTTAACTAACTAAAATAAATGGGAGGCTTCCCCTCCCTCTCGATTGCTACTCGGCACGGACAGACTATAAGCCTGATGGTCGTTCCCCATCAGGCCTGAAAACCGCAAAACGCTGAATAACAATCTTCGAGGGTAGCGCTGCTACCCTTTTTTTTCTGGAGTAGATTTATGTCTATAGACTGGAACTGGGGCATTTTTTTACAACAAGCCCCGTTCGGCAACACCACCTATCTCGGCTGGCTCTGGAGTGGTTTCCAGGTCACGGTCGCGTTATCCATTACGGCCTGGATTATCGCTTTCCTCATCGGTTCTTTATTCGGCATTTTACGTACAGTTCCCAACCGCTTCCTTGCCGGGATCGGCACGCTGTACGTTGAGCTGTTTCGTAACGTTCCGCTCATTGTCCAATTTTTTACCTGGTATCTGGTCATTCCTGAACTGTTACCGGAAAACATTGGTATGTGGTTCAAGTCGGAACTGGATCCCAATATTCAGTTCTTCCTTTCATCCATGCTTTGTCTGGGGCTGTTTACCGCTGCGCGCGTCTGCGAGCAGGTTCGCGCTGCTATTCAGTCTCTGCCTCGTGGACAGAAAAACGCTGCGCTGGCGATGGGGCTGACGTTGCCGCAGGCTTATCGTTATGTTCTGCTGCCAAACGCTTACCGCGTGATTGTTCCGCCAATGACCTCAGAGATGATGAACCTGGTGAAGAACTCCGCGATCGCTTCTACTATCGGCCTGGTCGATATGGCGGCGCAGGCGGGGAAACTGCTGGATTACTCCGCCCACGCCTGGGAATCGTTTACGGCCATTACTCTGGCCTACGTGCTGATTAACGCTGTCATCATGCTGGTGATGAATCTCGTCGAACGCAAGATCCGCCTGCCGGGCAATATGGGAGGCAAATAATGTACGAATTTGACTGGAGTTCTATTGTCCCTTCCCTGCCGTATCTGCTGGATGGGCTGATGATCACGCTGAAAATTACCGTCACGGCGGTCGTCATTGGTATCGTATGGGGAACTATCCTGGCCGTCATGCGTCTGTCCAGCTTCGCGCCGATTGCCTGGTTTGCGAAAGGCTACGTCAACGTATTCCGTTCCATTCCACTGGTGATGGTACTGCTGTGGTTCTACTTGATTGTGCCCGGCTTCCTGCAAAACGTATTGGGTTTGTCGCCAAAGACCGATATTCGCCTGATCTCGGCGATGGTCGCGTTTTCAATGTTTGAAGCCGCGTACTACTCAGAGATTATCCGGGCAGGGATCCAGAGTATTTCTCGCGGGCAGTCCAGCGCCGCGCTGGCGCTGGGGATGACCCACTGGCAGTCGATGAAGCTCATTATTCTGCCGCAGGCCTTCCGCGCGATGGTGCCGCTGCTGCTTACCCAGGGTATCGTACTCTTCCAGGATACCTCGCTGGTCTATGTATTAAGTCTGGCAGACTTCTTCCGTACCGCCTCCACCATTGGCGAGCGTGACGGCACGCAGGTTGAAATGATCCTGTTTGCTGGCGCCGTTTATTTTGTATTCAGTCTGAGCGCATCGTTGTTGGTCAGCTATTTGAAGAAAAGGACAGTTTAATGATTACCCTGAAAAATGTTTCTAAATGGTATGGTCACTTTCAGGTGCTGACCGACTGCTCTACGGAAGTGAAAAAAGGTGAAGTGGTCGTGGTCTGCGGTCCTTCAGGTTCCGGTAAATCCACGCTTATCAAAACCGTGAACGGTCTGGAGCCGGTACAACAGGGCGTCATCACGGTTGATGGCACCGTGGTGAACGACAAAAAAACCGATCTGGCCAAACTGCGCTCCCGTGTGGGCATGGTGTTCCAGCACTTTGAACTGTTTCCACATCTGTCGATCATTGAAAACCTGACGCTGGCGCAGGTAAAAGTGCTGAAACGCGATAAAGCGCCTGCCCGCGCAAAAGCGCAGAAGCTTCTGGAGCGTGTCGGTCTGGCGGCCCATGCCGAAAAGTTTCCGGCTCAGCTCTCCGGGGGACAGCAACAACGTGTCGCCATCGCCCGGGCGCTGTGCATGGATCCCATCGCTATGCTGTTTGACGAACCGACATCTGCGCTTGACCCTGAAATGATCAACGAAGTGCTGGACGTTATGGTTGAACTGGCCAATGAAGGGATGACCATGATGGTGGTTACCCACGAAATGGGCTTTGCGCGGAAAGTGGCGAACCGGGTGATCTTCATGGATGAAGGGAAAATTGTTGAAGACTCACCGAAAGAAGAGTTCTTCGCCAATCCGAAATCGGACCGCGCCAAAGACTTCCTCGCGAAAATCCTGCACTAATCTTGCTGGCGCGCACCGCTATGTGCGCGCCACCTCACGCTTTATCTCTTCACTCCTCGAAACAGGTACAGCCCAGCGTTAACCTTGTCACAAAGTCCCACTTACAAGGAGCAACAATGGCACTTCCTATCCTGTTTGATTGCGATCCAGGTCATGACGACGCTATCGCAATTGTTCTCGCCCTCGCCTCACCTGAACTGGATGTGAAAGCAATCACCTCTTCTGCCGGCAACCAGACGCCCGACAAAACGCTACGTAACGTATTACGCATGTTAACGTTACTCAACCGTACGGATATCCCTGTAGCCGGCGGAGCCGTAAAACCGCTGATGCGCGATCTGATTATTGCCGATAACGTCCACGGTGAGAGTGGGCTGGATGGCCCGGCATTGCCGGAACCCGCTTTCGCTCCTCTGGACTGTACCGCCGTAGAACTGATGGCGAAAACCCTGCATGACAGCCCGGAACCGGTCACGATTGTCTCCACCGGGCCGCAAACTAACGTGGCATTGCTTCTGAACAGCCATCCTGAGCTGCACGCCAAAATCGCCCGTATCGTGATTATGGGCGGTGCGATGGGCCTCGGGAACTGGACGCCCGCGGCGGAATTCAATATCTATGTCGATCCTGAAGCCGCTGAGATCGTATTCCAGTCGGGTATCCCTGTGGTGATGGCAGGTCTGGACGTCACGCATAAAGCGCAAATACATCGTGAAGATACCGAGCGATTCCGCGCTATCGGCAACCCTGTTTCGACGATCGTGGCTGAACTACTCGACTTTTTCTTTGAATATCATAAAGACGAAAAATGGGGATTCATCGGCGCGCCGCTGCACGACCCGTGTACCATTGCCTGGCTGCTGAAACCTGAACTGTTTACTACCGTTGAACGTTGGGTTGGCGTGGAAACGCAGGGCAAATATACCCAGGGGATGACGGTGGTGGACTACTATTTCCTGAGCGGCAATAAACCTAACGCAACCGTGATGGTGGACGTTGATCGCCAGGGGTTTGTCGATTTGCTGGCAGAACGGCTGAAGTTTTACGCCTAATACACGCCGGATGGCGCTAACGCTTATCCGGCCTACAAAATCGTGCAGTTTGTAGGCCGGATAAGACGCTTCGCGTCGCCATCCGGCAATAAGCGATCACGGCTCAAACGGTCTACGCTGAAACTGGTCATGGCCGCATTTCGGGCACAGCGGCAGTACATCCGGGGTGTATACCGCTAAATGGAAGTGGCACTTCTCGCAGACCAGATTGCCCAGGCCGACCACCTCGCCGCTGTGATAAACCCCATGATGGCTAAGATCCTGGAACACTTCGCGCCATTCGAGCTGCGTTTTATCAGTAATATCGGCCAGTTCCTGCCAGATGCTCTCTTTGATAACCCGCATAAAGACGCTATCAGTCTCTTCATCGAGACTCTCTTCATAACTCAACGCAAACTCTTCCAGGTCGCGTCTGACGGCCCGGGTGACCTCTTCCACCTCGGTTCGCGTTAACTCCCCGGTCTGCATAACTCGCTGACGCGCCTGCTCCACCAGCGCATCAATATCGCGTTCGCCGTTACGCAGGCGTTCGCTCAGTGAAGCCACCAGTTCACGGTAATATTGAGCAACCTTGTTCATCACTTCACCTCCTGGGTCGTTAACTGTCTATAATAATAGACGTTATTTACGCTACGCTTTGCAAGACTGTCCACAGAGTGTGTAAATTCGTGCAAGAATTATCCTTGCGGGAATTCAACGCTGAATGCGCGAAAGGCTGTTTTGGCGCGGGCGTTTGGGCTATGCTATGCGGATCTGAAACACCACATCTAGAGCTACGTTTGTAGCTGTATTGAAAACAGGACCACTGGCTGCCATGCAAGAGCAATACCGCCCGGAAGAGATAGAATCCAAAGTACAGCTTCACTGGGATGAGAAGCGCACATTTGAAGTGACCGAAGACGAGAGCAAAGAGAAGTATTACTGCCTGTCTATGCTTCCCTATCCTTCTGGTCGACTACACATGGGCCACGTACGTAACTACACCATCGGTGACGTGATCGCCCGCTACCAGCGTATGCTGGGCAAAAACGTACTGCAGCCCATTGGCTGGGATGCGTTCGGTCTGCCTGCGGAAGGCGCTGCGGTTAAAAACAACACCGCTCCGGCACCGTGGACGTACGACAACATCGCCTACATGAAAAACCAGCTCAAAATGCTGGGCTTTGGTTATGACTGGAGCCGCGAGCTGGCGACCTGCACCCCGGAATACTACCGTTGGGAACAGAAGTTCTTCACCGAGCTGTATAAAAAAGGCCTGGTATATAAGAAAACCTCTGCAGTCAACTGGTGCCCGAACGATCAGACCGTTCTTGCCAACGAGCAGGTTATCGACGGCTGCTGCTGGCGTTGCGATACCAAAGTTGAGCGTAAAGAGATCCCGCAGTGGTTCATTAAAATCACCGCTTACGCTGACGAACTGCTGCGCGATCTGGATAACCTGGATCACTGGCCGGACACCGTTAAGACTATGCAGCGCAACTGGATCGGTCGTTCTGAAGGTGTGGAAATCACCTTCGACGTGAACGGTTACGACAACACGCTGACCGTCTATACCACCCGTCCGGACACCTTTATGGGTGCGACCTACCTGGCCGTTGCCGCAGGTCATCCGCTGGCGCAGAAAGCCGCCGCGAACAACCCTGAACTGGCCGCCTTCATTGACGAATGCCGCAACACCAAGGTTGCTGAAGCCGAAATGGCGACCATGGAGAAGAAAGGCGTCGATACTGGCTTTAAAGCCGTTCACCCGCTGACTGGCGAAGAGATCCCGGTTTGGGCGGCAAACTTTGTCCTGATGGAATACGGCACTGGCGCAGTGATGGCCGTTCCGGGTCACGATCAGCGCGACTACGAATTTGCCACCAAATATGGCCTGACCATCAAGCCGGTCATTCTGACCGCCGAAGGCGCAGAGCCGGATCTGTCGGAACAAGCTCTGACCGAAAAAGGCGTGCTGTTTAACTCCGGTGAGTTCGATGGCCTCGACTTCGAAGCTGCCTTCAACGCCATTGCTGACAAGCTGGTCGCAAAAGGCGTGGGTGAGCGTAAAGTTAACTATCGTCTGCGCGACTGGGGCGTTTCCCGTCAGCGTTACTGGGGCGCGCCGATTCCGATGGTGACGCTGGAAGACGGTACCGTGCTGCCGACACCAGAAGATCAACTGCCGGTTATTCTGCCGGAAGACGTGGTCATGGACGGTATCACCAGTCCGATCAAAGCCGATCCTGAGTGGGCGAAAACCACCATTAACGGCATGCCTGCGCTGCGTGAGACCGACACCTTCGATACCTTTATGGAGTCCTCCTGGTACTACGCGCGTTATACCTGCCCGCAGTACAACGAAGGCATGCTGGATCCAGAGGCCGCTAACTACTGGCTGCCAGTTGATATCTACATTGGCGGTATCGAACACGCCATCATGCACCTGCTCTACTTCCGCTTCTTCCATAAGCTGATGCGCGACGCGGGCATGGTGAACTCTGACGAACCGGCTAAACAACTGTTGTGTCAGGGCATGGTGCTGGCAGATGCGTTCTATTACGTCGGCGCTAACGGCGAGCGTAACTGGGTTTCTCCGGTTGATGCCATCGTTGAACGCGACGAAAAAGGTCGTATCGTGAAGGCGAAGGACGCCGAAGGTCATGAACTGGTGTATACCGGCATGAGCAAGATGTCCAAGTCCAAAAACAACGGCATCGACCCGCAGGTGATGGTTGAACGTTACGGCGCGGACACCGTGCGTCTGTTTATGATGTTCGCCTCTCCGGCTGACATGACCCTGGAATGGCAGGAATCCGGCGTTGAAGGGGCTAACCGCTTCCTGAAACGTGTCTGGAAACTGGTTTACGAGCATACTTCTAAAGGTGATGTTGCTGCCCTGAACGTTGCTGCTCTGAGCGAAGATCAAAAAGCGCTGCGTCGCGACGTACACAAAACTATCGCTAAAGTCACCGATGATATCGGTCGTCGTCAGACCTTTAACACCGCAATTGCGGCGATTATGGAACTGATGAACAAGCTGGCGAAAGCGCCGCAGGAAGACGAGCAGGACCGCGCCCTGATGCAGGAAGCGTTGCTGGCCGTTGTGCGTATGCTTAACCCGTTCACCCCACACGTTTGCTTCACCCTGTGGCAGGCGCTGAAAGGCGAAGGCGATATCGATAACGCACCGTGGCCAGTAGCTGACGAAAGCGCTATGGTTGAAGACTCAACGCTGGTTGTCGTTCAGGTTAACGGTAAAGTACGTGGCAAAATCACCGTTCCGGTAAACGCCACCGAAGAACAGGTTCGTGAACGTGCTGGCCAGGAACACCTGGTGGCAAAATATCTTGATGGCGTTACCGTGCGTAAAGTGATTTACGTACCGGGTAAACTCCTCAATCTGGTCGTTGGCTAAGCGCGGGAGGAAGCGTGCGACTTCTGACAACATTGTTGTTATCTCTGGCGGTGCTGGTCACCGCCGGGTGTGGTTGGCATCTGCGTAGTACTACGCAGGTTCCACCCTCAATGAAAACCATGATCCTGAACTCTGGCGATCCGAATGGCCCATTAAGCCGCGCGGTGCGTAATCAGCTGCGTCTGAACGGCGTTACGCTGCTTGAAGACGGTACCATGCGCAAAGATGTGACGTCCTTACGCCTTGGCGCGGTCAGCCTATCACAGGATACAGCGTCGGTATTCCAGAATGGTCAAACGGCTGAATACCAGATGGTGATGTCCGTAAGCGCTACCGTACTGATTCCGGGACATGATATTTACCCCATCAGCGCCAAAGTTTATCGTTCGTTCTTTGACAACCCACAGGCTGCACTGGCGAAGGATAACGAGCAGGACATGATCATCAAAGAGATGTACGACAAAGCGGCAGAACAGTTGATTCGTAAGCTGCCAAGCGTACATTTGGCCGATACTCAGTCATCCAGTGTGGATGCTGAGCCAGCAGCGACGAAACCTGCAGCGCCTGCGTCATCTCCGGCGCGTGTTTCCACCACGCTGGGTAACTGATGCTCAAGCTGTACCCTGAACAACTCCGCGCACAGCTCAATGAAGGGCTGCGCGCGGCGTATTTACTACTGGGCAACGATCCCCTTTTATTGCAGGAAAGCCAGGATGCCATCCGTCTGGCTGCCGCAACGCAAGGATTCGAAGAACACCACGCTTTTACTCTGGACACCAGCACCGACTGGGGAGAAATATTTTCACTCTGCCAGGCGATGAGCCTGTTTGCCAGCCGTCAAACGCTACTCCTGCAGTTGCCTGAAAATGGCCCCAATGCCGCCATTAACGAACAACTCGCTTCGCTCATCACTCTGCTTCATGACGATCTGCTGCTGATTGTTCGCGGCAACAAACTGACTAAGGCGCAGGAAAACGGCGCATGGTATACCGGGTTGGCGAATAACGCGGTTCAGGTTAGCTGCCAGACGCCGGAACAAGCACAGCTCCCACGCTGGGTTGCCGCGAGAGCGAAACTTAACAACCTGCAACTGGATGACGCAGCCAATCAGCTATTATGCTATTGCTATGAAGGTAACCTGTTAGCACTGGCGCAAGCACTTGAGCGGTTAGCGTTGCTGTGGCCTGATGGCAAACTCACGCTGCCTCGCGTAGAGAAAGCCGTTAACGATGCCGCGCACTTTACCCCATTCCACTGGGTGGATGCGCTGCTGATGGGCAAAAGCAAGCGCGCACTGCACATCCTGCAACAGTTACGCCTTGAGGGCAGCGAGCCGGTTATTTTACTGCGTACGATACAGCGCGAATTGCTGTTGCTGGTCAACCTGAAACGGCAGTCGGCCCATACGCCCTTACGCACGTTGTTTGATAAACATCGTGTGTGGCAAAATCGCCGTGGCATGATGGGAGACGCGCTTAACCGGCTAAATCCGGCACAGCTGCGTCAGGCCGTGACGCTGTTAACGCGTACGGAAATTACGCTTAAACAAGACTATGGTCAGTCAGTGTGGGCGGAACTTGAGGGACTTTCCCTTTTGCTCTGCCATAAATCGCTGGCCGATGTTTTTATTGATGGTTGATATGAAATCATTGCAGGCTCTGTTCGGCGGCACCTTTGATCCGGTGCATTATGGTCATCTTAAACCGGTTGAAATTCTGGCTAATCTGATTGGCCTTTCCCGGGTCATCATCATGCCCAATAACGTGCCGCCACATCGCGCGCAACCCGAAGCGTCCGGCGAACAACGTAAGCGCATGGTTGAACTGGCCATTGCTGATAAGCCACTGTTTTCTCTGGATGAACGCGAACTCAAACGCGATACCGCCTCCTACACCGCGCAAACGCTACAAGAGTGGCGTGAAGAGCAAGGTCCGGACGTGCCGTTAGCGTTTATTATTGGTCAGGACTCGCTGCTAACCTTTCCGTCCTGGCATGACTACGACACGATTTTGGGTAACACGCATCTTATTGTGTGCCGACGCCCGGGCTACCCACTCGAGATGGCGCAGGAAAAGCACCAGCAGTGGCTGGAGGATCATCTGACCCATTCGCCGGAAGACCTGCACAACCTGCCCTGCGGGAAAATTTACCTGGCCGAAACGCCGTGGTTTAACATCTCCGCCACGCTGATCCGCGAGCGCCTGGAAAAAGGCGAGCCGTGCGACGACTTACTGCCGGGCGCTGTGCTTGACTATATCAATCAACAAGGGTTGTACCGCTAAGCGCCTTGCGTAATGCCGCCAGCAGTCGGTTATTCTCTTCCATGCTGCGAACGGCTACGCGATAATAGCGCGTATCCAGCCCCGGATAGTTAGCGCAACTGCGGATCAAAACATGTTGTTCGAGCATGGCGCGTTGCAGATCAACATCCGCCCGATCGCAGCGTAATAAACGATAATTTGCCCGGCCGGGATACACCGTCAGGCCGGACAGTTCTTGCAACTGTAGATCAAACCGCGCGCCCTCTTGCTCCAGCCATTTCCACGTCGCCTGCTGATAGGCGCTATCGCGTAAAATAATCTCGCCTGCAAGGGCAGCAAACGCATTAATTGACCACGGCATTTGTTGGCTACGCATCTGTGCAACGGCGTGCTGGTTACTGTTGACCAGATACCCCAAACGCAATCCCGGTATCGCATAGAATTTAGTCAACGAGCGCAGCACCCAAATATGTGGATTCCCGTGCAGCAGCGGGATAAATCCCGGCTCACCGGCAATAAAATCAATAAACGCTTCATCAAGGATCAGATTGATCCCAAGCCGCTCACAACGGGTGGCAATCTCACGTAGCAGGTGGTTATCTGGCAGTAAACCGGTAGGATTGTTAGGCGTACAGAGAAACAGGCAGTCCAGCTCAGAGGTTAACGCATCAAGAATCGCCTCGGTAAGTTGCCAGCCATCCTCTTCACGCAGCGCAAATTCATGAATCGCACACTCCCCCCATTGCAACGCCCGACGATATTCCGCAAATCCGGGCGTAACGATCATCGCATGACGTGGCTTAAGGCCATGCACCAGGGTAAAAATAGACTCGGTCTCGCCGTTTCCAGCCAGGATCCACGAGGCCGGGATCTGATGATGATGCGCCAGCGCCGCATGCAGTTGAGCGTAATCGACATCCGGGTAACGCTCCGCGCAGTCCAGATTGTCGATAATCGCGCGTTTTAAACTTACCGGCATACCCAGCGGGTTAATATTCGCGCTAAAATCCAGCAATTGTTCAGGCGAGATCCCCAACAATTCGGCGGCTTCTCGGGTATTACCACCATGCGCGCTCTTCAATAAAGACATCGTGCCGCTCCACGTAAAAAAGGGTATTTTAGTGAAAAAACTCTGCGCAATCAGGGCAAACATCATATTTTGTGCGAATAGCTTCACGAGGAAAACATGAGACTCTGGTTAGTACGGCATGGCGAAACCGACGCCAATGTCGCCGGATTATACAGCGGCCACGCCCCCACCTCGCTAACGGAGCGGGGGATCGCACAGGCGCAAACAGTGGGCAAGCTGTTACGCAATCTTCCTGTCGACAATGTTCTTTGCAGCGAACTCGAACGCGCCCGCCATACAACCCGGTTGATCTTAGGCGATCGCGACCTCCCTGTGCGCATTATGCCTGAACTGAATGAGATGTTTTTTGGTGACTGGGAAATGCGCCACCATCGCGATTTAGCGCGCGAAGACGCTGAAAATTACGCCTTATGGTGTAATGACTGGCAGAACGCAACGCCAACGAATGGCGAAGGCTTTCAGGCATTTTCTCAGCGGGTTGAACGCTTCATTGCCCAACTTGCCGATTATAAAGCGTGTCAAAACCTGCTGGTGGTGAGTCATCAGGGCGTGCTGAGCGTGTTGATCGCCCGCCTGCTGTCCATGCCGGCTGCGGCAATGTGGCATTTCCGCGTCGAACAAGGCTGCTGGAGCGCAATAGATTTATGTGACGATTTCGCGGTTTTGAAAGTGCTTAATAGCCGGGCCGTATGGCACGACGGGGAGTGAATGCGCGGTTTTTTCTGCCGAAGGGCCTCTCTCCCATTGACACCCCCTGACAGGCTGTTATCCTCCGCAACCTGACTTTTCCCGCCCTTCAGAGCTTTGCAGAAATTGTTTTACAAAAATGGCGATGCATTCTGTGGCGTGGGGTGGGATGATAGCGCACTTCAAAAGCGCTTTCGGAGACATTTGTCCCGATATCGCCTCTGGTTCAGGTATACTAACAGACGTTTTTAACTCTTTTCACCCAGGGGGAACACTTGCAGGGTAAAGCACTCCAGGATTTTGTAATCGACAAAATAGATGACCTGAAAGGTCAAGACATCATCGCCTTAGACGTTCAGGGTAAATCCAGTATCACTGATTGCATGATTATCTGCACCGGTACATCCAGCCGTCACGTTATGTCTATCGCAGATCACGTTGTTCAGGAGTCCCGCACTGCCGGCCTGCTGCCGCTCGGCGTGGAAGGCGAGAACGTCGCTGACTGGATCGTCGTTGACCTCGGCGATGTGATTGTCCACGTGATGCAGGAAGAAAGCCGTCGCCTGTATGAACTGGAAAAACTCTGGAGTTAATGCGTGAAGCTGCAACTTGTCGCTGTGGGTACGAAAATGCCTGACTGGGTACAAACCGGATTTACCGAATATCTGCGTCGGTTTCCGAAAGATATGCCCTTTGAGCTGATCGAAATCCCGGCAGGAAAACGCGGCAAGAACGCGGACATTAAACGCATTCTCGACAAAGAGGGTGAGCAGATGCTGGCCGCCGCAGGCAAAAACCGCATCGTCACCCTTGATATTCCGGGCAAACCCTGGGACACGCCGCAACTGGCGACCGAACTGGAGCGCTGGAAACTGGACGGTCGTGACGTCAGTCTGCTGATCGGCGGGCCGGAAGGTCTTTCTCCCGCCTGTAAAGCCGCGGCGGAACAAAGCTGGTCACTCTCTGCATTAACCCTACCTCACCCTCTTGTTCGGGTTCTGGTCGCAGAGAGTCTGTACAGGGCGTGGAGCATTACCACCAACCATCCTTATCACCGTGAGTGATCATTGATTCTTGAGTAGATTAAGCAGCGGATGAAACTACAGAATTCTTTTCGCGACTATTCGGCTGAGTCCGCGCTGTTTGTGCGCCGGGCGCTGGTCGCTTTTTTGGGGATTTTGCTGCTGACCGGCGTGCTGATCGCCAACCTGTATAATCTGCAAATCGTTCGCTTTACTGATTATCAGACCCGTTCGAACGAAAACCGCATTAAACTGGTACCCATTCCTCCCAGTCGCGGCATTATTTATGACCGCAACGGAATTCCGCTTGCCCTTAACCGCACCATTTATCAGATTGAAATGATGCCGGAGAAGGTAGACAACATTCAGGATACGCTCGACGCGCTGCGCAACGTCGTAGACCTGACGGATGACGATATTGCCGCGTTTAAAAAAGAGCGCGCCCGTTCACACCGCTTCACCTCTATTCCGGTAAAAACCAACCTGACGGAAGTTCAGGTCGCACGGTTTGCCGTAAATCAATATCGCTTTCCTGGCGTTGAAGTTAAAGGCTATAAACGCCGCTACTACCCTTACGGTTCCGCCCTGACCCACGTGATTGGCTACGTATCGAAGATCAACGATAAAGACGTGGACCGCCTGGACAAAGACGGCAAACTGGCTAACTACGCTGCGACGCATGATATTGGTAAGCTCGGTATTGAACGTTACTATGAAGACGTACTGCATGGGCAGACCGGCTATGAAGAAGTTGAAGTCAACAACCGCGGTCGTGTCATTCGTCAGTTGAAAGAGGTCGCGCCGCAGGCCGGGCATGATATTTACCTCACGTTGGATTTGAAGCTCCAGCAGTATATTGAAACGCTGCTGGCGGGTAGCCGCGCCGCCGTGGTGGTCACCGACCCGCGTACCGGTGGCGTTCTGGCGCTGGTTTCCATGCCAAGCTACGACCCGAACCTGTTTGTGGATGGCATCTCCAGTAAAGATTACTCCGGGTTGCTCAATGATCCGAATACCCCATTAGTTAACCGCGCCACGCAAGGCGTTTATCCTCCGGCGTCGACGGTTAAGCCTTACGTGGCGGTTTCTGCGTTAAGCGCGGGCGTCATCACCCGCAATACCGGTCTGTTCGATCCGGGCTGGTGGCAGTTACCCGGCTCTGAGAAACGTTACCGCGACTGGAAAAAATGGGGTCACGGCCACCTGAACATTACCCGCTCCCTGGAAGAGTCCGCGGATACGTTTTTCTATCAAATCGCCTATGATATGGGGATAGACCGGCTTTCCGAGTGGATGAGCAAGTTTGGTTATGGCCAATATACGGGTATCGATCTTGCCGAAGAACGTTCCGGGAACATGCCAACCCGTGAATGGAAGCAAAAACGGTTTAAAAAACCATGGTACCAGGGTGATACCATTCCGGTCGGCATCGGTCAGGGTTACTGGACGGCAACCCCTATCCAGATGAGTAAAGCGCTGATGATCCTTATCAACGACGGTTTGGTAAAAGTCCCGCATCTGCTGATGAGCACGGCAGAAAATGGCAAGCAAGTGCCATGGGTTCAGCCGCACGAACCGCCCGTGGGCGATATTCATTCCGGTTACTGGGAAATCGCCAAAGACGGTATGTACGGTGTCGCTAACCGCCCTAACGGGACTGCACATAAATATTTCGCTGGCGCGCCTTACAAAATTGCGGCGAAATCCGGTACCGCACAGGTCTTTGGCCTGAAAGCGAATGAAACCTATAACGCGCATAAGATCGCCGAACGTTTACGTGACCACAAGTTAATGACGGCCTTCGCACCCTATGATAAACCCCAGGTCGCTGTCGCCATGATCCTTGAAAACGGCGGCGCGGGTCCGGCTGTGGGGACGATTATGCGCCAGATCCTTGACCACATTATGTTGGGCGACAACAACACCAATCTGCCTGCGGAAAACCCAGCGGTTGCAGCAGCTGAGGACCAATAATCGTGACGGATAATCCGAACAAAAAAACATTTTGGGACAAAATCCACATCGATCCCACAATGTTGCTTATTTTGCTGGCTCTGCTGGTCTACAGCTCGCTGGTCATCTGGAGCGCCAGCGGCCAGGATATTGGCATGATGGAGCGTAAGGTCGGCCAGATCGCGATGGGTCTGGTCATCATGGTGGTGATGGCGCAAATTCCCCCCAGGGTTTATGAAGGTTGGGCGCCCTATCTCTATATCTTCTGTATCATTCTGTTGGTGGCGGTTGACGCCTTCGGCGCTATTTCCAAAGGCGCTCAGCGCTGGCTGGATTTGGGTATCGTGCGCTTTCAGCCTTCTGAAATCGCCAAGATTGCCGTGCCGCTGATGGTCGCGCGCTTCATCAACCGCGACGTCTGCCCGCCATCGCTAAAAAATACCGCGATTGCGCTGGTGCTGATTTTTATGCCCACGCTGCTGGTTGCCGCTCAGCCTGACCTCGGCACCTCAATTCTGGTTGCCCTTTCTGGTCTGTTTGTCCTGTTCCTTTCCGGTTTAAGCTGGCGTTTAATCGGTGTGGCAGTCGTTTTGGTCGCCGCGTTTATTCCGATACTGTGGTTCTTCCTGATGCATGACTACCAGCGTCAGCGCGTCATGATGTTACTTGATCCAGAAACCGATCCGCTGGGCGCGGGCTATCACATTATTCAGTCTAAAATTGCTATTGGTTCCGGCGGATTACGCGGTAAAGGCTGGCTGCACGGTACGCAGTCGCAGCTTGAGTTTTTACCCGAACGCCATACTGACTTTATCTTCGCCGTCTTAGCGGAAGAGCTGGGCCTGGTGGGGATCTTGATTTTGCTAACGCTGTACATTTTGCTGATTATGCGCGGGTTGTGGATCGCTGCTCGCGCACAAACCACCTTTGGTCGCGTCATGGCGGGTGGTTTAATGTTGATATTATTCGTTTATGTCTTCGTAAATATTGGTATGGTGAGCGGTATTCTACCTGTGGTTGGGGTTCCACTCCCATTGGTCAGTTACGGAGGCTCGGCACTGATCGTGCTGATGGCCGGGTTCGGGATTGTTATGTCGATCCACACCCATAGAAAAATGTTGTCGAAAAGCGTGTAAGGGGTACGCAATGCGTAAGCAGTGGCTTGGTATCTGCATCGCAGCAGGAATGCTCGCGGCGTGTTCGAATGATGATGGTCAGCAACAGGTTGCTGTCGCGCCGCAGCCTGCGGTGTGTAATGGTCCGATTGTTGAAATCAGCGGGGCCGATCCGCGCTTTGAACCCCTGAACCCAACGGCGAATCAGGACTATCAGCGTGATGGTAAGAGCTACAAAATAGTCCAGGATCCCTCCCGCTTTAGCCAGGCCGGGCTTGCCGCTATTTATGATGCGGAGCCTGGAAGCAATTTAACCGCGTCTGGTGAAGCGTTTGACCCAATGCAGTTGACCGCTGCGCACCCGACGCTGCCGATCCCAAGCTATGCCAGAATCACCAACCTGGCAAACGGCAGGATGATCGTCGTACGCATTAACGATCGCGGCCCTTATGGCAACGATCGCGTCATTTCACTTTCACGTGCCGCCGCCGACCGTCTGAACACGTCTAACAACACCAAAGTGCGTATCGACCCTATTATCGTCGCGCAGGATGGTTCATTATCCGGCCCGGGAATGGCCTGCACGACTGTGGCGAAACAAACCTATGCCCTGCCGGCTCGTCCTGATTTAAGCGGTGGCGGCGCGATGTCTTCCGCACCGGATGCGGGTCAATCGCAAAACGATATCCGCCCTATCAGTAATTCCACGCTGAAAAGCGAGGATACCAGCGGTGCGCCGGTCAACAGCAGTGGTTTCCTCGGCGCACCGACAACGCTTGCTGCCGGTGTACTTGAAGGCAGCGAACCCACGCCTGCGCCACAGCCTGTAACCGCCGCTCCCGCAGCGTCAACTGCCACGGTAACCGCGCCAGCGACCGTTGCCGCGCCAGCTGCTGCGACCAACGGACGCTATGTCGTTCAGGTCGGTGCCGTTAGCGATCAAACCCGTGCGCAGCAGTATCAAAAGCGCTTAAGCCAGCAGTTTGGCGTCCCTGGACGGGTAGTGCAAAACGGCGCGGTATGGCGTATTCAGATGGGGCCATTCGCCAGTAAAACTGAAGCCTCCTCATTGCAGCAGCGTCTTCAATCCGAGGCGCAATTACAGTCCTTCATCACCGGCATGTAATAACGTAAACCGGGTATCTGAATTGTCAATTTCCGTAAATGACATTAACAAAGTCACGCGGAAAGTCAGATGCCTGCCCGTTATGCATTTGCTATAGTAGGGCACTTTTTTTAATTTCATCACGGACGTCGTAGTTCAGACCATGAAGACCACTTTTTCCGCTCGTTTCGTGCAGCGTATGGCGCTCACCGCGGCTCTCTGCGCAGCTACTCTTTCTGCTGCCTATGCCGATGACCTGAATATTAAAACCATGATCCCCGGCGTTCCGCAGATCGATGCGGAGTCGTATATCCTGATTGATTACAACTCAGGTAAAGTTCTGGCAGAACAGAATGCTGACACTCGCCGCGACCCCGCCAGCCTGACCAAGATGATGACCAGCTACGTCATCGGCCAGGCGATGAAAGCCGGGAAGTTCAAAGAAACCGATCTGGTCACCGTTGGCAATGACGCATGGGCTACGGGTAACCCGGTCTTTAAAGGTTCATCGCTGATGTTCCTCAAGCCAGGCATGCAGGTTCCTGTCTCTCAGTTGATCCGTGGTATTAACCTGCAGTCCGGGAACGACGCATGTGTGGCGATGGCTGACTTCGCTGCCGGCAGCCAGGATGCTTTCGTCGGCCTGATGAACAGCTATGTGAACGCGCTGGGTCTGAAAAACACCCACTTCCAGACCGTTCATGGTCTTGATGCTGACGGTCAGTACAGTTCAGCCCGCGATATGGCGATGATTGGTCAGGCGCTGATTCGCGATGTACCTAATGAATACTCTATCTATAAAGAAAAAGAGTTCACCTTTAACGGCATTCGTCAGTTAAACCGTAACGGTCTGCTGTGGGATAACAGCCTGAATGTCGACGGTATCAAAACCGGTCACACCGATAAAGCTGGCTATAACCTTGTTGCATCCGCAACCGAAGGCCAGATGCGTCTGATCTCCGCCGTAATGGGTGGCCGCACCTATAAAGGTCGCGAAACCGAAAGCAAAAAACTGCTGACCTGGGGCTTCCGTTTCTTCGAAACCGTCAACCCGCTGAAAGTGGGTAAAGAATTTGCCTCAGAACCCGCCTGGTTTGGTAACACCGATCGCGCATCGTTAGGTGTCGATAAGGATGTCTACCTGACTATTCCGCGCGGTCGTATGAAAGATCTGAAAGCAAGTTATGTGCTGAACACCACTGAACTGCACGCGCCGCTGCAGAAAAACCAGGTTGTCGGTACCATCAACTTCCAGCTTGATGGCAAAACCATCGAGCAGCGCCCGCTGGTCGTGCTGCAGGAAATCCCGGAAGGCAACTTCTTTGGGAAAATCATTGATTACATTAAATTAATGTTCCATCACTGGTTTGGCTAAAAATCGAACACTTGAAAGTGCGATTTACGTCCCCATATACTAGGTATCCAGATAACTCCCACGCGCTGTGGGAGTTATTATTTTTTGATGTAACGCCGGAGCTGACATGAAAACCAAACTTAACGAACTGCTTGAATTCCCTACTCCATTTACTTACAAAGTAATGGGGCAGGCGTTGCCTGAGCTGGTTGATCAGGTGGTTGAAGTGGTACAGCGCCATGCGCCAGGTGATTACTCTCCGACGGTAAAACCGAGCAGCAAAGGCAACTACCACTCGGTCTCTATCACCATCACGGCTACACACATTGAGCAGGTTGAAACACTGTACGAAGAATTAGGCAATATTGATATCGTACGCATGGTGCTGTAAAAACCTGTCGGTTACCCGCTGCATCCCCGCTCGGGTAACCCCTTCCTCCTGTGATATACTTTTCCCCTCTTTAACATTCTCTACTCTGTGTGAGTATCTACGGAGATGCCGTTTTGTATCAGGATAAAATTCTGGTCCGCCAGCTCGGTCTTCAACCTTACGAGCCAGTCTCTCTGGCCATGCACGAATTTACCGATACCCGCGATGAAAACAGTCATGATGAAATCTGGCTGGTAGAGCATTATCCTGTCTTTACCCAGGGTCAGGCCGGTAAAGCCGAGCATGTACTGATGCCGGGAGATATTCCGGTGATTCAGAGCGATCGCGGCGGTCAGGTGACCTACCACGGACCAGGTCAACAGGTCATGTATGTGCTGTTGAACCTGAAACGCCGCAAACTGGGCGTTCGCGAACTGGTTACGCTGCTGGAGCAAACTGTCGTCAATACCCTTGCGGAAATTGGCATCGACGCCCACCCGCGAGCCGATGCGCCAGGCGTTTATGTCGGTGAGAAGAAAATCTGCTCATTAGGGTTACGTATTCGTAAGGGATGTTCATTTCACGGCTTAGCGCTTAACGTGGATATGGACCTGTCGCCTTTCCTGCGCATCAACCCTTGCGGTTATGCCGGAATGGAGATGGCAAAAGTATCGCAATGGGATAGCGCTGCCACGACTGAGAGCATTCGCCCACGCCTGCTGGCCAACATTCTGGCGCTGTTGGGTAACCCACCGCACGAGTACGTTGTGGACTAAAAAGGCTGTCATACTTTGCCACGGCATATGTTGTGGCAAATGGCACAAAACAACAACTATTTTACATTTTGCCAGCCTGTCAGGCTGCTTTCTGGCCCGTTTCAATGATATACTGCGTATCACTAATTCAAAAATAGTTGATAAATGCAACATTCCCTTGAATTGAAACGCTTTCCTTCGTAATTCGCAACTGGAACACGCAAGCTATGAGTAAACCCATTGTGATGGAACGCGGTGTTAAATACCGCGATGCCGATAAGATGGCTCTTATCCCGGTTAAAAATGTGGCAACAGAGCGTGAAGCCCTGCTGCGTAAACCGGAATGGATGAAAATAAAACTGCCAGCGGACTCCACCCGCATCCAGGGCATCAAAGCGGCAATGCGCAAAAACGGCCTGCACTCTGTCTGCGAAGAAGCTTCCTGCCCTAACCTGGCTGAATGTTTCAATCACGGAACCGCAACCTTTATGATCCTCGGCGCAATCTGTACTCGCCGTTGCCCATTCTGTGACGTTGCCCATGGTCGTCCGGTTGCGCCTGATGCTAACGAGCCGTTGAAACTGGCTCAGACCATTGCGGACATGGCGCTGCGCTATGTCGTCATTACCTCCGTTGACCGTGACGATCTGCGTGACGGCGGTGCTCAGCACTTTGCTGACTGCATCACCGCTATCCGCGAGAAAAGCCCATCGATTAAAATCGAAACGCTGGTGCCTGACTTCCGTGGTCGTATGGATCGCGCGTTGGATATCCTCACGGCCACGCCGCCGGACGTATTTAACCACAACCTCGAAAACGTACCGCGTATTTACCGTAACGTACGTCCGGGAGCTGACTACAACTGGTCGCTGAAGCTTCTGGAGCGTTTCAAGGAAGCGCACCCGGAGATCCCGACTAAATCGGGTCTGATGGTAGGTCTGGGTGAAACCAATGCCGAAATTATTGAAGTCATGCGCGATCTGCGCAGTCATGGCGTGACCATGCTAACGCTGGGGCAGTATTTGCAGCCGAGCCGCCATCACCTGCCGGTGCAACGCTATGTCAGCCCGGATGAGTTCGACGAGATGAAAGCCGAAGCCATGGCGATGGGCTTTACCCATGCAGCCTGCGGCCCGTTTGTTCGTTCTTCATACCACGCTGATATGCAGGCCAAAGGGCTGGAAGTGAAGTAATCGTGTAATACTCACTTACATATCAGCAATAAAAAAACCGGCAATTTGCCGGTTTTTTTCATACAGAGCACACAGTATGAGCATCATGCTCCTGATATTACTCTTTATGAGAGAGCTTTTCCGCCTGAACGCTACCATCAGCCTCTTTCCTGGCATCGGTATTATCGTCGTTCATCGCTTTCTTAAAGCCCTTAATTGCCGTTCCCAGGTCTCCACCCAGTGTACGTAACTTCTTGGTACCAAACAGCAGAACGACCAGTGCGGCAACCACCAGCAGTTTGGTAATACTAATCTCACCCATAGATACCTTCTTAACTTAAACCAGGCTACATAATGCGCCATATTAACCTGAGAATATTAACGGCCTTTCGACGCGCGCACACAATAGCAATCTGTAACAAGGTGAATCAAGTCTTGTTTAAAAAAACGTCATAATAATTGCGGTGGCGCAAAGCGTCGGTTAATTAACACCGGAAGTTGCGCCCTGACCTGCTTTACCCGCTCTGCTGAAACCTCGGTCATAATCAGCGCCGGCGTTTCTGCCGCTGCGGCAATGGTCACCCCAAAGGGATCGATGACCCGGCTTTGCCCAATGTTCTTATTACCACATTCTCCAGCGGCAATAACATAGCAAGTGGCATCAAGAGCCCTTGCCGCCAACAATGTTGCCCAGTGATGCTCTTTTAGCGCTCCCCGCACCCAGGCGGCAGGTAAAGCGAGAATGTCGGCCCCCTGCAGAGCGTGCGCTAACGCCAGCTCAGGGAAACGCAGGTCATAGCAGGTCATCAACCCTACCTTTAATCCGTCTACGTCCAGCAGCGGCGCTATGGCGTCTCCTGCATCGACATTCCGCGACTCCTGAATCGCAAACGCGTCGTAAAGATGCAATTTTGCATAATGGGCAACAACCCGACCTCCCCGCAACGCCACCAGCATATTAAAAGCCCGACCTGGCACAGAAGGAACATGAATCGTCAGAATTGTCGTCATCTCATTTTGCGCGCTTTCTCGGAGTAAACGCGTCAGGAACCCACCCTCCAGCAATTGCGCTGACTTCACTGACAGGTCAGGGTCAATATCGTTACGGGCCAGCAACGCCTCCGGTAGTACCAACAACGATACTCCCTCTCCTGCGGCCTGAGACATTAATGAAGCGCAGGTTTCTGCATTCTTTTCCCACGAAGGACCCACGGCAAACTGCCCTGCTGCAACGAACATATTCCCTCCAGAAAAGTTTGTCAGGCTCGCCAACAGTGATTATTCAGCGTTACACTCATCCTATATACAATCAAATAGCAGGATTTAGCAGTGTTACAACTTCTTTTAGCGGTTTTTATCGGTGGTGGTACAGGTAGCGTAGCAAGATGGATGTTGAGCATGCGCTTCAACCCACTGCATCAGGCTATCCCATTCGGTACGCTGGCGGCAAACTTACTTGGCGCGTTTATCATTGGTATGGGTCTGGCGTGGTTTAATCGCATGACAAACATCGATCCAATGTGGAAAGTACTGATTACTACCGGCTTTTGCGGCGGGTTGACAACGTTCTCCACCTTCTCGGCAGAGGTCGTGTTTTTACTTCAGGAAGGACGCGTTGGCTGGGCTATGGTGAATGTGCTGGTTAATCTGCTGGGGTCATTTGCGATGACCGCCCTGGCATTCTGGCTGGTTTCTGCCTCTCCCGCACATTAGAGCGAAAAAAACCCGCAATTAAGCGGGTTTTGAATGCTTGCTGTCGTATGCTTACAGAGCGATTACGTTTGCAGCAGAAGGGCCTTTGGCACCGTTAGTGATTTCGAACTCTACGCGCTGACCTTCAGCCAGAGTTTTAAAACCATTGGTCTGGATTGCAGAGAAGTGTACGAACACGTCTTTGCTGCCATCTTCCGGAGTAATGAAACCGAATCCTTTGGACTCATTAAACCACTTAACGTTACCTTTAATCTTAGACATCAAAATTACCTTTACATGAAAAATAGACACAAATGCTGTGTCGGGTATCAGTACAACAATTGTGATGCGCTTTGTCCAGTCGAACTTTATCAAAAAGTGATAAATGTCGCGTTATTTTTCAGTAACCGTTTCCATCCATATGTTTTTAATGGTTTTTTTAAAACCTGACTGACAATACAGGCAGTCCATCAAAACTGGAAGCGTAACCACGCAAAGTAGACGTTACCATTGTTATAGGTTCCTGGAATGTAGGTCATCTGAAACGTTGCCGGACCATAACCGATTGACGCCAGCGGTAACAGCACCGGTACGGGAATGTAGTTCCAGTTATCGCGTGCGGTAAAACCAGCGGTAAAGCCAAGGCCGGTATGGAAGTTTTCATCAGGCAGCGGTCGCCAGGTTTTCTCCCAGCCGTAGCCGCCAATCGGTTCCCATTTATTGTAGGAATCCTTAAAGGCCATAATATAAAGCCCGTGCCAGTTACCTTTATCATCCCAACGGGACTGGCCAAATCCGGCCCCCCATGGGCGTTCATTGTAGCGATCCGTTTTTTCTTTATCGTAGGCAAAACGGGCATGCCAGGTAATAGCCGGTACATACAGGTCATAATGCTCCGGCTGCTGCCAGGTTTCACTGACATTATCTTTAAACGTGGCAAACCAGCCTTTATCTTCAGCAGCCCCTTGGGGAATGAAAGCTAACTGAATAAAAAGAAATGAAAAAATGAGAAAATATCGTTTAGCGACAATCACAACTTAATTACCATCCTGGGAGTTATTAGCAATTGTAGCAAACTCAACCTTAATGTTAACTTAACAAAAATGCGCAGATAAAAAATCAGAATATTCTTCGGGCAATACTTATAAGATGATTCCCCCCTATTTGCTGGGCTTTATTACAGGAATAATTTTCTCTTGATTGCTAATAAATTGTTCTTTTCAAACGTGATGGACAAATAAAGAAACAATAATTTAACACTCTCATATCAAAACACACACAACAGCAATGCTGTTTCACAGTTTTTGCCGGGGATATTCTTTTTTAAACCACGATGTTGAAAAAATAGTCAGGCCATCGGTTGAATCCGTATTTTTATTGATTTCAATCAGCAATAGTTATCGGTTTATTAGGCACATTCTGTCACCACTTTTTACTTTTTTTAGTTTTTTTACTTTCCGGGCAGCAATGCGACAGGGGAAACAATGTTGACATTTATTGAACTCCTTATTGGGGTTGTGGTTATTGTGGGTGTAGCGCGCTACATCATCAAAGGTTATTCCGCCACCGGCGTACTGTTTGTTGGCGGTCTGGTTTTGCTGATTATCAGTGCGGTGATGGGACATAAAGTTCTGCCTTCCAGCGCAGCAACGACGGGCTATACTGCTACAGACATTGTTGAATACATTAAAATTTTGCTGATGAGCCGCGGTGGCGATCTCGGCATGATGATTATGATGCTGTGCGGTTTTGCCGCCTACATGACGCATATTGGCGCGAACGATATGGTCGTTAAGCTGGCCTCCAAACCGCTGCAATATATCAACTCACCTTATCTGTTGATGATTGCCGCCTATTTTGTCGCCTGTCTGATGTCGCTGGCAGTCTCGTCAGCTACCGGCCTGGGCGTATTGCTGATGGCAACGCTTTTCCCGGTTATGGTTAACGTTGGGATCAGCCGTGGCGCCGCGGCGGCCATATGCGCTTCCCCTGCCGCAATCATTCTTTCACCGACATCCGGTGATGTGGTGCTGGCGGCAAAAGCCGCAGAAATGCCGTTGATTGATTTCGCGTTTAAAACCACGCTGCCAATTTCCATTGCCGCCATCATTGCTATGGCGATCGCACACTTTTTCTGGCAGCGCTATCTGGATAAAAAAGAGAACATTTCTCACGAAATGTTAGACGTAGCAGAAATCACCACTACCGCGCCGTCGTTTTACGCCATCCTGCCGTTTACACCGATCGTAGGCGTTCTGATTTTTGATGGTAAATGGGGTCCGCAGCTGCACATTATTACTATCCTGGTACTATGCATGCTCATCGCCGCTGTTCTGGAATTTGTTCGCGGATTCAATACTCAGAAGGTGTTTTCAGGCCTGGAGGTCGCTTACCGGGGCATGGCGGACGCCTTTGCTAACGTAGTGATGCTGCTCGTCGCTGCGGGTATTTTTGCCCAGGGCTTGAGTACCATCGGCTTTATTCAAAGCCTGATTTCTATCGCCACCTCGTTTGGCTCAGCGAGTATTATTCTGATGCTGGTACTGGTGATCCTGACCATGCTGGCGGCAATGACCACGGGTTCCGGTAACGCGCCGTTCTATGCTTTCGTTGAGATGATCCCGAAACTGGCACACTCTTCCGGCATTAACCCGGCTTACCTCGCTATCCCGATGCTTCAGGCCTCCAACCTCGGGCGTACCATTTCCCCAGTCTCCGGCGTCGTTGTGGCTGTGGCTGGGATGGCGAAGATTTCTCCGTTCGAAGTTGTGAAACGTACCTCGGTTCCGGTGCTGGTCGGACTGCTGGTGGTGATTATCGCCACCGAAGTGATGGTACCGGCAATGTCTGCCCTGATTGGCGGTTAACGATACCTGTCAATACCTGACCTTAATACACAAAATCATTTATGCTGCATCGCGGCGGCAAGTAAAGAAATCCCCAGGAGCATAGATAACTATGTGACTGGGGTTTCTGCACGCAGCCAACAAAGAGGCAGCTTAAAGGATGACGTGTATTAGCCGCCGTGATAAATACGCTGCGGCCTGCCTACCTTCCCGTGAATAATCTCCGCGATAATCAAATGGCGGCTGGCGCAGTACTCCAGATAGCGTCTGGAGGTCGTACGACTGATGGTGAGCGCCTGAGCGATCGTTTCCGCAGTATGATGTACCGTCGGATCGGCAAATAGCTTCAGCACCGCATTCAGCGTTAACGCATCAATCCCGGTCGGCAAATCGCCTTTCGGCTCGCCGCGCGCATAGGCGTTAAACATTTCATCAATCTGCTTTTGACTGGCGCTGTCATTGCCTGCCAGCATACGTCTGCGCTGTTGATACCGCGTCAGCGTCTGCCCCAACCGCTCGTAAGCGATAGGTTTGACCAGATAATCAAACGCGCCGCTGCGCACGGCCTCGGAGACCGTTTCCATATCGCTGGCCGCCGTGGTAAAGACCACACCGCCCGGATAACGCGCTTGGGTCAGCTCATGCAACAAAGTAATACCCTTACCGTCCGGCAAGTAGTTATCAAGAAGAATCAAACCGGGCTTAAAACGCTCAATCATCATTCTTGCCTGCGCAAGATTACCCGCCAGCCATATCTGGCTGAAGCCGGGTATATGGCGGATATATTCAGCATGCATTTCCGCCAGTAGCGTTTCATCCTCAACGATCAGTAGCGTTAATGGTTCCGTCATTATTTTTTTTCACTTTCGGAAGAAATAAAGAAAATAAGGTGCCGCAAGGGGAGTTATCTTCGAGCGTAATCACCCCGTTACAGCGCCTCACATAACTTGCAATCAGATACAAACCGATGCCATGTTCGCCTGGTTCATCGGTACGGGTGCTTACACCCTGTTCAAATATTTTTTCACGCAATGCTTCCGGTACACCGCATCCCTGATCGGCAACTTCGATGACCACATCATCCCCTTCGTCGCTCAAATAAAGTTCGACGACTTTGTTGCCTTGCTGGGTGCGTAAACTCGCTTCAAATGCATTATCAAGCAGATTGCCAACAATTGCTGCAAACTCTGTGCTATCCAGCCCTTCAGGCAGTTGGCGCAGTTGGCTGCCAGGAACAATGGTCATCGTAAGACCCAGTTCCCGCGCACGTTGCACCTTACCAAATAACAGACCCGCCACCTGACGATCGGCAAAGGCGCCGCGCAGGCTGTCAATCAGTTGTTGCTGCGCCTGTGACTCGCCCTGAACCATAGCCAGCACCCGGTCATACTCTTTCATTTGCAGCAGGCCATTGATAGTCGACATCCAGTTCAGGTGCTCATGACGCAGCGTTCTCAGGCTCTCAACATACTGTTTGATTTGCGTTAATTGCGCATTAAGGGTAGCAATTTCATCTTTACTACGAAAACTGATAATGGCGCCGAGCAGTTCGTCACCGGAGCGAATCGCCTCACGGTTGGCGATAACGCTCAACCCATTAAAATTAACCATCGCATCCTGGCGTTGTTCCGCAATCTGCTGGGTGAAAAAGTCCGCTGGCTGAACGACTTCATTTACCGGTTTGCCCAGCCACTTTCTGCCCGGCGATGACAGCCCCAGCATTTTCCTCGCACTGCGGTTTATCGCAGTGATATATCCGTCAGGATCCACGGCAATCAACCCTTCATACACCGAGCTGAACAGCGCTTCCTGCTGACGCACCACCCGCGCGATTTGTTTAGGCTCCATCCCCAACATCTGCCGACGAATATGGGCAGCAAAAAACCAGGAGAGCAGCATAAGTACCAACAACAGCAGGATAAATACCCCAGCCATTGGCAGTAAGAAATCCGATCGCCAGCTATCAATTTTACTGATCAGATAGCCAATTGAGACCACGCCAATGATTTTGCCATCGTCATCAAAGATAGGGGTTTTGGCGCGCATTGCCATCCCAATAGATCCTTTGCCGGTAATAAAGTAGCTCTCACCTTTTTCCAGCGCGCCAGGCTTGGTGAACTGCATCGGGTAACCAATTTTTTCCGGGTTCGGATGATAAAGACGAATAGAGTGGGTATCTCCAATCACCACATAATCGAAATCAGTCCCGCTCTGTAGTTTGTCGGCAATAGTCGCCAGACGCTTGTAATCACGATGCTTCACCGCCGTGATGATGCTGTCATTAGAGGCGATGATTTTGGCCTGGTTCATTGCCATATCGCGGACATGTGTCGTCAGATAATCTTCAAAACTGGCGGTAAAGTATTGTGCTAACGCTGCGATAATAAGAACAGAAACGACCAGAATGAGCAGAAAAATGCGTAACGGAAACGCCAGACTGCGAAAAAAAGGAAACCGTGTTTTATTTTTCTGTTCTGCCATAAATTTTCCTCACCGACGTTACCGAAACTTATTTTCTATTGTAGTTGTAATAAAAATGTTTTATTTAAAAGTGACGATATAAAACAGGATCGTTGCAGATTCCCCACCTTAAATCAATTAAACAAATTAAAACCACGCGCTATTTCCGGGTTAAATTAATTAAAAAACTTAAAACCATAAAACACATTAAAACCTTCTAACTTATTGTGAAATAAATCAAAAATTACCTCCAAAATACTCCTTACGATGTATGCAGCAGGGAAAAAAAGAAATACTCCGTAATAAAAAACCATTCCCTTCAATTGCAAACAAAACGTTATCAGGTTGCTAATCAGAGCAACAAAAACAGAAACCCAGTAACAAATATAGCATCGGGGCTCTATTTACTATGTTCGGTAATAATATATTCACGCAAGTTAAACGCTCAGAAAATAAAAAGATGGCGGCTATCGCGCAATTTCTGAAAGAGAACGATCTGAGCGTTGATACCACCGTCGAAGTATTTATCACCGTCACCCGTGACGATCGCCTGATTGCCTGTGGCGGTATCGCCGGAAATATCATTAAGTGCGTCGCGATTTGTGAGTCCGTGCGCGGTGAAGGCCTGGCGCTGACGCTGGCGACAGAACTCATCAACCTCGCCTATGAGCGCCACTGTACGCACCTCTTCATCTATACCAAAACCGAGTACGAATCGCTGTTTAAACAGTGCGGCTTTTCCACACTCACCAGCGTGCCCGGCATTATGGTGTTGATGGAAAACAGCACCACGCGGCTGAAACGCTACGCCGAATCGCTGGCAAAACAGCGTCATGAAGGGAAAAAAATTGGCTGTATCGTCATGAACGCCAACCCCTTCACCAACGGTCATCGTTTTCTGATCCAACAGGCGGCCGCGCAATGTGATTGGCTGCATCTGTTTTTGGTGAAAGAAGATACCTCGCGTTTTCCGTATGAAGACCGACTGGATCTGGTACTTAAAGGGACAAAAGACATTCCGCGTTTAACCGTGCATCGCGGTTCGGAATACATCATTTCCCGCGCCACGTTCCCGTGCTACTTCATCAAAGAGCAGAGCGTTATTAACCACTGCTACACCGAAATAGACCTGAAAATCTTCCGCCAGTACCTGGCCCCGGCTCTCGGTGTTACGCACCGTTTCGTGGGTACCGAGCCGTATTGCACCGTCACCTCCCAGTACAACAACGATATGCGTTACTGGCTGGAGACCCCAACGCTTCCCGCCCCACCGATTGAACTGGTGGAAATTGAGCGGCTGTGCTTCCAGGAGATGCCGATTTCCGCCTCCTGGGTGCGCAAGCTGCTGGTTAAAAAAGATCTCACGGCTATCGCATCCCTGGTTCCTGACGCCACGCTGCGCTATCTGCAAAGCATGGTTGAACGAGCCTCATCGGGTGCGGCAGTCCGCCAAAATACCCCCGCATTAGCAACAGGTGAAAAATGAAAATAAACCAGGCAGCCGTCGCAGGCACACTCGAGTCCGGTGATGTGATGATTCGCATCGCCCCACTCGATTCGCAGGATATTGACCTGCAGGTTAACAGTAGCGTCGAAAAGCAGTTCGGTGATGCCATTCGGGCCACCATTCTGGACGTACTGTCCCGCTACAACGTACGCGGCGTGCAATTAAATGTTGATGATAAAGGCGCACTGGACTGCATTTTACGTGCGCGACTGGAAGCACTACTGGCCCGCGCTGGCGGTATTCCGGCACTGCCATGGGAGGATTGCCAGTGATTGCCGAATCTTTACAACAACGTAAAACCCGTACCCGCCGTAGCATGTTGTTCGTACCGGGCGCCAATGCCGCCATGGTCAGCAACTCGTTTATCTACCCGGCTGATGCGCTGATGTTCGACCTGGAAGACTCCGTCGCGCTGCGTGAAAAAGATACCGCCCGCCGCATGGTGTACCACGCGCTGCAACATCCGCTGTATCACGACGTAGAAACCATCGTGCGCGTAAACGCCCTCGACTCCGAATGGGGCATCAATGACCTCGAAGCCGTTGTGCGCGGCGGCGCCGACATCGTGCGTTTACCGAAAACCGATACCGCACAGGATGTCATCGACATCGAAAGCGAAATCCTGCGCATCGAAAACGCCTGTGGTCGCGAACCCGGCAGCACCGGTCTGTTAGCCGCTATCGAATCGCCGTTAGGCATTACCCGCGCGGTAGAAATCGCCCACGCTTCCGAGCGTCTGATTGGTATTGCACTGGGTGCTGAAGATTATGTGCGTAACCTGCGCACTGAACGTTCCCCGGAAGGCACTGAACTGCTGTTTGCCCGCTGCTCTATTTTGCAGGCTGCACGCTCTGCCGGTATTCAGGCATTCGATACCGTCTATTCCGATGCCAACAACGAAGCAGGTTTCCTGCACGAAGCCTCACACATCAAGCAACTGGGTTTTGACGGCAAGTCGCTGATCAACCCTCGCCAGATTGAACTTCTGCATAACCTCTATGCCCCGACGCGCAAAGAGCTGGCTCATGCCCGTCAGGTGGTGGAAGCCGCTGAAGCTGCCGCCCGCGAAGGTCGTGGCGTGGTTTCCCTGAACGGCAAGATGGTCGACAGCCCGGTTATCGAGCGCGCCCTTCTGGTTATCTCCCGTGCAGAACTTTCCGGCATTCGCGAAGAATAAGGCAAAAAAATGACGCAGAAAATCGAACAGTCTCAACGCCAGGATCGCGTGGCGACCTGGAGCCGTCATGCAGAAAGCGAGCTTTCCGCTTATCAGAGCACCGCAAAAGTAGAATTGCAGGCGCAAAAACCGCGCGACAAAAAGCTGTGCGCTAATCTGGAAGACGCCATTCGTCGTTCAGGTTTACAGGATGGTATGACTATCTCTTTCCACCACGCATTTCGCGGTGGCGATCTGACGATTAACCTGGTGATGGACGCCATCGCCAACATGGGCTTTAAAAATCTGACGCTGGCCTCAAGCTCCCTGAGCGACTGCCACGCGCCGCTGGTTGAGCACATCCGTCAGGGCGTGGTCAGCCGAATTTATACCTCCGGGCTGCGTGGCCCGCTGGCAGAAGAGATCTCTCGTGGTCTGCTGGCTGAGCCGGTGCAAATCCACTCCCACGGTGGTCGTGTACACCTGGTGCAAAGTGGCGAACTCAACATTGATGTCGCATTCCTCGGCGTACCGGCGTGCGACCAGTTTGGTAATGCTAACGGTTATACCGGCAAAGCATGCTGCGGCTCACTGGGCTATGCCCGCGTCGATGCCGAGAACGCCAGGCAGGTTGTTCTGCTGACAGAACAACTGCTGAGCTATCCGCACAACCCGGCCAGCATTACCCAGGATCAAGTGGATCTGATCGTGCAGATCGACCAGGTCGGCGATGCGGACAAAATTGGTGCTGACGCGACCCGTATGACCACCAATCCGCGTGAATTGTTGATCGCCCGCAGCGCGGCAGACGTCATTGCTAACTCCGGTTACTTCAATGAAGGTTTCTCATTGCAGACAGGAACCGGCGGCGCGTCTCTGGCCGTTACCCGTTTCCTGGAAGACAAAATGCGTAGCCGTGACATCCATGCCGATTTCGCGCTGGGCGGCATTACCGCCACCATCGTTGATCTGCATGAAAAAGGCTTAATCCGCAAACTGCTGGATGTACAAAGCTTCGACAGTACCGCCGCGAAATCTCTGGCCCGCAATCCAAACCACATTGAGATCAGCGCTAACCAGTACGCTAACTGGGGCTCGAAAGGCGCATCCGTTGACCGCCTGGACGTTGTGGTACTGAGCGCATTAGAAGTAGACACCAACTTCAACGTTAACGTACTGACCGGCTCCGACGGCGTACTGCGTGGCGCTTCCGGTGGTCACTGCGATACGGCTGTGGCCGCAGCGCTTTCTATCATCGTCGCACCGCTGGTTCGTGGACGCATCCCGACATTGGTAGATAACGTGCTGACCTGCGTAACCCCTGGTTCCAGCGTTGACATTCTGGTTACCGACCACGGTATCGCCGTCAACCCTGCTCGCCCTGAACTGGCGGAACGCCTGCAAGAAGCTGGCATGAAAGTGGTGTCGATTGAATGGCTGCGCGAACGTGCACAGCAGCTAACCGGTCAACCGCGCGCCATCGAATTTACCGATCGCGTAATTGCCGTTGTGCGCTACCGCGATGGTTCGGTAATTGACGTTGTGCATCAGGTGAAGGAATAAGCTATGCACCTGCTCCCTGAACACGCCACCTGCCACGCGGTTTCCATCCCTGAGCTGCTCGCCAGCCGAGATGAGAGACAAGCAAGGCAGCATGCCTGGCTCACGCATCATCACGCGCCACTGGTCTCGTTTACCGTGGTCGCGCCAGGTCCGATTAAAGACAGCGAATTAACCCGTCGCATCTTTAATCACGGCGTCACCGCCCTGCTCGCGCTGGCGGAAAAATCCGCCTGGATTGTCAGGGAGCAAACTGCGCTGGTCTCTGCCAGCGGACCGGAAGGCCTGCTGGCCATTGAGGCTCCGGCCCAGTACCTCAAGCTCGCCACTATCGGACTTGAGCATTCACATCCGCTGGGACGGTTATGGGACATCGACGTCCTGAACCCTGAAGGGGAAATTCTGTCCCGGCGTCATTTCGCGCTCCCTGCCCGCCGCTGTCTGCTATGCGAGCAAAGCGCTGCCGAATGCGCGCGGGGTAAAACTCACGCGCTTTCCGACTTACTCACTCAGATGGAGGCACTGCTGCATGATGCCGATTCCCGCAACATCAACTCATAACGCAGTTCTTCCTCTGGATCTGCCTGACGCTTACGCCACGCTGGCGTGGCGCGCCATGCTGACGGAAGTCAACCTGTCGCCTAAACCGGGTCTGGTGGATCGTATTAATAACGGCGCGCATAAAGACATGGCGCTGGAAGATTTTTATCGCAGTGCTGAAGCGATTCAGACATGGCTGCCGCGTTTTATCGAATACGGCGCATTTAGCGCACAGCAGTCGCCGGAAGATGTCCTGCCAGGACTACGTCCGCTGGGCATGGCCTGCGAAGCCGATATGTTTCGCGCTACTGCCGGAGTGAACACCCATAAAGGCAGCATCTTCTCGCTGGGATTACTGTGCGCCGCCATTGGCCGCCTGCTCCAGCTCCGCCTGAGCGTTACCGCTGAAACCCTTTGCTCTACGGCAGCAACATTTTGCCGTGGCCTGACCGAGCGCGAACTGCGCCAGAACAACCAACAACTCACGGCTGGCCAACGTCTTTATCAGCAACTGGGATTAACCGGCGCACGCGGCGAAGCCGAAGCAGGATATCCCCTCGTCATTCAGCATGCTCTGCCGCACTACCGTGCACTGCTGGCTGAGGGCCGCGATCCTGAACTGGCGTTACTCGATACGTTACTGCTGCTGATGTCTATCAACGGCGACACCAACGTGGCTTCCCGTGGTGGCGCAGAAGGTTTGCGCTGGTTACAGCAGCAGGCCTCCACGTTGTTACAACAAGGCGGAATTCGTACCCCTGCCGATCTCGAATACCTACGCCAGTTCGACCAACAGTGCATTGAACGCAACCTCAGTCCTGGAGGCTGCGCCGATCTGCTGATCGTCACATGGTTCTTAGCTCAGATTTCACAAGTTCATCATTATCACAATTAAAGATCCTTTCCGGAGAATCACACACATGTCTTTAGCAAAAGATAAAATTTGGAAGTTACTGGCCCCATTGGTAGTCATGGGTGTCATGTTTCTTATCCCCGTCCCTGATGGCATGCCCCCACAGGCATGGCACTATTTTGCCGTGTTCGTGGCCATGATTGTCGGGATGATTCTGGAGCCAATTCCGGCAACGGCAATCAGCTTTATCGCAGTGACGATCTGCGTTATCGGCAGTAACTATCTGCTGTTTGACGCATCCGAGCTGGCCGACCCGGCATTCAAAGCGGGTAAGCAAGCGCTGAAATGGGGTCTGGCGGGCTTCTCCAGCACCACCGTGTGGCTGGTGTTTGGCGCGTTTATTTTCGCACTGGGTTATGAAGTTACCGGCCTGGGTCGTCGTATCGCGCTGTTCATGGTGAAATTCATGGGTAAACGTACCCTGACGCTGGGCTATGCGATTGTTATTATCGACATCCTGCTGGCGCCGTTTACACCGTCCAACACCGCGCGTACCGGTGGTACCGTATTCCCGGTTATCAAAAACCTGCCGCCGCTGTTTAAATCATTCCCGAACGATCCTTCCGCGCGCCGTATCGGCGGATATCTGATGTGGATGATGGTCATCAGTACCAGCCTGAGCTCCTCTATGTTCGTGACCGGCGCGGCGCCGAACGTACTGGGTCTGGAATTCGTCAACAAAATTGCTGGCATTCAAATCAGTTGGCTGCAATGGTTCCTCAGCTTCCTGCCGGTCGGTATTATTTTGCTGATCGTTGCGCCGTGGCTGTCCTATGTTCTGTACAAACCAGAAGTCACTCACAGTGCTGAAGTTGCCGCATGGGCCGGTGAAGAACTGAAAACCATGGGTAAACTGACGCGTAAAGAGCTGACCCTGATCGGTCTGGTTCTGCTCAGCCTGGGTCTGTGGGTCTTCGGGGGTAAACTGATTGATGCCACCGCGGTGGGTCTGCTGGCGGTTTCCCTGATGCTGGCGCTACACGTTGTACCGTGGAAAGATATTACCCGCTATAACAGCGCATGGAACACACTGGTAAACCTCGCCACGCTGGTTGTTATGGCAAATGGTTTGACCCGTTCAGGCTTCATCGACTGGTTCGCTAACACCATGAGCACGCACCTGGAAGGCTTCTCACCTAACGCGACCGTGATCGTGCTGGTGCTGGTGTTCTACTTTGCTCACTACCTGTTCGCCAGCCTTTCCGCACACACCGCCACCATGCTGCCGGTTATCCTGGCGGTCGGTAAAGGTATCCCGGGCGTTCCAATGGAACATCTGTGTATCCTGCTGGTGCTGTCCATCGGTATCATGGGCTGCCTGACGCCGTATGCAACCGGCCCTGGCGTTATCATCTACGGTTGTGGTTATGTGAAGTCTAAAGACTACTGGCGTCTGGGAGCTATCTTCGGCGTTATCTACATCGCTATGCTTCTGCTGGTCGGCTGGCCGATTCTGGCAATGTGGAGCTAATCATTCCGGCTCACGCCTGATGAAAATGATGCCAGTCAGCTAAACCTGACTGGCATTTTTTTATGATTAAATAGATGATATTCAGAATTTATATAAGTATCCGAAATCATCATGACATCAACGTGGCGTTATTCTTCTTTACTGGCAGCGCTTCTGCTGCCAGTTTCTGCGGCTCAGGCCGATGAACTTCAGGCAAAACAGTACGCTGATTTTGACCGCTACGTGCTGGCCCTCTCCTGGCAAACCGGTTTCTGTCAAAGCCAACACGAGCGTAATCGTCAGGAACCCGACGAATGTCGTCTGCAAAAAGAGATAGCAGACAAAGCCGATTTCCTGACCGTTCACGGTTTATGGCCCAGCCTGCCAAAATCGATCGCCGCTCGCGGGGTAGACAACCGCCGCTGGATGCGTTTTGGCTGCGCAACACGCCCCATTCCTAACCTGCCTGAAGCGCGTGCCAGCCGTAAATGCGCAGCGCCTGAAACCGGCCTGTCACTGGAGAGCGCGGCGAAACTGAGCGCGGTGATGCCAGGCGCTGGCGGAACATCCTGCCTGGAACGCTACGAGTATGCCAAACACGGCGCCTGTTTTGGTTTTGATCCCGACGTGTACTTTGGCACGATGGTGCGGCTGAATAATGAATTCAAAAACAGCGAAGCGGGCAAGTTCCTCGCGGATAACTACGGCAAAACCGTCAGCCGCAACGCATTTGACGCCGCTATCGCCAAAAACTGGGGCAAAGAGAATGTCAAAGCCGTGAAGCTAAGCTGCCACGGCAATCCGGCTTATCTCACAGAGATCCAGCTATCCCTGAAAGCCGACACCATCAATCAACCGCTATCTGCGCAGTCATTCTTACCGCAGCCGCATCCGGGTAACTGCGGTAAACAGTTTATTATCGACAGGGCTGGATACTGAAAATCACGACCGACGCGCAAACCGGGCGTCGGTCTGCATGCTTAGCGTTGCAAACGGGCGTCCGGGCGAACCAGATCAAAACGGTGTGTTTCACTGATTGAATAGTACGCCGTGGGTCCACCCGCACGCAGTACCGGCTTCGCTTTCGCCGTCTGGTAGATGCCTTCTTCCAGTAGCGTTTCGTCTATATGGATGCCCACCACTTCTCCCAGCACCAGCCAGGTTTCTACAGGCGCGCCGTCAGCAGTGGTCAGTTGCAGAGTTTGCGATAAACGGCACTCAAAATTAACCGGGCTTTGCGCCACGCGCGGCACGCTGACAATCCGGCTGTCGGCTTTATTCAGCCCAGCGGCAAAAAACTCGTCCTCGCCGTGCGGCAAGCTGGCAGACGTTTCATTCATCGCGCCAGCCAGTTCAAGGGTGGTCAGGTTCCAGACAAACTCACCGGTTTCGACAATATTCCGCACGCTGTCTTTCCAGCCGCTGCTGGCAAAACCAATAATCGGCGGATGGTAGTTAAAGCAATTAAAGAAACTGTATGGCGCCAGGTTATGTCGCCCGTTACTGTCGCGCGACGCAATCCAGCCAATGGGGCGCGGTCCAATGATGGCATTTAGCGGGTCGTGCGGTAAGCCGTGTCCCTGTGATGGTTGATAGAAATACATAGCCTTCTCTGGTGTCATTAACGGTAGCGCAGCACGAATTATGCTTCGCTCATCTCCCTGGAAAAAGAAGATCAGCGTAGAACAATCCGTTAAAGATTACGACTGAATAAAGTTGAGCAGATCGCCATTGATCTGCTGTTTATGGGTGGTGCAAATACCGTGAGAACCACCGGCATATACCTTCAACTGCGCATCCGGCAATATTTCTGCCGCGACCTTGCCGCAGGTTTCAAACGGGACAATCTGATCGTCATCGCCGTGGATCACCAGCGTCGGGATGGTCATTTTTTCGAGATCGCCACGCAGGTCTGTTTCTGAAAACGCATGAATGCAGTCGTACAACGCTTTGATGGACCCTTGTAAGCCCTGTTCAACAAAACTTTCCCGGACGGCTTTCGACTCTTTTGCGCCCGGACGGTTATAACCATAGAATGCCGCGGTCAGTTCATAGAAAAAGGCGGCGCGATCGTTCACTACCCCTTCCCGGATGCCATCAAACACCTCTTTCGGCACGCCATTCGGGTTAAAGTCGGTCTTGATCATGATGGGCGTCACCGCGCCAATTAACACCACTTTTGCCACCCGCTGCGTCCCATGGCGGCCAATATAACGCGCCACTTCCCCACCGCCGGTAGAGTGCCCAACATGCACGGCATCTTTAAGATTGAGATGCGCGGTAAGTTCAGCCAGATCGTCAGCATACTGATCCATATTGTGGCCATCCCACGGTTGGGCCGAGCGGCCATGTCCTCGCCTGTCATGGGCGATCACACGAAATCCTTTCGACCCAAGAAACAGCATCTGATCCTCAAACGCATCTGCTGTCAGCGGCCAACCATGACTGAACACGATGGGCTGTCCACTTCCCCAGTCTTTAAAATGCAAATAGCTGCCGTCTTTTAAGGTAAGTTTGTCGTACTGGCTCATGAGATCTCCTGTAGCGGAACACTGAGTTGTATTGACGCACCCGCAACGAGCGCTTAAAAAGCATAATGCAAATTGGAGAACGATCACGTTTTTCGGCTAAAATCACACCATATGCGACAATATTGATGATTTACCTGAATGTGAACTAAATCACTTCAAACATGGGGTAAGTCTCAGTATCATCATACAAGCTAAACCCTTGCCGCCTGACGGTGAGGGTTTTCTTTTGGGATTATTTACCTGCGCACCCGCAGTATCGACGACATGGAGTAATAAATGTCCAGACCAACTATCATCATTAACGACCTCGATGCGGAACGCATTGACCGCCTGTTGGAGCAACCTGCGTTTGCTGGTTTACCCATTGCCGACGCCCTGAACGCCGAGCTGGATCGCGCGCAAATGTGTTCTCCAGAAACCATGCCGCACGATGTCGTGACCATGAACAGCCGCGTGAAATTCCGCAATCTGAGTGATGGCGAAGTCCGTGTGCGTACCCTGGTGTATCCGGCTAATATGACTGACAGCAGCACACAGCTTTCCGTCATGGCGCCTGTTGGCGCGGCACTGCTGGGCCTGCGCGTTGGCGACACCATTCACTGGGAACTGCCGGGCGGTACATCAACACACCTCGAAGTCATCGAGCTTGAGTACCAACCAGAAGCTGCGGGCGACTACCTGCGCTAACTCTGTCTTATCAAAGCTATTCGCTTTATCTTGCAGGGGATGCATCTGCATCCTCTTTCCGGTTACTCCTCATCTCCCCGCTCCTCACGTTATTTCCTGTTCGCAAAACATAAATCTGTGCCGTGACTGACAGAATCATTTTTAATACTATGCTGTTATGTGTTCATGTAATGACAAGGAGAATGTTTATGTACAACACAATCATAATGCCTGTTGATGTATTCGAAATGGAACTGAGTGACAAGGCTATTCGCCATGCAGAATTCCTGGCACAGGAAAACGGCGTTATCCATCTGCTGCATGTGCTGCCAGGCTCAGCAAGCTTAAGCCTGCACCGCTTTGCGGCAGACGTTCGTCGTTTTGAAGAGCATCTGCAACACGAAGCGGAAACGCGTCTGCAAACAATGGTCGGTCACTTCAGCATCGATCCCTCCCGCATTAAACAACACGTGCGCTTTGGTAGCGTCCGTGACGTGGTCAACGAGTTGGGTGAAGAGTTGAATGCGGATGTGGTGGTCATTGGGTCACGTAACCCGTCCATCAGTACCCACCTGCTCGGCTCAAACGCCTCCAGCGTTGTCCGCCACGCCACTCTGCCGGTACTGGTTGTCCGTTAACTGCGTCTGATTTACTGTAACAACCCCACCCGTCTTACGGGTGGGGGGTTATTGCGTAATGCACTCTTTCTCATCAGCAGCGCCCATAACCTGGCACACCTCCCCTGTAGATATTTTTTGTAAGGCCAACTCCCTGTACTGTCCTGGGCTGACACCCGTATGTTTATGGAAAAAACGCGTAAAGTAGGCTTCATCATTGAATCCTAAAAAAGCCGCAAGCTGCTTTATCGTCTTAGAGGTGTAGACCAGTTCCTGTTGGGCTTCCTGCAGTACGCGCATATTAATCACATCCAGGCTGGACATGCCTAATGTTATCCGGCATAAGCGCGACAGATGCCCCGGGGACATACCCATCTCTTCAGAATAATCATTAACGGTCAGCCGCTGGCGAAAGCGCTGATCCACCAGCAGGAGGAATTTGTTTATTTGGGAGGCTTTACGCGAGCAGATATCAAATTTCTGCTGTTCTTCTGTCAGGGTACTGATACGCGTGAGGTGAACCAGGATGGAAATAAAAATCGAAATGCACATTGCCTTATGATTAACCCTCGGTTTCTGCATCTCTTTTTGTAAAGACTGATAAAAACCCTGAATAATTTTCCCGTCTTCTGGGGAGCCATCGAGGGGGATTACGCAGGGCTTATGCATCAGAGTGAGAACGTTGGGCGCCAATAATCCCATTACCGACTCCATTGGCCCTTGTGAGGCAGTGATCGTCATCCCTTCCGTACCGGGTCGGTAATCAAAACCATGAACGGTCTGCGCAGGTACAAGGATGAGACCCGGCCCCTTCAACTTCATCCGGGTGTAATTCATTAAAACATCAACCTCGCCACTCTGAATAAAGAGGGTCTGAATCAATGAGTCATGAATATGCGGGCTGGCTTTCCAGTTCAGGGGTTTTGAACGCAATGAGATCATTTCTACATTAAAGAAATTTTCCCAGCCTGGTTCCGACTGCTCGCCATATAACGCATAAGTAGGAATGGTCGTTGTCATCAATGCTTCCCCACCCAATCAAATGGACCCACCAGGCGGCAACGGTGTCATCCCCTGGCGGGCTAAGGTTATGCGGGCATAATGACCGCGCCGTCGGCATTCAAACGCGCTATCTCCTCGACAGAATATCCGTATTCCAAAAGAATTTGCTGCGAATCATGCCCTAATCTGCGGGATGGACGAATTTGTGCAGGCCCCATACTGCCAATGTTCACAGGAGGGGTCACCAGCACGCGTCGGTTACCAGTGATATATTCAACATTTCGCAGACAGTCCGTCGCCCACGCCTGCTCATCGTCAAGGATTTCATCAGGCGTGAAGCCTTTCTCATGAGCAAAGTCGTTTTGTTTTAGCATCTGCATCATTTCATCAAGCGAGCGTTTAGCGACCTGCTCACTGATGATCCTGATAATATCCCGGTTACGTCCATGCAGATTGACATCGGCAATACGACAAAACTCGGGACTGTCGACCAAATCTTCGCGACCAAGTAGCGTCATGAACTTATTGAAAAAGCGATCGTACTCTGGGATACAAATTACCATCCAGCGACCATCACGGGTTTTATAGGTATTGTTGAACGGGTTCGCGACTTCACAACGGGATTTAGGATAAACGTTGCCGTATTGCGCCGATGTGACGGCAATACTCATCATAAACAACGCGGTATGATGCAGACTCACAGTGACCTTATCCCCCTGTCCGGAGAGCGTACGACCATATAACGCCGCGCAGACACCCGAAACCAGACACATGGAGGCCTGGAAATCGCCAAACCCATTAACTGAGTTAATCGGCGTTTCCCCCCGTTCGTTTGTCGACCCCAGGATCCCTCCCCGGCAAACATAGGCCGTCGCATCAAACCCTGCGGTATCTTTTTCTGGTCCTTGCTCACCGTACCCCAGAATCTGAGCGAAAATTAAACGAGGGAAACGCAGGTGCAACTCTTCCCATGAGAACCCTAGCCGCTCCAGCGCTTTCGTCCGATAGCTGGTCACTACCACATCAGCGGTGGATAGAATACGCCAGGCAATTTCTTTCGCTCGCTCCTGTTTCAAATTCAGGCACAGAAAACGCTTATTGGCATTGGAAATATCAAATGCCGGATTCTCATCATCTTCATACGGCATATTAAAAACTGACGCCTGCGTACGACCAGGATCGCCGATGGGCGGTTCGATTTTGATCACATCCGCCCCCCAATCACCTAAAATACGCGCTACCGTTGGCGCAGCCAGAAATGATGTCAGATCAACGACCTTAACGCCCTCTAATGGTCTCATACGTCATATTCCCTCAATAATGAGTAGCCTGTTTAACCGGCAAATCCTTTACGGCCACCGGCGCTTACGCGTGCTGATTTCTTTTCTATTGGCCGAATGCGCGCAATTAACATAAAGAAGGCTCCGACAATCGCCACGCCCGCGCCCAGATACAGTGCGTACTCGTACTGACCACCGGAGACATCAATCACCCAGCCAGCGAGTACAGGCGAGAGAATACCCGCCAACGTCCCGAACACCCCGTTCAGCCCGACCAACATACCGGTGTCTTTTTGCGAGAAAATAATAGGAATTGAAAAGTGTGCAGCCATCGTGAAGCACAGGAAGAAGTTCGACGCAGAGATAAGCGTGGCGGCACTCCACAAGCTATTTGCCTGAGTGCCGAGGATCAAAAATACCCCAGCTAATAATAACCCCAGTACCGGAGAAATCTTACGTCCGACGTTTTGTCCAAATCGACGACATGCGGCATCAGTAACTACGCCCCCCAGCGGATAGGCAAAGATTGCCACCAGATACGGCAGCATAGAAAAAATCGCGCTTTGTTTGAGATCGATTCCACGCCCCATAGCAAAGTAGGTTGGCAGCCAGGTCATGAAGAGAAAAAAGAGGTAATTGGTACAAAAGTAACATAAGGCGCATGCCCAGACTGAAGGGGTTGCCAGAATATCGCCTTTACTTAGCGGCTCATTTTGTGTGGCCGGAGAGATTTCAGTAGAGACTTGCCCAGCCAGAATATAGTCTCGTTCACCCTGGGTGATAAATGTATCCTGTTGCGGACGGTTGCTGCCGAGCTTCCACCACAGTAGACACCACAGTACGCCGGGTACCGATACAACGTAAAACACGGCCTGCCAGTCCCAGCGTTGGACTATCCATGCAGCCAGAACCATGGCAACGGCAATACCAGTAGGGCAACCTATCTGCAATAATCCTGTCGCCATTCCGGCTTCATGCTTAGGTACCCATTTTGCCGCCAGTGAAAAGTTAGCCGGCACAAGCAACCCTTGGCCAATCCCGACCAGAATACGCAGCAACATCATAATGCCCAGCGTTGATCCTAACGGCGTTAGAAATGTGAAAACTGCCCACCATAATGTTCCAGTCACCAAAACGACCCCGCCGCCAAACCTGTCCGCCAGTAAACCCGCGGGTAACATTGTGACGGCATAGCCAATGAAAAACGCCGTGGATACCCAGCCAAACTGCATAGCGCTCCAGCCATATTCCTGCATTAATGCAGGCCCACACATCGACATCCCACTTCGCGCCACAAACATGACGAAATAATCAATAATGAGCAGGACAATAATGCCCCAGCGTCTGTTCCCTGGTGATGTACTCATAGGTCACTCTCGCAAAAAAGCAAAAATGGCCGTAGCCACAGGATAAACAGCGACGTACGACCAAAACTGAGGTTAGTGTCCCGTACAATCGGCTAACCTCTGACACGGTGCAAACGCCCCCGGACTAGCGAATCTCACCACCTGCGGCAATCAATGGGCGTGCGATAGTCAGTCGCTGCACGGTACGTGGGCCTTCTTCAAACCACAGGGCACGAGCATCGCGGTACATCCTTTCTACCGGGCCATACGGGTTATCTTCGAAATAGCCAATACCACCAAAGATTTCGAGACAGCTATCCGATACCGTACGCACGGTATCAATGCCGTGCAGTTTGCACATGGCTGAAACCATCTCAATATCTTCGCCACGGTCGAATTTTTGCGCACAGTCGCGCAGCATGACGCGCAGCGCATGTACCTGCGTGCCCATATCCGCCAGCGTTTGTTGAATCGCCTGGCGAGAAACGAGAGCCTTACCGAAAGTCACACGATCTTTTGCTCTGGCAATCGCCAGCTCCAGGAAGCGCTGTGACATGCCAAGGCAGGTTACGGCAATCATGGCGCGTGAATGCGCCAGCGCATTCATGAAAATATCCAGGCCATCGCCCTCTTTCCCCATAATGTTATGCGCAGGGACTTCGCAGTTTTCAAAACGCAGATAAGCATGACCCGCACCACGGCACCCCATCATATGCGGCATAGGATCAATGTAATAACCGGGGGTATTCGTTTCGATAAAGAATGCTGTTAAGCCACCCTTTTTACGCTTATTCTCATCCGTAACCGCAATAACATAGCTCCCATCGGATATATCCGTATGAGATATCAACGTTTTAGTTCCGTTAAGAATATATTTATCCCCTTTTTTAACCGCGGTAGTACGAATATCTGCACCCGAACCGCAATCCGCCTCAGTTAATGCAAAGTTAATATACGCATCTTTATTTGCCAGCAGCGGTAACCATTTAGCACGCAAATCTTCTGCGCCATGATCGTACATAATTCGCCAGTTCAATCCGTTGGCGTGGTGCAGGTTCATACGCATCCCACCAGGCCCGCGGCAAAACTCTTCCATCACCGAAAAGAACTGTTCGCAGTTGAGTCCCATACCGCCAAATTCTTCAGGCATTGCCAGACGAAACAGATCGTTTTTACGGCAAACGTCGTAATAAGAGTCAGGAAAGACATTCGTCCGCTCAACTTCCAGTTGAATTTCTTCCAGCTCAGTTTCGGTAACCTTTCTGACTTTTTTCTTCAATGCTTCCAGTTGCTGCTGAGATAAAATGGACATATACCAACCCCACTCCACGTTGAATACTCAGGTAAGAATGCAGGCCATAAGAATATGAATATATAAAAGATAAGATATTCTAACCAACCTGTTTCCATGAATTAACGTGATGGATTATAAAAATAAAATTCGTCCTCCTGACATTGACAGATTTAACCAAAAACAGGACAAATCGAACATCACCAAAACCCAGCGCTTATTTCTGAACCCGCATCACAAAAACATACTAAATGCTCGTTTTGTCCAGGACGTTGTTAAATATGTCTATGCATCATTAATGCCCGCTGAATTTATTCTCCTCATACCAATTATTCTGCAAGTCGGCGTCCAGGCACGATCAGAATATAAAGAAATGAACATCGTCCGAAACATCAATTCTTATCAGCAGGCATCATTGAGGAGACATCATGGACTTTAGCCTGACCGAAGAGCAGGAACTGCTTTTAGCCAGTATCCGCGAACTGATAACACGAGATTTTCCCGAAGAATATTTCAAGACCTGTGATGAAAATGGCGCCTTCCCCAGCAAGTTCTTTCAGGCATTGGCCGCAAGCGGCGTGGGGCTGTTAGGCATTCCAGAAGAACTCGGCGGCATCCCCGCCGATATGATGACGCAAGTGCTGGTTCTGGAGGAAATCGCGCGCATGGGAGCTCCCGCCTACATTATGACGGAAGGCCAATGCATCCATAATATGCAGCGCTTTGGCAATGCAGAACAGTTGGCGAAAACGGCTGAAGTCGGGCTGACCGGGATCCCTGCCTATTCACTCGCCTTCACCGAGCCGCAGGCGGGATCGGATAATAACCGCGTCGCCACAACCTATACCCGAAGAAATGGCAAAGTTTATCTGAACGGGCAAAAAACGTTCATCACGGGCGCCAAAGATTACCCATACATGCTGGTGCTGGCACGCAATCCCGAACCGGAAGATCCGAAGCGTTGCTTCACCCTGTGGTGGGTGGATCCAAACATGCCGGGCGTTAAGCGTAATAGCCTGCACAAAATCGGCTGGCACATGGTCAGCAACTGTGAGGTTTTTCTCGATAACGTTGAACTGGAAGAAAGCGCGATGGTGGGCCGCGAAGGTTACGGCTTCATTCACATGATGGAAAACTTCGATATTGAACGTCTCGTCATCGCCGCACACTCGCTGGGTGTGGCGGAATGCGCCTTTGAAGATGCCGCCCGCTACGCCAACCAACGTATTCAGTTCGATAAAAATATCGGCCAGTTCCAGATGATTCAGCTCAAGCTGACCCAAATGGCGATAAAAATCCAAAACATGAAAAACATGGTCTATCGCACGGCATGGGAATGTGACAACGATTTACCCATGCGCCTGTCCGCGCCGATGTGCAAATTGTATTGCGCACAGTCAGCCTGTGAAGTCATTGACGATGCGATGCAGATTTTAGGTGGCCTTGGTTACACCAATGACAGCCGGGTATCCCGCTTCTGGCGAGATACCCGTGTTAACCGCATCGGTGGCGGTACTGACGAGATTATGGTGTATATCTCAGCCCGTCAGATCCTGAAACAGTATGAAAAATAATAGGATACGTCATGAAATTACTTGCCTGTTATAAATTGGTCGCGGAAGAACAAGACATCAGTATCACCGCCGACAGAACGCTGGACACAACGCGTGCTGGAGAAAAAATCAGCCCATTCGACCTCAATGCTATTGAAGAGGCCGTCCTGCTGGCCGGTGAAAACGATGAAGTCATAGCCCTGTGCGTTGGCGGTCAGGCGCTGGATAACGCCAAACTGCGAAAAGATTTGCTCTCCCGAGGTCCTCATGGACTCTACCTGGTGCGCGACGAGCGGCTGTCAACTGCGCTTGCGCACGAAACCTCCCGGGTCATTGCCGCAGCAGCGAAGAAAATCGGTTTTGATCTGCTGCTGTGTGGCGAAGGCTCTGGCGATCTCTATGCACAGCAAACCGGGCTGCGTGTCGGGGAAATGCTTCATCTGCCCACCGTCAATGCCGTCAGCCACATTGAAGTCCAAGACGGCTACGTTACGGTCGAACGCACACTGGAAAATGAAATAGAGATTATTGATGTGCCGCTTCCTGCCGTCTTGTGCGTCACGTCAGATATTAATGAACCGCGTATTCCTTCCATGAAAGCGATTCTCGGCGCAGGGAAAAAGCCCGTTACCCAATGGACGGCCGATGACATCGGCTGGTCGCCGGTATCTCCCGAGGCCGAAATGGTCAATATTTATGCCCCGCAGCAGGCAGAACGTAAACACATCATCATTGAAGGCGACGGCGCAGAAGATATCGCTCGCCTGGCAGAGCATCTCAATAAAGTGCTGAACTGAAGACAACGGAGAAGCTGGGAATGAGCAAAATCAATCAGGTATGGGTAGTGAGTGACAGCGCCGACCGTTACGCGGATCTCCTTGCAGGAGCAAAGCAGTTCGGTGAACACGTGAGTGCGGTCATCTGGGATGAGAGCGAGGCTTTGCAGGTACAACATGCCGACGCGGTGTACGTCCTGAGCGGAAAGTCAGAACAGCAACGGTTAGAAAACTATGCAGAAACCCTCGTTGCCCTGATACAAAATACCGAAAAAGACGACAGTGCGCTCAGGACGGGAACATTAATCCTGCTGGCGGCAACCCGACGAGGAAAAAGCCTGGCGGCCAGGCTTAGCATCCTGCTGCAATCAGCGCTGATTAATGATGCCACAAGCCTGGCGCTGGAGAATGGCGAACTGTATGCCGAACATCGAATGTATGGCGGTCTGGCGTTTGGTCGGGAAAAAATTAACACACCTACGGCTATCGTGACCGTTTCGAGTGGCGTATTCGAGCCGCTGGAAGCAAATGCGCCGCATCAGCTTGCTCCCATGCCCGTCAGCTATATCCCACCGCAACATGAGCTTTTATGCAAAGCGCGCCGGGCAAAATCGGTCAGCAGCATCGATCTCAGTAAAGCCCGTCGTGTCGTCGGTATTGGGCGTGGCTTAGCGGCCAAAGACGATCTGCATATGATCTGGGATTTAGCCGCTGCGCTGAATGCGGAAGTCGGCTGCTCTCGCCCCATTGCTGAAGGTGAGCACTGGATGGATCGTGAACGTTACATTGGCGTTTCTGGCGTACTGCTTAAAACCGATGTGTATCTGGCGCTGGGCATCTCAGGGCAGATACAGCATATGGTCGGCGGTAATGGCGCCAAAATCATTGTCGCCATTAATAAAGATAAGAATGCGCCAATCTTTCAGTACGCCGACTACGGGCTGGTAGGCGATATATATAAAGTCGTCCCGGCATTAACGGAACTGCTACAGCACTAACATTTAACGCCGCCATCCCGAATGGCGGCAACAGGAGCAAAAGCGATGTCGGACGAAAAATTTGACGCCATTGTTGTCGGCGCAGGCATCTCAGGCTGCATCGCCGCTTATGTAATGGCAAAAGCAGGACTGGATGTGCTGGTCATTGAGCGTGGTGATACTGCGGGCAGTAAAAATATGACCGGAGGACGACTCTACACGCACAGCCTGGAAGAAATTATGCCGGGTTTTACCCATATAGCTCCCGTTGAAAGAAAAGTAGTCAGGGAGCGAATTTCCTTTCTTACAACAGAAAGCGCTGTCACGCTGGACTATCTCGCGAGCCTCCCCCAACAGGCCCCGGTCGCAGAATCATGGACGGTACTTCGCCGCACATTTGACAGTTGGCTCATGGCGCAAGCAGAAGCCGTTGGCGCTCAGTTCATCACCGGCGTCAGAGTAGATTCACTGATCCGTCAAAATGGACGAGTGACGGGAGTTCAGGCCGGAGACGATACCCTGGAGGCAAATGTGGTTCTCCTCGCCGACGGTGTAAATTCTCTGCTGGGCCGCGCTATCGGTATGGTGCCAGAATCATCGCCGCACCATTATGCCGTTGGTGTGAAGGAGGTGATTTCACTGCCATCCGCACAAATTCAGCAGCGCTTCGGGCTAACAGGTAACGAAGGCGCCGCCTGGCTGTTTGCCGGTTCACCGTCAGACGGATTAATGGGCGGCGGTTTCTTGTATACCAATCGCGATACGCTTTCACTGGGTCTGGTATGTGGCCTCGACGGTATCGAGCATGCCCGTAAAACCGTGCCGCAAATGCTGGAAGACTTCAAACAGCATCCTGCTATCCGTCCGCTAATCGAAGGCGGTACGCTACAGGAATATTCCGCGCATCTGGTGCCGGAAGGCGGGATAGATATGGTTCCAACGTTAGTCGAGAACGGAGTGATGATTGTCGGTGATGCAGCCGGAATGTGTCTGAATCTGGGCTATACCGTGCGGGGCATGGATCTCGCCATCACAGCAGCCAATGTGGCGGCGCAAACGGTCATTGCCGCGAAAAATGCCAATGATTTCAGTAAAGGAAAACTCCAGGCTTATCCCAACGCACTGGAGAAAAGCGCGGTGTTACGCGATATGCGCCACTACCGCCGCCTCCCTGCAATGATGGAGAACCCGCGAATTTTTCAACAATATCCGCAAATGGCAACCGATCTCATGGCGTCTCTGTTTACCGTCAACGGCAAGGCCCCTGCTTCACTGTGCTCGACAGTATTAGCGCACGGCAAAAAAATCGGATTAATTAATCTCTTAAAAGACGGCATTAAAGGAGTTCGCGCATTATGAATACCGTGAACGTCGATGTGAAATTGGGCACGAATAAATTCAGGGTCGATGAAAGCCATCCCCATATTGTCCTGGTGGAAAACCCCGATCCAGAGCAGTTCCGTAAACTGATCCTCGCCTGTCCCGCCGGATTATATCGCCAGGATGACGCTGGCAATATTCACTTTGATTATGCTGGCTGCCTCGAATGCGGCACATGCCGGGTGCTGTGTTCACACACCATTCTACAAAAATGGGAATATCCACAAGGAACGTTTGGCGTTGAATTTCGCTTCGGCTAACCCCCTGCAAAACAGCATATCGCCGTATCAGGAGATACCTCGTGTTCGCGGTTCAGGGAGAAGACCATGTCGGTACAGAATCAAATTGATATCAGTACGATTTTAGACAAACACCCCATCAGCAAACGGCAATGGTTTATTGTCTTTCTCGGTTTTTTTGTTCTGGGTATTGATGGTTTCGATGTCACGGCAATTGGCTACATTGCTCCGGCATTAATAGATCACTGGCAACTATCCAAACAAGATCTGGGCCCGGTCATGATGAGTGGATTATTGGGGCTGGCGGCAGGCTCTTTAATTTCTGGCCCGCTAGCTGACCGCTATGGACGTAAAAAGTTAATTATTGGGTCAGTTGTCTTTTTTGGTCTCAGCAGCCTGCTTTCTGCCGGGGCCTGGAATTTATCCAGCCTGACTTTTTTTCGTTTTATTACCGGACTCGGGTTAGGCGCAGCCATGCCCAACATCACGACGCTGGTTGCAGAGTACGCCCCCCACCGTTATCGCTCTCGCCTGTCAACGGTGATCCATTGCGGCTTTAATTCTGGCGCAGCGCTGGGAGGCATACTTAGCCAACAGTTGCTCGGAACGTTTGGCTGGCGCGCCGTGCTTATCGCAGGCGGCATTTTGCCATTATTGCTGGCACTGGTTTTACTGCGTTGTTTACCTGAATCGATGTTGTATCTGGTGCAGCACGCCGGTAACGATGCGCGCCTGGTTCGCCTGCTAAATCTGTTTATTCCCGGAATTGCAGACAAAGATACGCGTTTTTACACCACCGAGCCGCAAAAAGCCCGCGCCAGCACGGCAAAGTCACTGCTGCATCCCCCTTACACGCTGGGAACGGTGGCGCTGTGGTTGACGCTTTTTGTCGGACTCTTCAGCGTTTACCTTTTATCCAGTTGGTTACCCCTGATGATAAAAGATGCCGGACTTACGCTCTCTCAGGCCGTCATTATGGGGTCTGTCTTTCAGATAGGCGGCATGATAGGCAATTTTTGCATTGGTATTGAAATGGATCGTTGGGGCAAACACGAGGCGATTATTCTGACGCTGTCAGGCAGCATATGCGGCGCATTAGTTCTGGGGCTGTTCACCCCTTCGCTTTTCCTGCTCTATGCCCTGGTTCTTATTCTTGGCTTCACTCTCAACGGGATCAACCCCGGTTGCTATGCACTGGCTGCGCACTTTTACCCGACTTCAATACGGGCAACTGGCGTTGGTTGGGCAACGGGCATTGGTCGGCTGGGCGCGATTACCAGCGCAGGCGTGGGTTCGCTCATGCTCGCAGCAGGCTGGACATTCAGTGACGTCTTTCTGTTTTTGCCTCTGCCGCTACTGGCTGGCGCACTGGCGATGTATTGCAAAAAAAGAACTCAGTCTGAGACATAACCAATGACAACGAACCTAAAAATCAATGCCGAGCGTAAAGCGCAATACCGGCAACAGGGCCACTGGGGAGATGCGACATTAGCCGATTACTGGTCCCTGTCGGCCAAAGCGTATGCAGACAAAGTGGCGGTCACCGATAATCGGGGGGATAACTATACTTATAAAGCGCTGGATATTGCCGCGGGACGCCTGGCGTCCTGGCTCATCGACGCCGGTATCCGCCCGGGCAATCGCGTGGCGCTCCAGTTGCCCGGCTGGTGTGAATTCACGATAATTTATCTGGCCTGTCTGAAAAGCGGAGCCGTGATCGTCCCGCTCCTGCCTGCTTTCAGGGAGTGTGAACTGACCTGGATACTCAATAAATCCCGGGCCCGGATACTGTTTACACCAACGAGTTTTAAAAACGACAACCCGGCAGATAGGATCGCCGCACTCCGCTCCGATCTGCCCTGGCTTGAGAAGGTGGTGGCGGTTGATAAGCTGGCGCCTGCGCCCACAGGCCCCGTTCTGAGCCAGATCCTCAATGATTCTCCGCCAATAGCGCATCACGTCCTAACGCATAGCGACGATCTGGCGGCAGTTCTTTTTACTTCCGGTACGGAAGGTCATCCCAAAGGTGTGATGCTGACACACAATACCATCATCGCCAGTGAACGAACCTTCTGCGCAGCGCTCAATATAAACTGGACGGATTCGATTCTCATGCCCGCTCCACTAGCCCATGCAACAGGATTTCTGCATGGCGTGACCGCCCCTTTTTTAACGGGCGCCAGCAGCGTGTTGATGGACATATTTTCTCCGCAAGAGTGCCTGGCATTACTGGCGCAAGAGCGCTGCACCTGCATCATGGGGGCAACACCGTTCGTGTGCGATCTGCTGTATGCTTCCAAAGCACAGCGCAGCAGTCTCTCTTCTCTTCGCTTCTTTCTGTGCGGGGGAACCACAATCCCAGGAAAACTTCTGCAGGAATGTCACCAGGCAGGGATTCAACTCCTTGGCGTATACGGAAGTACAGAAAGTGCTCCCCATGCGATAGTGCGACCGCATGACTCTCTGACTCATCAAATGAACACGGATGGCAGAGCCGCTGCAGGCGTTGAAATCAGAGTGGTCGACCAGAAGAAGATGACTCTGGCGGAAAATAATGAGGGCGAAGAAGCCTCTCGCGGCCCCAATGTTTTTGTCGGCTATCTTGATGAACCGGAACTGACCGACCAGGTACTTGACGACGACGGGTGGTATTACAGCGGCGACTATTGCCGGATGGATAAAGACGGCTATATCAAAATAACTGGCCGAAAAAAGGACGTTATTGTCCGTGGCGGTGAAAACATCAGTAGTCGCGAAATAGAAGATATTCTGCTGCTTCATCCGGATATCCACGATGCCGCTGTGGTGGGCATGCCGGATAAACGCCTGGGTGAACGTTCTTGCGCTTATGTCGTGCTGAGTCATTCACAAAAAACGCTTCAGCTGGCTGATATCATCGCGTTTTTCGCTCAACGGCGTATCGCAAAATATAAATACCCGGAATATCTGGTTGTTATAGACAAATTACCGCGTACGGCCTCAGGCAAAATTCAAAAATACATTCTCCGACAGGATATTCTCCAGCGTCTGGCATCCCTCTCGCAAGAAACGACTGGTCTAACAACCTCGGCGTAAGAAGGAGCGCGTTATGTCTCTAACTCATACTGTTCCCGAACATTCCCGCAACGTACGCAGGGTATCAAACCGGATTAAAAACAGTACCAAACCCACTTTTATCCGCCCTAACCCGAACTTCTACCGTTGTCCTCAGTGCGGGGCGTTCCTTGTCACCATGGCTATACGTGACGCAACATCCCCGATAACCTGCTGTGGAAAAACACTCGTCGCGTTACGGGTCAATGATGCCACTACTACCGATGCGCTCGCCCAACAGCATCAACCGCTGATGACCATTTCCGGGGGATTTGAATCAAATACGCTTTCCGTAACGGTAGGTAATCCGGCGCATCCAATGACGGCAGATCACTATCTGGAGTGGATCTTTATTTACACCTTTCAGGGGGGGCAATTTAAATATCTGCCGCCAGGCGCGCCGCCAGAAGCCACTTTTGCACTCGCGGGCAATGATGCTTATGTTTATTGCGATCGCCCAATTTGCAAAGGGAAACAGTGTAAATTCAACTGCAAACGAGGATTTTCAGCCTATACCTGGTGCAACCAGCATGGGTTGTGGCGGTACACATTTTGACGGATCACATGGCAGGTCAGCGTGTTGTGCGCGCTTTAGCGAAATAAAAAACCGCCAGCGGATGACTGGCGGTTTTGGCATTGCAGGTGAGTCTTACTTTTTTATGCTACTGTGGTGCGAATCAGATAATCAAAGGAGCTTAACGAGGCTTTCGCGCCTTCGCCTGTCGCGATGATGATCTGCTTATAGGGTACGGTTGTGCAGTCACCTGCAGCGAAAACACCTTTCACGCTGGTTTCGCACTTCGCATCAATGATAATTTCACCCATGCGGTTACGTTCAACGGCGCCTTCCAGCCAGTTGGTGTTCGGCAGCAGACCAATCTGAACAAAAATACCTGCCAGTTCTACACTGTGAACATCGCCGCTCACGCGGTCACGATACTCGAGCCCAGTGACTTTGCTGCCATCGCCTTTTACTTCTGTCGTTTGCGCATTCAAAATGATGTCGACGTTTTTCAGACTACGCAGTTTATTCTGCAGCACCTGATCGGCCTTCATTTCAGGAGCAAACTCCAGTAGCGTCACATGTTCCACGATGCCCGCCAAGTCGATAGCGGCTTCAACACCGGAGTTACCACCGCCAATCACCGCCACACGCTTGCCTTTAAACAGTGGGCCATCACAGTGAGGGCAATAAGTTACGCCTTTGGTGCGATACTGATCTTCGCCCGGAACATTCATGTTGCGCCATTTCGCACCGGTCGCGATGATAATGCTGCGCGCTTTCAGCACCGCGCCGGATGCCGTTTCAATCTGATGCAGCCCACCTTCCTGCGCCGCAGGAACCAGTTTGCTGGCGCTTTGGCTGTCGATCACATCAACATCATAGTCATCAACGTGTGCTTTCAGCGCGCCAGCCAGTTTCTGGCCTTCGGTTTTCGGTACCGAGATATAGTTTTCAATATCAACGGTATCCAGAACCTGACCGCCAAAACGTTCGCCCATCAGACCGGTGCGGATACCTTTACGTGCAGAGTACACCGCCGCAGCCGCTCCCGCAGGGCCAGAACCAACAATCAGTACGTCATAAGCATCACGCTTGTTCAACTCTTCAGCCGCACGTTTCTCTGCGCCGGTGTCCACCTTCGCCACGATCTCAGTCAGCGTCATGCGACCCTGGCCGAACTCTTTACCGTTCATAAATACCGCCGGAACGCCCATCACGTTACGATCGGTGATTTCATTCTGGAACGTACCGCCGTCAATCGCCGTATGTTTAATGCGTGGGTTCAGTACCGACATCAGGTTCAGCGCCTGCACCACGTCCGGACAGTTATGGCAGGAGAGTGAATAATAGGTTTCAAATTCAAAATCACCGTCGAGATCGCGGATCTGCTCCAGCAACGCCTGCGCCTCTTTTGACGGATGACCACCGATCCACAACAGCGCGAGCACCAGCGAGGTAAATTCATGGCCCAGCGGAGAACCCGCAAAGCGCGGCCCCTGGTGAGAGCCAGGATTGGTAATCAGGAACGATGGCTTACGCACTGCCAGAGTATTGTCTTGTGTGAAGGTAACTTTTTCTGACAGTTCAGCAATTTCAGTCAGCAGTTCCTTGATTTCTGCCGATTTAGCGCTGTCATCCAGCGTAGCAATCAGCTCAACAGGTTTGGTCAGTTTCTCAAGGTAAGCCCTGAGCTGGGTTTTCATATTTGTGTCGAGCATTCTTCTTCCCTCTCTGAAAACATCATCATGCAAGCCGACTTCGCGGGACTGCATTAATGCAACTTGCGTCATGGTGCTGGAATGAAACAGGCGCAAATTTGCGCCTGTGGAATGCCGGATGCACTATGTTTATCCGGCCTACAAATTAGCTTAGATTTTACCAACCAGGTCTAAAGATGGAGCCAGTGTCGCTTCACCTTCTTTCCATTTAGCCGGGCAAACTTCACCTGGGTGGGATGCAACATACTGTGCGGCTTTAATTTTGCGCAGCAGGTCGGACGCATCACGGCCGATACCTTCAGCGGTAACTTCGATTGCCTGGATGATACCCTGCGGGTCAACAACGAAGGTTGCGCGGTCAGCCAGACCTTCATCTTCACGCATGTTGTCGAAGTTACGGGTCAGGGCGCCAGTCGGGTCGCCGATCATTGCATATTTGATTTTTGCGATGGTGTCAGAGCTGCTGTGCCATGCTTTGTGCGTAAAGTGGGTATCGGTAGAAACAGAGTAAACGTCTACGCCCAGTTTCTGCAGTTCTTCATAATGGTCTGCAACGTCGCCCAGTTCGGTCGGGCATACGAAGGTGAAGTCAGCCGGATAGAAGAAGAAGACGCTCCAGCGACCTTCGGTATCTTTCTCGGTTACTTCGATGAACTCACCGTTTTTGAACGCCTGGTTTTTGAAAGGTTTAATTTTGGTATTAATCAAAGACATCTGTACTTCCTCCGTGTTTTCGTTGAGAGATAAGTTAACGAAAATCTCTTCCAAGGGCTAATGCGTTTCCTTTATCAAATCAATAAGCGTTAACTAACAACTTCCTCAATCGAACCTAAAAGACAAAAGTAAAAAAGGCCCCCTTTGCAGGGAGCCTCATTACCCGAGCTACCCGCAGGTAACTTCAGTACCAGCAGAACTGGCTATGTGTTGCGCTCTACATTACCTTAACAAAGGTCGTAACAGCGATTGGGATTACATCACCCAACTAAAGAAAGGGCAATCGACAGACTGTCGATCTTACCTATGGCTGTGATAGGTTTTGCAATTCAGTCCCCTTTCCTTCTGATTTTATAAGGAAAATCAATGTTCAAGCGTACCTTACTCTTATCCTTACTTCCCGCTATCGTTCATGCCGAAGAGCTACCTGCCCCTGTTAAAGCCATTGAGAAACAGGGCATTACTATTCTGAAACCTTTCGATGCCCCTGGCGAAATGAAAGGTTATCTGGGTAAATATCAGGATATGGGCGTCACTATCTACGTCACGCCCGACGGCAAACATGCTATCTCAGGCTACATGTACAATGAGAAAGGTGAAAACCTCAGTAATGCACTGATAGAAAAAGAGATCTATGCCCCAGCAGGGCGCGAGATGTGGCAGCGAATGGAAAAAGCCTCATGGATTCTGGATGGTAAGAAAGAGGCCCCGGTGATTGTCTACGTGTTCGCCGATCCCTTCTGCCCTTATTGCAAACAGTTTTGGCAGCAGGCGCGTCCGTGGGTCGATTCCGGTAAAGTTCAGTTGCGTACGCTACTGGTGGGCGTAATCAAACCTGAAAGCCCGGCAACAGCTGCCGCAATCTTGTCGACAAAAGATCCGGCCAAAACCTGGCATGACTATGAAGCCTCCGGCGGCAAAATGAAGCTGGAAATTCCTGCCTCTCTCCCGCCCGAGCAGATGAAGATACTCAATATCAATCAAAAGTTGATGGATGATTTGGGTGCTAACGTGACGCCAGCCATCTACTACATGAGTAAAGACAATACGCTGCAACAGGAAGTCGGGTTACCCGATCAGGAGAAATTAAACATTATCATGGGAAATAAATAAAGGTAATAAAATGAGTGATTGTTATCGTTCTCATTTCAATCACTCACCACACTTCTTTTTTTCTCGTGAAAATAAAGTGTTTTGTGCTATGTTAGTTTAAATTAATCGTTCATTAAGCACTGAAACATAAAGCCTGTAAATAAGTACATTTCAAACTATTTCATAATTTAATTATTTCAAATTTTACCGTCAGAGGAAAGTATACATGGCTAATCTTTACGATCTTAAAAAATTCGGTCTAAACCTACTTGTTATTTTTGAATGTATCTATCAGCACCTGAGCATCAGCAAGGCTGCAGAAACACTTTTTATTACACCTTCGGCCGTGAGCCAGTCATTGCAACGACTTCGTACTCAGTTTAACGATCCATTGTTCATTCGCTCGGGAAAAGGCATCACGCCAACAGTAACTGGCATCAATCTTCATCATCATCTGGAACAAAACCTCAACTCACTGGAGCAAACAATTAACATCATGCATAACTCCAGTTTAAAGAAAAAATTTATTATTTATAGCCCGCAAATGGCAACCAATTTAAATTTATACGAGATGGTTCATTCTCTCAGAGAAGGTTCTGATATTGATATTGAGATTGAACATCACGACATTCTAATGAGCGCGGAAACTGCTGAAAATATTCTATCTTACCGCAAAGCGGATCTGGTATTCACAATCGTACCAGTACATAACCGCTCTATTGTATGCACGCCGGTCAAAACGCTCGAAGGGGTGTTAGTCCGTAACAGTAACCATCCCAGAATTGATGATTCAAGTACCGTAGAACAATTATTAAAGGAAAAATTTACATTACTCCTCACTGAGGAACAGGGGATGAAAGAGTATCAGTCACAAACGAATCAACTTTTAGCCAATCGTGATATTGGTTTCAGTAGCGACTCTTTGATTTCAATCGTTAACGTTATATCAAACACTGATATCATTGGTATTATACCCAGAATTATGTACGAATTTTTCTCCCCTGTCTTTAATCTCAAAGAGATTAGCATCGGTATAAAATTGCCGTCAGCAAAACTGTATTTGATGTATAACCGCGCTTCGCTTTCTAACGATTCCTTTGCCTCATATATAAAAAGAATCACACCAGATAGCGAATAAACGCCTGTTAATTATTTTCCCGGCGAGCGTAATTAATTCATGTTAATAATTCATAAAAGCCATTTATTGAAATGGTGAATTATTTATGAAAATTACAACACATATAGATTAGCATTTCTTATGCTGACCATTTACCATAGCGGGGAATAACAGCTCCTCACTATGGATTTGATATGTCTGTTTATAAAATACCGCTAACTCAACATGTACTTGAAGCCGCACAGGAGCGCATTACATGGACGCTCAACACGCTGCCGCGCATTTGTGTTTCATTATCGGGAGGAAAAGATTCCGGTCTTATGCTCCATCTTACGGCCACCCTTGCCCGCCAGTTACAGAAAAAAATTAGCGTCTTATTTATTGACTGGGAAGCTCAGTTTTCCTGCACCATCGATTATGTCCAGGCGCTACGCGAGAGTTATTCCGATGTTATCGAAGAATTTTATTGGGTCGCATTACCTCTGACCACACAAAACGCGCTTTCACAATATCAACCCGAATGGCAGTGCTGGGAGCCGAATATACAGTGGGTGCGTCAGCCACCGGCCGATGCCATTACCGACCCCAATTTCTTTTCTTTCTATCAGCCCGGTATGACCTTTGAGCTCTTCGTTCGCGAGTTCGCAGATTGGTTTTCACAAAAGCGTCCCGCAGCGATGATGGTCGGTATTCGCGCGGACGAGTCCTATAACCGCTTTGTGGCCATCGCCAACTCGCGTAAGCAACGTTTTGCCGATGACAAGCCGTGGACGACGGCAGCGCCAGGTGGCCACACCTGGTATATTTATCCGTTATATGACTGGAAAACAGCCGATATCTGGACATGGTTTGCGAAGACAAAAATGCCGTGCAATCCCTTGTATAACCTGATGTATCAGGCCGGGGTCCCAACAAGATATATGCGTATTTGCGAGCCCTTTGGACCGGAACAACGCCAGGGATTGTGGCTGTACCATGTCATTGAGCCACAGCGATGGGCGGCTATGTGCGCCCGCGTCAGCGGCGTTAAAAGTGGCGGGATTTACGCCGGTCATGACAACCATTTTTACGGTCATCGGAAAATACTCAAACCAGAGCATTTAAGTTGGCAGCAATACGCCATGCTGCTATTACACAGCATGCCAGAACAGACCGCAGAACATTACCGCAACAAAATCGCTGTCTATATACAGTGGTATAAGAAAAAAGGCATGGACAATATCCCGGAAAGTCAGGAAGGCGATATTGGTTCCAGGGATATCCCCTCATGGAGAAGGATCTGCAAAGTACTCCTGAATAATGATTACTGGTGTCGAGCACTGTCGTTCAGCCCCACAAAAACGAAAAACTACCAGCGATATACTGAACGCATGAAAACCAAACGTCAGGAATGGGGGTTGTTATGCAACAACGATTAACACAGGAACTCCTCGGCTTTCTTTCTGGTTTGCCAGAAAAAGATAGAATTGAAGCCATTAATGAATTCAGAATGGCAATCCACAGCGTCAGTCCATTTCGTGAAGAACCAGTAGATTGCGTGTTATGGATTAAAAGCGATCACATTTCGCCCAATGATTACAATCCTAATAACGTTGCGCCGCCGGAGAAAAAGCTGCTGTTGAAATCCATCGAAGCGGATGGCTTCACCCAGCCGATTGTCGTGGTTCACTCAACGGAAGAAGAGTATGAAATCATCGATGGCTTTCACCGCCATGAATTAGGAAAAAACAAAGCATCGCTAAAACCACGATTAAAAGGCTATCTGCCCGTCGCCTGCCTGGAACGCGATCGCCATGAACGTATGGCGGCGACAATCCGCCATAACCGCGCCCGCGGACGCCACCAAATCCACGCCATGTCGGAAATCGTGCGTGAATTATCGCAACTGGGCTGGAGTGAAGAAAAAATCGCTAAAGAACTGGGCATGGATAACGATGAAGTGTTGCGACTGAAACAAATCAACGGCCTGCAGGAGTTATTTGCCGACCGTCGGTTTTCCAAAGCCTGGACAGTAAAATAATTACAGCGAAACCAGACGCTCTGCGGCTGCTAACAGCGTCGATTCTTGCTTGGCAAAACATAGGCGGATCAGCTTATGCGGGAAAGGATCGGCGCAGAACACCGACAGCGGTATCGCCGCAACCCCCACTTCTTTAGTTAACCACTGACAAAACTCAACGTCAGTAAGCGTTGAGACCGCACTGTAATCGACCAGCAGAAAATAGGTCCCCTCACAAGGCAGAATTTCCAGTCGGCTGTCGCGTAACGCATTCACCAGCACATCACGCTTTCTCTGATAAAACGCGGGCAGCTCGCGGTAGTGTATTGGGCTCTCCCGCAGCATATCCGCCAGCGCCAGCTGAGCCGGTGTGTTGACTGAGAACGTCAGGTACTGATGGACTTTGCGTAGCTCGGCGCTAATGGCGTCGGGTGCAACGCAATAGCCGACTTTCCAGCCGGTCATATGATACGTTTTACCGAAAGATGAAACGGCAACAGCGCGTTCCCGTAGCTGCGGATGAGCCAGCACGCTCGCATGTCCATGAGCGGCAAAGCAGATATGCTCATACACTTCGTCGCTAATAACAAAAATCTCGCGCTCTTTAATCGCCTGCCATAACGCATCAAAATCAGCGCGCTGCCAGACGGTAGCAGATGGGTTATGCGGTGTATTGAGGATCACTAACCGGGTGCGCTCGCTGAGTAACGTGGCAAATTCCTGCCAGTTCACACGAAATGACGGCGGTTGCAACGCAATACGTTTCACCACGCCGCCGGATAACGCCACCGCAGGCGCATAGCTGTCGTAGCTCGGATCAAAACAGATGACTTCATCACCAGGCCGCACCAGCGCCGTAATGGCTGCATACAATGCTTCTGTGGCCCCTGCCGTGACGGTGACTTCACTTGTCGCATCGGGCTTATAACCGTACAACTCCGCGGTTTTATCGGCAATGGCTTCGCGCAGCGGCTGCACGCCCGTCATCGGCGCATACTGGTTAGCGCCATGCGCGACATGATATGCCAGACGTTCCTGCAAGAAATGTGGACCGTCAAAATCAGGAAATCCCTGCGAGAGGTTAATAGCCTGATGCTGCTGTGCCAGCGCGCTCATTTGCGTAAATATTGTGGTCCCCAGATTTGGGAGTTTGCTTTGCACAATCAGTGGGTTATTGCTCATTATTGTTATCCCGACGTGTGATGTTGTTGTTGAAGCCACTATAGCACGATGTTAGTATTTGGCAATCAAGACGTTCAGACGTCTATATAAAAATAACCTGCCAGATCAGGACAGCACAAGGACAACACAACATGAGTAATACCGAGATTCGCGTCGTCACCGGCCCGGCTAACTACTTTTCCCACACCGGTAGCCTCTCCAGACTGCACGACTTTTTCACCCCGGATCAACTCTCACACGCCGTCTGGGTCTACGGTGAGCGAGCTATCGCCGCGGCGCGTCCTTATCTGCCAGAAGCTTTTCATCTTGCCGAAGCTAAGCGCCTGCTGTTTAAGGGACATTGCAGCGAAACCGATGTTGCTCAACTGGCAAAAGAATCGGGAGATGATCGCAGCATCGTGATTGGCGTGGGTGGCGGTACACTGCTCGATACGGCTAAAGCGCTGGCTCGCCGCCTTGATTTACCTTTCGTGGCGATCCCAACCATCGCCGCCACCTGCGCGGCCTGGACGCCGCTTTCCGTCTGGTACAACGATGCCGGTCAGGCGCTGCATTTCGAAATATTCGACGATGCCAATTTTTTGGTGCTGGTTGAGCCACGAATCATACTTAACGCGCCTGAAGAGTATTTACTGGCCGGTATTGGCGATACGCTGGCGAAATGGTATGAGGCAGTGGTGCTGGCTCCGCAGCCAGAAACGTTACCTCTGACCGTACGTCTGGGCATCAACGGCGCGCTGGCCATCCGCGACGTCCTGCTGGAAAGCAGCGAGCAGGCACTGGCAGATAAGCAGCGTGGTGAACTAACCCAGGCGTTTAGCGACGTGGTGGATGCGATTATAGCCGGCGGCGGTATGGTCGGCGGCCTGGGCGAGCGCTACACCCGTGTAGCGGCGGCTCATTCGGTCCATAACGGTCTGACCGTCCTCCCGCAAACGGAGAAGTTTCTCCATGGCACCAAAGTGGCGTATGGCATTCTGGTGCAGTGCGCGCTGCTTGGACAAGATGATGTGCTGGCGCAACTTGTCACCGCTTATCAGCGGTTCAATCTCCCCACCAGGCTGGCCCAGTTAGACGTGGATATCGCAAATCGCGCTGAGATCGATAAGGTGATTGCGCATACCCTGCGCCCGGTCGAATCTATTCATGCGCTGCCGGTAACGTTAACGCCAGATACCCTGCGCGCAGCGTTTGAGAAGGTAGAATCGTTGACGGTGTGACTATGGTGCAGGTTGCCTGATGGCGGCTTCGCCTTATCAGGCCTACGGCCAAAGCATTGTTGTAGGCCGGATAAGCGTCAGCGCATCCGGCAAAAAATCAACAGCACTTCGCGCCGCCTTTGCCCCCATAGCGCGCATCCTGCCGCTCGCGGAAAAACTCTTCGTAGGTCATTGGCGTCTGATCCGGATGCGTGACGCGCATATGCTCAACATAGTTGTCATAATCCGGCACACCGATCATCAAGCGGGCGGTTTGCCCTAAATACTTCCCGGCTTTGGAGAGCGTTTCAAACATAGTGATTCCCTGTCGTACAAACGCCCTCCCCGTACCGGAGAGGGCTTGTTGGTTAAGAGAATATTAGTGCGCGCCTTTCGCCTGCGCCACGATCTCTTCGACATTCTCAGGCATTGGTTCGTACGGTGTTTCTTTCGAAGTCGGTTTGTCCTCTTTCAGCGCTGCCAGCGCAGTTTTAATCGAGAACAGCCCCAGCACCACGACGACCACCATGAAGAAAATAGTGAGCCCCGCGTCCAGACGGTTGTTAAACACCAGTTGCGTCAGCTGCGACTGGGTGTACTGCGCCGGAATATTACCGCTGTCGATCATCGCCTGGAACTTGTTGGCGATAGCCAGAAAGCCAATTTTCGCATCCGGGCTAAACGCTTTCTGCCAGCCCGCAGTCAGAGTACAAATCAGCAGCCAGGCCGTTGGCACCAGCGCCACCCATGCGTAGCGCTGACGTTTCATCTTGAACAGCACCACCGCACAGAGCATCAATGCCATACCGGCCAGCATCTGGTTGGCGATACCAAACAGCGGCCACAGGGTGTTGATACCGCCCAGTGGATCCACCACGCCCTGGTGTAAGAAGTAACCCCAGGCCAGTACGCACAGCGCTGTAGCCAGCAGGTTCGCAGGCAGTGAGTCGGTACGTTTCAGGCTCGGTGATACCACGCCCAACAGATCCTGCAGCATAAAGCGTGCGGCGCGTGTACCGGCGTCAACCGCCGTCAGAATAAACAGGGCTTCAAACAGAATGGCGAAGTGATACCAGAACGCCACATCCATCATGCCGCCCAGCGCACCATGCAGAATATACGCCATCCCAACGGCCAGCGTCGGCGCACCGCCTGCGCGGGAAATGATGGATTGTTCGCCGACTTCATTGGCGATTTGATGCAAGGTGTCCGGAGTAATAGCAAAGCCCCAACTGCTGACCACCTGCGCCGCAGAAGCCACGACATCCGCCGTACCCGCCGGAGCCAACACCGCCATCGGGCTGTTCATCGCAAAGTACACGCCCGGATCGATGATGCACGCGGAAACCAGCGCCATAATGGCGACAAAGGATTCCATTAACATTCCGCCATAGCCGATAAAACAGGCCTGCCCTTCGTTCGCCAGCATCTTCGGCGTGGTACCGGAAGAGATCAGCGCGTGGAAGCCAGATACCGCACCACAGGCAATGGTAATAAACAGGAACGGGAACAGGTTGCCGGTCCAGACCGGGCCAGTACCGTCAACAAACTTGGTCAGTGCAGGCATGGTCAGCGTCGGACGCATGATCAAAATCCCTACCGCCAGGCCAACAATGGTGCCGATTTTCAGGAAAGTAGAGAGATAATCACGTGGGGCCAGCAACAGCCATACCGGCAGCACGGCAGCGACAAAGCCGTAGCCCACCAGCATCCACGTCAGTTGTACGCCGGTAAAGTCAAAATACGGTGCCCAGGTCGGACTTTCGGCCACCCAACCGCCGGAAATAATGGCAAACACCAGGAATACCAGACCGATGACCGACACTTCGCCAATGCGGCCCGGACGCAGATAACGCAGGTAGATCCCCATAAAGATCGCCAGCGGAATGGTAAACGCGACGGTGTAGGTTCCCCACGGGCTGTGGGTCAGCGCTTTCACGACGATCATCGCCAGTACCGCGAGGATAATCACCATGATCATAAAACAGGCTACCAGCGCAATAACGCCCGCCGTTGGGCCCATCTCTTCTTTCACCAGTTCGCCAAGGGAACGACCATCGCGACGGGTAGAAACAAACAGCACCATGAAGTCCTGCACAGCCCCCGCGAGTACCACCCCGGCAAGCAGCCAGATCATCCCCGGCAGATAACCCATTTGTGCCGCCAGTACCGGTCCGACTAACGGACCCGCCCCGGCAATCGCCGCAAAATGGTGACCGAACAGCACTTTTTTATCGGTAGGAACATAATCCAGACCGTCGTTATGGCGCACAGCTGGCGTCATACGCGTCGGGTCCAGCGCCAGCACATTTTTCGCAATGTACAGGCCATAGAAACGGTAAGCGATAAGGTAGACACAGACCGACGCCACGACTATCCACAACGCGTTGATCTGTTCACCACGGTTTAATGCGATATAGCCGAGGGCAAATGCTCCCATCACGGAGAGCACTGTCCAGACGAGGTACTTCCCTGATTTATTCATATTGATTATCCGTTGTCCAGGTCAGAGAGATGTTACATTTTGTTTCTATAACATCTTTTCTGAATTTAACAACATGACAACCATACAAACCCGAAGTATCACTGAGTTTTTACATTGCAGTGTTAACTAGATCACTTCATTTACCTGTTAACCCTGCAATTTCATTTTACTTTGTCGGGCGACTTCACCCCATCACCGCAGTACCTAATCGGCAGGTACAACAGCGTCGTCCTTGCTCATCAAAGATGACGATTTCCCAGCTTTGATTCTGCCGTCCAAGATGCAGCGGCTGACAAACGCCGCGCACTTTGCCCTGCGAAACCGCCCGATGGTGCGTGGCGTTCAGTTCTGTACCGACTACACACTGCCCGTCGCGGGTCATCAGATAACCCGCCATTGAACCCAATGTTTCGGCCAGTGCCGCCGACGCGCCGCCGTGCAGCAAACCAAACGGCTGATGCGTGCGGGTATCAACTGGCATTTCGGCCTCCAGCACATCATCGCCCAGTCGGGTATAAAGGATGCCTAAGTGCGCGACCATGGTGTTGTGGCTGGTGGCATTTAATTCATCCAGCGTGAGATGGCGTTTCCAGATCATCATCATGCTCCCAGCGTTGAGCCGCCATCCACCACGATATCCTGTAGCGTAATGTGGCTGGCAAGGTCGGAGGCGAGGAATAAAATGGTGTTGGCGATCTCCTGCGGTCTGGCGATTTTCCCCAACGGGATACCAAGCTTAAACTGTTCGCCAAACCCGCGAATACGCTGCTCCTCCGCGTCATCACTGACCCATAACGTGCGCTGCATGTCAGTATCGGTCGAGCCTGGCGACACCACATTACAGCGCACACCGCTGCCCGCCAGTTCCAGTCCGACGGTGAGCGCCAGGCTTTTTAGCGCGGCTTTTGACGCCCCATAAGCACTCATGCCGATCCGCGGCGTGTGCGCCGCATCTGAGGCGACGGTGACAATCGCCCCGCCCTGCTGGCGACGAAACTGCGCCATCGTCTGCTGAAACAAATTGAACGCGCCGCCAACGTTAACGGCAAACGTCTGCTGCCACTCTTCAATGCTCAGTGCGTCAGTGGCCCCCATGCGCAGAATACCGGCGGCATTGACCAACACATCCAGCCGATCGCACGCTTTAAGGACACGCTGGCACACCTCAGTCACCTGCCCGGCATCGGCCACATCCAGCACTTCGGTCGCAAACGGGTAGTTATCCTGAAGAAATTCGCGATCGAAGCCAGTCACCTGCGCGCCGGCTTTCACAAATGCCAGTGCCGTAGTGTAGCCAATGCCTTTACCCGCGCCGGTCACCCAGACGGTTTTCCCGGCAAAATCAAATCCGGCCATCAGTTCACCTCGCGGGAGAGTAGCTTCCACCAGGCGTCTATGGTCGGGTTTTTCGCCAGCATCACGAAATCAATATCGCCATGAACTTTACGCCAGCGTGCCGCCAGCGCCATCATGCGCACGGAATCCAGCCCGTAGTCGATCAGGTTTTCGTCATCCATTGGCTCCTCGGACTCATCCAACAGCGGCAGAATCACGCTGCGCAGCGCCTCTTTACTCGCCGGAACCAGCGTCGGCAAAAGTTCCTGGGTCATCACCACCCGACCGGAACGTCCCGCCACGTATTTCAGCGACATCAGGTGTTCATCACGGCTGAAGTCCGCCAACGCATCGGCGACCATAAACGGCTTGATATCGCGCATGAACGCGTCAGTCGCAGTGGTCATGCAGCCAATATGGGCATACACACCGGTAATAATCAGTTGATTTCGGCCAGTATCTTTAAGCATCTGCTCCAGCGGAGAGCGATGAAATGCGCTGTAACGCCATTTCACCAGGATGGTATCCGCCTCATCGGGAGCCAGCGCATCAACGATCTTTTGCTGTTCCGGCGAACGCGTCAGGCCTGGTCCCCACATATCATTCAGCAGGGCGCGGTCTTCATCGCTCTGTTCTTTGGGTTGCGCGGTGTAATACACCGGAATGTTGTGCTCTTTGCAGAACTGACGCAGTGCGGCAATGTTAGCCACCACTTGCGCCATCATCGGGCAGTTATCCCCCCAAAAGCCGATAAAATAGTCCTGCATGTCGTGGATCAGCAGCGCGGCGCGTTCAGGTTCAAACGTCCAGTCGACTTTATTGGCTGGAACATCAAGCGCCGTAGGCAGTGCATAAGCCTGCAGTTTAGGAATTGCCATCTCTTTTTCTCCTTCAGGCCAGTGAACGTGACGCCAGCCACTGACGTAATTGTTTTTTATCCACTTTACCGACCGGGGTTAGCGGGAGTGACTCAACGCACTCCACACGGTCAGGTAATTTGAATTCCGCTACGCCCTGGTCACGCAGGAAACGGCGCGCCTGCACCGCGCGCAGCGGCTCTTTCACCACCAGCCATGCACAGCTTTTCTCGCCCATCAGTTCGTCATCCATACTGACCAGAGCGGCATGGATCACCGATGGGTGGCGTAACAGCAGATTTTCAATTTCTTCTGCTGCGATCTTCTCGCCACCCCGGTTGATCTGATCTTTCTCACGTCCTTGTACGGTGATATAGCCATCCTGATCGATAGCGATCAGATCGCCAGAGCAGTAAAAACCGTTGGCGTCAAAGGCGCTGGCATTGTGCTCCGGGCTGTTGAAGTAACCCCGGAAGGTGTACGGACCTCGCGTCATCAGGCGGCCCGTTTCGCCCTGCGCCAGGGGATTACCATCAGCATCGGCGACCCAGACTTCATCATCCGGACACATCGGACGGCCCTGGGTATTGATGATGCGCTCAGGGCTGTCGTCCAGACGGGTGTAGTTCACCAGCCCTTCCGCCATGCCAAAAACCTGCTGCAACTGGCAGCCAATCTCCGCCGGAATACGCGCCGCAAGCGAGGCGGAAAGCCGTGCCCCACCGACCTGCAGCAGCGTCAGCGAAGCCAATTGCGCATTGCTCCCCCACTCCGCAATCGCCTGCAGCCACAGGCTCACCGCCGGCGGCACCAGCGCCGTGACGTTAACCTGATGCTGTTCAATCAGCGGGAAGCACAGGGTTGCGCTCGGGTCAGCCGCCAGAACCACGGTGCCGCCAGCCAGGAACACGCCAAGCGAACCAGGCGAACTCATGGCGTAGTTATGCGCCGCCGGGATCGCGCACAGATAGCGCGTTTCCCCGGTGAAGCGGCAGATCTCATTACTGCGACGCACGCTGTAGTAGTAATCGTTATGGGTACGAGGAATAAGCTTCGGCGTCCCGGTGGTACCGCCAGAAAGCTGGAAGTACGCCACTTCATCAGCAGGCGATGGCGTCGCGGTAAAATCAGCCGCAGGCTGGTCTATCGCCATTTGCAGGTTATGTTCGCCTTCATCATTGCGCAGTTGCACCACGCGCACTGAATTGTGTTCAGCCACAAAGGTATTGAGAAAATCTTCCCCGCTAAACAGCGCATGCTGGCGATCGGCGATCAGTAACGCGGGTGCGATCTGTTTAGCATAAGCATTGAGTTCGTTACGCTGATGGCTAAACAGCGCCAGCACCGGAGCGACGCCCAGCTTGAGCAGCGCAAAGAAGGTGATATACAGCTCCGCCACATTGCCCAACTGCACCAGCGCGGTTTCGCCAGGTTTGATTCCCTGACGACGCAGGCTGCAGGCGAGATTGTCAGTCGCCTGATTCAACTGGCGATAGCTCAGATGGCGTTCACCATCAATGACCGCCGTATGGTCGCTCTCGGCGTGACGGGTCAGAATGTCGGTCAGCGGCAAATCCTGCCAGTAGCCTTTTTCACGGTAACGGCGGGCAAACTCCTCCGGCCAACGGGTGAAAGGAATACTCATCATGACTCCTTAATGCAGTCCAAAAACATTCAACATGGTGGCAAGCTTGGCTCCCGTTTCACGCCATTCCGCAACCGGAGAAGACGCAGGCACAATACCGGCACCGGCAAAGAAACGAACCTGATTACGCAGCAGCTTCGCGCAGCGGATCGTCACCACCCATTCGCCATTACCTTCAGCATCACACCAGCCGACGATGCCGCCGAACAAGTCGCGATCGAACGGCTCCAGCTCGGCGATAATGTTGCGCGCAACCTGATGCGGGAAACCACTCAGCGCAGGCGTCGGATGCAACAGGCACGCCAGCGTCAGCGCGTTTTCCTCTGTGTTGGCTTTTCCTTCAAACGGCGTGCCGAGGTGCCAGAGCGTAGGCGTAGTGACCAGTTGCGGAGAGGAAGGCAGTTGCAATTCACTGCTGCGATCGCGCAACACGGCTTTCATCGCCTGCGTCACCAGGTCGTGCTCATGGCGATCCTTCTCAGACGCCAACAGGCGGATCCCCGCTTCCCTGTCCAGCACATCATCAGGCTGACGGCGCGCCGAACCGGCCAAAGGCAGCGAGCTGAAATGGTCGCCTTCTTTGCGTAACAGCAGTTCCGGGCTGGCGCCAAGCAATACGCCACCGTCTTCAATGGGGACATGGAAGTTGTAACTCGCCGGATTTTGCGCCACCAGACGCTCCAGCAGCGCACCGCTGTCAATATTGGCATCGGTGGTGATATCTATCAGACGTGACAACACCACTTTGTCGACTTCCGGCGTGGCCGTCAGCGCAGCCGCCCGGGCAACCATCTCTTCAAAAAAGTCCTGTTCCGGAATCGATTTACGCTCAACGACTTTTAACGACTGATGCCGGTTAAAGTAACGTGATGATTGCTGCTTTGCCGTGCGAGAGAAGCTCTGCCACGATTGGGGAATAAACAGCGATGATGGCTGGCGGGTATCGAAAGGAATTGCCCCGACCATAATGGGGTTAGCGATGCCCTGCGATTTGGCATCAGCAAACAATGCGTGCATTTTGTGTTGGAAAGGGCTGTCTGGCGAATCGCCATCAATTGCCGGTTCCGCATAGCGGGCGAAGCATCCTGACGTCGTAAAACTACGATACGGCGACATAAAGAAAAAACTGTCGGGAGCGAGCGTCGGCATAGTCTGCGTTTTTTCCTCGGCCAGTGACATATCCATATCATCCTCCAAAAATGATAAAGGCTCTAATAATGATTATCATTTATATTTTCGGTCGCTAACCTAAAAGCAAAGCGGCTGTATGTCAACTCTTGTGGCAGCACAATGTGCGACTTTGGCTTGCATCCTCGCTCGCTAACAATGAAAATGAGAAGCATTAACCATACTGATAACAGGAAGCTGATTCGTGAGTCTCCCCTCTTTTCGTCGCACCGTGCTTTTACTGACTGGTTTGTTTATTTCAGGAATTTCTTTAGGTCACGCCGCCGACTGGCCGCGTCAGATCACCGACAGCCGTGGCACGCATACGCTGGAGCATAAGCCGCAGCGCATTGTCTCCACCAGCGTCACCCTTACCGGCTCGCTGCTGGCGATTGATGCCCCGGTCATCGCCAGCGGCGCCACCACGCCGAACAACCGCATTGGCGATGCGCAGGGCTTTTTACATCAATGGAGCGACGTGGCCAGGGAACGCAAACTCAGCCGTCTGTACATCGGCGAACCAAGTGCGGAAGCCGTCGCGGCACAAATGCCGGATCTGATTCTGGTAAGCGCCACCGGCGGCGACTCCGCCCTCGCGCTATACGATCAATTGTCCACCATTGCGCCCACGCTTATCATCAACTACGACGACAAAAGCTGGCAGACGTTGCTGACGCAACTGGGTGAAATTACCGGTCAGGAGCCGCAGGCAGCCGCGCGAATTGCCGAATTTGATAAGCAACTGCAAGCGGTTAAGCAACGTATCACCCTACCGCCACAGCCGGTCAACGCGCTGGTCTATACCGCTGCGGCGCACAGCGCCAATCTTTGGACGCCTGAGTCGGCACAGGGCAAGCTGATGGAACAGTTAGGCTTCACGCTGGCGCCGCTACCTGCCGGTTTGCACACCAGCCAGAGCCAGGGCAAACGCCACGATATCATCCAGCTTGGCGGTGAAAATCTGGCGGCTGGCCTGAACGGCGAAGCGCTGTTCCTGTTTGCTGGCGACAGCAAAGATACCGACGCCATTTATGCCAATCCGCTTCTGGCGCATCTGCCAGCCGTGCAGAATAAACGTGTTTACGCCCTGGGCACGGAAACCTTCCGTCTCGACTACTACAGCGCGACGCTGCTGTTGCAACGTCTGTCAGCTCTCTTTTAATCGCCAGCGCCGGATGCGGCTAACGCCCTATCCGGCCCGTCAGGTATTCACAGGCATTTGCCGGAATCGACGTAATTCCCCCAGCAACAACAGCAGTAGCAGACCGACAATCACCAGCCCAAATCCACTCACGCTTGCCGAGGCGACCGGCGTCATCATCGCACCCAAACCACCTAACAACGCCGCGCCAATCGCGTCCCCGGTGACGTTCTGCGCCGTCCACAAACCGTTAATTCGCCCGAGCATCGCTTCTGGCGTCTGCGTCTGTAACAGGGTGTACTGCAACAAAGAGCTAACCGCACTTAACCAACCGAACAGCGCCAGGCAGACAACCCCAAGCTCCCAGACCGGCATCAAGCCAAACAGACCGATAGCCAGGAATGAAGCCACGGTAGAACCCAGCATGATCAATCCCGGACGAACGCTGTGCGCCAGCTGTCCGCTGGTCAAAGCGCCCACCGCCGCGCCAAGAGGAATGGCCGCATACAACAAACCAATTTGCGCGCTCGACATCTGCCAGTTAATCGCCAGCGCCGGATACAGCACCCGCACGGCGCTCGCCATGGTCAACAGGCCGCCGAGCAGCGCAATGCCGCCAATCAGCGGACTGGCGAGCAAAAAGCGAAATGCTGCCAGCAGCGATTTCAGCGGATGCTCGCGCGGCTGCGGCGGTGGAGGTAACGCGGGAAGGCTCAATAAAGGCAGTAAGGTTATGAACGTGCCTGCCGCCGCCAGGCCGTAGTTCCAGGCCACGCCACCGGTCGCCAGCAGTACCCCACCAAGCATCGGCGAAATGACCGAACCCAAACGCACCGTCAGCATGGTAATCGCCCCGGCCTGCATCAAATTCTCCCTCCCGACCAACGCCGGCGTTGCTGCCAGCAAAGCCGTCACGCCCAGCGAGGCAAAGAAACCGTCCCATAAGCCAAGCAGATAAATCGCCAGTAACGACGGTTCGGGCAGCAGCGCATTCAGACACAAACCAATAAAGCCGACGCCACAGGTTCCACGCGCCAACAGGATCACTTTTTTACGCTCATAGCGGTCGGCCAGTACGCCGCCAACCATCAGGCCAATAAACATTGCGCTACCGGTCAACGTCACCGATAAACCCACTTGCCAGGTCGACTGGGTCATCATCTGGATCTGTACCGGAACCGCCACACCGAGTAGCCCCAAAGAGACAATGGAAATAAAACGAGCGAGGAAGACGGCGCGAAATGCAGGGTGGGTTTTTAACAGGCTGAGGTTAAGCAGCCAGGATTGTCGATTCATTACAGAGCCTTACCAGGTACTTTTTCAATATCCATTCGATGGCTGCACATGCTAACATATACAAATAAGATCGATAACGATAATTACTATCATTATCAGGGAAGTTGATATGTCATGCTCTGTTTCCGCGACACGCGCTTTCGCCGTGCCCGGACTATTGTTATTACTTGTTCTCACCACGGTATTAAGTCTGGTTATTGGCGCAAAATCGCTACCTGCATCCGTGGTGCTGGATGCACTCACCGGCAGTTGCCAAAGCGCGGATTGCACCATCGTGCTGGACGCGCGACTGCCACGTACGCTGGCAGGACTGCTCGCCGGCGGCGCGCTGGGTCTGGCGGGCGCCTTAATGCAAACGCTCACGCGTAACCCGCTCGCCGATCCGGGGATCCTTGGCGTTAATTCTGGCGCCAGCTTCGCCATCGTGCTGGGCGCGTCGCTGTTCGGTTTCTCTTCCCCACAGGAACAATTGCTGATGGCTTTTTCCGGGGCGCTGATCGCCTCGCTGATTGTGGCGTTTACCGGTAGCCAGGGCGGCGGGCAGCTCAGTCCGGTACGACTGACGCTGGCGGGCGTTGCACTGGGTGCAGTGCTCGAGGGGCTATCCACCGGCATCGCCCTACTCAACCCGGACGTCTACGATCAGTTGCGATTCTGGCAGGCCGGTTCGCTGGATATCCGCAGCCTGCAAACGCTGAAGGTGGTGCTGGTGCCGGTATTGATTGCCGCGGCTGCCGCATTGTTTCTCAGCCGCGCCCTGAATAGCCTGAGTCTTGGTAGCGACACTGCTACCGCGCTGGGCAGTAAAGTCGCCCGCACGCAGTTTATTGGCCTGCTGGTGATTACCGTACTGTGCGGCAGCGCGACCGCAATTGTCGGTCCTATCGCCTTTATCGGCCTGATGATGCCGCATATGGCGCGCTGGCTGGTGGGGGCGGATCACCGCTGGTCATTGCCCGTCACCCTGCTGGCAACCCCCTCTCTGCTGTTAATTGCCGATATTATCGGGCGTGTGATTGTCCCCGGCGAACTGCGTGTTTCGGTGGTCAGCGCGTTTATCGGCGCGCCGGTGCTCATCTTTCTGGTTCGCCGTAAATCGCGCGGGGGTGGCGCATGATGCACCTCTCCCGTCGTCTGATTATCAGCAGTCTGCTGCTGGTTGTAGGCTGTCTCGCCGTTGGCTTGTGGAGCCTGCGTAGCGGCGTCGTTACGCTGGAAACCCAGCAAATTATTGCCGCCCTGTTTGGTGATGCACCGCGCAGTATCACGCTGGTGGTCACCGAATGGCGTTTGCCGCGCGTGCTCATGGCGTTATTGATTGGCGCGGCGCTCGGCGTGAGCGGCGCAATATTTCAGTCGCTGATGCGCAACCCGCTGGGCAGCCCGGATGTGATGGGTTTCAATACCGGTGCCTGGAGCGGTGTACTGGTGGCAATGGTGCTGTTTGGACAGCATCTCACCGCTATCGCGCTGGCGGCTATGCTGGGTGGGATCCTGACTTCACTGGTTGTCTGGGCGCTCGCCTGGCGCAACGGCATCGACACCTTCCGGCTGATTATTATCGGTATCGGCATACGCGCTATGCTGGTGGCGTTCAACACCTGGCTGCTGCTGAAAGCGTCATTAGAAACCGCATTAACGGCCGGACTGTGGAACGCCGGATCGCTCAATGGTCTGACCTGGGCCAAGACCTGGCCTTCTGCCCCGCTGATTATTGTGATGCTGGTGTGCGCCACGCTGCTGGTGCGCCGGATGCGTTTACTGGAAATGGGTGACGACAGCGCCTGCGCGCTAGGCGTCAGCGTTGAGCGTTCGCGTCTGATGATGATGCTGGTCGCCGTGGTACTGACCGCCGCCGCCACCGCGCTGGCAGGTCCAATTTCCTTTATTGCTCTCGTCGCCCCCCATATTGCGCGTCGACTTAGCGGCACATCCCGCTGGGGATTAACCCTGTCAGCGCTATGCGGCGCGCTGCTGCTGCTGATGGCGGATTTATGCGCCCAGCAGCTGTTTATGCCTTATCAGCTTCCGGTGGGCGTTGTCACCGTAAGCCTCGGCGGTATTTATCTTATCGTCTTGTTAATTCAGGAGTCCCGCAAAAAATGATCGAATCAGTTGCCCGTTTGCGCGGCGACCAGTTAACGCTGGGTTATGGCAAGTTTACCGTCGCGGAAAATCTCAATGTGTCGATTCCCGACGGTCACTTTACCGCGATTATTGGGCCAAACGGCTGCGGGAAGTCAACGCTACTGCGCACACTGAGTCGTCTGATGACGCCCGCCCACGGCAAGGTTTGGCTCGACGGTGAGCATATTCAGCACTATGCCAGCAAAGAGGTCGCACGCAGAATAGGTTTGCTGGCGCAAAACGCCACCACGCCGGGTGATATTACCGTACAGGAGCTGGTTGCTCGCGGGCGTTACCCACATCAGCCGCTGTTTACCCGCTGGCGGCAAGAAGATGAAATTGCGGTAAACACAGCGATGCAGGCCACAGGGATCACCCATCTGGCGGCGCAAAGTGTAGATACGCTTTCCGGCGGACAACGCCAGCGCGCATGGATAGCAATGGTGCTGGCGCAGGAAACATCGATTATGTTGCTCGATGAACCCACCACCTGGCTGGATATCAGTCATCAGATTGATCTGCTGGAGCTGCTCAGTGAGCTAAACCGGGAGAAGGGTTATACGCTGGCCGCCGTTCTGCACGACCTCAATCAGGCCTGTCGCTATGCAACGCACCTGATTGCGCTGCGTGACGGAAAAATTATTGCCGAGGGGGCGCCGAAGGAGATAGTTACGGCGGAGCTTATCGAAAAAATCTATGGATTACGCTGTATGATTATCGACGATCCGGTTGCCGGCACGCCGTTAGTCGTACCGCTAGGGCGCAACAAATAGCGAGAGTTAACGTATGGCGGCTGCCTGCCGCCATACGGCAATTAATCACACCAGTTGCTGATCGATAAACGCCATTTTTTGCTTACGCGACACCATGGCGTAGTTCAGCAGAACGCCGCCACAGGCCACCATACCACCCAGTAACGCAGCCAGAATAACGATCATCGATTTAGCCGGACCATCTTTTTTCACCGGCAGCGAAGGTGAAAGCTGATATTTAAACGGCGTAAATTTTACGTCGCTCACGTTCATGGCTAACAGTTGATCAACGTGATATTGGCGGTTACGTAATTCTCCGTTAATTTCCGCAACATCTGTTACTGATTTTTCAATTTCTAATTTACGCGAGATACCATCAGCGCCCAGTGAAATAGAGAAATCAGGATCATCTTTCACCGCCTGGCCATTACTGTAGACCGGCTTTTTAATCCCGGCGGCATTCGCAATCTCCAGGGAGTAGTTGAGGCGCTGAATATTTGCTTCCATCTGGTTTTTGAGCCTGACGCGATCCATCGCCAGTCTTTCTTTTTCATAACTGGTTTTGATGAACAGTTTATTGCGAATATCTTCCAGCGTTTCTTTCTCAACAATAGAAGAAATATAATGGATATAACCCTGTAGCACAGACTGGGCTTCTTCGGCCTGAGGGGCGGTAAAGCTCAGCGTCCATGAGGTATACAGCGAGGTCTCATTCTTTTTTCCCACATTGCTGTCAACCGCGGTCATTTTTTCACTGAGCCTGACGATTGCGCGGTGCAGGTCCATTTCGTCAATATCAGCGCCTTTCAATTGATCCATCACATAGGGTGAAGATCGCAGATAATTTTCTAACAATGAGGGCGACTGGAATTTTTTGATAAACAGGTTAAACACATCACTGCGGCTGACGTTAATATCCATATCCAGTACGCGCAATTTGGTCAACGTATTCTCGAGATCCTGCCACTGAACGGGTTCTGCCGGCGTCACGATGGCCTGACTGGTCCATTTTTGCGGCAGCAGGAAAGAGACCAGAATACCCACGCAGGCAAAAGCGAAAACGGTAGCCACAATTTTCGTCCTGGCGCGCCATAAGATTTCGACCAGGTTAATTAAATCAATTTCGTTGGCGTTTACCGTAGGCTGAGGATAAGCAGTAAATTCTGAAACGTTGTCTTGCTTAATATTCAATGATGACATGTTGCGTGACCTGAAAACTTTCCCAAAAGAAAAACACTCCCGTGGGAGAAGTCTACCAGCTAGTCAGAATTATCTGAAACTTTCTTTACGCATCCGCCCCTACCAAAAATTATCTTCGGAATTTATTCACTCCCTTCGCCACCCAATTCCACACCAAAGCAACAACTCCACAACATGACATTGCATTATGGAGTTGTTCGATTGCCGTAATAGCAAAAGTGACTTTGTTACGCAGATTGATTAATCAACGCATTGATTACAGGCCCTATCGTCACAAACGCGGTGGGAGAAATGATGTCGACATGCGCGCAGTCGTGACGATAAACCTCCAGACTGGATATCCACGGTGACCAACTACGTTCAGGGCTAACGTCCTGCGGTAATGTGCGTTCAGCCACGAACAACGTAGCGTGACCCGCAAAAGCTACGCTGTGGGCTGTGGTTAACAGGCGAACCGCATCCGCATAATTGCCTTCGATAGCGTTGAATAACGCGTCAGACGCATTCCCCTGCTGTGCAGCCAGGAACGCTTCACGTTCACGCTCGATCTCCGCCAGTACGGCAGGATCCAAGCCATTGGCCTCTTTTTCCTGCCAATTTTGCGTTTCAGGCGGCCAGGTATCCAGCAGCCCCAGGAAGGCAACATCCTCCCCCCGGGCGTGTAAACGCGCGGCAATCCCCTGCGCCAGCGTCCCCCCCAGCGAGTAACCTAATAAATAGTATGGACCGTGAGGCTGCTGGTTAAGCAGCGTTGCCAGATGATGGTCACATACCGCATCGAGGTTTTCCGCCGTTTGCATGGGTCCATCCGGTCGCGGCGACTGAATGCCTGTAATAGACCACTGCGGGCTGAGGTAACGCGACAGCACGCTAAACTGCCAGGCAAAACCCGACGCGGGATGGAAGCAAAACAGCGTTGGGCCGTGACTTTCACGCAGCGGCAGCAGCGTCTCAAACCCCAGATGCTGCGACTGTTCATCATCATCACTCTCCAGCAATGCGCTGAGTTGTTCAACGGTAGAAGCCACCATAATCTGACCTGGCGTCACCTGTCGTTCAAACATACGACTCAATTGCGCCGCCAGCTTCATCGCCAGCAGAGAATGTCCGCCCAGCGCGAAGAAATCTGCCTCCACATCATTGACCTCACAATCCAGCAAGGCCGCAAAAGAGTGCGCAATGGTGGTTTCGATCCCAAGGCGCGGCGCACGTCCCGTTGTGCGTGACGTTAGCTGAGGCATCGGTAACGCTTTACGATCCAATTTACCGTTCGCGCTGAGCGGCAGCTCCGCCAGTTGCAGCAATACCGTCGGCACCATATGCGCTGGCAGTTTTTCGCGCAGACACTCCCGCAATGCAGAGGTGTCCAGCGGTAAACCCGATTGCGACACCAGATACCCCACCAGTTGACGCGCATCGCCGCCGGTCGCCGCTGCCTGATTAAATACGCAGGCATGGGCAACAGCATGCTCGACGTCGGGCAGTTGCTGCATCACCCGATCAATTTCCCCCAGTTCAATACGCTGTCCGCGAATTTTAAGCTGGTCATCGCTGCGCCCCAGGTATTCCACCGCGCCATTTTCCAGCCAGCGGGCCACATCCCCGGTACGGTACATGCGTTCACCGGCATTGAACGGATCGGCGATAAAGCGGCTTGCCGTCAGATCCGCTCGTCCCAGATAACCCTGCGCCAGTTGGATCCCCGTCAGGTATAGATCACCCGCTACGCCGAAGGGCACCGGACGCATCATGGCATCGAGGATCCGCAAACCGGTGTTCCATACCGGATAACCAATCGGCACGCTGTTGCCGGTTACGGCGGCGAGCGCTTCCCCCCAGGCCGGATACCAGCTCACATCAACCGCCGCTTCAGTTGGTCCGTACAAATTGTGCAACGGCGCATGGGTTAACTGTTCCCACTCACGACATAAATCTGCAGGCAAGGCTTCGCCGCTGCAGAATACCTGCTTCAGCGAAGCACAACTTTTCTGCGCAGTTTCTGGCGTCAATGACGCAATAAAAGCAGCCAGCATGGAAGGAACAAAGTGAGTGGTCGTCACCCCGTATTGGGCGAAGAATTGCTGCATCGCCAGCGGATCGCGGTGCGCCTCGGGCTCCGCCATCACCAATTTTGCGCCGGCAATAAACGGCCAGAAAAATTCCCACACCGAGACATCAAAACTGCATGGTGTTTTTTGCGCCACCACATCCTCTGCCGTCAGCGGATAGTGATTTTGCATCCATAACAGGCGATTGACGATCGCCGTTTGCCCGACCATCACCCCTTTGGGTCTGCCGGTAGAACCGGAAGTAAAAATGATATAGGCCGTTTGATGCGGTTGAGAGAGGGCCAACGGCGCGGTATCTCCCGCTGGCAGCGGCGCGTTGTAGCACAGACTTTCCAGCCCCGGGATATCGCCAAAGCGCGCCAGTTGATCATCGGTGGCGATCACTAATTTTGGCTTTGCATCTTCGAGCATCATCCGCAGGCGATCGTCCGGGTATCCGGTATCCAATGGCAGCCAGGCGGCTCCGGCTTCAACAATACCGTGCAGCGCCAGCGTCAAGAATACTGAACGCGGTAATGCCACGGCAACGCTGTCACCTGGCTGTACGCCCCGCGCGCGCAGTAGCTGCGCCAGCGCCACAACCTGCTGGCGCATTTCACGATAACTAAACTGATAACGAGCATCGGCCAGCGCCGGGGCATCCGGTGTTTTATCGGCCTGCTGTGCCACTAGCGCGCTCAGCGTCGTGGCCGGGATCTCCACGGTCGTGTCGTTAATCTTCGCCAGTTGCTCATACTCCGCTGGCAACAGCATCCCGGCCTCACCACAGCATAGCGCCGGATTGTCGGCAAACTGTTCGATAAGCGCGGTTAAACGCGATGCGTGTTGCGCCAGTGTCGCGGCATCATAACGCTGTTTATTGGCGAGGATTTCAATACTCAGCCCACCGTTTTCATCCGGGAATAGCGCCAGCTCAAGATCGTTGACCGGGCCTGTCGCCAGGGTATGGGTCTGCGCCTGAACGCCGGGAATATTTAGCTGATAATCGAATATTTTCACGTTCAGCACCGGGCCAAACAGCGGCTCGGTACCGGCTGCACGCCCGCTGTCGCGCACAATTTGTTCAGCGTCATAACGCTGATGTCGGCGCATTTTCTTCAACTGCCCTGCCAACCGCTGTGCCAGCGCAGGCAAGCTTTCTGCCGCATCCAGCCTCACGCCAAAGGGCAAAACGTTTAAAACCGGTCCGGTGGACGTGAGTGCCGCCGATCCCATACGCCGCATAAAGATAAATCCGGCGGCATAATCCATTCGGCTGCATAAACGTCCCAGCCACAACGCTACCAGCGCGAGGGCCAGATCCGCACGCTGCACATCAGGCATACGTGCTGCAAGCTGGCGGAACGCGCCTTCAGGCGCGGTGAGCTTCAGACGAATAATATCGGCACTGGCCGAGCGCCCCGGCAACGGTTTGTTCGACAACGACGCCGGGGGCGGTAACTGTTTACGCTGCTCGGTCCAGAAAGTAGCATCACGTTGCCAGGCATCGCTTTGACGATACTGTTGATACTCTTCCACGACCTCGGCAAACGGCGTAAAAGGAGAATCCGGCGTGGGTTCGCCACTCTGCCATGCGCAGTAAATGGCGGCTATCTGGCGGGTAATGGCGGGAAAGCTGAAGCCATCAACCAGCAGATGATGGTAACGCTGATACCAGTACCAGCGGTTATCACCTACCTGAATGAGCTGATGGAAAACCAACGGTTTATGGCCATCAGCGCGTAAGTCCTGTTGCAGATCGGTCTGCATCAGTGCGCGGGCTGCTTCATGTGGGTGAGATTTTTCGCGCAGGTCGAAAATTTCAGGTTCCGCGAAGGTGAGCGCAGGATCAACCCATTGCCAGACCTCGCCGTTATCTTCGCTAAACCGCATCCGCAGAGTATCAGCCTGCTCCAGACCGGCAACGATTGCCTTTGCCAGCAACGGCGCGTTCAGTTCACCGGTTAATTCTACGTAGTGCGCCACGCTCCACGCCGAGGGCAAGGTGGAGAGTTTTTCCGCCATCCAGATCCCCGGCTGAGCCGCGACTAACGGTAAACGCTGAGTCATTGAGCCTCCTGCACATCAATGTAGTTTGCTGGCGTCAGCGTGGTCCAGTTTGCATCCAGCCATTGCTGGCAGGCTTCCTGCGATTGCGGTTCGCACGCGACTTGCCAGCCAGCAGGAAGTGAGCACTGCTGCGGCCAGAGGCTAAACTGACGCTGTGGGTTTTGCAGAATGTAAAACTGGCCCTGCGGATTATCGAAGGGGTTACTGAACTCCATACTCAACTCCTGTCGTGGAACATCGTCCGGTTAAATCGTCTCGGAAAGCGGCTGCCAGAGCGTCATTAGCCCTTGCATCAGGCCACCGCGCCAACAAAGCGCATCGTGTCCGCCATCAACCTGACGCCAGAAAATAGATTGTGGTGCAGAGGGTAATTGGGCATATAGCGCCTGATTGGCACGAAAAATTATCGGCTCGCGGATCCCGGCCTCCAGAACGATACGCAGCCCCTGAACACTGATCTTGCCGCTCTTCAGTTGTTCAACAATCGCCCCATCCTGATGACCGCCGCGATGCGGCCACCAGAAAGAACCGGACTGGCTGAGCACACAGCCAAAGCGCGCGGGCCAGTTCAGCCCGGCATACAGCGCAGACAACCCGCCAAAACTTTGTCCGGCAACCACCGTGCGCTGCGGATCGTCACTGAACGCAGTGGTCGTCTTCACCAGCGGCAAAAGCTCCTGCTGTACCGCCAACCAAAAATCGGCGTTACACGGCAGTTCGCGGCTACGATGAGATGTGTCGATAGCGTCAATCAGGAGATATACGGCGGGAGGGAGATCTCCGCGGTGCGTGAGCGAAGCCAGCGCAGGCCACACCGGCATACTTTGCGCCCAAAACTGACCGTCCAGCAGGATAGCCAGCGGACGTGCTTCTGGTTGGTCGTCACCGGTGGTAAATACCCATACGCGACGCGTATTGCAAAGCCTGGCGCTGTGCCATTGCAGGCAAACTGCGGGGCAATCGGGAGCCGCGGGCTGATCCCAGCCGGGCTGTACGGGAGCGTCTGGCATTTCGAGCGCTGACACCGCATGGCCACGACCTCCCCGCCAGCTCTGCGGATTGAGAGGATCGGCAATCGCCTGCGGTAACAATTGTCGCCAGCCTTCACGCAGCACGTTTCGGTCAGGCGTTTCGTCCACCGCCAGCGCGGCAAAAATGTCATCCCGCGCGGTGGGAATGAAGCAGTAGCTACCGCGCCAGTTGGCGCTGAGGGAAACACTCCAGCACCAAACATTTGTACCGTTAATGCGTTGCATCGACTGAGGGGGGACATTTTGATGATGGTCGGTGACGCCGGTGATATAGACCCACACACGACGAATGGCTGACTCTTTTTCCGTTCCCTGCGGGTCACGCCACCAGAAGGTTACCCGATAATTTCCGTTCTCTTCACGCTCCCACTCCGGGCCTTTTTTCGACTGCCACCACGCTTCGCTTCCCGTCTTTAACGTCGTCACCGCCATAACCCCATGTTTACTGTGAATTTTTATGATCTAGCGTGAAATATATTGATAATATTATTGATAACTATTTGCATTTGCAATAGCGTATTGTCGCGCTGTGGGAAGCGCGCACAGTTTTTCACCACTTATAAACCGACCTGGCGCTGCGTACTTTTTCTGGAACGGAGGGTTTACGCGGATGCGGGCGACATCAGACCAAATGCCGCACCACGGCACATGGGTACTCGTGGCTAAAAGAACAGCAGGACATACAATGAACAACAAGATTCATTCACTGGCCTTATTGGTCAATTTAGGGATTTACGGGGTAGCACTGCCAGCAATGGCAGAAGATCAAACTGATAACGCCGCTGTCTCTCATGAAGACACCATCGTCGTTACCGCCGCGCAGCAAAACCTGCAGGCGCCGGGTGTTTCAACCATCACCGCGGATGAAATCCGTAAAAATCCTCCCGCGCGCGATGTTGCGGAAATCATCCGTACCATGCCTGGCGTTAACCTGACCGGTAACTCAACCAGCGGCCAGCGCGGTAACAACCGTCAGATTGATATTCGTGGTATGGGTCCAGAAAACACCCTGATTCTGATCGACGGTAAGCCGGTGACCAGCCGTAACTCCGTGCGTCAAGGCTGGCGCGGCGAGCGTGATACCCGTGGCGATACCGCCTGGGTGCCACCGGAAATGATCGAGCGTATTGAAGTGCTGCGTGGTCCTGCCGCAGCACGTTACGGCAACGGAGCTGCGGGCGGCGTGGTGAATATCATCACCAAAAAAGGCAGCAATGAATGGCACGGTTCGTGGGATACCTATTTCAATGCCCCGGAACACAAAGACGAAGGCTCGACCAAACGTACCAACTTTAGCCTGAACGGCCCAATGGGCGGGGATTTCAGCTTCCGTCTGTACGGTAATCTGGATAAAACGCAGGCCGATGCCTGGGATATCAACCAGGGTCATCAGTCAGAACGTACCGGCACCTACGCCAATACCTTACCGGCCGGTCGTGAAGGCGTTATCAATAAAGACATTAACGGCGTAGTTCGCTGGGATTTCGCCCCGCTCCAGTCGCTGGAACTGGAAGCGGGTTATAGCCGCCAGGGCAACCTGTACGCAGGCGATACCCAAAACACCAACACCAACCAACTGGTGAAAGATAACTACGGGAAAGAGACCAACCGTCTTTATCGTCAGAACTACTCTCTGACCTGGAACGGCGGCTGGGATAATGGCGTTACCACCAGCAACTGGGTGCAATATGAACATACGCGTAACTCCCGTACGCCGGAAGGTCTGGCGGGAGGAACCGAGGGGATCTTTGACCCGAATGCGTCACAAAAATATGTCGATGCCGACCTGAATGACGTCATGCTGCACAGTGAAATCAGCATTCCACTGGACCTGCTGGTCAACCAAAACCTGACGCTCGGTACCGAGTGGAACCAGCAGCGCATGAAGGATATGCTCTCCAATTCGCAGACCTTTATGGGCGGTGATATCCCAGGTTACAGCAGCACCAACCGCAGCCCGTACTCCGATGCGGAAATTTTCTCTCTGTTTGCTGAAAACAACATGGAACTGACCGACAGCACCATGCTGACGCCGGGTCTGCGTTTCGATCACCACAGTATCGTCGGCGATAACTGGAGCCCATCTCTGAACCTGTCACAAGGTCTGGGCGATGACTTCACCCTGAAGATGGGGATTGCGCGCGCCTATAAAGCGCCAAGCCTGTATCAGCTCAACCCGAATTATATTCTCTACAGTAAAGGCCAGGGTTGCTACGCCACTGGCTCCGCCACCGGCATCGGTTGCTACATGATGGGCAACGACGATCTGAAGGCCGAAACCAGTATCAACAAAGAGATTGGTCTTGAGTTTAAGCGTGACGGCTGGCTGGCCGGGGTAACCTGGTTCCGCAACGATTACCGCAACAAGATTGAAGCGGGGACGGTACCGTTCGACAGAACGTCCATCACCAGCAAAGGGAAGACGACTTACACCGATATCTATCAGTGGGAAAACATTCCTAAAGCGGTGGTTGAGGGTCTGGAAGGTACGCTGAACGTGCCGGTTAGCGAAACCGTTACCTGGACCAACAACATCACTTACATGCTGCAAAGTAAGAATAAAGAGACCGGCGAACGCCTGTCGATTATTCCTGAGTACACGCTGAACTCGACCCTGAGCTGGCAGGCACGCGAAGATTTGTCGCTGCAATCCACCTTCACCTGGTACGGTAAACAGCAGCCGAAAAAATATGATTACCAGGGCAAACCGGTAACCGGCAGTTCGGCGAGTGAAGTCAGCCCGTACAGCATCGTCGGCCTGAGCGCGACCTGGGATGTGACGAAAAACGTCAGCCTGACCGGCGGCGTGGATAACGTCTTTGACAAGCGTTTATGGCGTGAAGGTAATGCCCAGACCACGGGCGATATTGTGACCGGAAACTATATGGCGGGCGCGGGCGCGAACACCTATAACGAACCAGGCCGGACGTGGTTCATGAGCGTTAACACACACTTCTGATAACGTTTCCCCCTCTCCTCCCTGCGGGGAGAGGGAAAGCATAACCATGATGCACACCACGCACACACCGCTCACTTTCGCAGACCACACGCTGCACATTGTCGAGTTCGATCCCGCCAGCTTCCATGAGCAGGACCTGCTCTGGCTGCCCCACCACGCTCAGCTCCTGTCCAGTGGACGTAAGCGTAAAGCAGAGCACTTAGCAGGACGTATTGCCGCAGTACATGCATTACGTGAATACGGTATCAAAACTGTGCCCGGCATCGGCAGGCAACGCCAACCATTGTGGCCGCAAAATCTGTTTGGCAGCATCAGCCACAGTGCATCGACAGCGCTGGCGGTGGTATCAAGACAGCCGGTGGGTATTGACATAGAAGCCATTTTTACGCCGAAAACGGCAGCCGAACTGGCAAGTAGCATTGTCACTCATGCTGAGAAAGAATTGTTGGCAAACGGCTGCTTGTCTATTGAACAGGCGCTCACCCTGGCGTTTTCCGCCAAAGAGAGCGCTTTTAAAGCAACCCAGGCATCAAGACAAGCAGACGCCGGGTTTACGCAATATCAAATCGTGGTGTTACAGCATAACCAGATGATCCTCCGCGCACACCACCAAACGTATCGTGTGCAATGGCGTTTTTCGGACAACGCTGTAATCACACTGGCAACAGTATAGAATTCAAAGCAGTTCACGGGCCAGAGCAGCGATGGCTGCGGCGTCAAAGCCATGGTACTGGCGTAACCAGCCACGATCAGCCGCCGCCGCGAACTCCCCATCCTGGATGCCTAAACGCTTCAAAATTGCCCCCATTCCGGCCTCTGCCAGCACTTCGGCCACCAGGCTTCCCAACCCGCCATTAATATTATGCTCTTCCACGGTAATCACCGCTTTACAGCCTTGTAACGCAGATAACAGGGCTTTGGTATCGCAGGGGCGAATTGAAGGCACACTGACCACCTTCGCCTGAATTCCCACGTCAGCCAACAGCGCGGCGGCATCGACAATTTCATGAACTGTAGAACCGGTCGCCATCAGCGCCACAGCCCCCCCTTCACGCAGCGTCAACACCGCTCCTGGGACAAAACGGTAATTCTCGTCATGAAGCTCCGGCAGCGCTTTTCCGTCAAGACGGATATAAACTGGTCCCTGATAGCCAAGCGCGTAATCGATAATCTGGCGGCACTCCCGCGGCGAAGACGGGGCGAAAATCTGGATGTTGCCGAAGCCTCGCATAATGGCAATATCATCGATCGAATGGTGAGTGCTCGCTAGCGGGCCATAGCTGGCACCGGCATTGAGACCGAATAACTTCACGTTGGTATTGTTGTAGCAAACATCGACTTTAATTTGCTCATTGGCGCGGGAGATAAGGAATGGCGCGGCGTTACAGGTGACAGCCACTTTACCGCCGAGGGCTAGTCCTGCCGCCGTTCCAACCATGCTTTGTTCGGCGATACCTACGTTGACCAACCGACCTGGAAACTGCTTTATAAAAGGCGCAATTTTCGCGGTTGATGTTGAGTCCGCGACAACAGGCACCAGATCAACACCATTTTCTACTGCATCGATAAACGCCTGAACCATGACGTTCGCGAGGTGTTCTGTATTACTCATCTTTCAATTCCTCCAGTGCCAGTTCGATCTCTTCACCTTTGGGCACACGATGGTGCCATTCAGGACGCCCCTGGATAAACGATATACCCGCGCCTTTCGTGGTATTGGCAATGATGACGTTAGGTTTACCTTCCTGCTTCAGTCCTTCCAGGGTAGCGACAACCGACGCCATATCATTCCCCTGGCATTCAGTCACCGTCATACCAAACGCTTGCCATTTCGCGGCGAGCGGATCGGTATTCATGATTTCGCGAGTCGGTCCGGCTAATTGAAGGTTGTTCTTGTCATTAATAATGACCAGGTTGTCGAGACCATAATGCGCCGCAGCCAGCGCCGCCTCCCAGTTACTCCCTTCGGCAAGTTCGCCATCGCCGGTAATTAAAAAGATGCGGCGGGAACTGTTGTTTTTTTTCGCAGCCAGCGCCAGCCCCACCGCAACAGGCAAACCGTGACCCAGCGCACCGGTATTCAATTCGATACCCGGCGTTTTCTGGCGAACCGGATGTCCAGGAAGATGGGAATTGGCATGCTGGTAGGTTTCCAGCCACTCCACGGGGAAAAAGCCCGCTTCCGCCAGAACACAGTAATAACAGCCCACCGCATGGCCTTTGGATTGAATGTAGATGTCCCGATTCTCATCCGTGATGCGATCAGGCCCCACATTTAATATTCGAAAATAGAGCGCGGTCAGCACCTCAACCTGGGAGAGATCTGCGCCAGTGTGCCCGCCCGCAGGGCTGTTGGCATTTAATCTGACGATGTGACGGCGCACGGCTCGCGCTTTACGCTCAAGAGTCTGGATATCATAGTTCCAGGGATTCATTTAACACCTCTGAATTTATTTTCAATATGGAATATTTATTCCTGCTGGGACTAAAAAAACCAGACATCCCCATGTTTAGCATCATTAGGCTTACGCCGCTGCATCATACTCAGGAACATTCTGCCTCCTTACCACGACCACGCTGGCGCTGATAATAATCAGTTGACCGGCAATCATCTTGAATATATATTCAAGAATGACTCTTTATTCAATTATGTAACCAGATTTTCGTATTTGTCCATAGCTGTTTTTGAGGATTGGTTAAAGTTAGAGCTTTATCACACTTACCTGTCTTCATTTTTCGCGTATGATAAAACGCTCTAAGATATGGCGATACGTAAATGATTTTCGAGGAAATATATGGCTAAGCAGGACGAACAACGGCTATTGGTTAAAATCGCTACCCTTTACTACCTTGAAGGACGCAAACAGTCCGATATCGCTCAACTTCTCTCGCTTTCTCAGTCGTTTATCTCCCGCGCTATCACCCGCTGTCAGAAAGAAGGGGTAGTGAAAATCAGCGTCGTTCAGCCCTCGAATATCTTCCTGAATCTTGAAAAAGGCATCGAGGAACGTTACGGAATTAAGCAGGCCATTGTGGTTGATACCGAAGAGGATGCCAGCGACCATACCATCAAACGCGCCATTGGCTCTGCTGCAGCCCACTATCTGGAAACCCGATTGCGCCCTAAAGATCTTGTGGGGGTTTCCTCATGGAGCTCAACAATCCGGGCGATGGTGGATGAAGTCCATACGCAAAACCTGAAAGCCGGCGGGGTGATTCAATTGTTGGGCGGCGTGGGTCCCAACGGCAACGTGCAGGCAACAATTCTGACGCAGACGCTGGCGCAACATCTGAACTGCGAGGCCTGGCTGCTTCCCTCGCAGAGTATTGAAGGCTCGGTTGAAGAGAAAAACCGTCTGGTTGCCAGCAAAGATGTCGCCGATGTCATTTCACGCTTTGATAATGTCGATATCGCCATTGTTGGCGTCGGGATCCTCGAACCATCGCAGTTGCTGAAAACCTCGGGCAACTACTACCACGAAGATATGTTGCAGGTCCTGGCCGATCGCGGCGCAGTCGGTGACATTTGCCTGCATTACTACGATAACAAGGGCCAGCCGGTCTTACAGGATGACGAAGATCCAGTGATTGGTATGGCCCTCGACAAGGTAAAAAAATGCCCCAATGTCGTGGCGCTGGCGGGTGGTACAGACAAAGTTGCCGCCATTAAAGGGGCGCTAAATGGGGGCTATATCGACGTACTAATTACTGACTACCCTACCGCCCGGATGCTGGTCACAGGCTAATTCCGCAACCTCTTATAGCCTTTGCACGAAAGAAACCGGAGGCAAAGGCTACTCAAAAAACATATATATTTCAATAAACTGAAAGGTTTCACCTCCTCTTACTTTCGTATCCTTTTTGTTACTGTCCCACCTGTGTAAGTGTGATTCTCAGCACAATTGATGATTTTTTCGGTAGCCCAACGGAAATATTCTGGCTAAGGTATTAAATAAATAATCAATACCGAATATATATTCAATAATTAAAAGGATGACGTCACAGCAGGCCTGATGAAGTAATGACGCGACAATGAGGGATACCTTATCCTCTAAGCCGGGACGCAATGTGACTCAGGAGATAATCTATGTGTGCAGCGAAAAAAGAGTTCATTATTGCGCTGGATGAAGGCACGACCAACGCCAAAGCGGTCGCACTTGATGCACAGGGCAATGTGGTCGCAAAGTTTTCTCAGCCGCTGGCGATTCAGACGCCGCGTGAAGGCTGGGTTGAACAATCTGGCGAGGTGTTGATTGAGGCATCCATTGACGTCATTGCCAAAGCTGTAAATCACGTTGGCGCTAACAACGTGGCGGCGCTGGCCATCAGTAATCAACGTGAAACCGCCATTGGCTGGTATCGCCAGACAGGTAAGCCGTTGAATTCCGCAATTACCTGGCAATGCACGCGCAGCGCGGCTTACTGCGAGGAACTGCGGCATGAGAATAAAGAGCAACTGATCAAATCTACCACCGGCCTGCCAATCGCACCGCTTTTCTCGGCGTCTAAAATGCGCTGGCTACTGGAATCAGTGACCGATGGCCCACAGCTCGCTGCCCAGGGACAAATTTGCTTGGGTACCATCGACAGCTGGTTACTGTGGAATTTAACCGCCGGTGAGGCTTTCTGCTGCGACTACTCCAACGCCGCCCGCACACAGTTGTTGAATCTGCATACCGGAGAGTGGGATGACGCCATGCTGGCGCTTTTCCACATTCCGCGCGCCGCCTTACCGGAAATCAAACCTTCCAGCGGCTTGTTTGGTCATACCCGTGGCCTGAATGGCATTCCAGATGGGATCCCGGTGATGTCAGTGGTGGGTGACTCGCATGCCGCCCTGTTTGGTCATGCTCTCGGCGAAATGGGATGCGTTAAAGCGACATACGGCACCGGGTCATCGGTGATGGCGCCGGTCAAATCAGCCCAATGCGATATTGGCGCGCTGGCCACGACCATCGCCTGGCACGATGGCGATAGCATCATTTATGGCCTGGAAGGCAATATCCCGCACACCGGGGATGCGGTGGCATGGATGGCAGATAGCACCGGTCTGAGCGAGCTTTCGGATGACGAACTGACGCATGAACTCAATACCCTACCCGCCTCCGTTGATTCAACCCTCGGCGTTTATTTTGTTCCGGCGTTGACCGGACTTGGCGCGCCATGGTGGGATGACAGCGCCCGTGGCGTCATCTGCGGACTCAGCCGGGGAGTAAAACGTGCACACCTTATTCGCGCTGCGCTTGAGTCGATTACCTACCAAATCGCCGATGTTATGATTGCCATGCAGCAGCACAATGAATTCAAGTTATCCGCACTAATGGTTGATGGCGGCCCCACTAAAAATGACTGGCTAATGCAATATCAGGCAGACCTGTTGGGTTACCCGGTAATGCGCAGCGATGTAGCGGAACTTTCCGCCATCGGCGCGGCATTATTGGCGCGTAAAGCCCTTTATCCAGGTTCGCTAACTGATTTAAAAGCTTTTCTAACCGTACACAGTACATTTCAACCCGACATGGCGCGCCATCAGCGACTGCAAAAAAGATGGCAGGAATGGCGCCATGCGGTGAACAGAACATTATGGAAACCGGCCCCGTCCGCCTGACGCCTCACCAGGGAAAACGCGTGACGATTTTTACCACCTATAAAGGAGAACTCCGGACCATAAAAGAATTCAGGCTTTACGTTGTTTCACCGTACCCGACAATAACAACACAGAGAGAACATTGTCATGAAATTACGTTTAACGCTGTTAACTGCTGCAACCCTGACCGCTTTATCTTTTACCGCTCATGCCGCGGAAAAAGGGACAATTATGATTATGGTTAATTCACTGGATAACCCTTATTACGCTTCTGAAGCCAAAGGCGCCAGTGAAAAAGCCCAGGAGTTAGGCTACAAAACCACAATTTTGTCGCACAGCGAAGATGTCAAAAAACAGAATGAATTAATTGATACGGCAATCGGTAAAAAAGTCCAGGGTATCGTGCTGGATAATGCCGATTCAACGGCCAGCGTCGCTGCAATTGAAAAAGCGAAAAAGGCTGGAATTCCTGTAATATTGATCAACCGTGAAATTCCAGTCGATGATGTTGCGCTGGTGCAAATCACACATAATAACTTCCAGGCAGGTTCTGAAGTTGCCAACGTTTTTGTCGAAAAAATGGGTGAAAAAGGCAAATATGCGGAGCTGACCTGTAATCTCGCCGATAATAACTGCGTCACGCGTTCCAAATCCTTCCACCAGGTTATTGACCAGTTCCCGGACATGGTCAGTGTCGCCAAACAGGATGCCAAAGGTACGCTTATCGACGGCAAACGTATTATGGACAGCATCCTGCAGGCTCACCCGGATGTGAAGGGTATTATCTGCGGTAATGGGCCTGTAGCACTGGGCGCTATTGCGGCATTAAAAGCGGCAAACCGCAGCGACGTGGTCGTGGTTGGTATCGACGGCAGCAACGATGAGCGCGATGCGGTGAAAGCCGGCACTCTACAGGCAACCGTCATGCTCCAGGCACAGGCTATCGCCGCGCAAGGGGTTACCGATCTGGATAACTACCTGCAAAAAGGCATAAAGCCTGAAAAACAACGCGTCATGTTCCGCGGCATTCTCATCACTAAAGATAACGCAGATAAAGTACAGGATTTCAATATCAAGTCCTGATCTCGAGTTGTTGCGCCTCTCAGGAGGCGCAGAGGAGAATATTATGTCTAAAAAAGCCTGGCTGGCGCTGGCCGTGCTGACCGTGGGCGGATGCCGTATCGTCTCTCAGCAGGAGCTAGCGGACCTCAAGTCACCACCGAATCCACATATGGCCAATATAGACCAAACGTGGCAAAACCAAATTGTCCCGCAAATTGTTGGGCAGGCTCGCCCGGCCGCAGAGTTAATGGCGGCGTTACACTCTGAGAAAGATTTCGATAGCGCCTGTAAAAACCTCGGCTACCGCTCTCAGGAAGAGAATCCCTGCATCTTTTACATCCATGTGGAGGGAACAATTAGCAAACTCGACACCGCCTCTCGCAGTGGGAAAATGACCATCGCAGATAAAAGCGGGAACAACATCATTGTGCAGATAGGCCCCACGCTGCGCGGTACGCAATTACGCGATGCCTTTAAAGGCGCGAGTTATGGTGATTTCAATGACCAGGTATTGTTTGGCGAATATGGTCGGGCGATTAACGAACAAGCAATAAAGATGATCCAGTCAGCACAGCTTAAAACCGGAGAAGCAGTGCACGTTTATGGCGTTTTTTCTGGGTGGGATATACCACAATCTATTCCAGATATTACACCAGCAAAAATAGAATCTGCGGGAGGACATTAACATGCAGCAGCAAGATATCGTCGCTCCTCAATCCGTCGAATCTGAAGTTATTATCGAAACCCACGATTTATCACGTATCTATCCTGGCGTAGTAGCATTAGATAACGTCAACTACCGGGTTTATCGGAATAAAGTAAACGTACTGATCGGAGAAAATGGTGCGGGTAAGTCCACCATGATGAAAATGCTTGCTGGTGTCGAAAGCCCCTCTTCCGGAAAAATTATTCTGGATGGTACGCCAGTCGTATTAAATTCGACTCATCAGGCCGAAAAACTGGGTATCAGCATTATTTTTCAGGAGTTGAATTTATTCCCGAATATGAATGTCATGGATAACATTTTCATGGCTAACGAATTCTTTCAGAAAGGGAAAATCAACGAAAAATATCAATACGCACTGGCGAAATCTTTGCTGGAAAGGCTGGAGCTGGACGTTGATCCGTATACACCGTTGGAAGAGCTTGGGATCGGCCATCAGCAACTGGTCGAGATTGCCCGCGCACTTTCCAAAGATACCCGCGTTTTGATTATGGATGAACCCACTTCCGCGCTTAGTCAGTCCGAAGTCAAGGTGCTGTTTAACGTAATAGAGCAACTCAAACGGCGCGGCGTCACCATCATCTATATATCTCACCGTCTGGAAGAGCTGATGGAAATTGGTGATTACATTACGATTTTCCGCGATGGCCGTTTTATCAGTGAACGCCCGGTGAATGATGCCAGTATTCCGTGGATCATTGAACAGATGGTAGGTGACAAGAAAAAACATTTTGATTATCAACCCGCCCCACAAGGTGAAACGGTGCTAGCCGTACAGGGACTTACCGCGCTTCACCCAAGCGGCGGTTATAAGCTAAATGATGTGACGTTTAGTCTCAGCAAAGGTGAAGTCATCGGGATTTATGGCCTGCTGGGAGCAGGACGGACGGAATTGTTCAAAGGTCTGGTCGGACTCATGCCCTGTCAGAGCGGCAGCGTACAGCTCAATGGCGAATGCATTGATAAAGCCCATTTTCAGTCACGCCTCAAAAAAGGGCTGGCGCTGGTGCCGGAAGACAGACAGGGCGAAGGCGTTGTGCAGATGATGTCGATTCAGTCCAACATGACGCTGTCTGATTTCAGCCTGCAAGGCTTTCGTCGGGCCTGGAAATGGCTAAACCCGCATAAAGAGCAGGCCAGTGTGAAGGCGATGATCCAGCAACTGGCCATCAAAGTGAGCGATCCCGAATTGCCTATCACCTCCTTAAGCGGTGGTAATCAGCAAAAAGTGGTGCTGGGTAAAGCATTAATGACGCAACCGCAGGTGGTCTTCCTGGATGAACCCACCCGAGGCATTGATGTAGGAGCCAAAACCGATGTGTATCACCTTATCGGCAAAATGGCGCAGCAAGGATTGGCTGTGATGTTCTCTTCATCAGAGCTGGACGAAGTGATGGCGCTGGCGGACCGCATTCTGGTAATGGCCGATGGCCGAATCACCGCCGATGTTCCCCGCCATGCAGTCACCCGCGAGACGTTAATCGCGGCTTCTACACCTCAAGATTAATCAGGCTGGAATCCATCATGAACCAGAAATATATGATTTATATGTACCTGCTGAAGGCCAGAACGTTTATCGCGCTGCTGCTGGTGATCGCATTCTTCAGCGTGATGGTACCGAATTTCCTGACCACATCTAACCTGCTGATCATGACTCAACACGTCGCCATAACGGGGTTACTGGCAATTGGTATGACGCTGGTGATACTGACGGGCGGCATCGATCTATCCGTCGGCGCGGTGGCGGGTATCTGCGGTATGGTTGCGGGCGCCTTGCTCACCAATGGTCTGCCCATCTGGGGCGGGAACATCATCTTCTTCAACGTGCCAGAGGTCATTCTCTGTGTCGCCGTCTTCGGGATTATCGTTGGTTTCATTAACGGCGCCGTCATCACGCGTTTCGGAGTGGCGCCGTTTATCTGTACGCTCGGCATGATGTACGTTGCCAGGGGATCTGCTCTTCTGTTTAACGACGGCAGCACTTATCCAAATCTCAACGGCATGGATGCTCTCGGCAATACCGGTTTTGCCACGTTGGGTTCAGGCACGCTATTGGGGATTTATCTGCCCATCTGGTTGATGATCGCTTTCCTGTTGCTGGGCTACTGGGTAACTACCAAAACGCCGCTTGGCCGCTATATCTACGCGATTGGAGGCAACGAATCCGCCGCACGCCTGGCCGGGGTGCCTATCGTAAAAGCGAAAATCTTTGTGTACGCCTTTTCCGGGCTATGTGCCGCCTTTGTTGGGCTGATTGTCGCCTCGCAACTGCAAACCGCCCACCCGATGACCGGCAATATGTTTGAGATGGATGCCATCGGCGCAACCGTGCTGGGCGGAACCGCGCTGGCAGGCGGGCGCGGACGCGTCTCCGGCTCCATTATCGGTGCTTTCGTCATTGTCTTCCTCGCTGATGGCATGGTGATGATGGGCGTCAGCGACTTCTGGCAAATGGTCATCAAAGGAGTAGTTATCGTCACCGCGGTGATCGTCGATCAGTTCCAGCAAAAGCTGCAGAACAAAGTCATTCTGATGCGTCGCCATGAAGAAAAGTTGGCGGCAGCACCCTCAGTAAATACCGTATCCAGTTAAGCAGCAACATTCCGCCGGGCATGCTTTGTCCGGCCTATACAGGGGATAAAAATATGCAACGTGATTTTCATGGTAAGACGATTGTTATCACCGGTGCTTGTCGTGGGATTGGCGCAGGTATCGCCGAACGTTTCGCCCGCGACGGCGCAAATCTGGTGATGGTGTCTAATGCCGAGCGCGTCCACGAAACGGCGGAGCAACTTCGTCAGCGCTATCAGGCAGATATTTTGTCATTACAGGTGGATGTGACCGATGAGCTAAAGGTGCAATCTCTGTACGAGCAGGCCGCAGCACGCTTTGGCACCATTGATGTTTCCGTTCAGAATGCGGGCGTCATCACTATCGACTATTTCGACCGTATGCCGAAAGCTGATTTCGAAAAAGTCCTCGCTGTAAATACCACCGGCGTGTGGCTCTGCTGCCGGGAAGCGGCGAAATATATGGTTAAACAACAACATGGCTGTCTGATTAATACCTCCTCGGGTCAGGGTCGCCAGGGTTTCATCTATACCCCACATTACGCCGCCAGCAAGATGGGCGTAATTGGTATCACGCAAAGCCTGGCGCATGAGCTGGCTCCATGGAATATCACCGTCAACGCCTTCTGCCCGGGGATTATCGAAAGCGAAATGTGGGATTACAACGACCGCGTATGGGGTGAGATCCTCAGCACTGAGGATAAACGCTATGGCAAGGGTGAGCTGATGGCTGAATGGGTTAAAGGCATCCCAATGAAACGCGCGGGTAAACCTGAGGATGTCGCCGGGCTGGTCGCTTTCCTTGCATCTGACGATGCGCGTTACCTTACCGGACAAACCATCAACATCGATGGCGGCCTGATTATGTCATAACACCCGCAGGGTGTTCGCGAAGAGAGTCATCACTATGATCGCAAAAGATTTTGCTCAGCAACTGTTTAACCTTGAGGGACGTGTCGCTTTTGTCACTGGTGCGGGCAGCGGCATTGGACAGACCATCGCATACGCGCTTGCCAGCGCTGGCGCGCGCGTGGTGTGCTTTGATCTGCGCGAAGACGGTGGTCTAAAAGAGACCGTTAATAATATCGCGACGATCGGCGGCCTGGCGGCACTCTATACGGGTGATGTCCGTCAGCTTAGCGACTTGCGCGCCGCCGTAGCCCTGGCGAAGGAACGTTTTGGTCGCCTGGATATCGCGGTGAACGCCGCAGGCATTGCCAACGCCAACCCGGCGCTGGAAATGGAAAGCGAGCAGTGGCAACGCGTTATCGATATTAACCTCACCGGCGTGTGGAACTCCTGTAAAGCTGAGGCGGAGCTGATGCTGGAGTCCGGCGGCGGCTCGATTATTAACATCGCCTCCATGTCCGGGATTATTGTCAACCGTGGCCTCGAACAGGCTCATTACAATAGCGCTAAAGCGGGGGTGATTCATCTTTCAAAAAGTCTGGCGATGGAGTGGATTGAAAAAGGGATCCGCGTGAACTCCATCAGCCCGGGATATACTGCCACACCGATGAACACTCGCCCGGAGATGGTTCATCAGACGCGAGAGTTTGAAAGCCAGACGCCGATTCAGCGCATGGCGAAAGTAGAAGAGATGGCCGGTCCGGCACTATTTCTTGCCAGCGATGCGGCCTCATTTTGCACTGGTGTAGACCTGGTTGTCGACGGTGGATTCATCTGCTGGTAAACAGTCAGTCGCCCGCAGCGTTTTTAACTGCGGGCGTTTATTTACTCGCCACGACATGCCGCCAATGTTTTTCGTTGCCGCCCATGTTCATCAAAGTTGTCGGCAGCCAGCCAACGCTGCAATGCGGCATCGCGCTGCGGCCATTCGCTGTCAATCATTGATAACCAGTCGCTGTCGCGGTTGCGCCCCTTACGCACGATCTTCTGGCGAAAACGCCCTTCGAAGATAAACCCCAGACGCTCTGCCGCCCGTCGCGACGCCGTGTTCAACGAATCGCATTTCCACTCCACGCGCCGATAGCCTGACGCAAACGCCTGACGCAGCAGCAGCCAGACGCTTTCGGTGCCGAGTACCGTATTTTTCATGCGCGGCGACCAGGTCACATGACCAATTTCGACCGAGCCATGCTCCCGTTCGATCGCCATAAAGCACACCAGGCCAACGGCACGCCCGGAACGCTGTTCAATTACCGCATAGGGAACCAGGGAGACGTCAGTGGATTTTGCCGCTATCCAGCAAGCCGCGGCTTCAACGCTCGTTGGGCGGGAGCTTGCAAGCCAGGTCCAGTCGCGATCGTCGGGTGCCTGCGCATAGGCATCAAACAGGTCGGCGGCATGGCTGTCGGCATCCAGAGGAACCAAACGGCAATACTGTCCAACAAGCTCTTCCCGTGGCAGCACGGCGGCCCCCTTCCAGTCCGGCACAACATCGCCGACGGTCTGACCATAAAGATTTATTTCCGGCACGGATTCAACCCCTGTTGCGAAGCAAAAAATAGTTATAGCACCTGCCATTTCACCTTCAAAGCGTCACCCGGTGATTTCTTACGCAAAACAGAAAACCAGCAGTCCTTCTATACTTAATTAAAATCAACGCTGAAGAGAACCCTATGTCACTACCCGATTTTCATGTTTCCGACCCTTTTACGCTAGGCATTGAACTGGAAATGCAGGTGGTTAATCCCCCAGGTTACGACCTGAGCCAGGATTCTTCCCGGCTGATTGACGCCATTAAGCCACAGCTTACCGCCGGGGAAGTGAAGCACGATATCACCGAAAGTATGCTGGAGATGGCAACCGGGGTTTGTCGCAATATCGACCAGGCTGATGCTGAATTGTCGGCCATGCAGCAGATAATCATGCGGGTTGCGGCAGAGCATCACCTCGCCATCTGCGGCGGTGGTACGCACCCATTTCAAAAATGGCAACGTCAGGAAGTCTGCGATGACGAACGCTATCGACGTAACCTGGAAAATTTTGGTTATCTTATTCAGCAGGCGACCGTTTTCGGTCAGCACGTCCATGTTGGCTGCGCCAACGGTGATGATGCAATTTATCTCCTGCACGGGCTGTCGCGATTTGTTCCTCATTTTATTGCGCTCTCTGCCGCCTCGCCTTACATGCAGACATCCGACACGCAATTTGCCTGCGCGCGCCTGAATATATTCTCCGGCTTTCCCGATAACGGTCCGATGCCATGGGTAAATAACTGGCAGGAATTTACGGGACTATTTCGCCGGCTGGCTTACACCAGCATGATTGATAGCATTAAAGATTTGCACTGGGATATCCGCCCCAGCCCGCACTTCGGTACGGTTGAGGTTCGGGTAATGGACACTCCGTTGACCCTTAAACACGCGGTCAATATGGCGGGACTGATACAGTCCACCGCCCACTGGCTACTCACCAAACGTCCATTCAAACACCAGGAGCGTGATTATTTACTGTATAAATTCAACCGTTTTCAGGCCTGTCGCTTTGGTATGGCGGGGATTGTCACCGACGTGAATACGGGCGATGGGCATCGCCTGGCGGATGACACGCTACGACTGCTGGAGAATGTCGCCGCCTCTGCGGACAAAGTGGGGGCGACCAGCGCGATTGAAGCCTTACGCCTGCAGGTTAAACATGGTCATGATGAAGCACAGAATATGCGTGATTTCGTGGCGGAAGGCGGATCGTTGAGTGGTCTGGTGAAAAAACACTGTGAGATTTGGGCAGGGCTTTAGGCGTGGGGTTTGCGTTGCCCGCTGAGATCCCGGACAATGGTATTTTAACTCAAGTTTAACAATACCATGAAACACCCGCTTGAATCGCTGATGACCGCCGCTGGGATCCTGCTGCTGGCTTTTCTGTCCTGCCTGCTCTTACCTGCCCCTTCACTTGGCCTGGTGCTGGCGCAAAAACTCGTCGCCACCTTTCATCTGATGGATCTCAACCAGTTTTACACGTTGCTGTTTTGCCTGTGGTTTTTACTACTGGGGGTGATTGAGTATTTTGTGCTGCGCTACATTTGGCGGCGCTGGTTCTCGCTGGCGGATTAAACCCGCGAGAACCCGGTGCCGTTAATGCGTTCGACTATGATTTTCTTTGCGATAAGCGCCCGGCGGTTGACTAAACGTACGGGTGAAAATACGCGTAAAAGTCTGCTGTGAATCGAATCCGTACTTCAAACAGATGTCGTACACTTTCTGATCGGTATCGCGCAGATCGCGCGCCGCCAGCAGCAGTTTACGCTCACGGATGTAACGCCCCAGGCTCTCGCCTTTGTACTGCATAAAAAGACGCTGTAGGTGCCATTTTGAATAACCCGCATGGCGTGCAATATCATCAATGCGCAATGGTTGATTCAAATTATCATCAATCCATTCAACAATCGTATCAATTACCTGAGCAGAAATCGTCATCATGCTCTCCCCTGTGTTCATTGATTCGCCTGCTGCCACCAGGCCGTAAACGTTTGGTCCGGTTCGGACAGTATGACCGGTTCACCCAGCATCGGCGTCAGCAGTCGGTAATCTTGTTGGCGGCTGGCAAGCGCCAGTCGTTTGTACGGATCATCCCAGGTATGTTTCGCCAGAACAAAACGACCTGCGTGCCCGGGCAAAACGGCTTTCGCATGCAGATCCGCCGCGGCCTGAGCCGTCTCTTCCGGCATCATGTGAATAAACTTCCAGTCCTGGTCATACTGACCGTTCTCCATAATCGCCAAATCAACCGAGCCAAACTGCTCGCCAATGGCTTTAAAATGCGGCCCGTAGCCGGAATCCCCGCTGTAATAAACGTTCTGCCCCGGCATTTCAAACATAAAGCTGGCCCACAGCGTCTGATTACGCTTAATGCCTCGCCCCGAAAAATGGCGGGCTGGCAGAACATGAACAATCAGTGAATCCGTCACTCTGACGGACTGATTCCAGTCACGTTCGTCGATTATCTCGCTGCGCATTCCCCAATAACGCAGATGCGACCCCACACCCAGCGGCGTAATCACCCGTTTAATCTTCGGCATTAACGCCTTGATGGTGGCGAGATCCAGATGGTCATAATGATCGTGCGAGATGATGAGCAGATCGATCTCCGGCATCGTCTGCGCGGTCCACGGATAATCCCCGGCAAAGGCTTTGTTCAGAAATGAAAACGGCGCGGCATAGTTGCTGAACACCGGATCAATCAGGATGCGTTGACCCGCCAGTTGCAAATACCATGAGGAGTGGCCCAGCCAGACCAGAGTATCCTGCTGCGGCGGTAACCCGGCGAGATCGCTCGCCACCAGCGGTAACGGCTGCGCTGGCCGCGCATTTTCACGTTTAGCGACCAGAAACTCCCACCAGGCCGCCAGCATACCTTTGTTACCGGTATAGCCCGGTGTTGGCACCTGGTTATGAAACTGTCCATCACGATAGTGTGGCGACAGTTCAACCTGACTCAGTTGTGCCCCTTGCGGCGCCTGGCCAAATCCGGCATTGAGTACAAACGGTAAACTTGTAGCAGCGGCAATAAGCATAATAACAACCACACAAACTGTGAGACGCTTCATATCCTGACCTTAAACGCGCCTCCTTTCCGCTGGTTTGCGCGACTGACTCTTGATTATGAGTGAGTAAGCACTCATTATAGAAATCGAAAGTTCGCCGTCAAGATGATTTTCAATCTTTGACATTCTCCGTTGCGGTGCTGCAAAGGCCGTGATTCAATCATGTTTTTTACAGACTTAAGGGTAAAGTGTAGTGGCTCGTCCGAAGAGTGAAGACAAAAAACTGGCATTACTGGAAGCTGCAACCACAGCATTTGCACAATCAGGTATTGCGGCCTCAACCGCCGTAATCGCGCGCAATGCAGGGGTTGCGGAGGGAACGTTGTTTCGCTATTTCGCGACCAAAGATGATCTGATCAACGAGCTTTACCTCTTTTTAAAACACGATCTCTGCCAGTCAATGATGGCCAATCTGGACCGTTCAGTGACCGATGCCAAAACCATGACTCACTACATCTGGAACAGCTACATTAGCTGGGGTCTGAATCATACCTGCGGACATCGCACCATTCGTCAGTTGGCCGTCAGCGAGAAAATCAGCAAAGAAACTGAACAGCAGGCTGACGATATGTTTCCGGAACTGCGCGATCTTTGTCATCGCTCCGTGCGCCCTGAATTTATGTCGGACGAGTATCGCGCCTTCGGCGACGGGCTTTTTTTGACACTTGCAGAAACAACCATGGAATTCGCTGCCCGCAACCCTGCCCGCGCGACTGAATACATTTCGTTGGGGTTTGAAGCCATGTGGCGCGCCCTGACCCGCGAGGAAAAATAATGGATGGAAAGACACTGCATGTCTGCGCGAAGCGCCTTGCGCTTGAACTGCCTTTTACTGAGCACTGCTGGCCTTTTGGCCCGGAATACGACGTGTTCAAGGTCGGCGGCAAGATTTTCATGCTGGTCTTTGAACATCACGGACGCCCGCTGGTTAACCTGAAATCCGATCCGCAAAAATCACTGTTAAATCAGCAGATCTACCCCAGCATTGAACCCGGTTATCACATGAATAAAAAGCACTGGATCTCAGTCTATCCAGGCGACGACATTACCGAGTCATTGCTGACGGACCTGGTGAGCGACTCATGGCACCGGGTGGTGGATGGTTTGCCTAAGCGCGATCAGCAACGCCTGCGGCCAGGCTGATTTATCGTTAGCGTCGATAAGTGTTTTTGCATTTTTCGCTCTTATCATTTTCTCGCTAACCCTGTACCCTGCTGAAACTAAACGCACCCGCAGGGTAGGAAAACCACCAGGAGTAGTTATGGATATTGTTTCTGTCGCCTTAAAACGTTACTCCACTAAGGCATTCGATCCGAATAAAAAACTGACCGCTGAGCAGGCCGAAAAATTAAAAACGCTGCTGCAGTTTAGTCCGTCCAGCACCAACTCTCAGCCGTGGCACTTTATCGTTGCCAGCACTGACGAAGGTAAAGCGCGCGTGGCGAAATCCGCAGCCGGCGGCTTTGTATTCAACGAGCGTAAAATGCTGGATGCATCCCACGTTGTGGTGTTCTGCGCCAAAACGGCGATGGACGATGCATGGCTGGAGCGCGTCGTCGATCAAGAAGAGCGCGATGGCCGTTTCGCTACCCCGGAAGCCAAAGCCGCTAACCACAAAGGCCGTACTTTCTTTGCCGACCTGCACCGCAAAGATCTCAAAGATGACAACCACTGGATGGCGAAACAGGTGTACCTGAACGTCGGTAACTTCCTGCTGGGCGTTGCGGCGATGGGGCTGGACGCGGTGCCAATCGAAGGCTTTGATGCTGCCGTTCTCGACGCAGAGTTTGGCCTGAAAGAAAAAGGTTTCACCAGCGTAGTCGTGGTCCCGGTAGGTCATCACAGCGTAGAGGATTTCAACGCCGCGCTGCCGAAATCTCGTCTGCCGTTGGAAACAACGCTGACTGAAGTCTGATTTTTGCCGTTATGCCCGATGCGTGTCGCCGTCATCGGGCGTATCACTACTGATTCAGCCAGGCCAGAGCCTGCTCCCCCGCTTCATCCATCGGTAAATAAACCAGCAGCCGCGAACCGTTACGCGGGGCGGAATACCAGTACATTTGCTGCAAGCTAAAACGCCCTAACTGCGGATGAACAAAGTTTTTGACCTGATTTTCCACACCGCGAACGTCATAACGCTGATGCCATAATGCTTCAAACTCAGACGATGCGGCAAAAAAGCGCGCCAGTTTATTTTCCCAAACAGGATCGCTGCGATGTTCCGCCATTGCCGCACGGAAATAAGAAACAAACGTCGGTAATACATCGCAGTTTTCTATCCGGCTACGCCAGGTTTCATTCGTGAGATAGAGGTAAATACAGTTGCGGTCTTCGCTCGGGAGCGTGGAGAAATCAACGCCCATCAACCGGCAAAAACTGTCGTTCCAGGCCACGATGTCAAAACTGGGTTTCTGAATACTGGCGGGCTGCGGCATCAGGCTGTCGAGCATCTTTCGGGTGCCTGGCGCAATCCCTTCACACACCATCACCGGCGTGGATTCCGGTGGCGTCAATCCGGCCAGTACAAACAGGTGGCGGGTTTCCAGCGGACTGCATTGCAGCGCGCTCGCCACGTTCAGTAAGACCGCTTGCGACGGATTGACCTCTCGCCCCTGCTCCAGCCAGGTGTACCAGGTGACGCCAACGTTAGCCAACATCGCGACTTCTTCGCGGCGCAGACCGGGCGTTCTTCGCCGCCCAATGCGCGGCAGACCCAGACGCTGCGGATCGAGGCTTTCCCGTCGCGCACGTAAAAACGCGCCAAGCTGCTTGCGGCTGTCATCAGGGAGAATAACCGCGGATTCCTGTTGCGCTATTACCGACATGGACTCTCCAGCATAGTAGTACCAATACCAGTATAACCAGGAACTGGTACCCGTTTAATTTTTCAGTGATGCTACGTCCATCTGCAAAATGATGCAATGGAGTTACTATGAGTACATCAACTGTTTCACCCGGCCGCATAGGGTTGCTCCTGTTATTGACAGGCCAAATGCTCCCGCTCATTGATACATCAATTACCAATGTCGCTCTGGATTCCATTACCCAGTCGCTTCAGGCCACCACCACGCAGCTGGAGCTGATTGTCGCTTTGTACGGGGTGACTTTCGCCGTTTGTCTGGCGCTGGGCAGCAAACTCGGTGATAACTATGGTCGCCGCCGCCTGTTTATGACAGGCGTCGTGCTGTTTGGCATCGCCTCTCTTTTATGCGGGATGGCGAATTCCATTCATATGTTACTGGCTGCCCGCGTTCTACAAGGTGCGGGCGCGGCGCTAATCGTGCCGCAGATCCTTGCCACCCTGCACGTCACGCTGAAAGGTCCTGCACATGCGCGGGCCATCAGTTTGTATGGAGGAATTGGCGGCATCGCGTTTATTGTCGGCCAGATGGGCGGAGGCTGGCTGGTTTCGGCAGATATTGCAGGGCTGGGCTGGCGCAACGCCTTTTTTATTAATGTCCCGATCTGTCTGTTAGTTCTGATGTTCAGCCAACGCTATGTCCCGGAAACCACGCGAGAAACCCGAACCCGCATCGACTGGCTGGGCACCAGCAGTCTGGCTGCGATTCTCTGCTGCTTGTTGTTTCCCATGGCATTAGGCCCGGAAACCGGCTGGCCGTGGCAGACTCAGCTTGCTCTGGTCGCCATCCTGCCTTTGGGATGGTGGATGCGCAGCAATGCGTTACGACAAGAACAGACCGGGCAACATCCTCTCTTACCGCCACGCCTGTTAAAACTCAGCAGCATCCGGTTCGGCGTGCTGATCGCATTACTGTTTTTTAGCGCCTGGTCAGGATTTATGTTCTGTATGGCGCTGACGCTACAGGCCGGTCTGGGGATGGCGCCCTGGGAATCCGGCAATAGCTTTATTGCGCTTGGCGCAGCCTATTTTATCTCCGCCTGTTACGCACCGCGACTCATTGCCCGCTATAGCACGGGACGTATTCTGCTCACCGGGTTGATTATTCAGATCGCTGGCTTGATGGGCTTAATGATGACCTTCTGGTATTCAGGTATGCATACCTCAGCCATTACGCTCGTTCCGGCGACAGCATTTATCGGCTATGGTCAGGCGCTGATTGTGAACAGTTTTTATCGCATCGGTATGCGCGATATCGCCACGCACGATGCGGGCGCCGGAACCACCATTCTGAGTACGTTGCAGCAGGCAACATTAGGACTCGGTCCCGCCGTGTTGGGGGCGCTGTTCCTGCATCTGCAGCAACATTACCATGGTGATTACACGCGCTCGGTTATCGGCTTTTTAGCCGTCGAAGCCACAATGATGACCGTACTGTTACTGACTACCTTTTTATTTCGCCGCACGCTGAATATCAATCCGGTGTGCGCCAGCATCGCCGCAAAATCGTAGGCAAGACGAGCGTAATTTGCATAAGCTCCTGACAGCGGTCATCATAGGCCGCTGTTTATTAAGGAGACATTATGCAGGAATTGATATCTCAGGTAGAAGAACTCGGCATTGAAATAAACCACACCACCTCGCTGGTGATGATTTTTGGCATTATTTTTCTCACCGCCATTATTGTTCACGTTATTTTGCACTGGGTGGTGCTGCGCGCATTTGAAAAGCGCGCGAACGCCAGCTCCCGTCTGTGGCTACAAATCATCACGCAGAACAAGTTATTTCACCGGCTGGCATTCACCCTGCAGGGTATCATTGTCAACATTCAGGCCGCGCTGTGGTTACAAAAAGGCAGCGAAGCCGCAGAGATATTAGTGACCTGCGCTCAGCTGTGGATCATGATGTACGCCCTGCTGTCCCTGTTCTCCCTGCTGGACGTTATTCTCAATCTGTCGCAAAAACTCCCAGCCGCATCTCAGCTACCGTTGAAAGGTATATTCCAGGGAATCAAACTGATCGGCGCAATTATCGTTGGGATTTTGATGATTTCCCTGCTGATTGGTCAGTCCCCGGCAATACTGATAAGCGGCCTGGGCGCGATGGCCGCCGTCTTAATGCTGGTGTTTAAAGATCCCATCCTCGGCCTGGTGGCCGGCATACAGCTTTCAGCCAACGATATGTTGAAGTTGGGCGACTGGCTGGAAATGCCGAAATACGGCGCAGACGGCGCGGTTATCGATATTGGTTTGACCACGGTGAAAGTGCGCAACTGGGATAACACCATCACCACTATCCCCACCTGGTCACTGGTATCGGACTCTTTTAAAAACTGGAGCGGGATGTCTGCTTCCGGGGGGCGACGCATTAAACGCAGCATCAGCATTGATGCCACCAGCATTCATTTTCTTGACGAAGATGAACGCCAGCGACTGCATAAAGCACACCTGCTAAAGCCGTATTTAACCACGCGTCATCAGGAAATTGACGAGTGGAATCAGCTATTGGATGCGCCTGAATCCGTATTGAATCACCGCCGGATGACCAATATTGGCACTTTCCGCGCCTATCTGAACGAATATTTACGTCACCATCCGCGGATTCGCAAAGATATGACGTTAATGGTACGCCAGCTTGCGCCGGACGATCATGGTTTGCCGATCGAGATTTATGCTTTTACCAATACGGTAGTCTGGCTGGAATATGAAAGTATTCAGGCTGATATCTTCGACCATATATTCGCAGTGATCGAAGAGTTTGGCTTACGCATTCATCAGTCGCCTACCGGAAATGATATTCGCGCATTGTCAGGGGCTTTTCAGCGTTAATCGGCAATGAGAAGTGGTGACCGATCTCATCGCCAGGATGAGATCGGTTAGATATTAGCGGGATTTACGGCGCAGCAGTTTGAAGGCAACAAACAGGAACAGGATCCATATCGGCAGCAGAATAGCGGACAAGCGCATATCATCCATGGTGCACATCAGCACCAGAATCATGCCGAGGAAGGCAATGCACAGATAGTTTCCGGCCGGATACAACAGCGCTTTAAACTGGGTATCACGTCCTTTGCGGCGCATCGCCGCGCGGAATCGCAAATGCGCCAGACAAATCATAATCCAGTTTAGTAGCAGCGTCGCGACAACCAGCGCCATCAACAGACTGAACGCTTTTTGCGGCAGCACATAGTTGATCAACACCACCAGTGACGTAATCGCGCCGGACAGAATCAATGAGTTCACCGGAACGCCACGACGACTGACGCGGGTTAAAAACTTCGGCGCATTTCCCTGCACGGACAAGCCAAACAGCATGCGGCTGTTCGAGTAAACACCGCTGTTATAGACCGACAGCGAAGCCACCAGAATGACAAAGTTCAGTGCAGAAGCCACCACGTTACTGTCAAGATTATGGAAAATCATCACGAACGGGCTACTGTTTGATTTCACTTCCACCCACGGGTACAAGGCCAGCAGCACCACCAGAGAACCGATGTAAAACAGCAAAATACGGTACACCACCTGATTTACCGCTTTCGGGATACTTTTCTGCGGATCCTGCGCTTCCGCGGCAGTGATCCCTATCAATTCCAGCCCGCCAAACGAGAACATAATCACCGCCAGCGAAAGGATCAATCCGTTCCAGCCGGTGGCAAAAAAGCCGTTGTAACGCCAGAGATTATCGATGCTCGCATGTTCCCCGCCGTTACCGGAAAACAGCATCCAGATACCAAAGCCAATCATGCCGATAATGGCCAGCACTTTAATCAGCGCAAACCAGAATTCCGTTTCGCCATACAGACGTACGTTAACCAGATTGACGGCGTTGATGATCACAAAAAACGCGGCGGCCCAAATCCAGGTGGGGACATCGGGCAGCCAGTACTGCATGTAGATTCCGGCCGCTGTCAGCTCCGCCATGCCAACCAGCACAAACATCACCCAGTAGTTCCAGCCGGACAAAAAGCCAGCAAACGGTCCCCAGTATTTATAGGCAAAATGGGCAAACGATCCGGAAACGGGTTCTTCCACCACCATTTCGCCCAGTTGACGCATAATCAAAAAAGCGATGATTCCGGCTACGCCGTAACCCAGTAACACCGCAGGCCCCGCCATCTGAATGGCCGGACCAATGCCCAAAAACAGGCCGGTTCCAATTGCGCCGCCCAGCGCAATTAACTGAATATGGCGGTTTTGCAACCCCCGCTGAAGCGTCGGCTCATTCGTCGACGCGGCATCAGACACGCTGGTGTCAGATGCAGTTGACGCGTTTTTCACGCCCTTCCCCTGTGTCGTTTTTATTGAAGGGGCTTCTTTTAACATTTCAACCTGGTTGCCGCAAGGCGCAATCGTTTAACACCATGGTCATCAGCGATGCCTGAGCCGTTGTTATTTTTCATGGGGCTGCTCCTTACCAGAGCTCACGCTTTTCATAATTACAGTGAATTATTCTGGACGAAAAGGTATTGCAGGCCACAGAATGCACCTTACTGTTTTTCTAACATTTTCAAACGGGTGGGCCTGTTGTATTTAAGCCACTCGTTTTTAAGCCAGGCCAGGCAACGACTGTCATGAATAAGATCATCAAACGACTGGAAATCGTCAAAAGCGCTATTGAACTGGAAGATGAGGAGATTATTTTCCAACAGGTGGCGCATCTGAAAAATGAGCCTTTGTCAGTCGTGCCAGACACCATCGTGCAGGCGATCGAAGCCCGGCGCTTTAGCGATGCTCTGCGTGAAATCACCGCCTGGCTGCAATCTCAGCGGGCAGTCTCTACGTGGCAGGATCCTGCGATTGCGGCGAGTAAACTCGAACTGAAAGCGCTTGAAACACAATTGCGTGACCTGATTGATAAGCGCAACACGCGCATTCAAATCCTCGATGATTTCAACGATCTATACCATCTTCGTCTTGGGCCGTTGATGAGCCGCATCCTTGAGCTGCGTAAGCAACTGGCCGCCAGCGCGCAACGTAAGCAGGAAGCGGAGCGAAAACGCCGGGAAAAAGACTATCAATCCTGTCAGCACTATATTTCCCAGGCCGTTGAGCAGTTGGCCAGACTCAAGCAGCAATGGATGAACCAGCACTCAGATTCGCGCGAATCTGTCGAAACCCGGCAACGCATTCAGCAACAAACGGAGCTGATCACCGCCCTGCTGGCGGAGATCCGTGAACTGGAAAACGACTTTTCTCGCCAGGACGACAGCGCGACTCGCCAGGCACAAGAAGAGGCCAGTCATGAATATGATGAATATCAGGAGCAGCAGCAGGACGCACAGCATCGTTTTACCCGCGATCAACGACTTTCTCCCGATGAGCGTAGCGAGCTAAAGCGCCTGTGGCGGCAGGCCAGTCGTCTTTGCCACCCGGACGTAGTGGCGGATGATCTGAAAGAGAAAGCGCATCAGATGATGGTACAGCTTAACCAGGCGCGCCAAAATGCCGACCTTGCCGCCGTACGGGCGTTACTGACCCAGTTACAAAGTGGTCTCGAACCGATGATGGCGAGCGACCGATTGAACGATCTGCAGCATTTACGCAGCAAAATACAGCAGCTCAGAGAACAAATTAACGCACTGCTGAAAGAGATTACCGAACTAGAGGCGGAAAACGCCTGGCGCCTTGCTTCCTCCGTGACCGATAAAGAGGCTTACTTCTCTGACCAGCAACGGGCGCTGACGGAAATCCGCAACTCGCTGGAACAACAGGTGCAACAGGTCGAGCAGGAGCTGTTAGCGGGCTGAGCGCTAGCAGCGAAGTAAGCAGATAAAATGACAACGGCAAGCAACATGCTCAAATAAAGCACAAAAAGACCAACTTAGAATAAAAATCTATGAACGTTTATTTAATTGGCTAAACAGTCTTAAATTCAAACATTTTTAGATGCTTAATGTAAGTTTGGCGATATTTCCATCTTCACTGTTCCCACCCGCCCCTTCTTCCTAATCTTAATTAAGAATTTTCCTACCCACCAACCAGTCCATCATCACAAGCTGGCATTCCTTTGAAATATAATCATTTTTAAATAAATCGCCGTCAATAAGCCAGGAATATCCTGCCTTTATGGAAAAGGTGGGCCCATTCTTGTGGTGATCCATAAGCGAAATCTATCAATCATCTGCTCAGAGGTGATATAAACGATTTATCTTAAATTTTAACAAAGTGTAATATCTACTTTCAGAATAGTTAATGCTTCAAATAAATACAGAAAATATCTGTTGAATCGGCAATAAATAAGGATACGTTCGAACCAAAGAACGTTATACGAGATTTAATTAACATTCCGCGCGTCGCAAGAAACTCTTTTTTCAGCCAGAAAAAAGAGGCGACTGCTTGCATTAAAATTTCAAGGAGATCGTAATGTCTAAGGCTATTTTTTTGGGTGATTCACTTTATCCCTGGCTAGGCATGCGAGAAATTCTACGTGGTTCATCATTATATATTGATATCACATACCACTCCTCTCAGACGTTTTCAGCAGTCAAGTTCCTGCCAGATGGCACGGATTACATCATTATTAATCCTGACAAATCAGATTTTTTAAAATATGCCCGGATTATCCGCAGCATGGCTATCCGCCCTGCCACAAAAATTATTGTTTTGGCAGATGAAGCCACCTTTTCTCTTTTTCAAACCGTTTGCGGGAAGAACATGCAATTACTCGATCAAGATGCCAGCCTCGATCGGCTACTGCATGCCGTTACACGTATCATACAGAATAAAAAACAAAATAATATCAACGCACTACATACTAAAATTACCGCAAACGAATTCAATGTCATGATGATGCTTGCCCGGGGTTGGTCATTGGCACAAATCGCCGGGGCGTCACAAAAAAGTGAAAAAACCATCGGGGCGTACAAAAGCAACATTGCCAGAAAGCTCGGCAAAAATAACACCCGGCTCAAGTACACCATTTCCCACTATAGCCAGCCGTAACTGACTTATTTAAGGACAATTATCACGGTTATTATTTAAATCTTTCCTTTCGGCTCATTTTTAATTCCGCAACGCTCGGAAGGGAGCCCTATTCCCAAAAATCAATATGCCGGGTAGCGCATCCGCGGGCCAATCATAGCCAACAACTCAACGTATTAACACATACATAACAGGAATGTAGACGAGGGTTATATATGAACAAAGTTTACAGCATTATTTGGAACGCGGCGCTCGGCATCTGGGTGGTCGTTTCTGAATTAACTAAAGGCAAGAAAAAAAGTAGTTCACGTAAAACTGTCGCCGTCCTCGCTGCTGGCGCATTAAGCGGAGCGTCGATGATGGCCTCGGCTGATCCGATTATTGATATCGGCGATCATGATATTTCTACTGACTACCAGCGAGGAATTTCCGCTGGCGTTTATGAGGGAATTCATAACTACGGCTTCTTATATGAAGATAATACCACTGGTCAGGCGCTCAATATCAGCGGCGCGATCCCGACGATTACCCCTGGCCAAAGCGGCGTTGTTGAGTCAACGACTATCCGGGAGCTGCTGCAAACCGGCAAAATCACGCTTAAAGCTACCAGCCCTGACCAGAGCGTAAAAACAATCTCTACAGAGGAAGAGCTGGCAGAATACCTGACTCATACCCAGTCAGCGAAGCCTTCGCAAAGCACGGACTTTGATATTTTTGATCCGGCGCTCCCAGGAGAGCCAGAAACCATTAAAGTTTTTGATACCAGCGCGTTAGCCGGGTTTATCACTGAGTCACAAATCGGCGATGCTGTTTTAAATACGTATGATGCGCAACAAACGCAAATCTATAAGCAATTTGGCATCGCGTTGGCGACCAATGGCGCCACGGCCAATCTGAATATTGGCAACGATACGCTTCATGTACGTGACAAAGCCAATACCATCGAATTACTGGCTAAAGATTCCTCGCTGCTGGAAGCGCAAGGCGCCAACAGCCAGGTGAACTGGCAATCCGATAACTACATCAAATTTAACGCCGCCCCCGTTATTCCGACCAAAACGTTTAACGGTTCCAGGACGACCTCCGTATTTGGCGGCGATGTAACGCTGATGACATATGGCTATAACGACGCTGGCGAGGTGATCGAAACGGGGGAAAAAACGTTCTCAATTACCACGGCTGCGGAACTGGCTGAGTTCAATAGCTGGTTGTTAGGCGAAAGCGATGATGCCGCGCAAAAACCGGATGGACAAAAAGTCAGTCAGATCCAGTTGTGGCTGGATGTTGAAGACAGTCAAATCACAACCGTCTCCGCCGCGCAAGCGAAGTATGCTGAGCTGATAGATGACTTACTGACTTCAGGTAAGTCATCTGATGTTATCTCCTGGGATTACGACGTCTGGACCGATGGCGAGTCGCATAGCAATAACACGACCGCCGAACGCGGTGAGCTACACGCTATCTATGCCAACGGCGCGGGTACCGCCGGTACGTTGAATAAAGATGCGATGATCGCCGTAGACGGCAGTATTAATGGCGTGATGAAAGCCATTGACGGCGGGGTTATCACTAACCTGGGCGAACTGAACGCATTGCGTACCTCTACCGGCCAGAGCCTGGCAATTGGCATGCTGGCGAAAGATGCGACGGCAACCAACCACGGAACGATTAACGCCGGGCTGTTTATTGATAAGGACGGTAACCAAAACGTCAACAGCTACGGTGCATTTGGCATGCAGGGGCAAGGCGCCAGCGTAATTACCAACGAAGGCACAATCAACCAGGCGATTACTACCGATAACTTCGGTACCGCTTCTGCTGCCGATCCCTGGAGTAAAGACGATCCCGAGACTTCGTTGACGCTGGCCATTGGTATGCAGTTGTCCAACGACGCGCAAGGCACTAATAACGGCGATATCAATATCGTCAACGGACACAAAAACAATAACCCCTTTGGTAACGGCACCGCCTTTGGCGTAGAAGTCGCCGACAACGCCACATTTACCAACACCCAGAATGCCTCTATTTACCTTGGCCGCGATGCTAATAACTCCTCCCAGGATGCCATACTGCCAGGCGGTTCCAGCCCAAGCGCCGGTATCATGACCAAAAGCGCCAAAGAGGTGATTAACAACGGTCTCATCACCCTTGGCGTCGGCATACGTAACGCCGCCGGGATCCTGATCGGCAATGCAACAGGTAATGTGCTGAATACCGGCACTATCGCAATCAATGGCGATGGCCGTGGAGGCACCAGCAAGAACTACGGCATCACTGTGCGTGACAGTGGCGCAGAGAATGGTCAGATCATTAGAAATGACGGCAAAATTAACGTTAATGGCAACAATAACGTCGGGATCCACGTCAGCGCCAATAAGAAAAATGCCGAAGTCACCACCAGCGCTTCTGGTTCTATCGTAGTAGACGGTGACGGCGGCGTCGGTAACCGAAACTATGCTATTTGGGCAGAAGGCGGCACCAACGGTCAGGCAACGGTCAATGTCTATTCTGATATCACCCTGAATCAGGCAGGTAACATCGGCGTACACGTGCGTGATAACGCCATCGCTAACGTCGATAGTCTGAGTAGTCCGGCGTTCAACAACACCGATCAGATTGGTTATTACCTGTATGGTAAAGGCGCGACCGCCAATATTGGGCAGGCGGTGATGAATGACAACGGCCAGGATCGCACCACTATTTTCCGTATCGCCAATGGCGCATTGTTGGCCGGTAATACGACTAACCCGAAAGATCAGTCTACTTCTGACCTGAATCTGACGCTCAGCGGCAACAATTCTGTTGGCGTGCTCGCCACCGGCGCAGGCAGTAGCGTAGATACCGGGGAAGCGACGTTTACCGTTAAGGGCACCAACTCCGCAGCGCTGGTCATCGAAGGCGGCGCCAACGGTACCATCAGCGATAAAACCACCATCAATTTAACCGGTGAAAGCACCGTTGCCGGGGTGGTGGATGGTCAGGCGCATCAATTGAATGGCGACACGCAGGGGAATGCCACGAGCACCACCCTCACCTCAAACGCGAAGATTATCTCTGAAGCCAGCGGCAACAAGGTTATTGCCTATGTGGCGAGAAATCTGGGCAACCTGCTCCTCGATACCAAAGCGATCATCGATCTGGCCAGCGTCGACAGCATCGGCGTTGATGTGCAACAAGGCGGGAACTTAACCAATAACTCCTCCAGCGCCCTGCATGTCAGCAACGGCATCGGCGTACGCGCCTCAGGCTATAACGCGCAGATTAGTAAGCTGGGCAAAATTCAGGTTGATGATGGTACTGCTGGCGTTCTGCTGACCCAGGGGGCCAGTCTGCTGATCAACGGTAAAACTGGCGACAGCATTACCACTAATGGATCTGCTGACGGTATTCGTCTGGCCGAGGGCGCAGGTGCGCTGGCCGCGCAAAGCGTGATGATTCGCGCTGAGGGGACTGGTGCCGGTATTCAAAACGATGCCAACAACACCAATATCACACTGCGTGATGTCACTATCGATTCCAACGATGGTCCAGGGATCCGCACCAGCGTCGCGCTGACCATGAACGATGGCCTGAACAACATCCTCAACGTCAACGGGAAAGGTACCGGTTTCGCCTTTGAGCAGCGCAATGGCGACGCGGTGACGGGCGATCTGACCATCGGCAAAGGCTATACCGTTGAGGTGCGAAACAGCGAAGGTAGCGGTATCCGCGCCAACACGGATGGCCAGGTCACGACCAGTGCCGACATCAACGTACATAACAGCGCAGGCGGTTCTGCGATCATTGCGAAAAACGTCAGCGCATTAACCAACAGCGGGAAGATTATTTCTGCCAGCACGACCTCACCGGTGATTGACGCCAGCGGCGACAGCAAGAAAAAAATCACCAATACCGGTACCCTTCAGGCCATCAACGACACGGCGGTGGCTATTCAGTCTGGTAAAGGCAATGACACCATTGATATCAGCGGCGGTATCACCAGCGGCGTAATCAATACCGGCGAAGGCAGAGATACCTTCAACTGGCGCAGCGGTTCCTATGCGGGCGAAGTGAATTTCGCTGGCACTGGCGGCAACAATAAAGCCAACATCGGCAATGTAATACTGGATAAAACGCGCCACATCATTACCGCTGCGGGTACGGGCAATGCCCTCACCTTCACCAATACGAAAGATGCGAAGATTGGCACGCTTGCCAGCGACAACCTGAATACCGGCACCAACATTGGCACCGGCTGGGATTCCCTGACCATCAGCGGATCAAACGCGGATGTACGCATCGTTGAAAACCTGAGTCTGGCGAGCAAAACCCTTGCCGTAAACAATGGCGCAACGCTGCGCACCGGCGATCACATTGAGCCGACCAGTACTGCCGCCAGCATTGGCGATTACGATGTGACGACCCAAGGCGCAGGCAGCAGGGTTATCTTCGATACCCTGGGAGATGCGTCAGCGGCGCAGATCTATCGTGGCATCATCAGCGGCGACGGGAAATTTGAACGTGCGGCGGGCGGCACCACGGTGTTTACCGCCAACAACAGCTACACCGGCTCTACCACCATCGCGCAAACCGGTACGTTGCAGTTGGGTGACGGCGGCAATGAGGGCGAAGTCAGCGCCGTATCTGACATCATCGACAACGGCGTGCTGGCGATCAACCGCGCCAACAACGTCCTGCTCAACGGGGTGATCTCTGGCATCGGCGCGCTGCAACAAATCGGCGGCGGCATTACCCGTCTGAACGGCAATAACACCTATACCGGCGATACCACCGTCACCAACGGTACGCTGCTGGTGAATGGCGATCAAAGCGCGGCGCGCGGCGCAACGACCGTCAGCGGCACATCCACACTTGGTGGGAATGGCATTATCGGCGGCAATGTATTGATGAACGATGCCACCACCCTCAGCGCGGGTGATGGCGGTGCAGGTACGCTCACCATTAACGGTAATCTGCAGCTTGGCAGCAAAACGACCTCCGCTTTCGAACTGGGCAACGCTTATACGCCAGGCGGTGCATTAAACGATCTGGTCAACGTCGCAGGCGATCTGCAGCTTGACGGAACCCTGGATGTTACCACTTCACAGGGCGGTAACTTCGGACCAGGCGTATATCGTATCTATAACTACGGCGGCACGCTGGATAACCAGACGCTTGAGCTGGGCGTAATACCGGACAGCCAGGATAAGAGTAATATTTTTGTCCAGACCTCTATCGACAAACAGGTCAACCTGGTGAATGCCAACGGCGTTACCCTGCAGTTCTGGGACGGCGCAACCGTCAATCAGAGCCATGGCGCATCGGGCATTGAAGGCAACAGCAAAATTGATGGCGGCGATGGCAAATGGATGGCGATCGGCAGCCAGGGAGATAACAACTGGACTACGGCAACCGGTGAAGGTAACGCCCCCTGGGCGCAGAAATCCTTTGCCGTCTTCACCACCAAAGGCGGAACCGTTACCGTGGATAACGCCGCGGGCGAAGTTAACTTCTCCGGGGCACAGTTTGACGCCGATGGCTATATCGTTAAAGGCGATGCGCTTAACGCGTATGCCACCACAGAAAACGCGACCCATGCAGGCCAGACGCCAGGCACCGGTGAACTGCTGCTGCGCGTTGGTGCCGGTGGCGCGGGTCAAAACTTTACCGCGGCCATTGAGTCCGTGATCCGCGAAGCCAGCACGACTGACAAACTGACGCTGGTGAAAACCGACCTTGGTCGTCTGATCCTCAGCGGTGATAACGAGTATCGCGGCGGCACACGCATTGATGGCGGTACGTTGCAGATTTCCTCTGACAGCAACCTCGGCCAAAGCGGAACCGATCTGGTTATTAACAACGGCTCCACCCTGCAGATGGGTGCGGACCTGACCAGCAATCGCACTATCGAGCTGGGAGCGAGTGATAACGCGGCGGTGTTTGACCTCAATTCGCGCCACTTCACGCCAGCCGGTGAGATTACCGGCGACGGTAAACTGAAAGTCACCAGCAGCTCAAGCGATGCGGGCAGCACCTTGTCGCTCGATCGCGCCAACAGCTACAAAGGCGATACCGAAATCGCCGGTACGGGTAATGCCAACAATGTCACGGTCAACGTCAGCAAAACCGGGGCCTTTGGTAGCAATGAAAGCAGCACCGTGAACGTCAATAAGGGGGCGACGCTCAATGTCAGCGGGACAGATACCAGTCTGAAATCCCTGACCATGAACATCGCCGACAGCCTGTTAACGCTGGCGGATAATGTCACCGCCGCAAGCGCCAAACTCAACCTGACTGGCGCTGCAAAAGCGCTGTTAACCGACAACGCCACCGCAGGCAACGCGACGGTTAACGTGGCAAAAGACAGTACGCTGGCTTTGGAAGAGAATGCCAGCGGCGGCAATGCCAGCGTGAATAACAGCGGACTGATGACCTTTGCCGACCTGGCGATGGCGGAAAATACCGTCGTTAAAAACCTGGTGGGCGGTAAGGTCGATATCAGCACGGTCGACAGCGCAACCTCTATCGGCTCGTTGTCCGGCGCGGGGAATGTCGAATTGGGCAATAAAGCATTGTCGCTGGGGAATCTGCAACTTGATGACACCATCAGCGGCATTATCAGCGGTAACGACGGTAGCCTGGTGAAAATCGGTGACGGCACCTTAACGCTGACAGGCGATAACACTTATACCGGCACCACGGACGTCAATGAAGGCGTGCTGCTGGTCAACGGCAACCAGTCTGCCGCGACCGGTCAGGTAACGGTTAAATCCGGCGCGACGCTCGGCGGGAACGGTATTATCGGCGGCGCGGTTGACGTGCTGGACGACGGTCATATTACAGCTGGCGCCGCCATCAACAGCGTGGGTAAACTGACCACCGGTTCACTGACGCTGAGTGATAACGCCCAACTGGATTATCAGTTTGGTCAGGCTTATACCCCAGGCGGTGCCTTCAACGACCTGATTGATGTGAATGGCGACCTGACGCTCGACGGTAAGCTCAATATCGAGACCTCTCCGGGCGGCAGCTTTGACGTGGGCGTTTACCGCGTCATCAACTACACCGGCACCTTGACCAACAATGTGATGGACATTGCCAACGCGCCGGAAGCCGCAGACAGCCTGTACGTGCAAACCTCGGTTAACAACCAGGTTAACCTGGTCAACCATGCCGGACTGACGCTGCGCTTCTGGGACGGTACCGGCGGTGAGAATGGCGAGCTGAAAAACAACGGCGTCATCAACGGCGGCGACGGTATCTGGCAATCCAGCCAGGGTAACGACAACTGGACCACGGATGAATCCACGCCAGAAGGCGCGCTGAATGCACCGTTTACCGATGCCGCCTTCGCGGTCTTCCAAGGTGAAGCGGGCAACGTCACCGTCGATAACAGCAAAGGCGACGTTATCATCAGCGGCGCACAGTTCGCCACCGATGGCTATCGCGTGGGTGGTGAGGCCATTACCACCGACACAGCGAACACGCTGATTCGCGTCGGCGATGGCACGGTAGACGGCGCAAACTACACCGCAACTATCGACAGCGTGATCCGCGGTACCGGCGGCCTGAATAAAGGTGATCTCGGGACGCTGATCCTCACTGGCGACAACACCTACAGCGGTGGAACCACCATCACCTCAGGTACGTTGCAGGTGGCGGGTGATACCAACCTTGGCGCGCCAGAGACGGGGATTACCTTCAACGGCGGTACGCTGAAGTATGGCGAAGCATTTGATACCGCCCGTCAGGTGACGCTGGAATCCGGCGGCGGGACATTCGATACCAACGGACATAACGTTTCCCTGCTGACGGAAGTCGAAGGTAATGGTCATCTGACCAAAACCGGTAAAGGCTCCCTCACCCTGACGCTGGATAATACCTACACCGGGGGCACTACCATCGAACAAGGCGTTTTACAGCTGGGTAATGGCGGTAACATCGGCAGCATTCAGGGAGATATCGTTGATAACGGCGTACTCAAGGTTGATCGCGCGGATACCCTGGCGTTAACGGGCAATATCAGCGGTAAAGGCCAGTTGCACCAGACCGGCAGCGGTATTACGGAACTGCAAGGTGAAAACAGCTACAGCGGCGCAACGTTGATTGCCAACGGCGTACTGCAGGCGGGTAATACCAACACCCTGAGTAGCGCGTCACACCACTACGTTGTCGCTGACACCATGTTGAACACGCAGGGATACAACCAGACCGTCGCAGGCCTGAGCAACGGCGGTGATGTCTCGCTCATCGGCCAGCAGACTGGCACAACGTTAACCGTCAAAGGGGATTACGTCGGCGAAAAAGGGATCATCAACATGGCGGCCATTCAGAATGGTAGCGGTGCAGGTATTGCCGACCGTCTGATTATTGATGGCGGTAAAGCCAGCGGAAGTACGCTGCTGGACGTTGATGGTTCTGGCCTCGGCGCACCGACCGTCGGGGATGGTATCGAGGTGGTCACGGCCCTCAATGGCGCTACCACCACCGCGCAAACGTCGCGCGACGCCTTCCACCTGGCCGCCGATCGTATGGCAGCAGGCGCGTTTGAGTACCAACTGCATGCGGGTAATGCTCAGGGTCAGGGGGAAAACTGGTATCTGAGAAGCGAATATCGTCCGGAAACCATGCTGTATTCAGGCCTTGCCAGCGTCGTGCGTCAGGGTGACATTAGTCTGCTGGGTAACATGCACCAACGTATGGGCGACGAGGTTAAACCGGGCATTGATGAAGATAATCGCGCCTGGGCGAGAATGCTTGGTTACTCCGGTAAAACCAAACTGGACGATGCGGCCGGTACGCAAACCAGCTCCCATACTATGGGTATCCAGGTCGGCGTCGATATGTATGCTAACGAAAGCTGGAAAGCCGGGATGTATACCAGCATCCTTGACATCGACAGCAATGTGAAAGGCACGAAGACGGGTAGCGACGGCAAAGGCGGAAACATCGATGACAATGCGTTTTACGTCGGCGGTTACGCCACCTGGTTCTCGGGCGACGGGATGTATGTTGATAACGTCCTGCAGTACGGTAACCATAAATCTCGCCTGGCGGCGACCGGGAACAACGGTTCTTATACCGTCAAAGGCAACACGCTCACGGCGTCAACGGAGGTGGGTAAATCGTTCCGTCTGGGTTCAAGCGCCTGGAGTCTGGAACCTCAGGCTCAGTTAATCTACCAATACAGCGATTTTGATAATGGTCGGCTTGATGGTGTGACCCAAACGAAAGTGAAAATGGATACCGCTGATTCCTTTACCGCCCGTCTGGGCGTACGTCTGGTTGCTGACTATGACACCAACCATGGCAAATTCCAGCCGTATGGCAGGGTAAACGTCTGGCAGGGTCTGGGTTCAAAAGACAAAACGCACTTTAGCAATGCGGTCGCCACCACCACGCTCGAATCCTCACAGCAGTACTCCAGCACCGAAGTTGCGGCCGGTCTGTCCTGGTCAATCGACAGAAACGTGCAGGTCTACGGTGAACTGGGTACGCAATTCAGCAACGGTGGCAGTAAGTCGCAAGTTGAAGCACCGATCAATGCTTCCATTGGCTTTAAGAAATCGTTCTAAGCAGTCATAAACTCACCAGCCCTCTGTTCTGCAGGGGGCTTTTTTTTTGCCTTTCAGGGCTGCCAGATGCGCTACGCTTATCAGTCCTACGAACTTAACGACAACGCAGAACAATCAAGGGCTTGGGAAACGTAAAAAGGTGGGATTAATGATTATACTGCGTCAGGAGTAACGGGATTTCTTCTGCTAACACCGGCGGAGAAATGAAAAAGCCCTGAATTTTGTCACAACCAATCTGCGTTAAACGGTCCAGTTGGGACTGGGTTTCCACCCCTTCAGCAAGAACTTCAATGCCAAAATTGTGCGCCAGTGAAATAATGCCCTCAACAATCTTTGTCGATCGGGTATCGGGCTCAATGCCAGCAACAAATTCCTTATCAATTTTTAGGGTATCAAAAGGATACTTCAGCAGATAATTAAGATTTGCGTGACCGGTACCAAAATCATCAAGAGCGAGTTTAACCCCGATCTCCTTTAGCTCCAGCATATTGTTAACCGCTATCTGGCTGTCGCGCAGTGGTGACGTTTCCGTAACCTCAATTTGACATCGATAAGGCGGTAGTCCACAGAGGGTGAGATTACGTCTGACGCGTTGCGGTAAGAGAGGGTCACAAAATTCAAGTGCGGAAATATTGATTGATAATACAAGAGGATCGGGCCAGGACGTCGCCACATCCCAGGGGGTATGGGTAACCATGTCTTCAATTGAAATGATATTGCCGCTGTCTTCCAATAAGGTAATAAAAATATCGGGAGAGATCATCCCCATCTGAGGGCTGTTCCAACGCATTAATGCTTCAAATCCGCTAATTTGCTGAGTGTGCAAATTAAAAATGGGCTGATAAACCATATAAAACTGACTGGTATTCAATGCCTGTTCAAGCGCGGTGAGCACCTCGTTGGAATTAAACATTCCCTCTACCTCTACAAATCATAAAATTTAAAACCAGTCAGCATCGCTCCCGAATTATATCTACTATGATATGTTTTACATCAGAAAAGAATCACCAGACTAGGGTAAAAAAGACATCCGATGGGTGAATCTGACAATTAATTTATTTAAATCAGAAGTATTGTTCAGTCCCAACTTAGCGACGACGCGCATTTTATGAGCCTGAATGGTTTTATAGTTAAGGCTCACTAACTCAGAAATTTCTTTAGCGGTATAGCCACTTACCAGCAAACTCAGGATCTGCTGTTCCCTTTCGGTTAACCTTTTCTGCGAACGATACAGCCGGGGATTCCATTTCCCGACTGACAACGTCGCCAATTGACCGAAATCTCGCAGTGAAGATTTCTCAGTCAATACTATTGCTTTCTCAATATATAATAACTCCACGCATAATTTCGCCACCAAACTTTCAGCTACAATGACTACGACGTTATTATAGAACTTGAATCGATTTTTATTCAGAAACTGTACGACGTCTGAACACGGTTGTTCATTATTAATGATATTAAAAATCATGGTTTGATGCTGACATAATGATGACTGATGCAACATATCCTCAAACTGGAATGTTTGTACGGGTACATGTTTGCTGGTCAGGTAGGCGAACATACCGTTGCCCACAAAATTATCATTGCCACACATCAACATCCTGTTTACCGCTCCTTATAAGCTTCTGATCTTGTTACTCATTAAAAATTTGATAATAATTTTCTCGACTTCAGCCTCTTCACGACGATTTTTAAAATCGAACTCACACGAGATCTGATGACAGGAGTACAACTGATTATCCTCATCAAACTCATTGATCGTGACGACATCGATCACTTTTAAATCCAGCTGTAAACTGCCAAACGTATCAAACTCCAGTGAGGCATTTTTAATCACCGCATCTTTATAAACAAAGCGGGTATTTACATCTTTAACAATTAACGCACAGCCACCCTGAGAGATGTTTTTAATCCTGAAAGAGTAGTTTTCTCCGTTTTTGTAACGACCAAAACAGAAAAAGTCATAACCCTTCAGGAAGGAAAAACGCTGATTTTGTCGCTGCTGGGCAAAGAAAATCATATCCGGGATGAGGTAGGATAATCCTGCCTCCGCACCTGCGGGTGGGGTTTGTTCAAATCTGGCACTAAATTTTACAATCCCGCTTTCGCTGTGCAGGATAAAGTATTGGACCTTTTCAGGCACAATCTCTTCATGGCCGGAGATGACAAACCGTTCGAAATCGACCTTCTCTAGCTGTGTGATAACGCTACTGTTTTCGCATAAGACTTCCAGTTTCGTTTTCTTGTGCAGCTCTTCACGAAGGATAGCGATGATTTCAAACTTGTTGTCCTTTGCTAATCCAAAGCTCATTCTAAAACCCTTATTTCCATATTTAAGATATGTCCCGCTTTTGGTTACCCAAAAACGCGAGATCAGCATCCGCCCTGGTGCTTAATTACCATAGTGGATTCCATGTCAGACAGTTGGTTAAAAATTAAGTTTTTAACTATCTTTAGCCAATTATTGATACGTAAAATCATTTAATCAGGATAATTCTAGCTTAAGCCGCGCTTAAAACCACGCGAACTTATGGATTAACTATAACAAAAATGAATAATAATTTTATTTAAGATGCTGTTTTGAGATAACAAATAGCAAGAATTGCACAGAAAAAAACAAAGAAAAATGAAGGTGTTGGGATGGTTGGGCAATGCGCAGGTTGTCGCGCTTTTGTCGTCAGTGCGTATGATGCTTACATCTTCATATCATTAACTGCCAATACAGCCTGACGCGTGATTGTTATAAAGTGAATAATTACATTTTATATATTAAATAAATTTCCCTTAAGTCAGAAAAAAGCCAGCATCCTGCTGGCCCGGCAAATACCGAATAGAACTAGAGTGGCTTGCTACCTTACAGAGGGTACAACGTTAAAAATTCAATACCGCTGCTTAATTATTGATCGAGATGAGTCTGCGATGATCATCACTGCTCCCGCCAGCATTAGCGTGTCTTTCAATACCAGACGCCCGGCCCCGGACAAGTACGGAAAACCATGATGTAAATCGCCCAACGGCATTACCCATGCCTCTGGTGTGGTAATTAAAAAGGATAAGGTAACAATCGGCGTAGCAAATGCCAGTATGCCGCCAATTAATCCCAACCAACGGCTAACAGGATTTGCCAGCACCAATAAAGCGATAAGAACTTCGACTACGCCCAGACCATTGGAGAATGTATAGGTATTATTCGCCGCCTGCCATTCACGCTCCTGTGGCTTAAACTCACCTTCGTGGGTTAAATGCTGCTTATACTCTTCTGGATGTTCATAAAAAAATGACATTACCGGGCTATTAGCAACAAATGGCGTAATACTGTCAGCTTCGTAAGGTACAAATTTTAATAACCCAATCCAGATAAAAACAATTGCAATGCTCAGGCGAATTAAGGTCAATCCAATTTTATCGCCCTTACTGAGTAAACGCAGATACTTTTCCATGCAGGCTCTCCTCACTTGTATAAAATTGCCGTTGCGTGAGTGCTGCCATCAATGCGCATTGAGGTGATTTTCCAGGACGTTGCATTATTTTCCTGCGCCAGTTTCGCAATAGCATCCTCTATCTCGGAAGGCGCACCAGATATGGCAGACACGCTAACATGGACAACTTCGGTTTGCGCCAATGCGGAAAATGTCACCGGTGCAGTCAGTAACGCGGTCATTAGTAACGTAGTTTTAAACATGTTCATTCCTATTTCCATTAAACAGTGATTTCAGTGGCAATATAATAAAACATGCCAATTTATTTTATTTCATCCAGGACGCCAGAATAACTGTCAATGAGTATCCAGCCGTTAAAAAGACAAAAAAAGCCCCACACGGGTGGGGCAAACATGCAGACTACGCTTTTATTATTTAACGAGAGAAAAGAGATCGTTTAATGATTCACTCATACTCGGATGGGTAAATATTTGATCGCGTAAGGTTGTATAGGGTAATCCTGCATCCATAACCGTCTTGATGATATTAATCATCTCATGTGAATCCACACATAATAGCGAAACACCTAATATCTGTTTCGTTTCACTATCCACCACCGCTTTAAGTACGCCGCGTGTGTCATCCATCACTCGCGCACGCGGAATCGCCGCGACCGGCAGCGTGACTACCTGCACAGAAGCACCGCTGGCGCGAGCCTGTTCTTCGGTCATCCCCACGCGGGAAAGCGGCGGCGTCATAAAGACGGAATACGGTACATTTTGACGATCGCCGGTGTGACGTCTCCCCTCGCCTGACAGGTTGTCACGCACAATGCGGAAGTCATCCAGTGAGATGTACGTGAACTGCAACCCCCCGGTAACATCGCCCATTGCCCAAATATTATCTGCCGAGGTACGCAAATATTTATTCACAATAATGGCGCCGCGGTCGTTTACATCCACACCCGCTTTCTGCAACTGCAGGTTTTCGGTCGCCGGTTTGCGGCCCGATGCCACCAGCAGCGCATCCACGGTCTGGACGCCTCCCGGCATTTTCACCTGTACCGCGCCGTCCCCGGACGAAACCGCCTGTACGTTGGCATTAAGGATAATCTCAACGCCTTTGTCGCGTAAAATCCTGGCGATAGCTTCGGCAATATCCCGATCTTCACGGGCTAAAAACAGCGGAGCGGCTTCATAAAGGGTAACTTTGCTGCCGAAGTTAGCAAACATTGATGCGAACTCCACACCAATGTAACCGCCACCCAAAATTCCCAGACGTTCAGGCCGTTGCGTCAAATTCAACAGCCCGGTGCTGTCAAACACCCCCGGTGTGGTGGTTAACCCTTCCACGTCTGGAACCGTTGACTGCGCGCCGGTATTAATAAAGATCTTCTCGCCGCTTAGCTCAATCGCGCCTGTTGACTGCACGACTCGCACAGTATGGTTATCGACAAACTCAGCACGACCGTCGATCACATCGACATTTTCCAGGTCGGCCAGATTATGGAAGTTTTTATCGCGCAGGAAACTGACAACGGCAGCCTTGCGCTGCATCGCCGCAGCAAAATCATGTTGAAGTTCAGCGTCATGTACCAGGGTTTTGGTTGGAATACAGCCGATGTTGATGCATGTCCCGCCATACATGGTGTTCGACTGTTCAACAATCGCCACCCGCCAGCCCGTTTTTGCCAGGGTAGCTGCCAGCGTTTTACCCGCTTTGCCAAATCCAATAATAATCGCCTGATACTGATTCATGCTCTCTCTCCGCCTGGTCACTGTTCATTTGTTGAACTGAAGTATAGGGGTAACCAGACAAGGGAAATGTATCCAGAACGCGCTTATTACTGTTAAATCGTCTAAATCACTTTTAACCTCTTTTCATGAAACACATAAGCATAATAAATTAACACCTTGAAGGTATTACTTTAATTTAAAATTGACGAGATAATTCCGCCAAACCAATAGTGATTAAAACTGCCCAGGAGTCTTCATGGATGCCCTTAGTCGATTACTCATGCTTAACGACCCGCAAGGCTCGATCGATCAAAACTGTTTGTTGAGCAGAAACTGGCAACTGCCGCATGCGGCGGGCGAGCTATCCGTTATCCGCTGGCATACAGTCACTCAGGGAGCAGCCCAACTTGACATGCCTGACGGGACATCTTTCACCCTGCGGCCAGGGACTCTTGTTATCCTGCCGCAGAACTCCGCCCATCGACTTTGCCAGTCCGGGGATGAACAAACGCATATCGTTTGCGGTAGCCTGCGACTGCACGCCACCTCACGCTATTTTTTAACCGCGCTACCGGAAGCACTGATTCTGGCGCCTGAAGAAAAGAGTCCCGTCAGCCATTGGCTCAAGGCCGTGATTGCGCTATTACAACAGGAATCCATTAGTGGGCTGCCGGGTTCCAGCGCTGTATGCAGCCAACAATGCGCCACGCTGTTCGCCTTAGCCGTTCGTGAGTGGTTAACCAGTGCATCGCCCGCACAAAACGTGTTGAATTTACTGCTGCACCCCAAACTCGGATCTGTGGTGTTTTTGATGCTCGAATCACCGTCCTTTGCATGGACCGTCGAAGAGCTGGCGAAGCGCGTACACATGTCGCGGGCCAGCTTTGCGCAATTATTCCGTGAAGTGTCAAACTCCACACCGATGGCAGTGTTAACCACTTTGCGCCTGCAATTCGCCGCTCAGATGTTGTCACGCGGATCGCAACCATTGATTGTGGTAGCTGAATCGGTGGGCTACGCCAGCGAGTCATCGTTTTATAAAGTCTTTCTACGCGAATTCGGCTGTACGCCGGGCGAGTACCGCAAACGCGTGAAAGCGCTGGAAGCATAGAGCTACGCCTGCTTCGGGGTACCAACCGAAGACAGGCGTATGATTGAGAAGGTTACTTTTGCTTGCGATGCCTGTGCAGCCACATCAGCTTATACGCAGCCGGAATGATAAATAGCGACAACAGCGGCGCGGTGATCATGCCGCCAATCATCGGCGCGGCTATGCGGCTCATCACTTCTGACCCGGCTCCCGTCCCCCACAAGATGGGCAACAGACCGGCGATAATCACCGCCACGGTCATCGCTTTCGGGCGCACGCGCAGTACAGCGCCGTGATATAACGCTTCATCCAGTTTATCCGCCGTAAAGGTTTGCGGGTTTTCCAGCGCAGGCTCTGCTTCAATGGCGTGACGCAGATACATCAGCATCACCACGCCAAACTCTGCGGCCACGCCGGCCAACGCAATAAACCCGGTTCCGGTCGCGACCGACATATGGAACCCCATCCAGTAGAGGAACCAGATGCCCCCTACCAGGGCAAAGGGGACGCTGGTGATAATCAACAGCGCTTCGCCAAAGCGACGGAAAGCCAGATAAAGCAGGACGAAGATAATCATCAGCGTCATCGGCACCATCAATTTGAGCTTATGGCTGGCGCGTTCAAGCAGTTCGAACTGCCCGGAGAACGCCACGCTGGTCCCCGGCTTTAACTGCACCTTTTCCGCGATCGCTTTTTGCAGATCGTTCACCACCGAAACCATGTCACGATCGCGGGCATCGATGTAAATCCAACTGGTGGGTCGCGCATCTTCTGTTTTTAACATTGACGGCCCAGAAACGACCGTGACATCCGCCACATCAGCCAGCGTGATTTGCTGTTTCATGGGGGTCAGAATGGGCAGATTACGCAGCGCTTGCGGGCTGTCGCGATAGCTCTGCGCATAGCGAAGGTTGATAGGATAACGCGCGATCCCTTCTACCGTTTCGCCCACCATCGCGCCCCCCACAGCGGAGGTCACAAACAGCTGTACATCGCCAACGGTCATGCCATAACGAGCCGCTTTCTCACGATTAATATCCACATTGAGATAGCGTCCCCCTACCAGACGCTCAGCTAACGCAGAGGCGACGCCTGGCACGGTTCTGGCCACCTCTTCAATTTGTTCCGCCGTCGCATCGATATCAGCCAGCACGTTACCTGACACTTTAATCCCGATAGGGCTTTTTATCCCGGTAGAGAGCATGTCGATACGGTTACGAATTGGTGGCACCCACAGATTCGCCAGCCCCGGCAAGCGCACGGTTTTATCCAGCTCGGCGATGATTTTGTCCATCGTCATACCCGGACGCCACTGATCCTGCGGCTTCAGTTGGATCGTCGTTTCAACCATTTCCAGCGGTGCGGAATCAGTTGCGGTTTCCGCTTTACCGGTTTTACCAAATACGCGCGCCACTTCAGGAACGGTCATGATCAGCTTATCGGTTTTTTGCAGCATGTCCGCCGCCTGCGCCGCCGAGATCCCCGGTAGTGTCGAAGGCATATACAGCAAATCGCCTTCATTAATCTGCGGCAGGAATTCACCACCGACTTTATTCAACGGGTAGATAACCGTCAGTATTGACAGCACCGCTACCAGGAGAGTGGTTTTGGGCCAGTGCAGCACCTTCAGCAATAGCGGATGGTAAATACGGATCAGAAAGCGGTTAAGCGGGTTACTGCTTTCCGCCGGTATTTTTCCGCGGATCCAGAATCCCATCAGGATCGGAATAACCACAATAGCCAGAAATGCCGCGCCCGCCATGGCATAGGTTTTGGTGAACGCCAGCGGACCAAACAGCCGCCCTTCCTGCCCTTCAAGGGTGAAAATAGGGATAAACGACAACGTAATTATCAGCAGGCTGATAAACAATGCCGGGCCGACTTCCACCGAGGCGTCAGTAATGACCTTCCAGCGCGTGGCGTTATCCAGCGTTTCACCCGGATGTTGATGCCCCCACTCTTCCAGCCGCTTATGGGCATTCTCAATCATCACGATTGCCGCATCAACCATCGCCCCGACGGCAATGGCAATTCCCCCGAGCGACATAATATTGGCGTTCAGCCCCTGGAAATGCATCACGATAAACGCGATACACAGCCCCAACGGCAGGGAAATAATCGCCACCAATGCCGAACGCAGATGCCACAGGAACAGCGCGCACACCAGCGCAACGACGATAAACTCCTCCAGTAGCTTGTAGCTCAGGTTATCAATGGCGCGATCGATAAGCTGACTGCGATCGTATGTTGTAACTACCTCAACGCCTTCCGGCAGGCTGCTTTTCAGGGTGTCGAGTTTGGCTTTAACGGCGGAGATCACCTCACGCGCATTTTTACCGGAGCGCAGGATAACCACCCCGCCCGCCACTTCGCCTTCGCCGTTCAGCTCGGCGATCCCGCGGCGCATTTCCGGTCCAATCTGAACGCGTGCCACATCGCGCAGATAAACCGGTACACCGTCGGCCCCGGTTTTCAGGACGATATTATTGAAATCATCAAGTGTTTGCAGATAGCCACTGGCGCGCACCATATATTCGGCTTCAGCCATCTCCACCGACGAGCCGCCCGCTTCCTGATTTGACGTATCCAGCGCAGATTTCACCTCCGCCAGGCTGATGCCATATTGCGTCAGCTTCATCGGGTCGATAACCACCTGGTACTGTTTAACCACGCCGCCCACCGAGGCCACTTCCGCCACGTTAGGAATCGTTTTTAACTCATATTTTAAAAACCAGTCCTGAAGAGAACGTAATTCCGCGAGGTCATGTTTTCCGCTGCGATCCACCAGCGCATATTCAAAGATCCAGCCGACGCCCGTGGCGTCCGGTCCCATTTCGGCACTAACGCCTGCCGGCAATTTTCCCTGCACCTGGTTGAGATATTCCAGTACGCGCGAGCGTGCCCAGTAAGGATCGGTGCCATCCTCGAAAATGACGTACACATAGGAATCGCCAAACTGCGAGAAGCCGCGCACCGTCTTCGCGCCCGGTACCGACAGCATGGTGGTGGTCAGCGGGTAAGTGACCTGATTCTCGACGATTTGCGGCGCCTGTCCGGGGTAGCTGGTTTTGACTATCACCTGGACATCAGAGAGATCGGGCAGCGCATCAACCGGGGTGTTAATGATGGTCCAGGTTCCCCAGATGCTGAGAAACAGCGCCCCCATCATCACCAGGAAGCGGTTTGCCACTGAACGGCGGATAATCCATTCAATCATTTATCATGTCCTCAATGTGAATGGGTCGCCTGGGCTGGCATCGCGCCTGCGTCTTGCGCACCACTGTGCTGGGCGCGCATACGGTCAAGGGCGCCAGAAATATTCGCCTCGGAGTCAATCAGGAACAGGCCGCTGGACACCACTTTTTCACCTTCGGCCAGGCCTGAGCGAATAGCCGTCAGCCCCTGAGATTCATGGAATACAGCAACCTGCTTCGGCACAAATCGACCTTCATGATCAACGGTAATCACCCGCTGTTCGGTACCCGTATCAATTAACGCTTTAGACGGGATCAGCAGCATCGGCTCGCTTTGCGTTTTCAATTGCAGGTAAGCATTCATTCCAGGCTTGAGCGCTTCGTCGGGGTTATCAACCTGCAAACGCAGCTGGAGGGTACGCGTGGTAGCATCAACGCTTGGCAAAATACTCCACTTACTGATGGTGAATGGCTTATCCGGCCAGGCAGGAACAGTGATGCGAAATTGCGAGGCATCTTTAATCAGCCAGGCAATAGATTCCGGGACCGACGCGCTGACCCATACCGGATCCATTCCCTGAATTTTCGCGACCACATTGTCTTTAGAAATATTCATGCCGGTACGCAAATCGAATGCGGTGATCACCCCATCAATGGGGGCTTTCAGGGTAAAGCGGGTCTGAATTTTACGCGTCGACTTTAAACGCTGGATATCCGCTTCCGGCATACCGGCAAGGCGTAATCGCTCCAGAATCCCTTCCACCTGCGTCGCGCTGCCGCCGGTCTCGCGCAGCAGCAAATATTCGCTCTGCGCCTCAACCCAGTCAGGAATCGTCAGGTCAATGAGCGGAGAACCCTTCTTGATTTTGTCACCCACAGTGAGCGGGTAAACCTTCTCGATAAAGCCAGCGGAGCGTGCCTGGACAATAACAAACTGGTATTCGTTATAGCTCACGTTAGCCGGGAAAGTTTGCGCATAGTGCAGTGGTCCCCGACGCACGGGTTCCGTTTTTAGCCCCAGATTCTGGGTCTGAGTGGGATCGATGCGCACGCCAGGTGCTGACGCGCTTGCGGTCTCTTCATCGGCATATTTCGGGATTAAATCCATATCCATGAACGGCGATTTGCCCGGCTTGTCAAAACGCGTATTCGGATACATGGGGTCATACCAGAACAGAACTTTTCTGGCTTCTTTTGGCGAAGCCTGTCCGGTTTCGGTCGATACTTTTGCGGATGAATAATAAGTATAAACACCGACAGAAATAATCCCACCTGCAATCATGCCAGCGAGAATAAGCGCGGTATTTTTAATATTTAAAGACGCCATAATGATTTCCATTGCGCGATAATCTCACCCGCGCTCGCAAGAACCCGGGCAAGAATTAAAGAGACCAGCGAGAACGTTATTTACTGATGTGAATATCGCGTAACACAGAGAGATTTCCCTGTTGAACAAACGTAAACGCGACCTTATCGCCCGGTTTAATATCGTCAGCCCTGGTGTCGGCCACCAGCGTAAAACGCATCGTCATCGCCGGCCAGTTCACCGCCGGAATAGGATCATGTTTAATCGTGACTTTTTTACTTTCCATATCAACAGCTTCAATCACTCCAGTCGCGCTAATGCGTTGTTCCTGTTGAGCCGCCGGCTGCATACTCATCATCTCGCCATGTTGATGCTCATTGGCCTGAGCGTTAAATATGACCACAGAGAAAAGGCTTAACAGCACGGCTTTGGCGGTAGTATTCATAGTTGATGCTCCTGAAAAGTTAATATTAAGGTTTACTCCACCCAACCGCCGCCTAAGGCAGCAAACAGCTTAATTTCATTAACCTGCTGGGCGTAATTAAGATCGAGCAGCGATTGCTGCGTGGCAAATAAAGAACGTTCGGCGTCCAGAACTTCGATATAGCTAACCGCGCCATTCTGATACAGCGCTCTGGCACGTTGTAGGGTGATTTGCAATGACGTCAGGTAGCGCTGCTGGCCGCTAATTTGATCGGCAATGCTTTGACGCAACGCCAGCGCATCGGCCACCTCTTTAAATGCGCCCTGAATTTTTTGTTCGTAATTCACCACCGACTGCTGTTGGCGAATTTCAGCCAGATCAAGATTGGACTGATTACGTCCGGCGTTAAAAATTGGAATATCTATTTTGGGGACAAAATTCCACATGCCGCTGGCAGCATTAAACAAGCTGGAGAGATCGCTGCTGCTACTGGACACGGAGCTGGTCAGAGTAATCGACGGGAAAAATGCCGCCCGCGCGGCACCGATATTGGCATTCGCCGCCATTAATCCGTGCTCAGCTTCCATAATATCCGGACGCTGTAACAGTATTTGCGACGAGAGTGATGGCGGCAGCGTAACCGGTTTAATATCTCCGCGACTGCGCGCCCTATCGTCGGGTAATTTTCCGTAGGTACCCAGCAACAGTTGCAGCGCGTTGTTGGCCTGCGCCAGTTCACCTTTACGCTTCGCGATTTCGCTGCGCGTACTTTCAATCACGCCCCGCGCCTGTTCCAGCGCCAGTACATTAGTGCTACCGGTGACCAGTTGTTTTTCAACAAAGGCGTAGGAACGCTGATAGTTTTGCAGCGTTTCTTCGGCAATTTGCAGTTGTGCATAAGCCAGACGCTGATTGAAATAACTTTGCGACACGTTAGAGATTAATGAGATATGTATCGCCCGACGCGCCTCTTCGCTGGCAAAGAAATTCTGTCGATCGGCTTCACTCATATTTTTCAGCCGACCAAAAAAATCCAAATCGAAACTGAGATTCAGTCCGGCCTCGAATTCGCGATCGGTGCTGCTGTCGCCTTTTAATTTACCGCTGTAGGTACCGCTGGATCCTGCCGTAATTTGCGGATAGCGGTCAGCGTCCGTGACGCCATATTGCGCTCGCGCCTCCTGAACCTTCAGCACAGCCATACGCAAATCGCGGTTATTGGCCAGCGCCTCACCAATTAGCACCTTAACCTGGTCGTCAACGAAGAAGGTCCGCCAACCGGTGTCCTGATAATTCCCCGAGGCTGACACCAGCGCATTCTGGCTTAAGGAGAATTGCTGTGGCACCGGCAAAGCCGGGCGCTGATAGTCCGGCGCTAATGAACAACCGGCGAGAACGAATATAGCGCTGAGGGTAAGAAGCTTAAATTTGCTCATAGTTCTTCACGTCCTGACCGGACTGATGACCCTAAAATATGTAGGAATTTATAGGGTTGTACTTTAACGAAGTGACTCTGTTTAACCGGTGACAGGAAAATGACAAAACTGTCATTTTCCCAATAACCGATTGCTATCCGATCCCGCTTCCCTAGAATTGAAAGTCCGCACAAGCAGTGCGAGAAGGAGAATGCGATGAAGATTTTGATAGTCGAAGATGAGAAAAAAACCGGTGAATACCTGACGAAAGGCCTGACGGAAGCAGGTTTTGTCGTGGATTTGGCGGATAACGGCCTGAACGGGTACCACCTGGCGATGACCGGCGATTACGATCTGCTCATCCTCGACATCATGCTGCCGGATGTAAACGGCTGGGATATCGTACGCATGCTGCGTTGCGCCAATAAAGGCATGCCCATTCTTCTCCTCACTGCGCTGGGTACCATTGAACATCGGGTTAAAGGTCTGGAATTAGGCGCTGACGATTACCTGGTCAAACCGTTTGCCTTTGCCGAACTGTTGGCGCGGGTCAGAACGCTATTACGCCGGGGCGCGGCGGTAATTGTTGAAAGCCAGTTTCAGGTCGCAGATTTAATGGTTGATCTGGTGAGTAGAAAAGTCACCCGCAGCGGGGCGCGCATCACCCTGACCAGCAAAGAGTTTACGCTGCTTGAGTTTTTCCTGCGCCACCAGGGAGAAGTTTTACCCCGCTCGCTGATTGCCTCTCAGGTCTGGGATATGAATTTTGACAGCGATACCAACGCCATCGATGTCGCCGTTAAGCGTCTGCGCGCCAAAATCGATAATGACTTTGAGCCGAAACTGATTCAGACCGTGCGCGGCGTGGGATATATGCTTGAGGTTCCTGATGGCCAGTAAACGATGGCAACGCCCTTTTTCCCTGGCGACGCGACTGACCTTTTTCATCAGTCTGGCGACTATCGCTTCATTTTTCGCCTTCGCATGGATAATGATCCACTCAGTGAAAGTACATTTCGCCGAGCAGGACATCAATGATTTACAAGAGATCAGCGCCACGCTGGAGCGTATTCTTAATCAACCGAACGAATCTGAACCACGCCGACTGGAAACGCTAAAAAACGTCGTGGCAGGTTACTCGAACGTCATTATTTCTCTGGAAGATAGCAATCAGAAGGCTATTTTTCATTCACCTGACGCCCCGGATCTTCGGCAATTTATCGCCAGTGCAAGGCCGGATAAAAATGCCCAAGCCCGCGATGTCTTTATTATATCCGGCCCCATACTGCAAACGCCCAAACATACGCACGGTCAGATGACATCATCAAACTGGCGCATGATTCGTTTGCCTGTAGGCCAGCTTGCCGATGGAAAACCGGCATATACGCTGTACCTGGCATTATCGATCGATTTTCATCTGCACTATATTAATGACCTGAAAAACAAGCTGATTATGACGGCATCACTGATTAGCATGATGATTGTTTTTATCGTGCTGTTCGCCGTTTATAAAGGTCATGAACCGATCCGTAATGTCAGTCGCCGCATCCAAAATATCACCTCGAAAGATCTCGACGTACGCCTCGACCCGCAAGCCGTACCTATTGAACTGGAACAGCTGGTAAGTTCGTTTAATCACATGATCGAACGCATCGAGGATGTTTTTAAACGTCAGTCGAATTTCTCAGCGGATATTGCCCATGAGATCCGCACCCCAATCACTAACCTGGTCACGCAAACGGAAATTGCGCTGAGCCAGACCCGTAGCCAAAAAGAGCTGGAGGACGTGCTGTATTCCAATCTCGAAGAATTTGGCCGGATGTCGAAGATGGTGAGTGACATGCTGTTTCTGGCGCAAGCGGACAACAATCAACTGATCCCGGAAAAGACCGCGCTCAATCTGGCTGATGAGGTCAGTAAAGTGTTCGACTTTTTCGAGGCCTGGGCAGAAGAGCGTGAGGTTAGTTTACGCTTTGAGGGACGCGAATGCTGGGTATCGGGCGATCCGTTAATGTTACGCCGGGCAATGAGTAATCTGCTTTCAAACGCCATGCGCTACACGCCAAAAGGCGAGTCAGTGACCGTGCGGGTGAAAGAGGCCGATGAACAGGTGCAGATAGTCGTTGAGAACCCCGGCCCGCCAATTCCTCCGCAACATCTTCCGCGGCTGTTTGACCGCTTCTATCGGGTAGATCCTTCCCGGCAACGTAAGGGAGAAGGCAGCGGTATTGGCCTTGCGATCGTGAAATCGATAGTCATTGCCCATCAGGGAAACGTTGCGGTGACATCTGATTCACATGCCACCCGCTTTATTCTGACGCTGCCCCGACATGCAATTTAATCTTTAGTGACGACGGTTAAGTCATTCCTGTTCTCTGACTTAACCGTCATATTCCTGTCACGTCGCTGACAGCGTGCGCTAATTATAATTTCTTCCGTTAACCCACACAGGAGAAATATGATGAATAAGATGTCCTCTTTTTTAGCTATCGCGTTTTTTATCTCAGCGGGCGTTAATGCGGCAGAAACGTCATCCCATGCACAATCATTTTCACAAATGAATGAACATGAAAAAGCGATGGTAGTACATCAGTCGACAAATAATGCTCATTCCTATGCCCATGAGCAGCAGGCCCAAAAACATCGTGCGCAGGCAAACAGTACGCAATAACGGATAACGCCAAAGGGCGCTGCGATCACAGCGCTCTCAAAAGCTGTGCGTTACAGTATGCCGTTTTAATACTGGAGTCAGGCATGGCTTTAACCCTCACGGTGTTGCTTGAAAACCGGCGCGCTGCTGGCGCAGATAAATCATTACGGGCAAAACCCGGATTAAGTCTGTTAATTCAGGATGAAACCACCAACATACTGTTTGATACCGGGCCGGATGACAGCTTCATTCTAAACGCCGCGCAAATGGGGATCGACCTGACACAATTAACCACCGTGGTGCTGTCACATGGTCATTACGATCATTGTGGCGGCGTCCCCTGGCTTGCCGATAACAGTCGTATTATTTGCCATCCTCAAATAGCCTGTGAGCGTTACGCGTCGATAACGCTTGCGGGAAAGCCGCGACAAATTAAAAAACTCTCCCGCGATAACGACTACTCTCGCCTGAATATGGAATACACCCGCGAACCGTTGGCGATTAGCGATCGTTTTTTGTGGTCCGGGGAAATTAGCGTATCCACACCGCAGGCCTACGGTGTTATTCACGAGAAAACACCTCAGCCGGATTACATCAGCGATGAAGGCGTATTGATCTATAAATCTGACCGTGGGCTGGTGATCATTACCGGTTGCGGGCACCGGGGAATAGAAAATATCGTCCGCTATTGCCAGAACATCACCGGCATTCGCAAAATTCACGCCCTCATCGGTGGGTTCCATTTACGCGCCGCCTCCCCCGCTAAGCTGTGGCGGACGCGGCAATTTATTAAGCAGCAGCAACCGGAAAAACTGCTCGGCTGTCATTGTACCGGTTCGTGGGGACGGTTGTGGCTACCGGGAATAAAAGCCCCGGCAACGGGGGATGTCATCGTGCTGGCGAACTAAAGGCGGTAAAACGTAGCCCACATCTGCATTAGAAAACGGGAACTTACGTTCCCCGTTTATCATTGACGACAATTATGCACGCAACCTTGATCTGGTCACTTATTATACAGAGACAACCTTGGGTACACTCAGGATAGAGGTAAACAAACAGGAGGTAGTGAATATGTATCGCTCAATTCTGGTGCCCATTGATATCTCTGAAGCCGATTTAACCCGCCATGTTGTGCCGCAGGTTCAGGCGCATGCCAAAACCGCCAAGGTCCATTTTCTGGCCGTTATTCCTACCGTTCCGTTCTATGCCTCGCTGGGGCTGGCCTACTCAAGCGAATTCCCGGACCGCAGTGGTCTGCAGGCCAAGGCCAGCGAAAAACTCGAAGAGATTGTTAAGCAATTCAATATTCCTGCAGGCAGGAGTCAAATCCACGTCGTTTACGGCCCGCCGAAGGATCAGATCCTCAAACTGGCGGAGGCGGTTGACGCCGAACTTATCGTCATCGCCTCGCATAAGCCTGGTTTTAGCACCTACCTGCTGGGTTCAACGGCTTCTGCCGTAGTCCGCCATGCGAAATGTCCTGTGCTGGTTGTACGGTGACACTGGCTAACATAATAAAAACGGGAGTAAATTTACTCCCGTTTTTTTCGGACTAAGGTCAGCACTCAGTGCTGATTATCCAGCCTGACCAATGCCAGCAACAGCTGGCTCAGCGCACCATAAAACCCAAAATCATCATAACGACAGCATTTAGCGGTGAATTCCGGTAACCAGCGCAACAACCCCGCCAGCGTTTCTCTGCGCAGCGCGTCAATTTGCTGATGACGCAAGCCAGCTTCAGCCAGTGAAAAATGCAGATGGCTCAGCAGTTCGACGAAAATCGCCAGGTGATCGGCTGACTCACTAAACGTATTGCTGACCTGCATGCCCGCATCAGATAACAGTTGTTTAATGACGCCGTAGTTCGATCCCCCTTCGAGATGAGCCGACGCATAGGGTAACGCCGCGTGTTTGTCCGACATCAGAAACAGACTGCAAAAATCAGCTGCCAGTTCCAGAGTGACGTCTTCACGCATCTTAAGCGCCGCAATTTTTTCCTCCAGCAGAAGTACTTCCGCCTCAAGCGATGGCTCACCTTTTAGCAACGCAAACCACTCCGCCATTTCGCTGGAATGCAACTGTTCCAGGCTTTCGTCATCGCGCTCACGGGAAAACAACTGCGCCAGCCAGGCGTAAACGCAGGCCACCTGCTCTGGTGTCAGGGAAGAGTCTTTCATTATGACCTCCCCTGCTCTGCCGGAACATATTCGCACTGCGCCACCATTTTTATCGGGCCGCTGAATGCCGTCACATTCGCCAGCTTGCCGGTATATTTCTCGATTTCCACCAGCGCAGTATGGGCACTGGTGGCTTGTGCCAATTGAGACGTGCCGATATCTATCGTTAACACGTTCGGGTTGCCGTATTTGCACAGTGCCCCGATTTCTCCGCCGTTCTCCGGATCGTACCAGGCGCCTTCATGAATACGCACGACGCCTGGCGAGTAGAGATCGGAGACAACTGCCCCGGCGAGCACTTGTCCACGCGCATTAAATACACGGACGATATCACCATTGCGAATCCCTCTTGCACTGGCATCCTGCGGGTTGATAAACACCGGTTCTTTGCCACTTACCGCATAATGCTTACGTAGCGCTTCAGATTCACAAAGCTGCGAATGCAGACGGAAGTCCGGGTGGACGGATTGCAGATGCAGCGGCCAACGCTGCGACCCCGGCCCGCCGTGTGATCGTTCGATTTTCTCAAACCACATCGGATGCCCCTGGCAGTCGTCATACTGCATATCGGCAATAGTTTTCGAGAAAATTTCGATCAAACCGCTTGGTGTCCCCAGCGGCTCAAGATCGGGATCTTCGCGGAATGCCTGATGTCGAACAAACATCTGCGGATGCTCGAACTCAACGTACTCCTGCTGATTCCAGAAGACGTCAAATGCCGGGAGATGAACGCCGCGCCCTTTCCCCTGCTGGCTTCCTTCCTGCCAGATCCGCTTCAACCACCCCATCTCATCCAATCCTTCGGTGAAGGCCTCTTCACGATTAAAGCGGCGGCAAAGATCGCGGAAAATATCGAAATCATTACGCGCTTCAAATTGCGGCTGTACCAGCTGTTTCATGGCGATAATGCCGCGGTTAGAGTGGTTGCCATACTGGTCGAGATCGTTACGTTCAAATTGCGTCGTCGCAGGCAATACAATGTCGGCGAAGCGACAGGTCGAGGTCCACTGATTATCAATAGCGATAACGGTTTCCAGCTTGTGCCAGCCCTCAATAATGCGGTTGATCTGCTGGTGGCGATGAAAAGGATTGGTCCCGGCGAAAACGCACATCTTCAACGGCGGCAGTTTCACCGTTTTACCGTTCCAGTTAATTTGCTTGCCCGGCTCCAGTATCGCATCAATAAAACGTGCAATAGGGATGGTGCTGCTATAGCCCTTATAATCGGTGCTGTCATGTATCGGAGGAACGGTGGTGGAGCCAGAAAAACCACTCAGAATTACACCCTTACGGCCTGGCGTACCCGCGCCGTTATAGTGCCAGCCAAAACCAAAGCCCCCGCCGGGTAAACCGATTTGTCCGAGCATTGAAGCCAGCACCACAATCATCCACGCCCATTGCTCCCCATGCTGCATGCGCTGGACGCACCAGCCGGCAATAATTTGCGTTCTCCCCCCCGCCATCTGCCGTGCCAGTTCACGAATCGTGTCGGCATCGATCCCACATATCTTTTCCGCCCACAGGGCATCTTTAGGCTGCCCGTCACTTTCTCCCAGCAGATAAGGCAGAAACTGTTCAAACCCCACGCAGTAGTTATCGAGAAAATGCGGGTCATAGAGCTTCTCGGTATAGAGCGTGTGCGCCAACGCCAACTGTAGCGGCACATCAGCCTGCGGATTTACGGCAATGTGTTTAACTTTATCACGACCCAGATAGTCATGAGTCGAGGTGACGACCGGGTCAATACTGATGACAGAGATCTCGCCACGCGCCACTTTTTCCTTCAACTGCTCGTAGTATTCATAGACATCATGATCCGGACACCACCAGTTCGCCTGCTGGTTTTTGATCAGATCGGAGCCCCACAGCACAATGGTTTTGCTGTTCTTCAACACCAATGGCCAGGAGGTTTGTTGCTCATACACCTCCATTGAACCCACCACCCGCGGCAGGATCACCTGAGCGGCGCCGGTGGAATAGTCTCCCCCGGTACCCACGCTGTTGCCATGCAGCGCAATGGCGCGCGCCAGCATACCGGAAGCGTTATGGAACATGCCGGTTGATTGCCAGCCGCTGGCCGTAAGCAGCGCGCTTGGACCATAGGTCTTCTGAATGCGCTCCAGCTCCTGATAGAAGAAGTCCAGCGCTTCATCCCAGGAAACGCGCACAAAGCGGTTATCGCCGCGCTGTGTGGTATCGCTCTGGTGTCGTTTACGTAACCAGTCAACGCGCACCATCGGATAACGGATACGCGCGCCACCGTGCACATGATCCGGCAGTCCGGCGATCATTTTGGACGGGTACTTATCACGCTCAAACGGCTTCGCCTCGATAAAACGCCCATCAACCACGGTGGCACGGATTGCTCCCCAGTGAGAACCGGTCAAAATTCCCTCTTTAACACCCGTTCCCTGGACCTCGGCGGCACTGGCGCTACGCGGTGTGAGTAGAGAGGGTCCTAACATACCGGCTACGGTCAAACCGCCCAATTGCAGCAGGAAACGTCGGCGAGATGCCTGAAAGAGATCGTTATTTTTCATTGCTTTCTCCCGTAGCGCTATGTGGCTTGTCCGTGGTGTCAGAGGCATTCATCTGCAGATATTTCAGCAAGGTACGTTCTTCGCGTTTATCCAGACTGGTAAACCCAATCATGCCGTTCAACGTGCCAATCCAGCCGTTGGCGTCAAAGTGTTCTTTCTCTGGGGCGCCGTGGCACTGGTTACAGGTTCCGTTATAGAGTGAGTCGGCATAGGCCCAAATCGGCTTGATGTCGTTAACCATATCGCCCTTGTGCATCCAGGCGGTGGCTTGCAACTTACTCCACGGCGTATTCGTTTCCGCGACGGTGGTTTGCTCCAGCGTTTTCACATGCTGCTGGATATCACCGCGAATAGAAGCCACAAAAATGCGCTTACCCGGCAGTTGCGCCAACACGCGCTGACGTCCGTTACTTTCGGTCCAGCCCACAATCTCAATTTGCAGCCAGTCGCCGTCACGCTTTAACACTTTGACTTCAGAAGCGGGCAGCAGTGAGCCTGCGGGTTCTTTATCACCTTTCGCGGCATACAGAGGTTTGATGTCAAGGGAGTAGAGCGTATCGCCATCATCATTCGCACTGGCGCGAAGCGCATCAAACTGCTTGCGGAAACCGCTGCTCATGTCGGGAAGTTGGTGCGCAATGCCTTTATGGCAGTCGATACAGGACTGGTTATCCTTCGCCGCAATTTTCATCTGGCGTGCGGCTTCAGGATGCTGTTTAGCGTGATCCATCGCGTCATAGTTATGACAGGAACGACAGGTTGCGGAGTTGTTCTCTTTCATTCGCGCCCATTCGCGCTCCGCCAGCTCGGCGCGTTTGGCTTCGAATTTCTCAGGCGTATCAATAGAGTGGGCAACAAAGGTCTGGTAGATATCGTTGCTGGCCTCCAGCTTACGTTTCACCATACCAGGGATATCTGATGGAATGTGGCAATCGTGACACTCTGCGCGCACCCCGGAGGCATTCTGAAAATGCACCGACTGTTTATATTCTTCATAAACCGGCTGCATGCTGTGGCAACTCACGCAAAACTCGGTTGAACTGGTTAATTTAATGCCAACGTGCGGTAAGACGATCAGCGCGATGCCGACCACAATTCCGATAACGACCAGCGCCAACACTGACCAACGTGCGCTCGGTCTGAGCAGCGCCCTCCATAGTTTCCGCATAATAGCCCCTGTAATTATATGGTTTAGTTACAGAGGATCTTATTTCCCAAATGTGAACAGCAACACTGGTCAGGATGAATGGCTTACGGCACAATGTGAACAGATATGAACAGAAAGAGACAGCAACCAGGATGTCGCATCACATTGTCATTGTTGAAGATGAGCCGGTTACCCAGGCGCGGTTACAGGCTTACTTCGAACAGGAAGGTTATCACGTCTCAGTCACCGCCAGCGGAGCCGGTCTGCGTGAAATCATGTCGCTACACCCTGTCGATTTGATTCTGTTAGACATCAATCTCCCGGACGAAAATGGCTTAATGCTGACGCGCGCCCTGCGCGAACGCTCAACGGTGGGCATCATTCTGGTGACGGGTCGCAGCGACCAAATTGATCGTATTGTGGGCCTGGAAATGGGCGCTGATGATTATGTCACTAAACCGCTGGAGCTACGTGAACTGGTGGTTCGGGTGAAAAATTTGCTCTGGCGGATCGATCTTGCCCGCCAGACGCAGCCGGAGACCAAAGACAACTGCTATCAGTTTGCCGGATATTGTCTGAATGTCTCCCGCCATACCCTGGAGCTTGGCGATGAAGCCATCAAACTCACCCGCGCCGAATATGAAATGCTGGTCGCCTTTGTCACTAATCCGGGGGAGATTCTCAGTCGGGAACGCTTATTACGCATGCTTTCCGCACGACGGGTAGATAATCCAGACTTACGCACTGTGGACGTTCTGATCCGCCGTTTGCGCCACAAGCTGCGGGCCGATTTGCTGGTGACACAGCACGGGGAAGGCTATTTTTTAGCAGCCGATGTGTACTGATACAGATAAACAGGGCGAAATCCGCCGGGTGACAGTGAGCGCTGAACATGCCGGCTGTCCGCATTTTTCGACGTAAGCACGAGGATCGGCGGGCTGATATTTTCCGGCACCGACTGCCCTTGCAACACCCTGATAGCCTGCTGAATCGCCAGTTCGCCTTGCCAGACCATTTGATCGCTGGCAGCCATAATAATTCTTTCGCGTTTAAGCCCGCGATAAACCTGATGCGACAAATAAAAAGAGACCACGGTCAATGGCGTTCCCTGATTACGTCTCTCCCCCATCGCCGCTTCTGCCGCAATTGCCGTACCGGCAACCACATCGGCATCCGGGTGACGCTCAAGCATCTCCTGCAGCAGGTTACGCTGTATTTCAATATCATTATCACCCAACGCCATATCCACAATCTGTACCTGACTACCGGCAATCGCCTGGCGGAATCCATCCACCATTTCGCGGCTGCCGCCCGCGTCGTCAGGGCCTGGCAATAATAAAACTTTTAGTGGCCTGCTACCGCTCCATTTAACCAGATAGCGACCTGGCTGATACCCCATCTGGAACCACGGCACCCCAACCCGGGCTTTCACCGTCGCGTCATGTATCGCATTCACCACCTCAATAACCGGCAGCGTGCCCACCTGCGCCTGCAAATCCGGAAAAGTTGTCGTGCTACTGCCTAACAAAATGGCATCCGCGCCCCATTGCTGACACTGGGCGATTTGCGATTTTTGCGTGCTAAACTGGCGATACCCTCCCGCTTCAAACACCTTCAGGCTTACCCCATATTTTCTTGCGGCCTCAAGCATGCCGTAATTTACAGAAAGCCAATAGGAATCCTTCAGACTGGGATACAACGCGCACAGTTTCCATGCCTTGTTTGCCGTCACGGTCAGTTGCGATTGCGGGACAGCCTGCTGCGTACCCTGCCAGCGCAGCAATAGGGACTCGGTCGCGTGACCCAGACCGGGAAAAAGTGTGATCAGCAGGAAAAGCAATACGCGCATGATAGCCTCATCATTGATAAGGCTTTATCCTAGTTGCTTTCCTCTTTTGGACTCAACCTTTTTAATCTGTGGCGACCAGACAGTGAATTTATCTCTGACCAAACGACTGTGGATTGGCTTTGCGCTGATGGCGGCACTGACCCTCATCAGCACGCTGGTAGGCTGGTATAACCTGCGTTTTGTCAGCCAGGTTGAGCAGGCCAATACTCAGGCGCTTATCCCGACCATGGATATGGCGCGCCAGCTCAGCGAAGCCAGCGCCTGGGAACTGTTTGCCGCGCAGAATCTGACTACCGCAGATAATGAAAATATGTGGCTGGCTCAGGGACGGATGTTAACCGCCCAAAGCCTGAAAATAACTGCATTACTGAAAACCCTTCGCGAGCAGGGCTTTGACACCTCGGCCATTGAACAACAGGAAAAAGAGATCGCCCAGTCGTTAAGCCATCAGGGGGAGATGGTTGGCGAGCGTTTGAAGCTACGCGATCAACAACAGCAACTCAGCCAGCAAATTGTTGAGGCCACCACAGACGTAGCCGAAATGGCGCGCGGACAGGCCAATAATGCCGCCACGTCTGCGGGCGCTACTCAGGCAAGTATTTATGATCTGATCGAGGGCCGTCAGGGCCAGGCCGCTGAACAAGCGCTGGACAGGCTCATTGATATCGATCTGGAATATTATAATCAGATGAACGAACTGCGTCTGAGCGCGTTACGGGTGCAGCAAAGGGTGATGAATCTGGGGAATAACCAGGCGCAGAATAACCTGGCGGCGCTGGAAACCCAGCTCAATGCCGCCGTCAGAGTGCTTCACCGCCGACAAATTCGTATTGAGGATCCGGTGGTACGCGCTCAGGTTGCCAATACCGTCGATACGATTGGCCGTTATGTTGATCTGCTGGCCCTGTATCGTCAGGATAATGACATCACCACCCGGTTACAGATCTTATCGCAGAACAATATCGAGCAATTCACCCGTTTCAGTAGCGAAGTCAGTCAGTTGGTGGACATCATCGGCCAACGCAACCTGACCGGACTGGCGCATCTCAAACAAGCCAGCCAGCGCGGGCAAAACCTGTTGTTGCTATTGAGCGGCGTCTCATTATGCCTGTTGATTCTCATTCTTTGGCGTGTGGTTTATCGCTCAGTCACCCGTCCGCTGGCACAGCAGACGCAGGCGTTACAGCGCCTTCTGGAAGGCGATATTGATTCCCCCTTCCCGGAAACCGCGGGTGTTCGCGAACTGGATACCATTGGTCGTTTGATGGATGCCTTTCGTACCAGCGTTCATACGCTCAATAGCCATCGTGAGCATCTGGCTGCTCAGGTTAAAGCTCGCACCGCAGAGCTTCGTTCTCTGGTATATGAACACCGACAAGCGCGTGCTGAGGCCGAAAAAGCCAACCAGGCGAAATCGGCGTTTCTTGCCGCCATGAGCCATGAAATACGCACTCCGCTGTATGGGATCCTTGGCACCGCGCAATTGCTCTCAGACAATCCCGCTCTGGCGCAACATCGGGACAATTTACGCGCCATCACCGACTCGGGCGAGTCTCTACTGACCATCCTTAACGATATTCTGGACTATTCCGCCATCGAAGCTGGTGGTAAAAATGTAGCGATCGGCGATGAACCTTTTGAACACAAACCCTTGCTGGAAAGTTCGCTTCAGCTAATGCATGGCCGTGTCGCGGGTCGCCCCGTCGAGTTGGTAGCGGAATTTGCCGATGACGTACCCATGGCCCTACGCGGCGATCCGCGGCGCATCCGACAAATTATTACTAACTTATTAAACAACGCACTACGCTTTACCGATCATGGACACATCATCCTGCGTAGCCGGCGTGAAAACAAAGACTGGTATATCGAGGTTGAAGATACCGGATGTGGGATTGACCCCTCCCGTCAGCGCGATATTTTTCAGCCGTTTGTACAAGTCAGCGGCAAACGTGGAGGAACCGGGCTGGGACTCACCATCAGCGCAAGTCTGGCTCAGGCGATGCAGGGAGAATTGAGCGTTACCAGTACACCCGGTGTCGGGAGCTGTTTTCGCCTGCGTTTACCATTACGCGCGGCCGCAATGCCCATGGTTGAATCCATCCAACACAGGGTATCGTTACAAGGTTTGCGTTTATTACTTATTGAGGATAATCCTCTCACGCAGCACATCAGCACGGAAATGCTCACTCTCAATGGTGCGCAGGTCACCGCTGCCGACAGCGCTGCTAATGCGCTAAAAATATTGCAGAAAGATGCTCGTTATGACGCTGCCCTGGTTGATTTCGATCTGCCGGATATCGACGGTATCACGCTGGCACAACAGTTAATCCGCGCGTATCCAGGGCTTAACCTGATTGGCTTTAGCGCGCACGTTATCGACGAAACGCTTAGCCAAAGAACCAGCACCTTGTTTCTCGGCATTATTCAAAAACCGGTCCCCCGGGATGAACTCAGTCGGCTGATTACCCATTATCTGCGCGATAACGAAGCCATTTCGCAAACCCCTGGAGGGGAAAGCGCACGGTTGGACACTCAGCAATTGGCCGACGATATCCAGGCCATGGGAGTACAAAAAGTACATGAATGGTTAGCACTCTTTAAGCAACATACCCTGCCTTTATTAGATGACATTGACACTGCACGCGCAGAAGGCGAATACGAGCAGCTAAAGCGCCTGGCGCATCAGCTTAAAAGCAGTTGTGCCAGCATGGGAATGCGCTCAGCCAGCAAGATGTGTGCAGCGCTGGAACAACAGCCGTTTGCAGATTTTTCACTCAGAGAGGAAGTGCAACGCAGTCTTAATGAAGTAGAAATATGGCTGGAGAAGGACAAGTCGTAGCGGTACGCAGAAGCTAAGAATTGGACTTACTTTGAAATGGTACGCCCTGTAGGATTCGAACCTACGACCTACGGCTTAGAAGGCCGTTGCTCTATCCAACTGAGCTAAGGGCGCATTGTGAAGTGATAACTTCATGCAGAGAAACGCGTGAATTATACGGTCAGCGCTTGCTGAGTCAATGCCTTTTGTTTCAGTTGCTGGTGAAGTGTACGAATGTTGATTTTTTCTGGTCGTTCAAGGGTATCCAGGAAATCACCTGGTAACAACTCAGCCCGCATAGCGCCAGATTTAAGGATACATGTATTTAGAATATTTATGATTTTGCTTAACATTCCCTTACCCTCTTTCCAGCGGTTCAGGAACTCTTCAATGTTAAGTATCGCCATCAAGGAAGAAAATAGTCACTTCGAACACGGGCTGAAAATCATTATTTCCCATCTGGCAAGTCAGTGGCATCAGGAGATTAGTTTTTTGCCTGTCGAGGAGATCGATCGCGCCGACATCGCGTTTATCTCACTGGATGAAGATTGGCTCAGCGCCGAATGCTATCAGGTTCCGGTTCACACCAGGCGCCAACACCGGGTGGTGATCTGCAACAGAAACGATAAAGATAAGCTGATGTTCCGGCCCTGCCTGTACATGTTGCCGCTGATCTATCGGGAAGATGACGTTGACGAGATCACCAAAAAATTAGTCCTCATCTTGCAAAAACGCGCGTTACGCAACAGCGTACCGGCGACTATCTGCCATTACTGCACCACCCGCAACTTTTCTATTGCAGAGCGCCAGTTCTTGATGTTTCTTGCCAGCGGATATACGTTAGCCGAAACCGCTCACCTGCTCTCAATCAGCGATATCCATGCCAAAGCAACCCGTCGCAGCATTATGAAAAAGCTGCACGTGAAAAACGATCAGCAATTCTTAAGATACATCCGGGCGCATCTGAACTTTCTACAAAATTAGGTGGAACCTCTCCGCCTAATTTTTTATTGAGAAATATCTCACCATCAATTAAGTATCGGCTCCTACTGTACCTGGCAGCTGACTGCCAGAATAATCCAGTCATACAATTCATGAGGTAACCGAAAGGTACACCCGGTAATATTTTAACTAACCCCAGAGAGAGGTTGAACTGGATAAAACGATCTTTTGGGCATTGAGTAAGACATCAGAAAACTTCCGGCAGATTATTCTGATGGGATACTCAATTGCCAGTCTGGTGATTGTTGAAGACATTGAAACCCAACGGCACAAGGGAACTCACCGTCGCGCTGGAAAAATTTGGGTCAGGGATGTTTGTTGTCAGCAATTTATCCAGAGCTGCCGCAACAGAAATGGAATGGAAACGGATGCACAGCGCAAAACGCCGGGAACGACATCGCCGTATACGAAACGCTAACTGTACCCATCAATATCCCCACTGTACCTCACAAGTATTCGACCAAATCGAGTATCTGGCGCAAAAAATCGAATACACCATACCGGGCGATACTATATCTCAGGCGATTATTACAGGAGACTATTATCTTGCCTATACACTGAGCCGCCATTTATTCTCAGGCACGCGCACCGCGATCTTCCGGTCCATTGAATCGGCGCTGGTCTGCCTGAAAAAGTCGGTCATTAGTCAGTTAGTGGTTGATATGGAAGGCTTAACAAGCTCTTACTTCGATATTCTTCAGTGCCTGCGCCAACTACTTAAACAGCGGAATGATATCCAAATCTTCATATTGCTTTCCAGTCATGATGAAGATCTTAAAACCTTTATATCACTGTCTGGCCCATTTTATATCTTATCACGCAGTCTACACCTCCCAGAGATGCGTCAGGCGTTATTATCCCCGGTGCTAAATTATATTCATTCGAGGCGCATAAAGCAGGTCGATTGGGAGATGGTGACCTTACTTTTACAAGGTAACTCCTTAAAAAAGATTGCTCAGTTACAGACACAACCCTACCACCGCATCATCTATCGCCTGAACCAGTTGATTACCCGCCTGGGATTACCAAACCGGCAGCGCTTTTTGCATCTGATACATCGTCTCAACGTTACCTCTCATCATTTAATTTAACACCATAACCCTATGTCCAGTAAGATTTTTTAGGAAATTACTTATTTTAGCATGAGAAAATTGATCCAATTTTCACAAATATTTAATATTTACAACTATTCCTGGTATTATAGATACCACCTCTTCCACACTTAACCTTACTGTTTCTGCGTACATCGCTCGAAAATAGTGTTCCCGCTGACTTAACAAAACCTAAACAATTAGCTTATTGTATCGTTTTTACTATTTAAAATAAATTTTCAATCTGCCATAATTCGAACCGCAGATAAATAATGCCAATAGTCATTAACACATCTGGATCTTTCAGAACATCCTAACTGCCATTAACGATCGGGATGTTGTAAGTCTTTTCCGAAAGAGCGGAGCAGGTATAATCCTCACTGTTTCCTGATTAATTGTTAGTTTTTCCAGTGTGAAATGGATGTTCCACAAATTCATTGTTCTGCAGAAGAACAACCGAATAAACAAGGACGAAATAGTATTTATTCGGTTCTCCTCAGAACAACTCTTGGCTATTTGACAATATTATAACGCCTGATGTTTTATCAAATTCGCAAGATACGCAAACAGTTTGAGGCATACAACAATGAAACCAGCATCCGTTATCATTATGGACGAACACCCTATTGTCAGAATGTCGATAGAAGTACTCCTCGAAAAAAACAGTAATATTCAGGTTGTGCTGAAAACCGATGACAGCCGCGCGGCAATAGAACATCTACGCACGTACCCTGTCGATCTTGTCATCCTGGATATTGAACTGCCTGGCTCTGATGGCTTTACATTACTCAAGAGAATAAAATCATTGCAGGAGAATACTCGGGTGCTATTTCTGTCTTCAAAATCTGAGTCTTTTTATGCCGGGCGCGCTATTCGCGCCGGGGCAAATGGTTTTGTCAGTAAACGAAAGGATCTAAATGATATCTACAATGCGGTAAAAATGATTTTATCAGGATATTCTTTTTTCCCTTCGGATACACTGAACTTTATTAACAATGTAAATGTGCAAAAAGGTGTATTAAATGATATGCCGCTCTCTAACCGCGAGGTGACGGTTTTACGTTATCTGGCAAACGGGCTATCCAACAAGGAAATTGCTGAGCAATTGCTACTCAGCAATAAAACGATTAGCGCTCACAAAGCTAATATCTACTCCAAGCTCGGTTTGCATACCATCGTTGAACTGATCGACTACGCCAAAATGCATGAATTAATGTAACAACACTCCCGGCGAGATGTCGTTCGGGAGTGTTTTGTCAGCGCAATGATTAGTTATAGTTAATCATAAACGTGGCATCGGCCCTGGCGACCCCGGGCTGCACCCCATCAGCCAGCGCGATATAGTTGGCAAAAAAAGTCAGCGTGGCATTGCCATTCTCATCAATACCGACGGCCTGGCTGGCCTGCTCAAGCGGCAATCGCGTCCGGTCGCTATCGCGCAGCTCAATCGCCACCTTTTGCGCCATAAGCGCGTTATCGAGCGCCAGTAGCGTAGTACCTGGGGCCGGGGTCCCGGAGAACGTTATCGACGCGGATCCCGGCGGACAGCCTTCAAGCTTCAGCGTAAACGAGACCGGTTGGGTGGTGTCTCCGCTGGTCTGTAACTGCTTTGTCGGCCAGGTGCCTAAATCAACCGACTTATTGCTGTCGCTGGCAATCACCGCGCAGGTAAAATCCACCACGTTACCGCGCAGTTCAATATTGATTTCTCCCAGCGACGAGGCGGCCTGGCATAACGCGCTGAATGTCAGCATCGGCATAATCGCCAGAAATGCCCATGCGGCGGGCTTTTGCTTATTAGTCATAGTCCACTCGCAGATAGCCACGGGCAGTAAAAGGCCCTTCCGTGGGTTTATTACCCGTCACGCTGACCGGCCATGTCCGGATCCCAACACTCGCCGCGGCGTTGTCGTCCAGTTGAAATGGAATAGTGCTGGACAGATTGTTAGGCGTTAGCGGATTACCGCTGCTGTCGGCAACAATGAAACCTAAATCCGGGTTGTTTGAAACCATCATTTGCCCGGAGGCTTTCTCCGCTTCTACCCGCATGGTCAAGTAGGCCTGAGCGGCAACGTTGGTGCATTTTATGGCCACCGTTTTGGTCTGCGGATTGATGCCTTCGGGCTTGTTGCCCGCGCCCGCCTTGCTAAACAGCGATGCGCCAATATCGCCAAAATCAAACTCGACAATCTGTCCGGCGTTCACTTCGCAGTTTTGTGGAACCTCCACCTTACCGCTGTAGCTAATGGTGTAAACCGGCGTACTCAGCGCATCTCCGGTACTGGTGGTGACATAGACTCTGAACATCGTCTGCCGGGGAATAGGCACCATGTTAATAAATGAGCGGATCACTTTGAGTTTAAACACCAGCTTTGAATCCATTACGCCAAAAGGTTGCTGCTTCGGCACGTTAGGGTGAGTCCCCATGCGGATATAGTTACGCGGGGGATAAAACAACCCGGCGTAACTGTCGGTGATGCTCATAGCCCCCAGCAGGTAGTCATTGAGTTTCAGGTACTGAAAACCGCCCTCGGTACTTTGAACCGGAAGTTCAGTGACATAGCTTCGATAGGTATAATCCACCGTCGTCCCTGCCGGACAGGTGGCATTAACGCCAATCCAGCCTGATTTTTCCGGCAACGTCACCACCTGTCCCGGCTGGTTGTTGCTGCTGTTAAAGACATTCGACAGATCGTAAAAAACATCCGTTGGTGTGCCATTCGAATTTTGGCAGACCGTTGCCCAGGACGGTTGCGCCATCAGCAGTAACGCGCTTGCCAGTAACAAACCTGTTTGTCGTTTCATCGTATTATTCCTGTCGTGCCGCTGGCGATTCGCACGTCACATTCGTGAGCGTCACCGCCTGTTTCAGACTCTCTTCAGGCAAGGCATAATGCGCCACGCAACGAGCTTTTGCGCCTTCCCCCCATTGGATCAGCAACTCGCCTTTAAGCGGCAGGCCGCTCAGGTAAATTTGCCCGTCTTCACCCACCATACTGGTCACGCCGCTGGTGTTTTCACGTACCACGGAGCCAAATGGCACAGGTTTACCGGCATATTTCGCCGTCATCAGCGCCCGCACACCGATACGTGTATCAAACGCCGCTCGCACCAATGCTCCTTGCGTTGGCACGACGCTGCTGACGTTGTTTTCCACATCGGTATTGTTGTTCATCGAATTGGTGTCTAACGCGACGCGGTTATAGCGATAGACGGTGGCATACGGCATCACCGCGTATCCACGCCAGTCGGTCTGCACGCCGGTCTGGTTTTCTATCCGCACGCCCTGAGCGCCTGGCGCTTTGATCAACACATTGGTATCGCCGAGCGGCTGACTAAGCGTAATGCCGTCCGCATGTCCTATCACACCGCCGGCGAGCTGCCAGTTGTAGTCATGCTGGTCGCGGTCGTAGTTGTATCCCACGCCCAGCGTGCCATAGGCCGCCTGCCAGTTAGCGCTGGCGTTTCCGCTGTAACCATTAGTACTGCTGTGACCCTGATTCACGCTATAGCTCAGGTTACGGCCATCCAGCAACGTACCGCCGATCCCGCTCTGCCAGCTATTTTGTCCGTTGCTATTGCGGTTGGCATTAAAGGTGGCGTAGGTGCGATCGAAGGCATTATCACGCGAGTAACGCCGCCCGCTCAGCAGGCTGAACGGGATTGACATATTGAACGCCATAATGCGGTCGGTGTCGGAGATGCCGACTGATTCATTCCACGACCAGGAGAGTGAATAGCTAATCCCCTGCCAACCACTGGCATAGCCCAGTTGATACCAGGTATTGGTGTCTGAGGTATTCCAGTACGTTTGCTGGCTACCTGAGATATACAGCGATCCGTACTCCCCCAGATTCTGCGAAATGTTGATCTGAAAACGGCCTTTCTTGCTGTAGCTCAGATTGTGGTAACTCTTCACATCCGGCACGTCGTGGCGATTGCCTTCGCTGTCGTATTCGTACTCATAGCCTTCCATACTGCGATACGCGACGTCGTCGAGGGTATAGAAGCCACGCGTAGAGTAGCGGTAGCCCAACAGCTGAAAGTTAGTGCCAAAATTGTTCAATGACTTCGCATACAGGAAACGCAGAGACTGCCCCTGGTGCGTACTGTCATCCGCCAGTTGGCTGCGCGCATGGGTTAAATCGACGGAAACTGCCCCCCAATCCCCCAGATTTCGGCCAGTACCTAAAACTACCGCAGTGTAACGTGAGGCTAACTGCGTACCACCATAAGCGGTATACCCCTCTGGTAACCCGGCGATTAATGTTCCCTGGAAAAAGAACGGTGAGGATTGCTGGCTATTGCCGCTGCGAAAATCCCCGGCAACCACGTCATACTTGAAACGCCCTTCTCGCTGTAACAACGGAACCGTGGAGTACGGCACCGTATAGCGCTGCTGGCTACCGTCTTTCTCATCCACCGTCACCTCAAGGTCACCGCTGGAGGAGGTCGGGTTAAGATCGGTTATCGCAAAAGCGCCCGGTGAAACATAACTTTGATAAATCACGTAGCCATTCTGACGAATAGTCAGTTTCGCTGCGGTACGCGCAATGCCACGTACGGTAGGCGCGTAGCCTTGTAAGCTGTCGGGATACATGCTGTCTGAGGAATAGAGTCGCGCGCCACGAAAACCGACGCTGTCAAAAACGTCATTTCCGGTATTGCTGTCGCCCATCACCAGTTCACCCTTCAGCGGGATAACCGCGCGCTGAAGCCATGTACCGATGTTTTTCCAGCTTTGTGAATGGTATCCGTCACCTTTGGAATAGCTCCACGCGCCGTTGTTCCTTAGCCGCCAGGGTCCATAGTTCAGGCCACTCAACATGCTCAGGAAATAGCTGTCAGTATCGCTCCCACGGCTACCGGTAAAGTTATAATTAATCAGCGCCGCCGGGATCCCTTCATCCCATTCGTCCGGTGGAATGTAGCCGCGCGCGCTGTTTAACATCGACGCCTGCGGCAGACTGATGTTTAAGCGCAAAGTAGAAAAATCAAAGGCAACTTCACTGCCGGGAATCGCCTCAGGCAAATTGATACAGGTCGCGTTCGGATCCTGACTGAGTGCCGGAAACGCGGCAATATTAACGCCCAGGCGTTTTACCCAGTCGAGTCCAAAGCATGGCATCAGTCCACCAGACTTCTCCCCTGCCTTTCCCGCACTGCTGGCAAAATGAATGTCCTGGGTAGCAACGAATTCATCATTGCGCCAGATATCCACACGATAAACGCCTTCAGGCTGATGATTACCTTTTTCAAAACGTGATAAATCCGCCACGGTTGCCGTATCCGCAGATAAAAATGCCGGATTGAAATAGCTTTCCCCATGGCTTAAAGAGGGAAAGAGCGCCGCCAGCGTGGACAACGCCACCCCCGCCAGCGGTGGCGTAACCCCCGGTAACAGGTCAGGAAAATACGTTGTCTTATTCATCGTTATCTCAACGCACGCTTACCGTTTGAGCGGTGGTCACCGCGCCATAATCATTGACCGTCTGGAAGGTAACGTTGCCCTGTACGCTCGTTGGCAGCAGCACCTGCGTATCGCTTTTCGGCGCAACCATGACGTTATCGATCTTCGTTTTCCCCACATTGAGGTTGACCAGAGTGACGTAATACGCAGACGGATTGTTGATTTTCAGGTGGTTGCCGGAACGGGAAAACTGCAGCATGCCGGGAGCATCTTCCGGGATGTGCGGCAGATTATTTGGGCGGACAAAAAGTTTAATGCGCGACAAAATCGCCAGTTGCAGAACGTTTTTACCCTCAAGGCTGTTCTTGTTGACTGACGGAATGGCTTTCACGTTCATCCAGAACAGCGATTCACGGTCTTTTGGCAGCGGCGCGCCTGCGTAGATGATACGCAACGTGTTTTCACTTTTAGCCTCACTGACAAACAACGGAGGCGTCACGACAAACGATTTTTCTTTAACCCCTGCGCTATTCTCGATCCATGAATTTACCAGGTAACGTTCTTTGGTATCGCTATTGCTAATAGACAGCGAAGTTTGCTTGGCATCAGCTGGATAAATAACACGGGTAGCGCCTAATGCAATGCCGCCGGCTGCCTGCACACTGGCAGCAGAAAATAAGGCCAGTAAAAGGATAAAACCTGATTTTAGATTATTAAACATAGCTACAAATACCTTTGATGCGATTATCGTTGGGAAATAAATCAGGGATAAACCAACGTAAACCACACGTCTGAACGAAGTATTCCCGGTGTGATATTTTCCGAGACGGCCCGATAGCGAGCAGTGAAATGAAACGTCATCTCTTGGGTGATAATCGGCGCGTAATGAAGCGGTAGCGCATTAGGAATTATTTGCCGTTGTCGCTCGTCAAATAACGCCAGACCAACCCCCGAAGATGCAGACGCATCGCCGCTGGCCAGAAAAACCTGCGGATCTTCCGCTGGCGTCACACCGGCAAACGCAATCCCGACGTGGTCATAAACATCAGAACTGCACGATGTTAATCGCAGTGAAAACGGTACGCTGGTAGAGGCAAAGCTTCCCGTTCCGGAGAAGGCATTGGTACGATATTGCCCCATTTGCACCCGCAAATTCTGGCTGTCGGTGGCGACCGTACAGGCGCCGTTAACGAGCTGTCCCCGTAAGTGGAGGCGTCCGCTTTCCAGTATTACCGTATGAGCAAGCGCAGGCATTACGCACAGCATTCCCGCCAGCGCCACGCCTTTCCCTATCATCTGCCGCATCCTTTTTCATCCCCGGATATTGCCTCATCCAATGAGGCGAACATCATCCTTGCGCGAATCTGAACGGCTTATTCGTACTTCATGATAAACGTCGCGTCGGCATTCGCCTGACCCGGCGTAGCGCTGGTCGCGGTCGCTTTATAACGGGCAGAGAAACGCAGGGTGTTGGTCCCTTCTACCAGCGCCTGAGCGGTAGAGAAGGTTGCTCCATCCGGCTTCAGCGCGGTGGACGTATTGTCCAGAATTTCAATCCCTACACCGCCCGCGGTAGTGCTGTTATCCGAGGAGGAAACGGCCAGCAGGTTATTGTTAGTGATGTCGGTCTGGCCAGAGAAAGCAACCGCGGCGGTCGCAGCCACTTTCGGGTCGCAGTCGTTCAGTACGATAGTGAACGGGATTTGTGCCGTGGTATCACCGACTGCAGTAAAACTGGCGGTACGATACTGGCCTAACGTAACAATCTGATCGGATGACTGAGTGCTGACGGCACAGGCTGCATTGACCAGTTCACCTTCAAAATGAACAGTACCGCCGCTAACGCTTACCGGATCGGTCGCCGCCGGATCGGCCGCAACCGCTGCGCCCGCGACTAACATCAGGCTGGCAATAACAGAAGAGGCTATTAATTTACGTTTCATGGATTTCCCTTGAATTACACACATCCGGCTCCGGCGTCCTGCGGGATCCGTTTGAATCATTATCGACATTAAATGTCAGGCGAATTATCTCTGCATCCTGTAAAGATATATATCGCAAGAGAATTAGCTAACCTTTACCCAACTCTCCGAGTATTTGATTCACTAATTAATCTTCGCGAATATGACTATTTCGTCACAGCGTTAAATTAAACATTTAAATTAATGAAAAATACCTGCAAATCCTTTTAATGGCCCTGGCTAATTCTTATTGGGATCCAGGAAAAATCCGAGTAAAAATGAGGTAAAGACATCATAATCAAACGTAACAGACTGGTTTATGGTGCATTAACCTTGAAAATACCAGGGTGATGAGTTGTTTCATTGACGTTAAATTTAATTAGCATGATCATGAATGATGCGCAGGGCTTCAGCGACTGAACCGCCCCTGCTCACTGACCGCTCTCCCCGCGATCGCACGTAAAAACGCAAACGAAAACTGACAGCACGTTCTGCTTCTGACAAAATAGTGACATCCCCTTCGATTTAACGTAACAGATGGAATCCTCTCTCTGATGGCAGCAAAGATTATTGACGGTAAAACGATTGCGCAGCAGGTGCGCTCTGAGGTTGCTCAAAAAGTTCAGGCGCGTTTAGCGGCTGGATTACGCGCCCCGGGCCTGGCTGTTGTGCTGGTAGGCAGCAACCCGGCTTCGCAGATTTATGTCGCGAGTAAACGCAAAGCCTGTGACGAAGTGGGGTTTGTCTCCCGCTCTTATGACCTGCCTGAAACCACCAGCGAGGCGGAGCTTCTTGAGCTGATCGATACGCTCAACGCAGATACCACCATCGACGGTATCCTGGTACAACTGCCATTACCGGCAGGTATCGACAACGTTAAGGTGCTGGAACGTATCGCACCAGATAAAGACGTAGACGGTTTCCACCCGTATAACGTTGGTCGTCTGTGTCAACGCGCGCCGCGTCTGCGTCCATGTACTCCGCGCGGGATTGTCACTCTGCTTGAGCGTTACAACATCGATACCTATGGTCTGAACGCCGTAGTGATTGGCGCTTCAAATATTGTCGGTCGCCCGATGAGCATGGAGCTGCTGCTGGCTGGTTGCACCACTACGGTCACCCACCGATTCACCAAAGATCTGCGTCGCCACGTAGAGCATGCGGACCTGCTGATTGTTGCTGTCGGCAAACCGGGCTTTATACCCGGCGAGTGGATCAAAGAAGGTGCGATTGTGATTGATGTCGGCATCAACCGTCTGGAGAATGGTAAAGTAGTGGGCGATGTGGTCTTTGAAGATGCAGCCGCACGTGCGTCATATATCACGCCAGTACCGGGCGGCGTAGGCCCAATGACTGTCGCCACACTTATCGAAAACACGCTACAGGCGTGTGTTGAATACCATGATGTAAAGGACGTTTAAGATGGCCACATTTTCACTGGGTAAGCACCCACACGTTGAACTCTGCGATTTGCTGAAGCTGGAAGGTTGGAGCGAAAGCGGCGCCCAGGCAAAGATCGCTATTGGCGAAGGCTTGGTGAAGGTCGATGGCGCGGTTGAAACGCGCAAACGCTGTAAAATCGTTGCCGGACAGACCGTCAGCTTTGAAGGCCACAGCATTAACATCGTAGCGTGACCCCAAGTGCCGGATGAGGTTAACGCCCTGTCCGGCCGCTTCCCCGTCTCATTTTCAGATAATAACTTCATCCCCACTTCACAGTGAACAGTTAGCATGTCGTTTTCCCACATGAAGCGAACATCATGCCAACCATCGTTACTCACGCGGCCGTTCCACTCTGTTTAGGATTAGGTCTCGGACTTAAAGTCATCCCCCCACGATTACTGTTTACTGGCGTCATTCTGGCGATGCTGCCGGATGCCGACGTGCTGTCATTTAAGCTTGGCGTCGCCTACGGCAACGTGTTTGGCCACCGTGGATTTACCCACTCACTGCTGTTCGCCTTTGTCGTGCCGCTACTTTGCGTATTGATTGGTCGACGATGGTTTAAAGCCGGATTGATTCGCTGCTGGCTATTCCTGACAGTTTCACTGCTATCGCACAGTGTGCTGGATTCTGTCACCACCGGCGGCAAAGGCGTCGGCTGGCTGTGGCCGTGGTCGGATGAACGCTTTTTCGCGCCGTGGCAGGTGATTAAAGTCGCGCCGTTCGCGCTGTCACGCTACGCGACCCCTTACGGGCATCAGGTGATTATTTCGGAATTATTATGGGTGTGGCTACCGGGAATGATGATGATGGGTGTGCTGTGGTGGTATCGAAAATATTAATCTGCCGGATGCGACGCGCTGCGTCTTATCCGGCCTACACTCGCTCTTTTGTAGGCCCGGTAAGCGTAGGCGCCACCGGGCATTACAGAGTTACTTACGACGCCAGGTGGTGCCCTGCGGACCATCTTCCAGCACGATGCCCATCTCGTTCAGACGGTCACGCGCGGCGTCGGCCGCCGCCCAGTCTTTCGCCTTACGGGCGTCCAGACGCTGCTGGATTAACGCTTCAATTTCGGCGACTTCACCGTCATCCGCCTGCGCGCCGCTTTGCAGGAATGCTTCTGGATCCTGTTCCAGCAAGCCCAGCACGCTGGAGAGCTTACGCAGATGCGCAGCCATACCGTTCGCCGCCGCCATATCTTCACCCTTCAGGCGGTTAACTTCACGCGCCATATCAAACAGCACGGAGTACGCTTCCGGGGTGTTGAAGTCATCGTCCATCGCGTCAATGAAACGCGCTTCAAAGGCCTCGCCACCCGCAGGGGCAACGGATTTGTCAGTGCCGCGCAGCGCAGTGTACAGACGTTCCAACGCAGAACGCGCCTGTTTCAGGTTCTCTTCGCTGTAGTTCAACTGGCTACGGTAATGACCTGACATCAGGAAGTAGCGAATGGTTTCGGCGTCGTAGTATTTCAGCACGTCGCGCACGGTAAAGAAGTTGCCCAGCGATTTGGACATTTTCTCGCGGTCAACCATCACCATCCCGGAGTGCATCCAGTAGTTCACGTATTCGCCATCGTGCGCACAGGTGGACTGGGCAATTTCGTTTTCATGGTGCGGGAACATCAGGTCGGAGCCGCCACCGTGAATATCAAAATGGTTGCCCAACTGTTTGCAGTTCATCGCCGAACACTCGATATGCCAGCCCGGACGACCAGCGCCCCACGGAGATGGCCAGCTCGGTTCACCCTCTTTGGACATTTTCCATAGCACGAAGTCCATCGGGTTGCGCTTCACGTCAACCACGTCAACGCGTGCGCCTGCCTGCAGTTGATCCAGATCCTGGCGTGACAACTGACCGTAGTTTGGATCAGTCGGGACGTCGAACATCACGTCGCCATTATCGGCAACATAGGCGTGACCTTTGGCGATCAGCTGTTCGGTGATCTCAATAATCTCGGCGATATGATGCGTAGCGCGAGGTTCCAGATCCGGGCGCAGAATATTCAGCGCATCGAAATCGCTATGCATTTCCGCAATCATGCGATCGACCAGCGCGACGAAGCTCTCGCCGTTTTCATTCGCGCGCTTGATGATTTTGTCGTCGATATCGGTAATGTTGCGCACATACTTCAGCTTATAGCCGAGGAAGCGCAGATAACGCGCAACGACGTCGAAAGAAACGAAAGTACGTCCGTGGCCAATATGACAGAGATCGTAAACGGTAATACCACACACGTACATGCCGACTTCCCCGGCATGAATAGGTTTGAATTCCTCTTTTTGGCGCGTCAGTGTATTAAAGATTTTTAACATCGAAGATTCCGTGTAGACGTGTGTGGGTAATAATATCCGTATAATACATATTATTCGTAATCGAAGCAGCACACTTTGCAAGGTGATCGCAGCTTGCGGTTATGCTATAACACACCCCTAACTCTGACCCTTACCAGGGTCGAAGCACCAATCTATCGGAACAGGATGCAAAAATGGTTACTTTCCACACTAATCACGGCGATATCGTAATCAAAACGTTTGATGATAAAGCGCCGGAAACAGTTAAAAACTTCCTGGACTACTGCCGCGAAGGTTTTTATAACAACACCATTTTCCACCGTGTTATTAACGGTTTCATGATCCAGGGCGGTGGTTTCGAGCCGGGCATGAAGCAAAAAGCCACGAAAGAAGCGATCAAAAACGAAGCGAACAACGGTCTGAAAAACACCCGTGGTACGCTGGCAATGGCGCGTACTCAGGCTCCGCACTCCGCAACCGCACAGTTCTTCATCAACGTTGCTGACAATGACTTCCTGAACTTCTCTGGCGAAAGCATGCAGGGTTGGGGTTACTGCGTGTTTGCTGAAGTTGTTGAAGGCATGGATGTGGTTGATAAAATCAAAGGCGTTTCCACTGGTCGCAGCGGTATGCATCAGGATGTGCCGAAAGAAGACGTCATCATCGAAAACGTGACCGTCAGCGAGTAATCGTGGCGACACTGTTTATTGCAGATCTTCACCTCTGCACAGAAGAACCGGCGATCACCGCCGGTTTTCTGCGTTTTTTAGCCGGCGATGCGCGACAAGCCGATGCGCTGTACATTCTCGGCGACCTGTTCGAAGCCTGGATTGGCGACGACGACCCTAATCCACTGCATCATCAAATAGCTGCAGCGATAAAAGCACTGGTTGATTCCGGCGTTCCCTGCTTTTTTATTCACGGCAACCGTGATTTTCTGCTTGGCAAACGTTTTGCCCGTGAGAGCGGCATGACCTTACTGCCCGAAGAGAAAGTGCTCGATCTGTATGGTCGCAAGGTGCTGATCATGCATGGCGATACGTTATGCACCGACGATGCTGGCTATCAGGCGTTTCGCGCCAAAGTGCATCAACACTGGCTACAAAAACTATTCCTCGCCCTGCCATTGTTCATTCGCCAACGTATTGCCGCGAAAATGCGCGCCAACAGCAAAGCAGCCAACAGCAGTAAGTCGCTGGAGATCATGGATGTGAATCAGCAGGCCGTTATTGCCGAGCTGGAAAAACATCAGGCCCAGTGGTTAATTCACGGTCATACCCACCGTCCGGCAGTCCACGAACTTACGGCCAATGGGCAACCCGCCTTCCGCGTAGTATTAGGCGCCTGGCACAGCGAAGGTTCGATGATCAAAGTCACACCGCACGACGTTGAACTGATCGCATTCCCGTTTTAATTCTGCAAATACCCCGTTCCTCTTTACACAAAACTATTCGAGTTGCATCGAGGCGGCAAATCCGTGAATCCCCTGGAGCTGACTAAAGTAAGTGACTGGGGTGAGCAGATGCAGCCAACAAAGAGGCAGCTTGAAGAGTGAAGTGTAAAGCGCGCAATCGTTTTCCTTGACGGTGAATTATGCTATTCTCTGTGCCCTCAAAAGTCGAGTGTAGTGCACCACAGGAGTTTTCAGACGCATGTCTTCCCGCAATAATCCGGCGCGTGTCGCCATCGTGATGGGGTCCAAAAGCGACTGGGCTACCATGCAGTTCGCCGCCGAAATCTTCGAAATGCTGGACGTTCCACACCATGTTGAGGTCGTCTCCGCCCACCGTACCCCAGACAAACTGTTCAGTTTCGCCGAAGGCGCTGAAGAAAACGGTTATCAGGTGATTATTGCCGGTGCCGGTGGTGCTGCACATTTGCCAGGAATGATTGCGGCGAAAACGCTGGTGCCTGTTTTAGGCGTTCCGGTACAAAGCGCAGCGTTGAGCGGCGTAGACAGTCTCTACTCCATCGTACAGATGCCTCGCGGTATTCCGGTGGGCACGCTGGCGATCGGCAAAGCGGGCGCAGCCAATGCAGCCCTGCTGGCCGCGCAAATTCTGGCCACACACGACAACGAATTGCATCAGCGTCTGGCTGAGTGGCGTAAAGCGCAAACCGATGAGGTACTGGAGAACCCGGACCCGCGAGGTGTCGCATGAAGCAGGTCTGTGTACTCGGCAATGGCCAGCTAGGACGCATGCTGCGTCAGGCCGGTGAGCCGCTGGGGATTGCGGTCTGGCCCGTCGGGCTGGACGCCGAACCCGCTGCCGTTCCTTTTCAACAAAGCGTGATTACCGCTGAGATTGAGCGCTGGCCGGAAACGGCGCTCACTCGCGAACTGGCGCGTCACCCGGCGTTTGTTAACCGCGACGTCTTCCCGATTATTGCTGACCGTCTGACGCAAAAACAGCTTTTTGACAAACTCAACCTGGCGACCGCACCATGGCAACTGCTGGCGGATAAAAGCGAATGGTCTGCGGTGTTTGACAAACTCGGCGAGTTGGCGATTGTGAAGCGTCGCGTCGGCGGCTACGACGGTCGTGGACAGTGGCGTTTACGCGCGAATGAAACCGAACAACTGCCAGACGACTGCTACGGCGAGTGCATCGTCGAGCGAGGAATCAACTTCTCCGGTGAAGTCTCGCTGGTTGGCGCACGTGCGCACGACGGCAGCACCGTCTTCTATCCGCTGACTCATAACCTGCATCAGGATGGCATTCTACGCACCAGCGTGGTATTTCCGCAGGCTAACGCTAAACAACAGGCGCAGGCCGAAGCGATGCTCTCTGCCATCATGCAGGAGCTGGGCTATGTCGGTGTGATGGCGATGGAGTGTTTCATCACCCCGGAAGGTTTGCTGATCAATGAACTGGCTCCGCGCGTGCACAACAGCGGGCACTGGACGCAAAACGGCGCCAGCATCAGCCAGTTTGAACTGCACCTGCGCGCCATTACCGGCCTGCCGCTGCCGACGCCGGTGGTGAACAATCCTTCGGTGATGGTAAACCTGATCGGCAGCGACCTGAACTATGACTGGCTGAAGCTGCCGCTGGTGCATCTGCACTGGTATGACAAAGAGGTACGCGAAGGGCGTAAGGTGGGACACCTGAATCTGAGCGACAGCGATACCGCGCGCCTTAGCGCCACGCTGGAAGCGCTCATTCCCCTGCTGCCGCCGGAATATGCCAGCGGCATCATCTGGGCGCAGTCAAAGCTGAAATAAACCGATACGGGAGGTGCGCCTGCGCACGCCTCCCGTTACTTTTACAGACGAATGCAGGTTCCGGCTTTCCCCGCCAACGTGTCTTCAATGCGAGACAGCGCGCCAATCCACGCGGGTTTTCCACGTCGCTTCACGTATCCGCTTACGGCTGTCACCTTTGGCCCCATCGAACCATCGGCTTTAGCAAACGGCGCCAGTTCATCAGGAGAGGCTTGACGAATCGCACGTTGCTCTGGCGTGCCCCAGTTCTCATAGACCGCATCAGCATCGGTGAGGATAACCAGACCGTCGGCATCGATCTGTTCAGCCAGCAATGCCGCCGCCAGATCCTTATCAATGACCGCTTCAGACCCTACCCCTTCCCCGGTCACCGGCACGCCGCCACCGCCGCTACAAATCACCACATGGCCTTCTTTGAGCAAGAGCTTAATGGCATCGCTTTCGACGATCTGGCGAGGCTCAGGCGAGGCGACAACACGACGCAGGTATTTGCCGTCACGTTTCATATGCCAGCCGTAGGTGGCTTCCAGTTGCGTTTGTTCTTCAGGCGAATACACCGGGCCGATAAATTTTTCCGGCGCCATAAACGCGGGATCGTCTTCAGACACCACAATTCGCGTTAACACTGTGGTCACCGGCGGCATCTCCGGTTCAGCGGTCAGACTTTGCGCCAACATATAACCAATCATGCCCTGAGTCTCTGCCACCAGCACATCCAGCGGGTAAGGTTCAACCTCTTTCCAGGCAAGATTCTGTAACGACAACAGACCAACCTGCGGCCCATTGCCATGTACGATGGCCAGGCGGTACGAACGTGCCAGACGCGCCAGGGCAGGTACGGCGCTGGCAATATTACGATATTGATTTTCTGCCGTCAGCGCCTCGCCGCGCTGCAATAATGCGTTGCCGCCAAGAGCAACAACCAGCGTTTTCATTCCCTATCCTTCTATAATTTGTTGCCCAAGCCAGAACCCCAACAAGGTGTCTGCGCCGGAGGTATGCCCGAGCGCCAGCAGCGAATTTATCGCCGCGTCCATCCTTTGGTGTCGGCCCAAAGCATGAGTGAAGTGGAGCAAAGGTGAAGCGAAGTACCCTAATGCCGCGTAGCGTAAGTAGCTCACGCTAACCACAGTCGTCGCCAGTTGAAGATTGCCGGAATATTCAAAGAAACGATGGCCGGAATCCTTATTCAGCGCGCCGAAATACCAGGCGGCCAGCAGCATTCCGGTCAGCGTATCATCATGGCTGGGCGTTAAACCTGGCCCCTTGCCTAACCACTGCCGCCAGTCTGTCGACAAGCCAGCCAGCGCCGAGAAAAAGCAATGGCGGAACTGACGTAACTCGGGGCACAAAGGCAAATTTGCCGCCAGCATTAACGGCCCGAATAATCCCGTTTCCTCGCCGCGATCCATCCAGGCGGATGCAAGGCGCGGGGCATGTGGACGGGACGTTATTTTCAACGAACAACAACGCTGCGGTTGGCGTAACAGAAACGGTCCCAGCACAATCCCCTCGGGGACAGCCTGAGGGGTTTCGCTACCGCTTAACGCCGTACGCAGCGCATCAAAGTCAGGTGCACGGATCACCCATCCTCCCGGGCTAAAACCACTGCCCTGGCGGTGCAGCGTTAACAGTGCGCCCCCTTCGGCCACAAGGTTAATCGAGCGCCGCCAGATCCCGGATAGCTGCCATGACTGGCGAAAATCCGGAGACTGCTGACTGCCCATCAGAGGACGGATGATCATCATGCGCGGCTCTCTTAGCTAATGCCCATACTTTCAGCCAGCGCTTCCAGAGCCAGCTCAAAGCAGGCCAGCGGCGCACGAACGGTGCCCGCGCCGATCTGACCAATACCGGCTTCTTTATGGGCAATACCCGTGTTGATCAGCGGCGTAATACCTGTTTCCACGACGCGACGGATATCAAGACCAAGGCAAGCCCCCTGGAAATCCCAGCCAGGGATCTGCAACTGCATATTGCGTTCCAGATAGATTTCAGCCATCTCCTCGGAAACGGACTTCGCGGCCTCCATTCCTCCGGCGCCGACAAACCGCGTTACGCCAGGGGCCGCGATCATCGCGGCACCGCCAATCCCAAAGGTTTCGGTGATGGCGCTATCGCCCATATCCGGGTTAGCTTGTTCCTGCGAGAAGCCGGTAAAGAACAGCCCCTGCGGTGTGTTAACCGGCGCGGTAAACCAGCGATCGCCAAGTCCGCTCACCCGGATCCCGAACATGTCGCCATTACGGGTCATTGCGGTCACAATACTGCCGGAACGCACCAGTGCCCCGGCATCCATTGCCGCTTTGCAGTAAGCCATCGCCAGGTTAAGGAAGAACTGGTCGGTCACGCTGAGGAAATCCATCACCTCAGCAATCTGCTGCTTATCATGTTCCAGACGGGCAATTTGCGGCGCCAGGGTTCGCATCAGCAGAGCTGAAGAGGCAATGTTGCGCTGATGAAACTCATCGCCCATCGTAATGCCCTGCGCCATCATGGCGGTCAGATCAATACCCTGTTCCAGATTGGCCAGCGCCGCGCTTAAAACAGGCATCAGGACATCGCGCATCCAACGTAAACGCTGCTGGACATCCTCACCATACGCGCCGAAGCGCATCACTTTGCCAATCCCTTCGTTGAGATTGCAGTAAGCCCGGTTACCGTCGGTGATATTTTCCACTACCAGCATCGGCATGCTGGCAGAGGTGATTCCCCCCATTGGCCCCACAGCATTAACATGGTGGCAAGGTACGAACCGGACTTTGCCCTGCTCCAGTAAAGCCAGCGCGCTCATCTCATCATTGGCCCACCCTTCAAACAGACATGCACCAATACAGGCCCCTTTCATCGGACCGGTCATTTCTTGCCAACGCATTGGCGGTCCCGCATGCAGCAGCGTTTTCCCTTCATTGAGCTCGCGGATTAATGAGGAGGCAGGTTGCACATCCAGCCAGTGTGGACGCGCACGACGAATTTGTTCGATTACTGCAGCATTGGCTTGCGCCACTGATGTAAACATTGGAACCCCTTATTGCAAACGTTCTAATAAACGAGCCAGTTTCTTATTACCGCCAGCGACAGGCGCCCACTGGTAATGCACCACAGGCATTTCCGCAGCCTGTAAATCCAGTGCAAAACTGCGTAACCCGGCATTGATGACCGCCACTTTTTCCAGTAGCGAAGGTGCGGATTTGTCAGATAACGGTTGAGATGGACGAATCAGTTCGGCGGCAAGCAGCGTTGCCTCGGGCAGTGAATTCACTACGGCAATGCCGGCATCTTCCAGTGTGGCAATCTGCAGTGAGCGACACTGCGGATCGCGTTCTGTACCTGTCACCGTCGCAATCGCATACAGCGGTTGCTCGTGGTCTCGCGCAGCGCACGCCTTCTGCCAGGCCTGAACCAGCGATGCAGCCGGATCTGCCGTCGCGCCGTAACCAATCACGACATCAACTAGCAGCACGCGTACCTGCGGCTGCCCCCCCAGATCCGTAATCAGTTGATTACGTAAGGCAGGGTCAATCATCGGATGCGGCCGCCCGACGGTGTAAAAATCATCCCCCAGATCGATAATCTGGTGCCCGGCGGCATCCAGCATCATGCCATGATGATGTTGTGCATCCGCGGCGACATTCAGATGGGCGGCCAGCAGCCCAGCGGCTTCGGCGGCCAGCGTACCTCCGGTGTATAACCCTCGGATCACACCGTCTCCTGTGGTTGAAAGCGAGCTGCGTCGCGCTGCGACTCTCGCCAGTAAACAGGCCAGACGGGCCGCATCGTCCAGCGTCGCGGCAAACCAGACATTTTCATCGCGAGCGACCGCGGAGGTGTAACCTAAAAACAGAGCTACCACGGGTTTGCCGGTGGCCTTCATCGCGTTCACGATATGCTGGCGAACAGCCTCCGCCGGCGGTTTCGACACAAAAGCCAACACCTGGCTTTTGTCGTCTGCGCCAAGCATCTCCAGCGCGGTAAGCGCGCTAATCCCCCCCACCTCGGCGCTCAGGTCGCGTCCACCCAGACCGATGGCGTGGGTGATGCCTTCCCCGGCCAGCGCTATCTGTGAACAGAGCTCCTGAATCCCTGTCCCGGAGGCGCCCAGCACACCGATATTGCCTTCCGGCATCACGTTGGCAAAAGCCAGCGGCGTACCCGCAATCATGGCAGTTCCGCAGTCAGGTCCCATCACCAGTAGACCTTTATCCTGCGCACGGCGCTTCAGAGCGATTTCATCGTCCAGGGTAACGTTATCGGAGAACATCATGACGTTCAGGTTGCGATCCAAGGCCTGGTTCGCCAGTTCCGCCGCGTATTCACCGGCAACCGAAATGAGCGTCATATTCGCCTCAGGCAGTTTCTGGCACGCGCTTTCCCAGCGTCTGACCTGCAGGAGCGTTTGGCTACCGCCGGTGGCCTGCGCCAACTGCTGCAACGACTCATCCAGTTGTTGCAGAATAGCCTGTGTAATACTTTCATCTGCCGTTTCAGTACGAATCGCCACGCAAATATCGTTTGGCGTCGCATTATTAAAATCGTCATGCCAAAACCCGGTCGTTTCCAGCAATGATTTATTCGCTGGCGTTCCCATCATGACCGATACATCGTCTACATTTTCGGACTCACTCAGCTTGCGTGAAATAATCATTAAACTGACAGAGTCCTGAAAACACCCTTTTTTAATAAAGGCGTGGATCATAACAACCCCTTAATAATTGCACCCATGGCAATTGCACGAGTAGTGTTAATGTGTAGCTCAAGGTATATATCTGGGATCACAAATAGAGTGACTGGCATCACACTGGAATTATTAACAAAATAAATTTAATAACCACCAGAAGATTAAACATTATTTTCTAACGGCATTATTTATTTAAAAAGAAAGGGCAAATCCATACTGATTATCAAATAAATTCTAACTATATTTTTTTGTGTGTCTGGATCACATAATCAATTTTTATTCCCGGTATGTTAACGGCAGTCATGCTTCACACCGTCGTTAAAAAGGAAGACAGATGAAAATCAGTCGGGAAACACTCCACCAGCTTATCGAGAATAAGCTTTGCAAGGCCGGACTAAAACGTGAGCACGCCACAACGGTTGCTGAGGTATTGGTTTACGCCGATGCCAGAGGCATTCACTCTCATGGCGCCGTACGCGTTGAATACTATGCTGAGCGCATTTCAAAAGGCGGCACTAACCGCGAACCCACATTTCGTTTTGAAGAAACCGGTCCCTGTACAGCGATTTTGCATGCCGATAATGCCGCCGGGCAAGTCGCAGCAAAGATGGGTATGGAGCATGCCATTAAAATTGCTAAAAAAAATGGTGTCGCCGTCGTTGGCATTAGCCGAATGGGGCACAGCGGTGCCATTTCTTACTTTGTGCAGCAAGCCGCTCGCGCTGGTCTGATCGGCCTCTCCGTGTGCCAGTCCGACCCGATGGTGGTACCGTTCGGCGGCGCAGATATTTACTACGGTACCAATCCGTTAGCCTTCGCTGCGCCAGGAGAAGGCGACGACATCATGACGTTTGATATGGCGACAACGGTGCAGGCATGGGGAAAAGTTCTGGATGCCCGCTCCCGCAACGAGCCGATTCCTAATACCTGGGCAGTCGATAAAAACGGCGCGCCAACTTCCGATCCCTTTGCTGTCAATGCGTTGCTACCTGCGGCCGGGCCTAAAGGCTATGGCCTGATGATGATGATCGATGTGTTATCCGGCATTTTATTGGGATTACCGTTTGGTCGTCAGGTCAGTTCAATGTATGAGGATTTACATGCCGGTCGGAATTTAGGCCAACTGCATTTGGTTATTAATCCCGACTTTTTCTCCTCCAGCCAATTATTCCGCCAGCACCTCAGCCAGACCATGCAAGAGTTAAATAACATTACTCCGGCCCCCGGCTTTAAACAAGTTTATTACCCCGGACAGGATCAAGATATTAATCAACGCAATGCCGCGGTCCATGGTATCGACATTGTTGACGATATTTATCAATACCTGATTTCCGATGCCCTCTATCTCAAGTCATACGAAACAAAGAATCCCTTTGCACAATAATTATTGAAACAGGAATTTCATATGATCAACCATTTTCGTCACGCAATTGAAGAAACCCTTCCCTGGCTCTCTTCCTTTGGCGCGGATCCTACCGGTGGGATGACGCGCTTGCTGTATTCGCCAGAATGGCTTGAAACACAACAGCAATTCAAAAAGCGTATGGACGCCAGTGGCCTGGAAACGCGCTTTGATGAAGTGGGCAACTTATACGGTCGTCTGCTCGGGAGCGAATCGCCGGAACAGGTCATTTTAAGCGGCTCGCATATTGATACCGTCGTCAACGGCGGCAATCTTGACGGCCAGTTTGGCGCGCTGGCGGCATGGCTCGCGGTTGACTGGCTCAAGAGCACCTATGGCGCACCGCTGAAAACGGTCGAAGTCGTTTCCATGGCGGAAGAGGAAGGCAGCCGTTTCCCGTATGTCTTCTGGGGCAGCAAAAACATTTTTGGACTGGCAAATCCTGATGACGTCCGCAACATCCAGGACGCGAAAGGCACCCGTTTTGTTGACGCAATGAACGCCTGCGGCTTTACCCTCCCCGCAGAGCCGCTTCATGCTCGTAATGACATCAAAGCCTTCGTTGAATTACACATCGAACAAGGTTGCGTGCTTGAAAGTAATGGTCAGTCGATAGGCGTCGTCAGCGCGATTGTCGGCCAACGTCGCTATACGGTAACGCTGAACGGCGAATCCAACCATGCGGGTACAACGCCGCTGAGCTACCGTCGCGATACCGTTTACGCTTTCAGTCGCATCTGCAGCCAGTCTATCGAGAAAGCCAAAAAGCATGGCGATCCTCTGGTACTGACCTTTGGTAAAGTAGAGCCACAGCCAAACACCGTCAACGTGGTGCCTGGAAAAACGACCTTCACGATCGATTGCCGTCATACCGATGCCGACGTACTGCGTGATTTTACTCAGCAACTGGAAAACGACATGCGCGCCATCTGTGATGAAATGGATATCGGTATTGATATCGATTTGTGGATGGATGAAACGCCAGTCCCGATGGACAGTAAACTGGTCTCCACCCTTACCGAACTGTGTGAAAAAGAACAACTGAACTACCGTGTCATGCACAGTGGCGCGGGCCATGATGCGCAGATTTTTGCCCCTCGTGTACCGACCTGCATGATTTTCATTCCCAGCATTAACGGTATCAGCCACAACCCCGCTGAACGCACAAACATTAACGACCTTGCCGAAGGGGTCAAAACTCTGGCATTAATGCTTCATCAACTTGCCTGGCAGAAATAAGGAGCCATTCATGGGATATCTGAATAACGTCACGGGTTATCGCGATGATTTACTGGCTAATCGCGCAATTGTAAAACACGGTAACTTTGCCCTGTTAACCCCGGACGGACTGGTTAAAAATATCATTCCGGGTTTTGAAAACTGTGACGTCACCATCCTCTCAACGCCAAAACTGGGCGCGTCATTTGTTGACTATCTGGTGACCCTACACCAGAACGGCGGCCACCACAGCGGTTTTGGCGGCGAAGGTATTGAAACGTTCGTGTATGTTATTTCCGGCAAAGTTGAGGCAAAAGCGGAAGGTAAAACATTTGCTTTGACTCAGGGCGGATATCTGTATTGCCCGCCAGGTGAACTGCTCACCTTTAATAATGCCCAGACAGAAGACAGCCAACTGTTTTTATACAAACGGCGTTATACGCCGGTGGCCGGCCATTCGCCATGGCTGGTCTCCGGTAATGCCAACCAGTTAGAACGTATTCATTATGAAGGCATGGATGACGTAATCCTGCTGGATTTCCTGCCTAAAGAATTAGGCTTCGATATGAATATGCATATTCTGTCATTCGAACCCGGCGCCAGCCATGGTTATATCGAAACGCATGTACAGGAACATGGGGCTTATATTCTCTCAGGCCAGGGCGTTTATAACCTCGATAACCAATGGGTCCCGGTGAAAAAAGGCGACTACATCTTTATGGGCGCGTACTCCCTGCAGGCGGGTTACGGCGTGGGGCGTGGTGAAGCATTCAGCTATATCTATTCCAAAGATTGCAACCGGGATGTAGAGATTTAACGGCGAACAGCCCGCCTGATAATTTTTTATTTAGCTATGTTGGGTTTTGCCACGGTTAACACCGTGGCTTTTTTTATGCTTAACGCAGATTCATCGCCTGACCGAGCTTCATCGCGCAAGCAATATTACGCGCGCAGTAATAAAGGTTGGTTTCACCGCTCGCCAGCACTTCCGCCAATGGCGCAAGTCGCGGCAAAATACTGAACACCGCATCAATACCATGATCGTGAACCACCTCCACGCCTTCCCCCAGCACTCCGGCGATACCGATAACCGGAACATGATGCTGCATAGCAACAGAAGCAACACCGATTGGCGCTTTTCCCCCGACCGTTTGCGAATCAATACGTCCCTCGCCGGTGATGACCAGCGATGCATCTTTGATGGACTGCTCCAGTTGAACAGCCTGCAGCACAATTTCAATCCCTGGTTTCATGATGGCCTGCAGAAAGATAGCCGCGGCGATGCCCATTCCGCCCGCCGCCCCACCGCCCGCAACCTGAGATACATCTTCACCGGTCAACGATTGCAGCACATGCGCGTAGTTGAGTAACCCTTCTTCCAGTTTCTCAACCATTTCCGGCGTCGCCCCCTTCTGCGGACCAAATACCCTTGCCGCGCCGCGCGGGCCAACCAATGGGTTGTCCACATCACAAGCGACTTCGATCCGACATGCTGTCAGCCGCGGATCGCACTGTTGCAGGTCAATGCTCGCGAGGCGAGACAAGCTACCGCCTCCCGCCCTCAATGATGCCCCTTGCGCGTCAAGAAACCGCACGCCCAGCGCCTGAGCCATCCCCATGCCGCCATCAACTGTCGCACTCCCGCCGATACCGAGGATAATATGACGAATACCGGCATCCAGCGCATGCCGAATCAGTTCGCCAGTACCGTAACTTGACGCCAGCAGCGGATTACGCGCCTGCGGTTCGACTAGCATCAGTCCACTCGCCGCAGCCATTTCAATAATGGCGGTCTTTCCATCACCGGTCAGGCCATAAAATCCCATGACCTTTTCCCCCATCGGCCCACAGACCTCCAGCGAGACCACTTTTCCACCAGTCGCCGCCACCATGGCATCCACGGTCCCCTCCCCGCCATCCGCAATAGGCAAACAAATATATTCTGCATCCGGGAATATGCTTGAAAATCCAGCTTTAATTGCCTGGCAGCATTGTTCGGCGCTTAAGCTCTCTTTAAACGAATCTGGCGCAATTACAATTTTCATCATTAATCCTTTTCATCCTGTTATTTAATGCGTTCCCATGGAATGAGGTTTTCCATAAGCACTGCCAGTAAAATCCCCACCAATAAGCCATTACTCAGTAATGGCCGAATAGTCAGTGGAAGATCTTGTAAATAAACCGGTGGCAGCCCCATCAAAAAAATGCCCACAAACAGCGGGAGTGCCAGCCGATAAATATTTCGTGCGGTAAAGGTGATTTGCTGGCTGAAAACCAGACCGGAATAGAGCAACGGCAGATAAGAGACCAGCATAACGGCACTGCTGATCGCCAGTGGAATAGCGCAGAATAAGCGGGTTAGCGGCGTTACTATCGCCACCAATAAACATAATACGCTGCCGTAAATAAATGATTTTCGCGAGCTGTCGCCAGTTTGTGTTAACAGCCCGATAGAGGAGACAAAAGGTGAAAATGGAATCACGGCAAAAGGCACTGTCACCAGCGTCATAAAACCGGAAATGATAAAGCTACGACGATAACGCGAGCTGCTGGAGCCTTGATGCGCATAAAAGACGTCCGTGCCGCGCACCGCGCCATAGGTATTACTGATATTCACCAAACCGGTGATAACCGCCGTCAGGATAATACCGGGTAACAGCCTGCCATGACTGCCTAACGGGAACCACTGCCAGCTTAATTCACCAGACGGCAAAGACGTTGATGGAAAGCACAATCGCCAGAGTCCCCATCCCACTACCGCCCCCACCAGCAGGGCATAACGGGAGATCCGCTGCGGTAAAAAAATGATCATCGCAAGGATGAAGCACATCACGCCAACCGCCAGGCTAAAAGGCGCCAGTTGAATTTTGACGCTGGTGTCAGCAATGCCAAAAGGCAATCCCAACATGCCCTTAAAAAAGATAGTGGTGAGCTGAGCGCCCAACAGCAGCATAAAAAAGACCATCACCGTTGGGGTAAATAGCCGGGCCAACCGGTGTCCTAAGCCGCTAAAGCCGATAATCATCGTCAGCACAGCGGAAATGACAATCCCGACGCTCAGACTGGTGGCGATATCATTGAGCGGTGTCCCGCGTGACGCCTCAGCCAGGGTAATTGTCAGAATGGTGCCCCACCATAAACCGGTAGGCCCTTCCATAATGGCGCGACGATGGCCACAAATAACCTGCGCAAGGCAGGCCAGCGATGTCGTGAAAAAAGCGTATTGCGTGAGCATTAACAGATTGCTCGCGGGGAGATGAAAAGCAGAAACCAGCGTTGGGGGGACCACGACCGTATTGCAAAAAATAAAGAAAAACCACTGAAAGCCAGATAGCAAACTTTCGCGGTTAATAACAGGAAGCATATTCATACCTTAAAATAGAGAATGCCCGCCAGCATGACGGGCATTAATTCGCATCACATTATTGTTGATGTTTAAGGATAAATTGACCTTTTGGCGCTACCGGGAATCCCTGCTCGATGTCATAGATAACATCCCCGCGAAGAATAGTTTTCGTAATGCGCGCGCCAATCGTCCGGCCAACATACGGGCTGACTTTGTGACGGTATTCCAGGTCTTCGTTTTTCAGAACGTAGTTGCTGTCCGGTTGAATAAAGACGAAGTCAGCATCTTTACCCGGGGCAATACGTCCTTTCTGTTTCAGGCCAAAAATATCTGCGGCGTTGGTTGCCATCAATTTAGCGAATAGCGGCAGCGACATACCGCGTTTTTGCACGGCCTCATCAAACATGACGTCCATGCAGCTCTGCAGTCCGGCAATGCCGCCCCACGCCTGCATGATATTGCCAGCCTTCATTTCTGGTGGGCATGGCGAGTGGTCGGAAACCAGGCAGTCAATCTCACCATTGAACAGTTTTTCCCACATGCCTTGTTGATTCTGTCGATCGCGGATCGGCGGAGAACATTTTGCCAGCGTGCCAATCTCTTCAAACTGATCGGTATCCAGCACAAAATAATGCGGGCAGGATTCGCAGGTCACATCCTGGCCTTCCTGGCGGGCACGGGTCACTTCTTCCACGCCTTCCGGGCTGCTGATATGGCAAACGTGCAGGCGGCAACCGGCGACTTTCGCCAGATACAGCACGCGGCGAATAGCTTCCACCTCAGTGAAAACCGGACGTGAAGCCACATAATCATGTGCCGTCACACGGCCTTCGCGTTTAGCTTCCTCGCCAAGCTCGTCGCAAATGAGTGCATTTTCGCAATGCACCAGTACCGTCTGGTCCATTTCTGCTAACTTCTGCGCGCCTTTGTAGAACTGCCAGTCGTTAACGTCACGGAAGTCATTGTCGATTCCGCGATCGCCACAGGTGGCAACGAAGCATTTGAAACCGACGACACCAACCTCATCCAGCTCGTGCAAACGATCAAGGTTGTAAGAAACCAGACCGCCAAGCTGCGCGGCATCAATGGTCAATTTGCCTTTTGCCGCATCAAATTTAAGTTCGATGGTTTCGCGATCCACCGTCGCGGGCAGCTGGTTGAGAGGCATTTCGATCATTGTGGTGATACCGCCTTTTGCCGCGGCACGCGTTCCGGTCTCATAGCCTTCCCAATGTGTACGCCCCGGCTCAGAGATATGGGTATGCGCATCGACCATGCCCGGTGAAACCACCAGACCTGTCGCATCCATTACCTGCTTTGCCTCCCCAAGATTCTCGCCAATGGCGGCGATTTTTCCTGCCTGGACGGCAATATCAACAATACGAGCTTCATTTTCTAAAATAACAGTACCGTTCTTAATAATTAAATCAAAAGACATAACGAACTCCTTGTATGGATACAGATAGTTTTTATAAATAACGCACGCTTACACCTACGTTTACTGATTTCATTACAACTGACCTGTTGCTTTTTCTACTGCGGCAGGCTGTCCAACCGTTCTTTTTTTCAGTAAGGCATATGCCACAAATGCGACAATAACCCCAACAAACCACGACACTCGCGATAACGGCTCAAGCAATGGAATAAACTTCCCACCCAGCGAAAGAATTACAGCCACTAACGTTACGGAGAATGCCGTCAGGTTAAATCCATTATCATAATATTGGTAATTACCGCTGGCGGTATATAATTCATCAAGATTAATCTTGCCACGCATAACGACAAAATAATGCGCTAACATAACACCAATAACAGGACCGAGCATACCGCCGATGATGTCCAGAAACAGATAAATGCTGCTCTGATTTTCCATAAGCTTCCATGGACAAATCAGTAAGCTAATAATACTGGCAATCAATACACCTTTTTTATATGTTAGTTTTGTTGGCGCAATTGCGGCAATCTGATAACCAGCCGGGATAATATTACCCGTAGCGTTTGTTGAGATTGTGGTCATCAGAATAACCAAAACTGCGAAGAATGAGGCAAACAGACTGTCCCAACGCTGTACGATATCCAGCACATTCCAGGTATCCGTTCCATAATGAATACTGGCACCGGCAATAATACACACGCTGGCAATCGCAAATAACACGTACGCGACAATAAGACCCAGCGTCTGGCCTAACGCCTGTTCACGAAATGAGTGGGCATTTTGCGTAAAGTCCGATGCGCTCACCGCCGGAGCGGCCCATACCGCAACCACGGCGTTAATCACTACCAGGAACAGGAATCCGTTGTTTCCCGCTTTTTGCACACCGCCCGGAATGTAGTCAAGAATGGGGCCAATCCCTACCAGGGATATCGCCCAGATAGCCATTCCGCCAAAAACGATATAAATGCAAGGGTTCAGGATCGCAGTAAATTTATTTAATACTTTACCACCGCCAAAACCGATACCAACGTTAATCAGCCAAAAGATAAGAAATGTGATTAACCCCGGCAGAGACAACCCCAGTAGTGTAAAATCACCGCCCAGCGTTAAAAACCCAGGCCATATCTTGCCAATCAGAATAAGAAAAGCCAGCGATCCGGCATAACATTGCAGCCCGAACCACATAATTGCTGCAATGCCGCCTCTTAATAATCCCGGGAAAAGCGCGCCACGTACACCATACGAGCCACGCAGAATCATTGCAAAAGGTACACCATATTTACTTCCGGCGGCGCCGTTCATAACCATGACTAATGCAATAAACAATGCACTAATAATAATAGCCAGCATAATACTGAATGTGGACAGTCCGAGAATGAAGAACCCGCCAACCATAACATAATTAGGTACGTTATGTACTGACCCCATCCATAAAGTAAAATAGTTAAATGTTTTCCAGTTTCGTTGTGCTGCCGTTTTTGGTAATAAGTCGTCACTATAACCACGTTGTTGGTATAGATCTCTTTGCTGTTCCATAAATCCCTCTTGTCACGTATCGGATAACGTTGTAATGGGTTTAGCTATGTGGAACAAAAACAATATATTAAGTAATGCAAATAGTTTTAATTATATTTTTATGCTGAAGCAGTAACTGGCGTTGCTTTCTTTTTATATAACGTCACGCCGGCAAAAATAAGCGTTCCGGTAACAACCAGACAAGCAGAGATGACAAAGCTTATCTCTTTTGAGCCAGTCAAATCGGAAATAAACCCGGTTAACGTTGGCGCAATAACGGCTGAACTCATACCAAAGAAGTTAAACAGGCTAAATGCTCTGCCCAACGTTTTCGCCGACGCCTGCTCAGACACGAAGGAGATCAGGATGGGGTCCACCGCCATTTTTCCCAGTAAACCGTACAGGGTCAGGCTGACCATCAACATCGTGGTATTCGGCGATAACACCGTAAACACCAGCATTGCGGCGGCCATAATTTCCAGCCCAAGAATGACTTTGACTTTGCTGTTACGGAATTTATCGGACAGATGGCTGAAGAACAATGCACCGGGAACCCCCACCACGGCGACCAAAGCCGAGGCAACCCCAATCGCGCCACCATCAAATCCCCTTTCAGTCTGCAGATAGGACGGAAGCCAGGTCACAATCAGGTAATAGCCATAACAGGTACAGAAATAGAGGAAGTAGACGCTGCATAACAAACCCGAAAACAGCGGCGGACTTTTCTCTTCTGTCATCGTTGTCGTCTGCGTTTTTTGCTCTGACGCCGCCGTTTCGCTTTTTACCTTACCGCGGATAACCAAAGTAAATACGCACAGCATCACCACCAACACAGCCGCAACCAGAAACAACACGTTTTGCCAGGCCATGCTCATGCTTTTAACCAACACGCTGGAGCCGATTAAACCGATCCCCATCCCAATCGCAGAGCCGCTATTAATGATGGCGTTTGCCAGTGCCCGGCGAGCCTGCGGGACATTTGCCGAAGAGAGAGAATACGCAGAACTAAAGAAAGAGGCGCAGCCCGCTCCTGCCATCAGCGAACCGGCATAGATCATCACCAGTCCCGTGGCTTTTGCAATACTGAGCGTACCAATAATAAAGAGCGTAAACCCACACATCAGCATAATTTTCTGGCCAAGCTTATCGACCAAAATTCCGCAGGGAATTTGCATACTGCAATAGGCGAAAAAATAGAAACTGGCGATGGCGCCAATTTCAGCATTGCTGACATTGCCCAGGGAAGCCTGAATCTCAGGATAAATAGGGGTTAATACGGTGCGATAAATCCATATTGCGACCCAACCCAGACTCATTACGACGACGATCTTCTTCCAGTATTCAATACCGGATGTATTTTTTTCACTCATGACATGCACCTTTCCAAAGTGTGTCTGATTAAAATGTATCGCTGCAGGATTGCAGCGATACCAACGATCATGACAATTTATGATTAGCCATTAATTCCAGGGCCTGAACCATTGCCGAGTGATCCAACTGGCTTCCACCATTCGCGGCACAGGTATTAAATAACTCCTGACAGGTTGCCGTATTAGGCAAATTCAATGAGAGCGCCTTGGCACTTTGTAATGCAAGGTTGAGATCTTTTTGATGCAGTGCAATTTTGAATCCGGGATCAAAAGTGCGCTTGATCATGCGCTCACCATGTACTTCCAGAATACGAGATGAGGCAAACCCGCCCATTAATGCCTGACGCACGCGAACCGGATCCGCGCCCGCTTTAGAGGCAAATACCAGCGCTTCAGAAACGGCTTCAATATTTAAGGCCACGATAATTTGGTTAGCCACTTTACAGGTTTGGCCATCACCATTCCCGCCCACCAGAGTGATATTTTTTCCCAGAATATCAAAGAGCGGTTTCACCCGTTCAAATACATCAGCTTCACCGCCAACCATAATGGACAGCGTCCCTTCGCGAGCGCCAATTTCCCCACCGGACACAGGCGCATCCAGGTAATCCCCGCCGAGTTCATTAACCTGCTGAGCAAAACGCTTGGTTTCGATAGGAGAAATAGAACTCATATCGACAATGGTTTTTCCCTGCAATGCGGTTTTAGCGCACCCGTGTTCACCAAAAAGCACTTCTTCAACCTGCGGCGTATCCGGCACCATGATGAAGATAATATCTGCGAAATCAGTCACCTGACGTGCAGTTTCAACATTAACCGCCCCCAGTGACAGCAACTCTTCAGCCACAGGTCCAATGGTCGTGACATGTAATTGATGTCCGGCACGCGCCAGATTAATCGCCATTGGCGATCCCATAATACCCAGGCCAATAAATCCCAGTTTCATTTGCAACCTCTTTTATATCTGTCGGTATTCCTGAATTCAGGCAAAACGATTCCCTTCCAACAGAGTGGAAAAAATAGTGTTGCCTGAAATTACTTACAAATTATCGATACTGGTTAATCCACGATAATCCTGCTTCGGTGGTCGTCAGCGGCTTATATTCGCAGCCTACCCACCCGTCATAACCTGATTTATCAATAAACTTAAAAATAAAGTCATAATTGATTTCCCCGGTCCCTGGCTCTCCGCGACGAGGGTTATCTGCAATTTGCAAATGACCTATTTTATTTGCCCACGTGGTCATGGTCTGGGTTAATTCCCCTTCCATGCGCTGCATATGATAAATGTCATACTGAATTTTGATATTATTGCATCCGACGCTATCAATTAACGCTAACGCCTGATGCGTACCGGTGAGAAAGAAACCAGGAATATCAAAATGGTTGATCGGCTCAATCAGCAATAAAATATCTTCTTTCGCTAACATGTTGGCCGCATAGCGCAGATTTTCCACCAGCGTTTGCTGGATCTGTTCAGCCGAAAAACCCGCCGGTGTTTTACCTACCAGGCAATTGATTTTTTTATTACCCAGCCCCTTCGCATAGCGAATAGCCGCGGCCACACCATCACGAAACTCTTCTTCGCGCCCCGGAATACAGGCGATACCACGTTCACCCGCCGCCCAATCTCCGGCGGGGAGATTATGCAACGTATGCTCCAGCTTGTTGGTCTGCAGTTTTTCCTTTAAGACGTCAATGTCGTAATCGTAGGGAAACATAAACTCTACGCCACGAAACCCCGCTTGCGCCGCTTTGTCGAAACGCTCAAGGAAACTGTATTCCAGAAACAGCATGGAAAGATTGGCTGAGAACCGTAACATCTGTCACCTCCTCTATTCATATTTCATAAAACAGGTTTCGGTTGGCGCATCAACTGCACCGTCTGCAACCTCTTCAAACTCGGTCACGTTATCCAGCTCGCTACCCATCGAGATATTGGTCACTCGCTCAAGGATCACTTCGACAACAACCGGAACGCGATACTGCGCCATCAGGACTTTGGCTTGTTCAAACGCCGGAGCGAGATCTTCAGGTTTGAAGACGCGAATAGCCTTACAACCTAAGCCTTCTGCCACTTTGACGTGATCGACGCCATAGCCGTTTACTTCGCTGGAGTTGATATTTTCAAACGCCAGTTGGACGCAGTAATCCATATCAAAAGCACGCTGCGATTGACGAATCAGGCCCAGATAGGCGTTGTTGACCAGCACATGGATGTAAGGAATATTGAATTGCGCGCCTACCGCCAGTTCTTCAATCAGGAACTGGAAGTCAAAATCCCCCGAAATCCCGACGACATTGCGTGTTGGATCGGCAACACAAACCCCTAATGCCGCAGGCAGCGTCCAGCCGAGAGGGCCTGCCTGGCCGCAGTTGATCCAGTGACGCTCTTTGAACACATGCAGCATTTGCGCAGCGGCAATTTGTGATAATCCGATGGTGGTGACGTAGCAAACGTCGCGACCAAAGGCTTTATTCATCTCTTCATAGACACGCTGCGGTTTCACCGGGACATTGTCGAAGTGGGTTTTACGCAGTAACGTCCGCTTACGCTGTTGGCATTCATCAACCCAGCTATTCCGGAAAGGTAAACGTCCGGCTTTCTGCATTTCCTGAGCGACGTCAATCAACAAGGTCAGCGCGGCTTTGGCATCAGAAACAATGCCCAAATCCGGGCACAGAACACGGCCAATTTGCGTCGGTTCAATGTCGATATGAATGATTTTGCGCCCTTCGGTGTACTTCGAGACCGAGCCGGTGTGACGGTTAGCAAAACGGTTACCAATACCGAACACCATATCAGAAGCAAGCAGCGTGGCATTTCCGTAGCGGTGCGCGGTTTGTAGCCCGACCATGCCGGCCATTAACTCATGATCGTCAGGGATACATCCCCAGCCCATCAACGTGGGGATAACCGGTACATGGGTCAGCTCCGCAAAACGTTGCAGCAGTGCGGAAGCATCAGCATTAATCACCCCGCCCCCTGCGACGATGACCGGACGTTCCGCCTGGATCAGCATTTCCAGCGCTCTCTCAATTTGCTTGCGGCTGGCGGCAGGTTTGTAGACCGGCAACGGCTCATACATGTCGGGATCGAATTCGATTTCTTCAACCTGGACATCAAAAGGCAAATCGATCAGCACCGGGCCAGGGCGACCTGAGCGCATGACGTGGAATGCCTGCTGTAAAACCCGTGGCAGCAGTGCCGCTTCACGTACCGTTACCGCCATTTTGCTGACCGGTTTGGCGATAGATTCAATATCGACAGCCTGAAAATCTTCCTTATGCAGGCGGGCACGAGGCGCCTGGCCGGTGATACATAAAATAGGAATAGAGTCGGCAGAGGCGGAATACAGTGCAGTGATCATGTCAGTTCCAGCCGGGCCTGAAGTGCCAAGGCAGACGCCAATGTTGCCTGCAGCGGCACGCGTATAACCTTCCGCCATATGGGAGGCGCCTTCAACGTGGCGAGCCAGAATGTGACGGATGCCGCCGTGATTACGCATTGCGGAATAGAACGGGTTGATTGCCGCTCCAGGCACGCCAAATGCGGTGGTGATACCTTCTTTTTCCAGCACATACATTGCCGCGTCAACGGCTCTCATTTTTGCCATTTTCTTTCTACCTCTATTTATTGGAAAATTTTTCCAACTTTAAAAAAATCCAAAAAAGTCCCGCTCCTCTGAGCGGGTTGCGACTTAAGCTACGGGTGCTTTTAACCCAAGCGCCGTACTGATATCTCGTGCTGTATCCCGTACCAGCTCCCCCTGACTAATAAAACGATCTTCCGTCAGTCTGGATGCGGGCCCCGAAATAGAGATGGCAGCCACTACACTGCCTGCATCGTCATAGATAGCCGAAGCGATGCAATTCAATCCAACAACATGTTCTTCGTGATCAACGATATAGCCATTCTCGCGCGCCTGTTCCAGATTACGCAGCAGAGTAGGAAAATCCACCAACGTGTTCGGCGTAAACTGCTGCAAACCCGTTTTCACGACAATGTCCATTAACTCTTCTTCCATCAGCGGATAAAGCAGTGCTTTCCCCGCGCCGGAAGCATGCAACGGCATACGGCTGCCCAAAGGTGCACACATCCTGACCATCGATTTGCACTCCTTCTGGCCAATCAGCACCGCTTCAGTGCCATTACGAATCGCGACATTCACCGTTTCGCCTGACAGCAGCATTAATCGGTGCATAAATGGTCCGGCTACCGACAGGACGTCGCGATTATGAATATACGCGGAGCCCACATTGAAGACGCCTAAACCGATGTGCCACCATCCTAACTGACTGTCCTGATAGACAAAATCAGCACCCTGTAAAACCTTTAGCAGGCGAAAAGTCGTGGAGAGCGGTAAATCCAGACTGCCGGAAATATCGCTGACTGACGAACTCCCCCCACTTCTTTCGAGATACTGCAAAATCGCAATGCCTCTTTCGAGCGCCTGAGCGCCTTTCTGCGCAACCGGCTCCGTCTGTCCAGGCCTGCCGCGCCGTCTTACTTCCGTCTCCACTACATTTACTCCGGCCCAAAATATGAGCATAAACAATGAACAATATGCTCATATTAAGCAAGAAGGCCAATAGCGTCACGCAAAACAGAGTTCATGTGCCGGGATACGTTCAACATCGCAATTATCGCTACCACCACGATCGACCGTCAGGAAATCGGTCACGGTTTGCCAGGCAAACAGCGGGTGATGCCAGACGTTTCGGTGATAATTCACCCCCTGTTGACCATTGGTGATAAAGGCTTTTAAGGTGGAAAGATCGGGTTTGTCCTCACCAAGCGCGACAATCACCACAAACGCTTCGCCCTTCATGGGCATAAATGCCTGGGTACCCAGCGGGTGGCGCTCCAGTTCATGCACAATAATAGGCATCGCTGCCGGTTGCGCGCGGTTAATGCTGATGAGCGTTCGGTCCTGCTCAAGGATCTCCACATTAGCCAGATCGTGATAACGTTCAACCAACCCATCATTGATATGAAAAAAATCACGTTTATGGGTTTCGATGACATCGCCATAGGCGCTGAACGTGTGCTGATTTAACGGTAATACCTCAAGTTTCATCATCTTTTCCTTGTAACTGAATTCCTCTGAACCGCAGCCAGAACAGTTAGCGGCTTCAATATCATGCAATCTAAAACCTTCGGGATTTAACATCAACACAAAAGTTGGAATATTTTTCCAAAATTCGATTTAGACCACAATTTAAACAAGGCCATTATGTAAAAATACTTATAAATCAGAGAACAAGAAATCAGGCTTGCGGAAGAGCATTCAGGGAGTAGCTGACGATGTTTGATCCAGAAACACTGCGTACTTTTATTGGCGTAGCCGAAACAGGGAGTTTCTCCAGGGCGGCGGATCGCTTGTGTAAAACCACGGCCACCATCAGCTATCGCATTAAGCTTCTGGAAGAAAATACCGGGGTTGCTCTGTTCTTTCGCACCACCCGCAGCGTTACGTTAACCGCCGCGGGCTCGCATCTTCTTTCTCAGGCAAAGGACTGGCTCGCCTGGCTGGACAGCATGCCCAGCGAATTACAGCAAGTGAACGACGGCGTAGAGCGTCAGGTGAATATCGTGGTCAACAACCTGCTGTATAGCCCGCAAGCCGTCGCTCGCCTGTTATCCTGGCTTAACGCCCGCTATCCCTTTACTCAGTTTCACTTTTCCCGGCAAATCTATATGGGCGTCTGGGATTCACTGCTGTATGAAGGATTCTCTCTGGCTATCGGCGTCACGGGTACTGAACCAATGGCCAACACCTTTACCCTCGATCCTTTGGGGTCTGTTCAGTGGCGGTTTGTTATGTCGGCGAATCATCCATTGGCAGACGTCAGTGGTCCATTAACGGAAGCGCAGTTGCGCCGTTTTCCGGCGATCAACATTGAAGACAGTGCGCGCACCCTGACCAAACGGGTCGCGTGGCGGCTTCCCGGCCAAAAAGAGATTATTGTCCCGGACATGGAAACCAAAATTGCGGCGCATCTTGCCGGGGTGGGTATCGGCTTTGTTCCGCAACCGCTGTGCCAGCCATTGCTTGATAACGGGCAACTGGTCAGTAGCATTATTCCTACCATGCGTCCCCCTTCCCCCTTAAGTCTCGCCTGGCATAAGTTTGGCGCAGGTAAGGCTGTGGAAGATATTGTGACGTTATTTACGCAGCGAAAACCAGAAATCGCCGGATTTTTAGCAATTTTCAACAATGCACGCGATTGAAAATCAAGTCATCCTGCTCTTTGGCGCGTAAAATGATACGCAAGATGATTTGAGGTTTCGTTTTTTACTATGCAAGACACACAAACAGCACAGGACTATCGCGCGATTCTGCTCGCCGGTACGCCTATTATCGATGTACGCGCCCCCGTCGAATTTCAACAAGGCGCGATGCCGGGCGCAGTCAATCTCCCCTTAATGAACGATGACGAACGCGCCGCCGTCGGTACCTGTTATAAACGTCAGGGGCCTGAGGCTGCCCTGGAATTGGGCCATCAACTGGTCTCGGGTGAAACCCGCCAACAGCGCATGTACGCCTGGCAGGATGCCTGTCGTCAACACCCAAAAGGATATTTATGCTGCGCGCGCGGCGGTCAGCGTTCGCATATTGTGCAGCAGTGGCTGCACGAGTCCGGCATTGACTATCCGCTGATACAGGGCGGTTATAAGGCTCTGCGCCAGGCGGTCATACGGATAACGGAAGAATTGGTGCAAAAACCGATCGTCTTAATTGGCGGCTGTACCGGGAACGGTAAAACGCAACTGGTTCAACAGCAGCCGAACGGTGTGGATCTCGAAGGACTGGCGCACCATCGCGGTTCCTCGTTTGGACGTACCGTAGAGCCGCAGCTAAGCCAGGCGAGTTTTGAAAACCTGCTGGCGGTCGAAATGCTCAAAACGGACAGCCGACAGGATTTACGCCAGTGGGTGCTGGAAGATGAAGGCCGCATGATCGGCGCTAACCATCTGCCCGAATGCCTGCGCGAGCGCATGACCGAGGCGTCCATTGCGGTGGTGGACGATCCTTTTGAGCTGCGTCTGGAGCGCCTGCGCGAGGAGTATTTCGTACGCATGCACCACGATTTTACCCACGCTTATGGTGAGAACCGGGGCTGGCAGGAATACAGTGAGTATCTGCACCACGGCCTGTTCGCTATTCGCCGTCGTCTGGGGTTACAGCGTTTTGCCGAGCTGACCGCCCTGCTTGACGTGGCTCTGCGCGAACAGCAATCGACGGGCAGTACCGACGCCCACATGGGCTGGCTGGTGCCTTTGCTCAACGAGTATTACGACCCGATGTATCGCTATCAACTGGAAAAGAAAGCCGCGAAAATCGTCTTTCGCGGCACATGGCAGGACGTTGCCGGATGGCTTAACGCACAGTAATTAATGCCTGTCGCGCTTATCCGCGCGTTTCGCCAGCCAGTCGCCCAGCACCTGCACGACCTGCACCAGAATAATCAACGCGACAACGGTGACGATCATGACCTGGGTTTCATAGCGGTAATAACCAAAGCGAATCGCCAGGTCACCTACCCCACCGCCGCCGACAATCCCGGCCATCGCGGAGTAACCGATCAGGCTCACCAACGTGATCGTCAGTCCACGCAACAGTCCCGCGCTGGCCTCCGGCAACAACACGGTGCAGATGATGCGCATCGGGGTGGCGCCAAACGCTTCCGCCGCCTCAATAATGCCTTTATCCACTTCACGTAGCGCGCTATCCACCAGCCGGGCATAAAAAGCAATCGCCGCCACGGAAAGCGGCACGGAGGCGGCAATCGGTCCGATGGTATTGCCGAGCAAAAACTGGGTGAGCGGTAGCAGCAGCACCAGCAGGATCACAAACGGTACCGAGCGGATAATATTTACCAGCACGGAGCTGAGCAGATACACAAAACGGTTCTGCCAGAATAAATGCCGATCGGTGACGAAAATTAGAAAACCGAGCGGCAAACCGCCAATAATCGCCAGCACCGTTGAGATGCTCAGCATCTGGAAGGTTTCATTAAACGCCAGCGTCAAATCAGGCAATAAATCATCCACGAATCACCTCCACTTGAGCAGTACGTTGACGAATATGTTCCACGGCGACATCCACCGCAGAAGGGTTATGCGGCGCGGTGAGTTGTACCACCAGAATCCCCAGCGCGCGTTCGCCGATATATTCAATTTTGCCGTGCAGAATGTTCACCGCCACGCCAAATTTAACCGCAACTTCTGACAGCACAGGCTGTTCCGCCGAATCGCCGATAAAAAGAATTTTCAGCAACTGGCCGGGCAGATGCTGGCGCAGACGCTCAGGTAGCGTCAGATTGAGGGTATGCGACACCAGTTGCTGGGTGAAGGCGTGCTGTGGGTGAGCAAAAACGTCAAACACCTCCCCGGACTCCACCACCTTGCCGCCTGACATCACCGCCACGCGATCGCAAATCGATTTGATCACGTTCATCTCGTGAGTGATCAGCACGATCGTGATCCCCAACTGTTGGTTGATCTGCTTAAGCAGCGCCAGAATCGTGGCCGAGGTTTCGAGATCTAACGCGGAAGTGGGTTCATCACACAGCAACACATCCGGATGATTGGCAATCGCACGGGCAATACCCACGCGCTGCTTCTGACCACCGCTGAGCTGAACCGGAAAACGGTTCGCCTTATCAGACAGTCCGACCAGCGCCAGAATCTCCGTGACGCGTGGAGCAATCTTGCTGCGTTCCCATCCGGCAGCTTTCAGACTAAAGGCGACGTTTTGCGCCACGGTGCGGGTATGCATCAGATTAAAGTGCTGAAAAATCATGCCAATGCGCTGACGCGCTTTACGTAACTGAGTGCCTTCCAGCGCAGAAATTTCTACGCCGTTCACCTTCACACTTCCCTTGCTCGGACGCGTTAAGGCGTTCAAGGTGCGCAATAGCGTACTTTTCCCCGCACCGCTGGTCCCGACAATACCAAATATCTCGCCCGCGCCAATATGCAAGCTGACGTCATCAACCGCCCGGGTTGAGGGTCCACGGCCTGCGGTAAAATCCACGCAAACCTTTTCTATCTCAATCATATCCACCTCAGAAATGCGAAAAGGGCAGTCGCCGCTGCCCCTGTTAACCCTTGCATGCAGCGATTATTGGGCTGCCGACATCCATTCCGGTTTCTGGAAAGCGCTGTAGATGTTTTGCGGATCGTCGATCACCGCGCGATACGCCGGAGACTTCACCGCTTCAACAATATCTTTCGCGAACGGTTTATCCGCATCTTCACTGCGTACCGCAATGATATTTTTCAGGTTTTCATCCAGATGCTCTTGCTTGATGGCGCTGGAAAGATCCAGTTTTGCCGCCACGGCAAAGTTGCCGTTGACCAGCGCGCCGGTCACACCGTCCAAAGTGCGCGGCAGTTGCGCCGCTTCCAAGGGTTTAAACACCAGCCCTTTCGGGTTGCTGGCGATATCACGCTCGGAGGCTTTCGTGGGATCGATATTGTCTTTGATGGTGATAAGGCCAATGGATTGCAGGAAACGCAGACCGCGGGCCAGGTTGGTCGGATCGTTGGACAGCGTGATCACATCCCCTTTTTTCAACTCATCCAGACTTTTGATTTTGTGCGAGTAAAACCCCATCCCGGCCGTCGGGACCACAATCAGCTTGCTCAGCTTCAGTCCTTTATCGGCGGTGAATTTGTCAAAATAGAGCGAGTGCTGGAACAGGTTGGCATCAATGCTGCCGTTGGAGAGCGCCATATTCGGCTGCACGTAGTCGCTGAATTCGCGCACCACCACCTTATAGCCTTTCTCTTTCAGCGTAGGGGCAATAGCCTGTTTCACCATATCGCCGTACGGTCCAGGCGCGACGCCAAACACGATGGTATGCGGGTCACTGTTCGCATGAGCAAATTGTAAGCCGCAGGCCAGTAACAGCGCCCCGGTCGCGACGCGTAAACTCTGACGCAATCCCATATTTTCTCCATTTTAACGTTGTGGTGTCATGTCTCACGCCGTTCATGCGGCGTTGTTCTCGTTGGCCTGATAACAGGCAGATTTCTAACATGACACAGATCACAACCCGCTGTCCTTGAAATTATTTCATGATGTTGCGAAGTATGTCGTTGAATGTGCAAGGAAGGTGCTTATGCGTTTTTCGGCAACGGAGAGTAAAAAACCGGATAACGCCCTGGCTACCCGGCTTTGGAAGGAAAATTGACTTAGAAGTCGTAACGCAGACGCACCAGGTTCATATCGCCCAGGTTGTCGGTGCTGGAGGTAAAGACGTGTTCGTAATCCACACGGAAACCGTAATCCAACTGGAAGCTGATACCCACACCGTTGTCGGTACGCAGATAGTTACGACCATTCACGTATTCGATACGATCGCCCATAAAGTACGGCTGAACAGATTTCAGCGCATACTGACCAATCGGGAAGGTATAACCCGCGAAGTATTCCAGACCCCAGGCATCACCGGCAAAGTAGTCGTTAACCGAAACTTTTTTGGTGGTCATGAAGTTTTGATACCAGCCGCCGCCCATTGAGAAGGTCCAGTTGTCCGGTTTCCAGCTCAGTGCGGTACCGACGATGTTTTGATCGTAGGTTTTGCTGGTGTCGCCACGCATTTCCGCACGGGTGTAGTTCCACGCCGTACCCCAGGTCAGGTCATCGGTGATGTGGTAATCCACACCCAACGAGCCGCCGCCTTTACGCTTGTAGCGCAGGCCGTTGTTCGGGTTGTAATCATCGCTGAACAGATAAGATGCGTAGAGATCAACATCCCCCACCGTTTTCTTATACTTCAATGATTTACGTGTACGATAGGAACCGTCATAGTCGCCATTGATACCGTTACCTGGCGCCTGACCGATCATATCGTAATCCCAGATATCCGTTTTCGCCCCGACCACATCATAGTAAATACTGTTCTGTTGGCCGAAGGTCAGCGTACCCCAGGTCGCGCTCTTCAGACCGGTGTACAGCATACGACGCGTGGTATCGTTGGCGCCGTCAGCGTAGTGATTATCCCAGTTGAACATGGCCGGGAAGTTAACGCCCAGCTCGTAGTAGCTCACCCAACTGATATCATCAAACAGATAGTAGTCTGCGGCGAAGCGGAAACGCGTCCCGCCGTCGAAGCCATTACGTTTGTAGCCATTCTTACCATCGTCACCGGCCATATTCTGGAACTGCGGACGAATACTCCCGCCGACGGTGAAGTTAAGACGGCTCAGCGGATCGCCCGCCTGCGGATCTTGTTTCAGGATCGTGATTTCCGCCTGGGAAGCGAAAGTCGTTAATGCCACTGCTGCGCCGATCGATACCGCCAGCGCCGTTTTTTTTATAGTCATTATTTGTACCTTGATAGATAGCCTGCCAATTATTAAGCATACAAATATTAACGTTTATTAATACACTCGTGTTGCTGGGTTTTTATTGTTCTGTGCTGTTAAATATCAAGGGGTTATCAATTTGTGCTACATAGATAAAAAAACGCACCGATTTAAAAAACCGGTGCGTAATCATCACTGGCAGGAATTAATTACTGAACTGACGGAACAGCGCTTTACCTTTAAGCAGTCGTGAACCGAGCCATCCGCCGCATAAAGAGAGGAGCAATGCCCCACAAAGCGGCAGCACAACCCAAAGCCGCCAGTCTGGCTCCCACGGGAAGTCAAATACGCGGGTTTGCAATACAGCCAGCGCGGTTTCCGCACCGATGGCCGCCACCAGCCCGGCGACCATCCCGAGCATAGCGAACTCGCACCACAGCGTGGTACGCAGCAATTTCTTGCCTGCTCCCAGCGTGCGCCAGACCACCAGTTCCTGATGACGTTGACGCATCCCCACCTGAACCTGCGCCAACAGCAACAACATGCCGCAGGCGGTAACCAGCACCACCATCACTTCCAGCGCTCTACTTACCTGCTCCAGCACCTGGCCCACCTGTTTGAGGATGGCGCCAATATCCAGCAGGCTGATGGTCGGGAATTCGCGGTTAAGCTGCGTCAACATGCCGTTGCCGTTCTCCCAACGAAAGCTGGTTAACCAGCTCTGGGGCTGATCGTCCAGCGCCCCGGAAGGAAAAATAAAGAAGAAGTTAGGCCGCAGGCTTTCCCAGTCCACTTTACGCAGGCTGCTGACCGTGGCGCTGAAATCCTGGGTATCGCCCATAAAAGTCACCCGATCGCCGAGCTTCACGTTTAGCCGCTTCGCCAGCCCTTCTTCCATCGACACTTCCCCCGCTTTCGGCGGCCAGCTTCCGGCGGTTATCGGGTTATGATCCGGGCGGGTATCCTGCCAGGTCAGATTAAGTTCGCGGTTAAGCGCCTCATCCTGATTTCCTTCGGTCGGCTTATCATTAATGGCTGTCAGACGCGCACGTACAATGGGATAGAACGATTCCGGGATCACCTGATGTTCCGACAGGAATGACTTCAGCGGTACAACCTGTTCACTGGCAATGTTGATCAAGAAATAATTTGGACTTTCCGGCGGCATTTGCTGCTGCCAGCGATCGAGCAGATCGCCGCGCAGCACCAGCAGCAGCGCCAGCAGCATAAAGGAAAGTGAAAATGCCGACAGTTGACTGAGCGTTGACCACGGCTGGCGCAACAGTCGACTGACCGCTAAACGCAACGGCAGCGAGGTGAGCGTCAGACCACGCAGCACGTTAAGCAGCATCCAACCGAGCACGCCGCACACCAGCGCCAGTACTACCGCACCGGCCAGCACAGCCCATAACAGCAGGCTTCCCCCCATCAGTCCAGCGAGCAGGACGACCACAACAACCAATACCACCGGCAAATAAAACTTCAGCGGCCAGACGTTTGCCACCATGTCACGGCGTAACACACGTAGCGGCTGCGTCGCCAGCAGTAGCCGATAAGGACGCAACCCTACCAACAGCGAAATTACCGTCATGGTGCCTAAGGCCCACAGCCACGGCCAGGGGCTGGCGGGCGGCAGATCGCCGGGCAGGACCGGCCTGAGTAACACCACCAGCGCGTGCTCAAATAACAGCCCGAAAAGCCCACCGGTCACGCCAGACAACGCCAGCACCATCAGCCATTGACCAACAATCAGCCTACGTAGTTGCGCTCTGCCCGCGCCGAGGGTTTTCAGTATAGCCACCAGATCGTAACGGCTGCGGCAATAATGGCTCATCGCCACAGCAACCGCAGCGACCGTCAGCAGCAGCGTTAACAGCGCCGACAGCAGCAGAAACTGTTGTGAACGTTCAAGTGATTTCCCCAGCGCGCCTTCATCCTGCTCCAGCCCGTACCAGCGCTGTTCAGGCTTTAGCTGCGGAAACAGCCATTTTTCGTACGCGTCCAGTTGCTGCGGCGTTCCGCCAAATTTATAGCGCCATGTCACGCGGCTTCCCGGCTGGACCGCCGCCGTTTTTTCGACATCCGCCATGCTCATCATCAGGCGCGGCGCTATCTGGAACGGATTAAAACCGGAATCTGGCTCCTGCACCACCTCGCCGGCGATGCGCAGCGTGGCGTCTCCGACGTCAATAGAATCACCGATTTTTAGATTGAGCAGCGCCATCAGGCGTGGGGCCAGCAACACCGAGCCTGGCTGCGGTTTCAGACCCGGCGGATTGGTCTGCAACGTGCCGTACATCGGATACACTTCATCCACCGCTTTGACGTTCGCCAGCTGCGGCGTGTCACGGGCAAAAGTCATGGTCGCGAAAGTCAGCTGCTCGCCGACTTTCAACCCCCGCTGCAGCGCCTCGTCAATCCACGCTTTCGGCACGGTACGTGAACTTTGCAGCGCGCGATCTCCCGCCATAAACTCGCGGCTTTGCTGGCTCAGCCCTTTTTCCATACGGTCGCTGATGTTGCCCAGCGCCAGTACGCAGGCTACCGCCAGGCTCAGCGCCAGCCAGACAATCAGTAATGAAGGCGAGCGCCATTCGCGCCAGAACCAACGGGCAATCATGCCTCCTCCTGCAACTGTCCATTCACCAGACGTAAGCGCCGATCGCAACGCGCCGCCAGCTGCGGGTCATGCGTCACCAGAATCAGGGTGGTGCCGTGTTCCCGGTTCAGAGAAAACAACAGGTCGGCAATTTTGTCTCCGGTCTGGCGATCGAGGTTGCCCGTCGGCTCATCGGCAAACAGCACATCCGGACGCCCGTTAAAGGCCCGTGCCAGCGCCACGCGCTGCTGCTCCCCGCCGGAAAGCTGGGCCGGAAGATGATCCAGACGTTTTCCCAGCCCAAGTTGCTCCAGCAACGTTTTGGCCCCGTCGCGGCTTTTACCACTATTTTCGCCACGCAGCAACGCGGGCAGTTCGACGTTTTCCAGCGCGTTCAGGGTCGGGATTAACATGAATGACTGGAAAACGAATCCCACATGTTTTGCCCGCAGCTGCGCCCGGGCTTCTTCATCCATGGTATGTAGCGCCTGCCCCACCAGGCTGACTTCACCGCTGGAACCATCGTCCAGCCCGGCGAGGATCGCCAGCAGCGTGGATTTCCCCGATCCCGACTCGCCAATCAGCGCAATGGTCTCGGCGCGTTTGACAACCAGTTCAACTCCGGTAAGGATGGATAGCTCATGATCACCCTGACCGACGGATTTCTTAAGATGATGAACTTCAACAATGTTTTCCGCTGGCATTGGCCTTTCCTGTTCCTGGTCCTGTTAACTTTCCGCGCCGCCGCTGCGGACACGTTATTAATTCTGGGTGACAGCCTGAGCGCCGGATACCGTATGTCCGCCAGCGCCGCATGGCCTGCGCTACTTAATGATAAATGGCAAACCAAAACGCCGGTGGTGAATGCCAGCATTAGCGGCGACACCTCGCAGCAGGGCCTGGCCCGTCTGCCTGCATTACTCAAGCAGCACCAGCCGCGTTGGGTACTGGTCGAACTTGGCGGCAACGATGGCCTGCGCGGCTTTGCGCCTGCGCAAACCGAACAAACCCTGCGCACGATTTTGCAGGACGTGAAAGCGGCAAATGCCGAACCGCTATTAATGCAAATTCGTCTGCCGGCAAACTACGGTCGCCGTTATAATGAAACCTTTAGCGCGATTTATCCAAAGCTCGCCAAAGAGTTTGATATCCCTCTGCTGCCCTTTTTTATGGAAGAGGTTTATCTGAAACCCCAGTGGATGCAGGATGATGGTATTCACCCTAATCGTGACGCCCAGCCGTTTATTGCCGACTGGATGGCGCAACATCTCACTCCTCTAGTTAATCACGACTCGTAATTCAACGGAGATCCTGACAGGTAAAGTTATGCAAAAATCGGTCTTAATAACAGGATGTTCCAGCGGAATCGGCCTGGAAAGCGCACTTGAGCTAAAGCGCCAGGGTTTTCAAATTCTGGCCGGCTGCCGCAAACCTGACGATGTCGCGCGTATGAACAGTATGGGATTCACCGGCATATTGCTGGATCTGGATTCACCCGAAAGCGTGGATCGCGCCGCCGATGAGGTGATCGCCCTGACCGATAATCGTTTATATGGGATCTTTAACAACGCCGGATACGGCGTCTACGGCCCATTGCCCACGATTAGCCGCGAGCAGATGGAGCAGCAGTTTTCCGCCAACTTCTTTGGCGCGCATCAGCTCACCATGCGCCTGTTGCCCGCCATGCTACCTCACGGCGAAGGACGCATCGTGATGACCTCCTCGGTAATGGGATTGATCTCCACACCGGGACGTGGCGCCTATGCCGCCAGTAAATATGCGCTGGAAGCCTGGTCCGACGCGCTGCGTATGGAGCTGCGTCACAGTGGGATTAAGGTCAGCCTGATTGAACCGGGCCCCATCCGCACCCGTTTTACCGAAAACGTCAACCAGACGCAAAGCGATGCCCCCGTGGAAAATCCCGGCATTGCCGCGCGGTTTACGCTGGGACCACAAGCGGTTGTCGCCAAAGTGCGTCACGCGTTCGAAAGCGACAAACCGAAGCTACGTTATCCGGTTACGCTGGTGACCTGGGCCATTATGCTGCTTAAACGCCTGCTGCCAGGCCGCATAATGGACAAAATTTTACAGGGTTGAGTTGAAGCTCGCGCGTCAGCCCCCATGTAACAAGAAATCGACAAAAGAGAGTAACTCCATGTCCACACAGAATATTGTTAATATTAATGAATCGAACCTGCAGCAGACCCTTGAACAGTCGATGACCACACCGGTCCTGTTCTATTTTTGGTCTGAGCGCAGCCAGCATTGTCTGCAATTAACGCCGGTGCTGGAGAGCCTTGCCGCCCAGTATAATGGTCAGTTTATTCTCGCTAAGCTCGACTGCGACGCGGAACAGATGATCGCCTCCCAGTTTGGACTGCGCGCGATCCCAACGGTTTATCTGTTCCAGAACGGTCAGCCGGTAGATGGCTTCCAGGGTCCGCAGCCAGAAGAGGTTATTCGCGCGCTGCTGGAGAAAGTGCTGCCGAGCGAAGAAGAGCTGAAAGCACGCCAGGCTATCGAGTTTATCGAAGCCGGTAATCACGCGGATGCGCTGCCGCTGCTGAAAGAAGCCTGGCAAATCTCCAACCAGAGCAGCGAAATCGGCCTGCTGCTGGCGGAAACGCAAATCGCCCTCAATCGTTCTGACGATGCCGAAGCGGTGCTGAAAACGATTCCGTTACAAGATCAGGATACCCGTTATCAGGGGCTGGTGGCACAGATTGAACTGCTGAAGCAGGCGGCGGATACGCCGGAAATCCAACAGTTGCAGCAACAGGTTGCCAGCAACCCGCAGGATGCCGCGCTGGCCACGCAATTAGCCATTCAACTCCATCAGGTCGGACGTAACGAAGAATCGCTGGAATTGCTGTTCAGCCACCTGAAGAAAGATCTTACCGCTGCCGACGGTCAGGCGCGTAAGACCTTCCAGGAGATCCTTGCCGCGCTGGGAACCGGCGATGCGCTGGCCTCGAAATACCGCCGCCAGTTGTACGCGCTGCTGTACTAATCCGTTTGATTTTGCCCGATGGCGCTTGCGCTTATCGGGCCTGGAAATTCAACAAATACCGCTCCCTCCGGCATCACATCACGTCTTCTTCAAATGCGTTACGACTAATTGGTGGCGTGAATTATAGAACTTCCGATAGGTCAGGTAGCAGGCAATAATGGTTGACAGGCTGGCGGTCGAAAGCAGCATAAACGTCACCATAATCTGATACTTAATCGCTTTTACCGGGTCAATACCGGCAAAAATCAACCCAGACATCATCCCCGGTAAACTCACCAACCCCACGGTTTTGGCAGAATCGATCGTCGGGATCAGCGAGGCGCGAATGCTGTCGCGAATCAGCGGCGCGGAAGCAACCTTCGGCGTCGCGCCGAGGCTGAGCTTTTCCTGGATTTGCTGCTGTTCACCGTTAAACCGCTGCCCCAGATTGTTGTAACACAGCCCCACCGCTACCATCGCATTGCCTGCAATCATCCCGGAAATTGGGATCACCTGCATCGGCGTGAACTCGATAGAGCCGGACAACACCAGTACCGACAGCGTCAACCCCGCCCCAACCGTAATGGCAATAAACGACGAGAGAAAAGCGTTATCAATATATTTACTGCGTTTTTGCGCGTTATAGGCGGCGTTAAAACAGATAAACAGCACCATTAATAAGGTCAGAATGCTGTGATTGACGCCGAAAATATATTTCAGCACATAGCCGACGATAATAAGCTGAACCACCGCCCGGCAAACGCTCCAGAGAATATCTTTTTCCAGCGCCAGCTTTTCTTTGTTACTGATCAGTATGGCGACCACCACCAGCATCATCGCTAACGCCAGTGATTCATTGGTAATATTATGCTCGTTCATTGCTGACTTCCTGCATTTCTCCGGCGTGCGGTTGAAGAGTTATGACATTATCCGCGTGATTAATCTCATCTTTATCGTGCGTCACCCACAGCACGGCAATTTTCTTGTCGCGAACATAGTGGTGAATTAATTCATTCACGTTACGTTTGTTGGACTCATCCAGCGCGCTGGTGATTTCATCAAGCAGCAGGATTTTAGGCAGAAACTGCAAATTACGAATTAACGAGACGCGCTGTTTTTCCCCGCCGGACAGTTCATTGATCCCTTTTTTGAGGATACTCTCGGGCAACTCAAAACGGGCCAGGTCTTCCAGAAATACATCCGGTTCCGGGCGTTTATCGCGAATTTGCCAGGGAAAAATGAGGTTGTCGTAGACGGTGTCACCAAACAAAGCGGGCGTTTGCGCGCAATAAGAGACCTGCTGGCGATAAGCTTCAGGCTTTAGCGTTGATATCTCCTTGCCCTCAAAAAGGATTTCACCGGAACTCGGGCTAATTAACGACGCCACTATCTTCAGTAACGTACTTTTACCGCAGCCGGACTGGCCGGTAATCAGCTTAAATTCTCCGGCATCGAGATTAAAACAGATGTTATTGAGAACCTGCGTCGCCCCTGCCTGCCATGCGACATTTTTCAACTGAAGCAAAATGCTGCTTTCTTCCATTATCGATCCTTTTTTCCTCTTTCGTGCAGACAGTCTATACCCAAAATAATTCGAGTTGCATGAAGGCGGCAAGTGAGTGACAAATTCGTCAGGAACGAATTTGAACAGCCAAAGGCTGGCCTTCGGTGAGGGACATGGATGTCCCTCATTAATCTCCAGGAGCATAGCTAACTATGTGACTGGAGTGAACGACAAATCTGCCGGGAGCAGATTTGAACGCTGCTTACAGCGGCCCCGCAGGGGCGAGGCCCAAGGATGGGCCGAATAACGTAGCTAACGCACATGCTGCTTGAAGTATGAAGGGTATATTCCTGTAATTTATTATAGGGGAGCCACCTTGATTAATCGGGTATAATTTGACTAATGAAGCAGTAAAGGACAGCACAACAGGAGGTTTCATCAATGCTCATTTTTATTCCTATTCTTATTTTTGTCGCGCTGGTCATCGTCGGCGCAGGCGTCAAAATCGTCCCACAGGGATACCAGTGGACGGTGGAGCGTTTCGGACGTTACACCAAAACTCTGCAACCTGGGTTAAGCCTTGTTGTGCCGTTCATGGATCGTATTGGTCGTAAGATCAACATGATGGAGCAGGTGCTTGATATCCCCTCTCAGGAAGTCATCTCCAAAGATAACGCCAACGTCTCGATTGATGCTGTGTGCTTTATTCAGGTGATCGACGCGCCGAAAGCGGCATATGAAGTCAGTAACCTCGAACTGGCAATCATCAACCTGACCATGACCAACATTCGTACCGTTCTCGGCTCGATGGAGCTTGATGAAATGCTCTCCCAGCGTGACAACATCAACACGCGCCTGCTGCATATTGTTGATGAGGCCACCAATCCCTGGGGCATCAAAATCACCCGTATTGAGATTCGTGACGTGCGTCCACCGGCGGAACTGATTGATGCCATGAACGCGCAGATGAAAGCCGAACGTACCAAGCGCGCCTACATTCTGGAAGCAGAAGGTATCCGCCAGGCGGAAATCGTCAAGGCGGAGGGTGAGAAGCAGTCGAAAATCCTGATAGCGGAAGGTGAACGTCAGTCCGCGTTTTTACAGGCTGAAGCGCGTGAACGTTCCGCGGAAGCAGAAGCCCGCGCAACGCAGATGGTTTCTGAAGCCATTGCCGCCGGGGATATCCAGGCCGTGAACTACTTCGTGGCGCAGAAATACACCGAAGCGTTGCAGCATATCGGTTCGTCGAATAACAGCAAAGTGGTGATGATGCCGCTGGATGCCAGCAGCCTGATGGGTTCCATTGCCGGGATCGCGGAACTGGTTAAGGACAGCGCTAGCGAGCGGAAAAAATCATGATAGCGATGATTCTGGTACATCCGCACATCTTCTGGCTCAGCCTCGGCGGTCTGTTGCTCGCCGCCGAGATGCTGGGCGGCAACGGTTATTTGCTATGGAGCGGCGTGGCAGCGGTGCTAACCGGACTGGTGGTTTGGCTCGCCCCGCTCGACTGGGCGTGGCAGGGAGCGATGTTTGCGGTACTCACGCTGCTGGCGGCCTGGCTGTGGTGGAAGTGGCTGGCAAAACGCGTGAAAGAGCAGAAACCAGCCGACAGCCATCTTAACCAGCGCGGTCAGCAGTTGATTGGCCGTCGATTTATTCTGGAAAGCGCTCTGGTCAATGGTCGCGGACATATGCGCGTCGGCGACAGTTCGTGGCCCGTCAGCGCCCGCGACGATTTGAGCGCGGGAACGCAGGTTGAAGTCATTGCCGTTGAGGGAATTACCCTGATTATCAAAGCGGTACCACACTAAAATAGACAGGAATTCAGACTATGATCAGGAAGACGTCTCTCGCCGTTGCCCTTTGTTCTTTGCTGGCTGGCGCGCCTCAGGCATTCGCCTCCTTCGATATGGAAGACTGCAAATGGAGCGACGACAGCTGCCTGCTGAAAGGAACGCCGACCTTTAACCCGGAAAACGACAGCCGCGACAACCTGCTGCGGCTGCTGAGCCAGGAAAAAGCTTTTGATCTGCCCGTGCAGTCGATGCCTGAAGATATCACCCGCTCCCGCGATTTCTATTTTGCGTATCATCCGCAATGGGATGAAACAGCCCCACAACCAGCCTCTGCCCCGGTATCCGCTGAAGATAGCCCCCTCTCCCGACAGATGGCCGAGCTGAACATTAATGCGGATGAAGCCAATCTCAACGACGCTGAGCATGAGAACCGTCATGTTTCGAATAATACCGAGAGCGTCAGCCAGTATTTTGCCGCACTGCTGGCCGATGCCGCGTTAACAGCAGAGCAACGCCAGGCCTTAGCGCAAGCGCGTATGGGGCTGTACTCTGACGCGACCCGTGAACAGATTGAGTCATCTCTCGCCACTCTCCCGGCGGATTCGCCAGCTCAACACTACAAAAGTTATCTCGCGGCAGCCGCCAGCTTCTATGCGGGTGATTATGCCAGTGCCGAACGGGATTTCGCTCAGCTCGCTAAGAGCGATCGCCCGTGGCTGGCGGAGACCGCGCAATACATGCTGATGCGTACGGCGCTGAACAAGAGCAGTCAGAACAGCGTGGGCGAATATGGCGATTTTGACATCGCTAAAATTAACCGCGAGGACGCCTCTCAGGCTCAGATTCTGGCGCAAGCCTATTTGCAACGCTTTCCGCAGGGGCAATACGCCGACTCCACCCGCGGTATGTTGCGTCGTATTAACTGGTATTTACAGGCGTGGCCGCAACTGGCCGGGTTGTATGAGCAGACGATCCAGCAAGCGGCTGACGCGCAGCAGCTGCGTAAAATTGTCATCGAATACGATAATGTCTACGGCATGGCGTTCTACGAGCAATCCGTGCTGGAAGCCTTCCCCGATGCGCCGCGAGTCAGCTACATCGAACTGTTACGCGCGCTGCGTCTGAATAGCGATAACAAACCCACGCTGACCCAGGCGCAACTCGACGCCAGCAAGCCGGTGTTTGAGCAGAGCCAAAAACTGCCGCTGTGGCGCGATCTGCAACTGAATCTGTGGCTGGCGACGGGCAACTATGCGGCGATTATCCAGGCGGTCGCGCCAGCGCAAAAACTGGCACCGCGCGATACGCTGGCCTTCAGCGAGCAGGTGCTGTACGGCGAAGCGCTGATGGGCCAGAAGAATTGGGCTGCGGCGCGTGATTTCTGGCAGCAGTTGCTGAAAGTCAGCCAGGACAACGAACAGCGGCAGTATGTACAGGCTAAGCTCGCCGCCACGCTGGTTTATAGCGGTGACGTAGCGGCAATCTTCGCCCCGGAAAGCGCCGTGACCAACCTGCGCTTTCGCTCGCAGGTGCTGAAAACACAGGCCACACTGGAACAACTGCGCCAGCAGGCCGTCCATGGGCCCAATAACGAAGAGCGTACCATCGCCCTGCATACGCTGCTGGTACGGGATCTTACCGAGAATCGTTTTGGCGACTGGTTAAACGATAAAAAGCTTGTCAGCGACATCACGCCGCCGGTCATTGACGAGGCGTTTAACGACGTCAACCTGAGCACTTTTGACTGGAACGGCGATGCGGCTCAGGCCGGTTACACCTGTCGCAGCCTCAATGAAACGGTAACGGTCCTGAGCAAAAAAGCGGATGATGCCCACGCACTGAACTGTTTAGGTGAATTTTTCCGTACCACGCAAACGCATGTCGACCTCTGGAAAAACAGCACCGGCAACGATGTGCTTGAAGCCGCAATTTCTCGTAAGCAACCGTTCGGCCAGTTCGACAGGCAAAGCTACTATCAGCAGATAATCACCTCACCCACCGCGGAAGTCGAAGATAAGAGCTTCGCACTGTATCGCGCCATCATGTGCTATGCGCCATCTGGCTCTAACGAATGTGGCGGTGAAGACGTGGATAAACAGCAGCGTAAGGGCTGGTTCACCCAACTGAAAACGCAGTATCCGGGAAGCCCGTGGGCGCAAAAACTCAAATATTACTGGTAACCGCGCTACTGGTGGGCCAGGCACAGGCGGCGGATATCGTCGCCGCGCGTGACCATCCGGCCTTCTGGCTGTGGTCCGGAGTGAAAGCCAGTGACGAGCTGAAAAACGCGCAAACGGTCTATCTGCATCAGGGCGAGGTGCTGGTTCGGTCGGGTAACGTGGTTTTCCAGCGCCTGGGACTGCCGGTCAGTCGACTGACTTTTCCCTCAATCTGGCTGACGGTCCGCTTTACCACGCTCGACGTGCCGGAGGTGATTCCTGCCCGTATCATACGGCTGATGCAACGCTGGCAGAACGCTGGCAACCACGTCATCGGCCTGCAGGTTGATTTTGACGCGGCGACCCACCAGCTAACCGATTACGCCCGTTTTCTACAGCAGCTACGCCAACAGCTACCGGCCGAGTTTGCGCTTGGCGTGACCGGACTACTGGATTGGGCCAAAACGGGCGACGTCGCCACATTAAACGCGCTGGCGGTTGATGAACTGGTAGTGCAGAGCTATCAGGGACGGCGCACGGTGCCGAATTACCAGGCGTATCTGCCTGCGCTCAGCCGCCTGCGCATTCCATTTAAGCTGGGACTGGTGCAAAACGGTAGCCGGGATCTGCAGGCTGAAGCGCAGCTGGAGAAATCCCCGTGGTACCGCGGCACGGTGGTGTTTATGCTTAATCCCCCTCGCCGTTAAACCTTCGCTTTGTGATGACAGCAGCCAGAAAGATTATCCATGATCGGGCATTCGGCGCTGTCATCGCCAGGGCAACTCTCCGCCAGCGCCAGTAAATGCAGGCGCATGGCCTGTAGCTCGCTGATATGCCGCTCGATGTCCGCGACTTTTTCTAATGTGCGTTTTTTTACGTCCGCGCTGTGACGCGCCGGATCGTTAAACAGGTTTACCAGCTCACCGCACTCTTCCAGGTTAAAACCAACCTGCCGCGCCTGACGCAGCAGCGTCAGTTCATTCAGATGCTGTTGGTTGTATGTACGATAGCCATTTTCGCTACGCAGCGGCGGCGTCACTAACCCTTTTTCTTCATAAAAGCGTATCGCTTTGCTGGTTAAACCGGTTTTTTTAGCAACATCGGATATATTCATCTCTTCTCCCTTGACCTTCCCCTTGATGGAAGGTTTAACCTTTATAACAGTTAGTCAAAACGATTGCCAAGGTCAATAAGTAACCGACCATTCATAGAGGAAATTAGTTATGTCTCAAACAATCGATCTAACCCTGGACGGCCTGTCCTGCGGTCACTGCGTAAAACGCGTTAAAGAGAGTCTGGAGCAACGCCCGGACGTTGAGCAAGCGGATGTCACTGTGACTGAAGCGCACATCACCGGGAGCGCCAGTGCACAAGCGCTGATTGAAACCATCAAACAAGCCGGTTACGGCGCGGAGTTAAGCCACCCAAAGGCTAAACCGCTGACGGAGTCATCAATCCCGTCGGAAGCACTGGCAGCGGTCCCTTCCGAGCTTCCGGCAGCTACGGCTGATGATGACAGCCAACAGTTGCTGTTAAACGGCATGAGCTGCGCCAGTTGTGTGACCCGCGTACAAAATGCTCTGCAAAGCGTACCCGGCGTCACCCAGGCACGGGTAAACCTGGCGGAACGTACTGCGCTGGTAATGGGCAGTGCGTCCGCCGCAGATTTAGTGCAGGCGGTGGAAAAAGCGGGCTACGGCGCTGAAGCTATAGAAGATGACGCGAAGCGCCGCGAGCGCCAGCAGGAAACCGCCGTTGCGACCATGAAACGTTTTCGCTGGCAGGCAGCCGTCGCGCTGCTGTTGGGTATTCCGGTCATGGTGTGGGGAATGATTGGTGATAACATGATGGTGAGTGACGACAACCGCAGCCTGTGGCTGGCGATTGGTCTGGCAACGCTTGCCGTGATGGTTTTCGCCGGCGGTCACTTTTACCGCAATGCGTGGAAAAGCCTGATGAATGGCACCGCGACCATGGATACGCTGGTGGCGCTGGGTACGGGGGTGGCATGGCTCTATTCCATGAGCGTCAACCTCTGGCCGCAGTGGTTTCCGATGGAAGCGCGACACCTTTATTATGAAGCCAGTGCGATGATTATCGGTCTGATTAACCTCGGACATATGCTGGAAGCGCGGGCTCGCCAACGCTCCTCCAAAGCGCTGGAAAAACTGCTCGATCTGACACCGCCAACCGCACGCGTCGTCACCGATGAAGGTGAAAAGAGTGTGCCGCTGGCTGACGTTCAGGCGGGAATGTTGCTGCGCCTGACCACCGGCGACCGGGTTCCGGTCGATGGCGAAATCACTCAGGGCGAAGCCTGGCTGGATGAAGCCATGCTGACCGGGGAGCCGATCCCGCAACAAAAAGGCGAAGGCGATAGCGTCCACGCCGGTACGGTCGTACAGGACGGCAGCGTGCTATTCCGCGCCAGCGCCGTAGGCAGCCATACCACGCTGTCGCGCATTATTCGCATGGTGCGCCAGGCGCAAAGCAGTAAACCGGAGATTGGCAAACTGGCTGACCGCATCTCCTCGGTATTCGTTCCTGTGGTGGTCGTTATTGCGCTGGTTAGCGCAGCTATCTGGTATTTCTTCGGACCGGCGCCACAAATTGTCTATACGCTGGTGATTGCCACCACCGTTCTGATTATTGCCTGCCCTTGTGCACTGGGCCTGGCGACGCCAATGTCGATTATTTCCGGTGTTGGGCGCGCCGCTGAGTTTGGGGTACTGGTACGCGATGCCGATGCGCTGCAGCGCGCCAGTACGCTCGATACCATTGTGTTTGATAAAACCGGGACGCTGACTGAAGGTAAGCCACAGGTTGTCGCCATCAAAACGTTTGGCAATACCGATGAAGCGCTGGCGATTCGCCTGGCTGCGGCCCTTGAACAGGGTTCCAGTCACCCGCTGGCCAGGGCGATTCTGGACAAAGCCGGTGATGTCACGTTGCCGCAGGTCAACGGGTTCCGTACGCTACGCGGTTTGGGCGTCAGTGGCGAAACGGAAGGTCACATGCTGCTGCTGGGAAACCAGGCGCTGCTCAATGAACAGCAGGTAGATACCACTGAAATGGAAGCTGAGATTACCGCTCAAGCCTCCCAAGGGACAACGCCGGTACTGCTGGCGATTGACGGTAAAGCGGCGGCGCTGTTAGCGGTGCGCGATCCACTGCGTAGCGACAGCGTGGCGGCCCTGCAGCGTCTGCATCGTGCCGGGTATCGTCTGGTCATGCTCACCGGTGATAACCCAACGACCGCCAACGCCATTGCCAAAGAGGCAGGTATTGATGAGGTGATTGCGGGCGTTCTGCCGGACGGCAAAGCCGAGGCGATTAAGCGTCTGCAAAGCCAGGGACGTCAGGTTGCCATGGTTGGTGACGGTATCAACGATGCGCCTGCGCTGGCGCAGGCCGATGTAGGAATTGCCATGGGTGGCGGCAGCGATGTGGCGATTGAAACCGCCGCGATTACGCTGATGCGTCATAGCCTGATGGGCGTTGCGGATGCGCTGTCTATCTCACGGGCAACGCTGCGCAACATGAAGCAGAACCTGCTCGGCGCATTTATCTATAATAGCATCGGTATCCCCGTTGCTGCCGGGATCCTGTGGCCGTTCACCGGAACGCTGCTCAACCCGGTGGTTGCCGGCGCAGCGATGGCACTCTCCTCCATTACCGTGGTAAGCAACGCTAACCGTCTGCTACGCTTCAAACCGAAAGAGTAAGCCTTTGCCGGATGGCGCTATCAACCGCGCTATCCGGCAATTCACGCGTTGCACCTTCCCGGACCACGCGCTAGCATGGAAGTCCACTTAGGGAGGTCGTATGGATTTGTTATACCGGGTAAAAAAATTATGGTCTGCACTGCACGGCAACCACTATACCTGGCCCGCCATTGACATCTCTTTACCCGGTAACCGCCATTTTCATCTGATTGGCAGTATTCACATGGGTAGCCGTGATATGGCGCCTCTGCCTGCCAAATTACTCAAAAAGCTCAATCGTGCTGATGCGCTGATTGTCGAAGCCGATGTTTCCGGCGATGACGCGCCATTTGCTGATCTTCCGACCTTTGCCGCCCTGGAAGAACGCATCAGTGAAGAGCAATTAGATAATCTGCGTAAAGTCACCAATGAATTGGGCATTTCCCCTTCCCTATTATCGACGCAACCTCTGTGGCAAATAGCCATGGTATTACAGGCGACGCAGGCACAACAGCTGGGGTTGCGGGCGGAATACGGGATTGATTACCAACTGCTGAAAGCGGCAAAACAGGCTCACAAACCGGTGATCGAGCTGGAAGGTTCATCCAGTCAAATCGAGCTGCTATGCCAGTTACCCGATAATGGCCAGGCTCTTCTGGATGATACCCTGACGCACTGGCATACCAACGCCAGGTTGTTGCAACAAATGATGGGCTGGTGGCTTAAAACGCCGCCGCGCGATAGCGAATTGACGCTTCCTAATACTTTCAGCCAGTCGTTATATGACGTATTGATGCATCAGCGCAATGTCGCCTGGCGCGATCGACTCAGGGCGATGCCAGCCGGCCATTATGTGGTGGCCGTAGGCGCACTGCATCTGTACGGAGAAGGTAATTTGCCGGAGATGTTACGGTAAAAAAAATGGCCAATATTTCTATTGGCCCGTCAAAGAGGAATTTCATCATTATTATGATCCCGGTGCTTAAAGCATCGGTGTAGGTCGATTGTCGCTCAAAGTCATCATCCTGCCAATACTATTGCGCAAGATGGTACTATTTTTTAGACCGCCATCAGGCGTATGCTTGTCTCGTATTTTGTCTGGGCCAGGAAAAATTGCTATGACACCCGCCGTTAAATTACTCGAAAAAAACAAAATTTCTTTCCAGATCCACACCTACGATCACGATCCGTCCGAAACAAACTTTGGTGACGAAGTAGTACGCAAGTTAGGTCTGAATGCAGACCAGGTTTACAAAACGCTGCTGGTTGCCGTAAATGGCGATATGAAGCATCTGGCCGTTGCCGTCACGCCGGTGGCGGGTCAATTGGATCTTAAAAAAGTCGCCAAAGCGTTAGGGGCCAAAAAGGTCGATATGGCCGATCCAATGGTTGCGCAGCGAACAACGGGGTATCTGGTAGGCGGTATCAGCCCGCTGGGACAGAAAAAAAGATTGCCGACACTCATCGACGCCCCAGCCCAAACGTTTGACACCATTTATGTCTCCGGTGGCAAACGCGGGCTGGATATCGAACTCGCTGCCGGCGATCTGGCGAAAATTCTGGATGCGAAGTTCGCCGACATCGCCCGCCGGGATTAAGCGGTTTTAGCATGGTGCCCGATGACGCTACGCAAATCAGGCCGACATACGAATACTCTACAGGGCGTTATTGGTGAAGGCAGTTTGGACGCGACCAGCGCGCAGGAACCGGAGCGTACATGTAGTACGTGAGGATTATTCGCTACGCTCCCCCTCCGGGCCGCCCTGATGGGCGTTCAAAACTCTGTGAGTTTTGTCCGAGCACTGCCCGCGTTCAAAATGGCGAACAAAATAGCCCTGTTACTGCCAGCTCACCTCGCCCTTCGGCTCATACGTACTGGCATCCAGCGGTGAGTTTTTCTGCACGTACTCTTTCAGCACTTCCGCATCGATAAACCCGGTATTCACATAGCCTGGCTTGTTATCAATTCGCGGATAGCCATCGCCGCCGGTGGCGTTGAAGCTCAGCGTTGCCATGCGATAAGTTTTAGCCAGGTCAACCGGTTCGCCTTTGATTTTCAGATCGTTAAGTTTACCGTCTTTCGCCACAAAGCTGACGTTGGCAAACTGCGGATAAGCCCCGGAGTCCGGCTTCATTTGCGCCACGGCGGTCAGGTAGTCAATCACCTCTTTCCCGCTCATGTCGGCATACACCACAATATTGCCGAACGGCTGCACCTTCAGCACGCTCTTATAGGTAATATCGCCGCCTTCAATGGAATCACGAATACCGCCACCGCTCATCACGCCAAAGTCAGCGCTGGTCCGCGCCATTTGCGCAGCCAACAGCAGGTGCCCCATATTGGTCTGTACGAAACGAACTTTGCTACGATCACCTTCGAGGCGCGCATTGACGCTACCAATCTTCACGTCCAGTTGCGCTTTACCTTTATTCTGGAATGGCGTCAGCAGCGAGAGCATTTGCTGATTCTCAGCAATTTCCGGGGTGTAGAGTACGCGCTCACTTTTACCGTTATCCCAGGTCACTTTTTTCTTCAGGTTGACGGGGATGAGCTGGTAGTTCACCATTTTCATTTCGCCGTTACGAAACTCAAAATCCGCCCGGCCCACGTATTTCCCCCACTCATGCGCTTGGACAATCCAGATGCCATTTTGCTTATCTGGCGCGCACGGCGTGCCCGGTACGTAATCAACCTGCTTCTTGTTTTCCGAGGCCATACACACCGGATCCTGTGAGTGACCACCCACAATCATTGCCAGCGAACCCGCCGGCAGGCTACGCGCCATCTCTACGTCGCCAGGGGCGTTCGAGCCGTGATTGCCGTTGTCATAATGACCCATATGGGTGGTCGCAATAATGATGTCTGGCTTTTCACCCATATTGAGTTCCTGGATGACCAGTTTGGCTTCATCGGCAGGTTTACGGAATTCGATATCGGTGAAAAACTCCGGGTTACCAATTTTCGCCGTATCGTCAGTGGTTAAACCGAGTACGGCAATTTTTAAATCCTGACGCTTAAAGATGGCCCACGGCTTAAACAACCGCTCGCCGGTGCTTTTCTGATAGATATTGGCCGAGAGAAACGGGAATTTGGACCATTTTTCCTGCTGGCGCAGCACGGTTAGCGGGTTATCAAATTCGTGATTGCCAACCGCCATCGCGTCATAGCCAATCAGGTTCATGCCGCGAAAATCAGGTTCCGCATCCTGAAGATCGGATTCCGGTACGCCGGTGTTAATATCGCCGCCGGAAAGCAGCAGCAGGCTTCCCCCTTCTTCCGCCACCTCTTTACGAATACCATCCACCAGCGTTTTTTGCGCCGCCAGCCCGTATTCCCCATATTCACTGCGCCAGAAGTGGCCGTGATGATCGTTGGTATGCAGAATGGTAATTTTGTAGGTTTTATCTTTTTCGTACGCCTGCGCAGGCTGACCTGCCAGCGCAAATGCGGCGAATAACGCCAGCGCCACGCCCCGCTTTAAAAACTTCATATTTCTCTCCCTGAGCCAAAATCAACGACTGAAATTACAATGATATGAAATAATAGTCGAAAATGTTTTCAGAAATGAGACTTCCTTCAAACACCTTCCGCAGGTATGTTAGGCAGGTAATAATAACAAAATAGATTACCCTCATAATCGCAACCCAAACAGAAGTGACTTTCTATGGCAATAAGTGAACCAACCCCGCCAGTGGCTGGCGCGTCAGCGTCGGTTGCTAAAGCACGCACCTCATTTGGCATTTTAGGGGCGATCAGTCTCTCTCATCTGCTAAACGATATGATCCAGTCGCTGATCCTGGCGATTTACCCGCTCTTGCAGTCAGAGTTCTCGCTGACGTTTATGCAGATCGGGATGATTACGCTAACCTTCCAGCTCGCCTCCTCGCTGCTTCAGCCGGTTGTCGGCTACTGGACGGACAAATATCCAATGCCGTGGTCGCTGCCTATTGGTATGTGCTTCACGCTAAGCGGGCTCGTATTGCTGGCCATGGCAGGCAGTTTCCATATGGTATTACTCGCCGCGGCGCTGGTCGGTACGGGATCATCGGTGTTTCACCCGGAGTCATCCCGCGTGGCGCGAATGGCTTCCGGCGGTCGTCATGGCCTCGCCCAGTCAATTTTCCAGGTTGGCGGCAACTTCGGTAGCTCTCTCGGGCCCTTGCTGGCGGCTGTCATCATCGCGCCATATGGTAAAGGTAATGTAGCCTGGTTTGTGTTGGCCGCGTTATTAGCGATTGTGGTTCTGGCGCAAATCAGCCGTTGGTATGCCGCGCAGCATCGGATGAGCAAAGGAAAACCGAAAGTCACTGTTGTTAATCCATTACCGCGTAATAAAGTGGTACTGGCGGTTAGCATTCTGCTGGTGCTGATTTTCTCCAAATACTTCTATATGGCGAGCATCAGCAGCTATTACACCTTTTATCTGATGCAAAAATTCGGATTATCGGTACAAAACGCCCAGTTTCATCTGTTTGCCTTCCTGTTTGCCGTTGCAGCCGGGACCGTAATTGGTGGACCGTTAGGTGATAAGATTGGCAGAAAATATGTTATTTGGGGCTCTATCCTCGGCGTAGCGCCATTTACCCTCGTTTTACCCTATGCAACGCTGGAATGGACCGGGATTTTAACCGTGATCATTGGTTTTATCCTCGCATCTGCCTTTTCTGCCATTCTGGTCTACGCGCAGGAGCTGCTTCCGGGTCGTATCGGCATGGTTTCTGGGCTATTTTTCGGGTTTGCCTTTGGCATGGGCGGCTTGGGAGCAGCGGTTTTAGGGCTGATTGCTGACCATACCAGTATTGATTTGGTCTATAAAATATGTGCTTTCCTGCCACTTCTGGGGATACTGACCATATTCTTACCTGATAACCGACATAAAGCCTGATTTTCTGACGGCCAAAAGTAAACTTTGGCCGTCTTCACTTACAGAGACCATCAGCCTTTACTCCCCGCATACCCCTGTAGTTTTCCGATCCGTGCTTTTTTACGTCTAAAATCCCGTTTTCATCAAAATTCAATAATTATTCATAAACATAAACATTAAAATTGTCATAAACTATTACTCGGAATTTAGGTTTTCAGGATCAACACAGCAACCAAAGGAGACGGAATGCATCACGCCACCCCGCTTATCACCACCATTGTCGGCGGCCTTGTGCTCGCTTTTATATTAGGCATGATTGCCAATAAACTACGTATTTCTCCTCTGGTGGGATATCTGTTAGCGGGCGTTCTGGCCGGTCCATTTACACCTGGTTTTGTTGCTGATACCAAACTCGCGCCTGAACTGGCGGAGCTTGGCGTAATTCTGCTGATGTTCGGCGTGGGGCTACACTTTTCCTTGAAGGATTTGATGGCGGTAAAGTCCATCGCCATTCCCGGCGCGATTGCCCAGATAGCTGTGGCGACGCTACTGGGTATGGCGCTTTCAGCGGTGATGGGCTGGTCGCTAATGGTGGGTATCGTCTTTGGACTGTGTCTTTCAACCGCCAGTACCGTAGTGCTACTGCGTGCGCTTGAGGAACGGCAGCTTATTGACAGCCAGCGCGGGCAAATTGCTATAGGCTGGCTGATTGTTGAAGATCTGATGATGGTGCTGACGCTGGTTCTTCTGCCCGCCGTCGCCGGAATGCTGGAAAAAGAAGATGTCGGCTTTGCATCGCTGGCCGTCGATATGGGCATTACCATTGGTAAAGTGGTGGCGTTTATCGCCATTATGATGCTGGTTGGCCGTCGCCTGGTACCGTGGATCATGGCGCGTAGCGCCGCCACCGGTTCACGAGAGCTGTTTACTCTGTCAGTCCTTGCCCTGGCATTAGGTATCGCGTTTGGCGCAGTGGAATTGTTCGATGTCTCCTTTGCTCTGGGCGCGTTCTTCGCTGGCATGGTGCTGAACGAATCCGAACTGAGCCACCGTGCGGCACATGACACCCTGCCGTTGCGCGATGCGTTCGCCGTATTGTTCTTTGTATCCGTTGGTATGCTGTTTGATCCGTTAATCTTGATCCAGCAACCGCTGGCGGTACTGGGTACGCTGGCGATTATCGTCTTTGGTAAATCCGTTGCCGCTTATTTCCTCGTGCGCCTGTTTGGCCACTCCCAACGTACAGCGCTCACCATTGCCACCAGCCTGGCGCAGATTGGTGAATTTGCCTTCATCCTGGCGGGTCTGGGAATGGCGCTAAACCTGTTACCGCAGGCAGGGCAAAACCTGGTGCTGGCGGGAGCTATTCTGTCGATTATGCTCAATCCGGTACTGTTCGCGGTGTTAGAAAAATATCTCGCGAAAACCGAAACGCTGGAAGAGCAGACGCTGGAAGAAGCCATCGAAGAAGAGAAACAAATTCCGGTGGATATCTGCAATCACGCCCTGCTGGTAGGCTTTGGCCGCGTCGGGAGTCTGCTGGGCGAAAAATTGATGGCTGCCGGGATTCCGCTGGTGGTTATCGAAACCTCACGTACGCGGGTGGATGAACTGCGTGAGCGCGGGATCCGCGCGGTGCTGGGAAATGCCGCCAACGAAGAGATAATGAATCTGGCGCATCTGGATTGCGCGCGCTGGCTGCTGCTGACAATTCCAAACGGCTATGAAGCCGGTGAAATCGTCGCTTCCGCTCGCGAAAAGTGCCCGTCGATTGAGATTATCGCCCGCGCGCATTATGACGATGAAGTGGAATATATTACCGACCGCGGGGCCAATCAGGTCGTCATGGGCGAGCGTGAAATCGCCCGCACTATGCTGGAGCTGATTGAAACGCCACCTGCCGGCGACGTTGCTACTGCCAGTTAATATTACGTGCCGGATGGCGCTACACCATCCGGCCTACGTATTCCCACACCAGAGTAAGCCCGATAAGCGCAGCGCTATCGGGCAAGAACTCAGCGGTCCCAGTACGACTCTTCGAGACTGTCTTCACGCTCTGGCAAACCGCGCGTCAGGCGTGGTGAATGTTGATTCAGCACCTGATAACTTACGCGATTAGCATATTTACACACCTGGGCTAATGACGAATAGGTCAGCCAGGTGAACTTGTGCTTGCTGGAGTTAGGCACGTTGCTACGGTGGTAGCTGTTGGCGGTAATATCATGCAGCAATGCCGCCAGCGCGCCGTCGCCAGCGCCGTTGGTGTTCATGATCTTTTCAGGCCCGCCCATATACGGTGCGATGTGCGAATACACGCGCAGCGGATTAGTACAATCTTTATGGCGCATGGCGCGGCTGAATTCATACTGGTTGAATTCGGCAATAGCCCCTGGCAGCAGCGGATGCTGGGTTTTACGTTTGGCTTCTTCTTCCGTAAAGCCCGCCATATACAGACCTGCCGGACCCGCAGTGCACAGCACCAGATCCACCCAATCCAGCGCTTTGTCGGACGCCAGCAGCGGATCGTTCTCGCCGGTCAGTGCTTCGGCCTCTTCTTCATTCATCGCCAGAATGGAGACATGCTCTTTCAGGAATGCCTGCCACCACTGTGGGTTATCGGCAATAACAAATTTGGTACCCAGCGTCAGGACCACCGGCACATTGTGTTTTTTGGCATATTCAATCGCCTTCATGGTCGCTTCCGGCATCGGCTCGCCCGGTTCGCAACGCACCAGATAGGAGGTCAGCACCAGCGCGGAGGCCCCGGCAATAACCGCCTCAGGGATGCTATCCGCCCGCAGCTTATTCATATGTCCGGGGCTGATAGCGAACGTGCGCTCACCGGATTCGCCAATCAGCGTAAAGCAGCGACCAATCGGTCCATTAACGCCCTGCAGATAGTTCAGATCGGTACGGCTGGAGGTATTACATAAATAACGGTACGCGTAGCTACCAATCTCGATATTGCTGCACATCACGCCCAACAGCACCGAGCGGTCATCTGCCAGCACGGAGTAGTTGTGCATCGTGTTACCGATAGTTCCACCGGCAAACTGATGAGTGATCAAATTGTCACGTACCAGTTCCTGGTAGAGCGCTTCGGCGACATCGTCTGTAATCACCAGAGAGTGCCCGGCGCTTAATCCATAACGCTTTACAAAGTCATCATTAACTTTGGCTTCAATATCTACCAGCGTCTGGTCGATACCCACCACCCAGGCTGCGCTGGTTTCATTTTCAGGCTGAATCTGTTGCAGCAACGGATCGCGCGCGCTGACAGGAAAATAGTGTTTGGATTTACGTTTACCGGGAAATTTCATGGTCGATTTTACGGGTGATTAGCTGAGCGGTGCATGGTAGCACATTCCCCTGTACGCATGCGATGCGGCGCTGAGTTTCAATATCGGACGATGGGATCGCAGTTTATACGGGGGGAATTTCTACAATAAATCACCTTCACAAGGAGCGTTTATGAAGCCGGAAAATAAGATCCCCGTACTCGACGGAATTTCAGACGAAATGAAAACCGTGGTGAATTTTCATCGCGACGATCTGCCGCCCTGGCCCGCCGCCGATGACATCGTGGCCCAGCGCCAACACTATATCCACGAACGGCAATTGTGGAATGCCGATGCCCCGCAGATGAATACCCGAGAATGCGTCATTTCTACCGCGCGCGGCCCCGTTGCCACGCGAATTTATTCTCCGCAACCCCATAGCCAGGCCACGCTGTATTATCTGCACGGCGGCGGTTTCATTCTTGGTAATCTGGATACTCACGATCGCATTATGCGCTTACTGGCGCTTTACACGCAGTGCACGTTAATTGGCATCGACTATTCTCTCTCGCCGGAGGCTCGTTTCCCACAAGCCATCGAGGAGATTGTCGCCGTCTGTCAGTATTATCACCAACACGCGGGCGACTATTCTCTGAATGTGGATCATATTGGTTTTGCCGGTGATTCCGCTGGCGCGATGCTGGCGCTTGCCAGCGCGTTGTGGCTGCGGGACAAACAGATTGCCTGCGGCAAAGTCGCTGGCATATTGCTGTGGTATGGACTTTACGGCCTGCAGGATTCGCCCAGCCGACGGCTGATGGGCGGAGCGTGGGATGGTTTATCGCGGGAGGATCTGCAGATGTACGAAAACGCGTACCTGCGTAGCGCCGACGATCGCGAGTCACCGTATTATTGCTTATTCAATAACGACCTGACGCGCGACGTGCCACCGTGTTTTATCGCCGGCGCGGAGTTCGATCCGTTGATTGACGACAGCCGCTTATTATTTCAGACGCTACAGGCACATCAGCAGCCCTGCCAGTACAAAATGTACCCCGGCACGCTGCACGCCTTCCTGCACTACTCGCGGATGATGAAAACCGCCGACGATGCCTTGCGGGAGGGCGCGCGTTACTTCAAAGCACAACTTTAACGATAGGCTGCGGTCAGTTTAACCATCATTTCGATATGTTCCGGTGTGGCGTTCAGCGCCGGAATATACTCATATTGCTGGCCGCCAGCCTCGAGGAAAATCTCCCGGTTTTGCACCGCGATCTCTTCCAGCGTTTCAAGGCAATCTGCCGCAAAGCCCGGACACATAACCTGGATATGTCGGGTCCCTTTCTCCGCCAGCATTTTTAACGTTTCGTCGGTATACGGCGTTAGCCACGGTTCGCGACCAAAACGCGACTGGAAGGTCATCATCACTTTTTCCGGCGGCAGGCCAAGCGCAGAGACCAGCTCACGGGTCGTATCGCGACAGCGCTGCGGGTAGTCATCGCCTTCGTCGGCGTAACGTTGTGGAATCCCATGGTAGGAGAGCAGCAGTAAATCGGGTTCGCCGTGTTTGGCGAAGGAGTCACGGGCACTTTTTGCCAGCGCGTCAATATAAGCGCTGTCATCGGCGTAATCACGAATAAAGGAGATGCCGGGAATACCGCGTTTACGCGCCAGGATGCGCGCGAGTTCATCCCACACCGCCGCCACCGTCGAACAGGAATATTGCGGATACAGGGGTAACACGACAATGTGTTCAACGCCACTTGCCAGCAGTTCGTCGACTGCGCTTTCAAGCGAAGGCGAGCCGTAGCTCATGCCCAACGCAACAGGCGTATTGGGCAGGCGTTGTGCCAGCGCCTGCTGTTGTGCCTTGCTGTAGACCATCAGCGGCGAACCCTCTTCCATCCAGATTGACTGGTATAGCTTTGCCACGCGTGGCGCACGCAGCGGCAGGATCACCCCACGCAGCAACGGCCACCACAGCAGGCGGGAAGTATCAACTACACGTTGATCGCTTAAAAACTGGCGCAGGTAGCGTTTAACAGCTTCAGGAGTGGGGGCATCGGGGGTGCCGAGGTTTGCCAGCAGGATACCGGTTTTCGTCTGACGCATTACCGCCTCTTATCGATTCAAATTGTTGATAATTGTAGCGGAAAAGTGATGAAGAAGAACTAATTGCTGCGAGAGGTAAGACGTGAATTTGCCTGATGGCGCTGCGCTTATCTGGCCTACAAAAAAATCATAGGCCGGATAAGGTGTTTACACCGCCATCCGGCATTGACTGCGCTAAAACTTAACCGAGGATTTTTTCCAGCGCTGCGCGCACGTCAGCAACAGCCTGAGTGCCATCAACTTTCGCGTATTTGGTGTTACCCGCCTGCGCTTCTTTAGAGTAGTAGCCGATCAGCGGCGCGGTCATCTGATGGTATTCCACCAGGCGCTTACGTACGGTCTCTTCCTGATCGTCTTTACGGGTGGTCAGCTCTTCGCCGGTTACGTCGTCTTTACCTTCAACCTTAGGCGGGTTGAATTTGATGTGGTAAACGCGGCCAGAAGCAGCATGTACGCGACGCCCCACGATACGGTCAACGATCAGCTCGTCAGGTACGTCGAACTCCAGAACGTAGTCCACGTTGATACCTGCTTCTTTCATGGCGTCAGCCTGCGGAATAGTACGCGGGAAGCCATCGAGCAGGAAACCATTACGGCAGTCTTCCTGAGCAATACGCTCTTTTACCAGCGCAATCACCAGCTCATCAGTCACCAGCTTACCGGCGTCCATGATGTCTTTCGCTTGTTTGCCCAGCTCGGAGCCAGATTTCACGGCGGCACGCAGCATATCACCGGTGGAGATTTGCGGAATACCATACTTCTCCATGATGAACTGAGCCTGAGTTCCTTTACCCGCGCCCGGAGCGCCAAGCAGAATGATACGCATTACGAAAATCCCCTTAAAGGTTGTCGATATTTTTTAAAAAGCGCTAAACGATACCACCATCACGCAATTGGCTCAAGGAAGACGCCCGACGCTGAAACGGTTAATGGAGGGAAAATTGAAAATAAGGAGTGAAATTACCGGATGGCGGTGTACACACCTTATCCGGCCTACGAGTAAAAGATATGGTAGGCCGGATACGCGTTAGCGCCATCCGGCATTAGATGATGGCTATCAGGATACCAGCAACTGGTTCATACGGCGGATGAACTGGTTCGGATCTTCCAGCGTGCCGCGTTCGGCGAACAGAGCCTGATCCAGCAGCAGTTCAATCCACTCTTTAAACTGCGTTTCGTCCTGGGTATCCGCCGTGCGTTTTACCAGCACGTGGTCCGGGTTAAGTTCAAAGATATATTTCACGTCCGGTACGGCCTGACCCGCAGCAGCGAACAGTTTCGCCATCTGGGTGCTCATTTCATCCGCATCGGTGGTGACGATGGCCGGCGTGTCGGTCAGACGGTGGGTCAGACGCACTTCTTTGACGCGATCGCCCAGCAGCGTTTTCACGCGTTCAACGAACGGCGTCAGCGCTTTTTCCGCTTCTTTCGCGCTCTCGTCCACTTCATCCGCCAGCTTATCGATGGACTCGTCGGCTTTCGCAACGGACTGGAACGGCTTGCCGTCGAACTCGGTCAGGTAGTTCATCATCCACTCATCGATGCGGTCAGAAAGCAGTAGCACTTCAATGCCTTTCTTACGCAGCAGTTCCAGGTGCGGGCTGCTCTTCGCCGCCGCATAGCTGTCTGCAGTGATGTAGTAGATTTTCTCCTGCCCTTCTTTCATGCGGGAGATATAGTCTTCCAGCGACACGGTCTGTGCGGAGGAGTCTGTGTGCGTAGACGCGAAGCGCATCAGCTTAGCGATAGTTTCCTGATTAGCGTGGTCTTCCGCCGGACCTTCTTTCAGCACCAGGCCGAACTGTTTCCAGAAGGTCTGGTATTTTTCGGCATCATCTTTCGCCAGTTTTTCCAGCATCTGCAACACGCGTTTGGTCAGCGCGCTGCGCAGGTTACGGGTGACGGTGCTGTCCTGCAGGATCTCACGGGAAACGTTCAGCGGTAGATCGTTGGAATCTATCAGGCCGCGCACAAAGCGCAGGTAGTTCGGCATAAACTGCTCGGCGTCGTCCATGATGAACACACGCTGAACGTACAGTTTCAGACCATGCTTGTGATCGCGGTTCCACATATCCCACGGCGCCTGCGACGGAATGTACAGCAGGCTGGTGTACTCCTGCTTACCTTCCACACGGTTGTGGCTCCAGGTCAGCGGGTCAGTGAAGTCGTGGGCAATATGCTTGTAGAATTCGTTGTACTCGTCGTCTTTGATTTCCGACTTGTTACGCGTCCACAGCGCCTGCGCCTTGTTGATCTTTTCCCAGGAAACCACGGTCTCGCCGTCTTTCTCTTCGGATTTTTCGATCTCTACCGGCAGCGCGATATGGTCGGAATATTTGCTGATGATGGAACGTACGCGCCAGTCATCAAGGAACTCGTCTTCGCCTTCGCGCAGATGCAAAGTGATTTCGGTGCCGCGATCGTCTTTGGTGATGTCGGCAACGGTGTATTCACCTTCGCCCGCAGATTCCCAGAACACGCCGTTCTCAGGTTTGTCGCCCGCCGCGCGGGTACGTACGGTCACTTTATCGGCCACGATAAACGCCGAGTAGAAGCCAACCCCGAACTGACCGATCAACTGGCTGTCTTTCGCCTGATCGGAGCCCATGGATTCGAGGAAAGATTTGGTGCCGGATTTCGCAATGGTCCCCAGATGATCGATGACGTCATCACGGTTCATCCCCACGCCGTTATCAGCAATGGTCAACGTACGCTTATCTTTATCGAAGGAAACACGCACACGCAGTTCACCGTCCCCCTCGTACAGGTCCGGGTTAGACAGTGCGCGGAAACGCAGCTTGTCTGCCGCATCCGAGGCGTTAGAGATGAGCTCACGCAGGAAGATTTCTTTATTGGAATACAGAGAATGGATCATCAGGTGCAGAAGCTGTTTTACTTCTGACTGAAAACCACGAGTTTCTTGTCCTTTCATGTAGATCTACCTCAACAATGCCATTTTCAATGGTAAAAACACGTTGAGGGTGAAATGGGGACAAGCGCGAAGGATTTCAAGCGGAAGCCGCCGTCGCGGCCTCCGTTTGTTCAGAATTTAATCTTGTGACGCCCGGCCAGAGAGTGCGACAGCGTGGTGCCGTCGACCATTTCCAGCTCGCCGCCAACCGGTACGCCATGGGCGATACGGCTGGCTTCAACGCCATACTGCATGCAAAGCTCAGCAATATAGTTAGCGGTCGCCTCTCCTTCGACCGTGGGATTGGTCGCGAGGATCAGTTCGTTGATTTGCTCAGACGCCAGTCGCTGTTCAAGGCGATCCAGCCCGATATCATCAGGGCCAATACCGTCCAGCGGTGACAGGTGCCCCATCAGCACGAAGTAACGTCCAGAAAATTGGCCGGTTTGCTCAATGGCATAGATGTCCGCCGGACTCTCCACCACACAGATCTGACCGTTTTCCTGGCGACGCGGGTTCGAACAGATATTACAGACATCCTGCTCTGTGAAGGTGCGGCAATCGGCACAGTGGCCGATTTCCGACATCGCCTTCGTTAACGCCTGCGCCAGACGCATCCCGCCGCTGCGATCGCGCTGAAGTAGCGTGAACGCCATGCGCTGCGCAGACTTCGGGCCAACGCCCGGCAGACAGCGCAGTGCTTCCATAAGCTGAGTTAACAGCGGGCTGGTTTGCATCAGAACGGCATCTTAAAGCCAGGCGGCAGCTGCATTCCGGAAGAAACAGAAGCCATCTTCTCTTTCTGCGTCTCTTCAATGCGACGCGCCGCGTCGTTGAATGCCGCAGCGACCAGGTCTTCCAGCATCTCTTTGTCGTCTTCCAGCAGGCTTGGATCGATCTCCACACGACGGCAGTTGTGCGCGCCGTTGATGGTCACTTTTACCAGACCCGCGCCAGATTCGCCGGTGACTTCCAGCTTGGCGACTTCTTCCTGCATCTGCTGCATTTTTTCCTGCATCTGCTGGGCCTGTTTCATCAGGTTACCCAGACCGCCTTTACCAAACATAGGCTTCTCTCTCAATCACGTTAAGGGATGACGACCGTCCAACCATCAGGCTGACGATCAAATGGGGCGAATACTCTCTTCGTCCAGGTCTGCATCGAAAAAACGACGCAGCGTCTGAATGTTATTATCCGCAATAATCGACTCACGCGCCTGCGCGAGTTTCTCTTCATAAATGGCCTGACGCCACTCCAGCGGCGTGCGCACCGCAGGATTATCATCTTCAACGATGGTCAATTCAACCGTTGACCCCGTTAAGGTACTCAATGCTTCGGCCAGTTTTTGCTGCGCGCCGCTGGAATTAAGATGCCGTTGCGAGGAACGCAGGTGCAGGCAAACCACGTTGCCATTCTCTTCTTTCCAGGCATTAAGCGCCACCTGCTCCACCAGTTTAGGCAGCGAAAGCTGGCTCACCTGAGCAGCCCAGGGGTCGCGCTCAATGGCTTCTGCCGCCAGTTTTGCCGCCAGTTCCGGCGTTTTTTCATGCTCAAGCGCTTTTTTCAACGCTTTCGGCGTGGCAATGGCTTCTTTAACTTCGGCTACGGGATTGGTCGTTTTCCAGCGATACGCTTCCTTCTTCGCCGGCGCTTTTTCCAGCGCAGAGACGGCCGGACGCGCCTGAACACGCTCCGACACCGAGGCCAGTCTTTCCAGCGCAGCATTATTCACCGGCCGCGCGCGGGAAGCGGCTGCCGGTTCACTCTTTTTTGGTTTGGTTGCTCCCTGAGCGCGTTGCAGTTGGCTGCGCGCCGCCAGCACCTGGCTGGTGGCCTCGGAGAGCGGCACATTCTGTTGCTGTTGCGCTGGCGCAGGCTGCTGAGGTACTTGCGTCGGGGTCATCACCGCAGTCGGCGCGACGGGGGCAAACGACTGGCGCGGGACTTCAGGCTCCGGCAGAGGCATGCGCGGATGAAAAGCCAGCGCACGCAGTAGCGTCATTTCGACGCCCATTCGCCTGTCCGGCGCATACGGCAGTTCTTTGCGCCCGATTAACAGGGTTTGGTAGTAAAGCTGTATGTCAGTTGGCGGAACGATTCGCGCCAGTTCGCGCATACGCTGTTCAATGGCGGCCATATCGCTGCCGAGCGCGGCGGGCGAAAGCTGTACCATAGCAATGCGATGCAGCAAAGCCGACATCTCAACCAGCAGCGCTTCCCATTCAATACCCCGCGCGGCGGCGTCGTTCACCAACGTCATAACGCGTTCGCCGTCAGCCGCGACAACCGCTTCAACAAGCGAGAGCGCCTGGTCATCGTCCAATGTGCCGAGCATGGTGCTCACCGCGTCGGTCGACACCTGACCATCGCCGCTGGCGATCGCTTGATCGGTAAGACTCAGCGCATCGCGCAGGCTGCCGTCCGCGGCGCGAGCCAGCAGTTGCAACGCGCGTGGCTCATGGGCGATATGCTCTTGTTTGAGGATATGCTCAAGCTGATGGCGAATCTGTTCAACATCCAGCGCTTTAAGATGGAATTGCAGACAGCGCGACAGGATAGTCACCGGTAACTTCTGCGGATCGGTGGTCGCCAGCAGGAATTTAACGTGTGCAGGCGGCTCTTCGAGCGTTTTCAGCAAGGCGTTAAAGCTGTGGCGCGATAACATGTGCACTTCGTCGATCAAATAGACCTTAAAGCGACCGCGCGCAGGCGCGTACTGGACGTTATCCAGCAGGTCGCGGGTGTCTTCGACTTTGGTGCGTGAGGCGGCGTCGATTTCAATCAGATCGACAAAACGCCCCTGCTCGATTTCACGGCAGTTATCGCACACGCCGCACGGCGTGGCGGTAATACCGGTTTCACAGTTTAGTCCCTTCGCCAGCAAACGGGCGATAGAGGTTTTCCCGACGCCACGGGTGCCGGAAAACAGATATGCATGATGAATACGCCCTAACGACAAGCCGTTCGCCAGTGCCGTCAGCACATGTTCCTGGCCGACGACGTCAGCAAAGGTTTGTGGGCGCCATTTTCGGGCTAAGACCTGATAACTCATTGGCAGGCTCTGAAAGGCTGGAGGGTGGATTCACAGGAGGATAATGCTAACACAACCTCGCAGCGACGGCGAGGTTGTGTGTCTCGGTATCTCTTCAGCCGAGATGAGATAGCCGACTTAGTGGCCCGGGAACGGAACCAGGCTATAACAGGTCAGCCCCTGTTTTTCCAGGCGCTGTTCGCCGCCCAGGTCAAACAGGTTAATGATAAAAGCAGCATCGGTCACTTCGCCACCCAGACGGCGGATCAGTTTCACGGTGGCTTCAATCGTGCCGCCGGTTGCCAGCAGGTCGTCCACAACCAGTACCTTATCGCCCGGTTTGATGGCATCAACGTGGATTTCCAGCTGATCGGTGCCGTATTCCAGCTCATAGCTCTCGGCAATCACTTCACGCGGAAGCTTGCGGGGTTTACGTACCGGAACAAAGCCGACGCCCAGACCCAATGCTACCGGCGCGCCAAACAGGAAGCCACGCGCTTCGGTGCCAACCACTTTAGTGATACCCGCATTTTTGTAGCGTTCAACCAGCAATTCAATGCTGAGGGCGTAGGCTTTCGGGTCTTCCAGTAAGCTGGTGACATCGCGAAAAAGAATGCCCGGTTTCGGGTAGTCGTGGATGCTTTTGATGCTATTTTTGAGAAACTCAAGCTGCTGTGCAGTCGCGGTCATAAGTTTGTGCCTGATTAATTCGGTATTACTTCACGGCGCACTATACACTTCATCCTCGACGTGTCTTGAATGATTTTGTGTCTATATTAAGGGCCAGGGTTACATTTGCTTAACCTTTGACCACCTGCGCCTGTGCTCGAAAACGGTCGAATTTACTGGCTGTGAGCGACAATTGCAACAGCGATTATTGCGCTTTATTGCTTTTGTTGTTTTTCATCAATCACCGGGATCCGCCACATAAAAATCAGTAAACAGGCGAGAATAACCAGCAGCAGGCCGCGTACCCACATCATATTGACCAGCCACAGTGAAATACCAAACGTAATCAATATCAGCAAAATAGCGCGCGGCTTTGCGCCCGGCGGCATCGCGCGGTGTTTTTGCCAATGGCGCAGATACCCGCCGAACCACGAACGATACAGCAGCCAATCGTGAAAACGCGGCGATGAGCGGGCAAAACACCAGGCAGCCAACAGGATAAATGGCGTCGTGGGCAATAGCGGCAATACCACGCCCAGCGTTCCTAATACTACCGCTAGCCAGCCAATGATGATTAGAATAATGCGTTGCATAATATGAGTACTTAACACAGAGAATCGCTACTTTAGCATAACAGTTCTCATTTTCATCGGAGTGTTGTCGTGAAAACCGTCATGCTGCTACAGACGCTCGAAAACCAGCTTAACCGCCTGCGCCAGCGTTGTGCCCCGTTGGCGCATCATACAACGCTTAGCGCCCGCTTTGACAGGCATCTGTTTCACACTCGCAGCACGTTGCTGCAGGCGTGTCTGGATGAAGCAGAAGATAATCTCACGGCCCTACGCCGCGCGGTGGATCAGCAACAACTCCCCCAAATTAGCTGGCTTGCGGAACACCTTGCTTCACAGTTAGAGGCGATTTCACGCGAAACAGCCAGTTGGTCGCTCAGAGAGTGGGACTGCGCCTCTCCCGGCCTGGCGCGTTGGCAGCGCAAGCGGGTTCAACACCAGGAATTTGAACGCCGGCTGGTTGAAATGACGCGTGAACGCAAGGAGCGCCTGTCCCAGGCTACTGGTTTTGAAGAACAACAGAAATTGCATCGTGAAGTAGAAGCGTTCGAGGCGCGACTGACGCGCTGTCGCCATGCGCTGGCAAGAATAGAAGCTGTGCTGGCGCGTTTAACCCGTTAATACCCGGAGAATTTATGTCATTAGAGAACGCCCCGGACGAGGTCAAACTGGCCGTCGATTTGATTGTTTTACTTGAAGAAAATCAGCTTCCAGCACGCACAGTGCTACGCGCGCTGGAGATCGTTATGCGCGATTATGAAAATAAGCTTAAAAGTGCGGAAGGCGCCTCGCAAACTGATTGATTGCCCTCTGGTCTGCCATTGGCTTCGGTGTCAGAGTCGTCGCAACATCACGACGATAACGGACAGATCATGGAACGGCTCCCCACCACGCCGCACGATGCGGTCTTTCGGCAAATGCTGACGCAAAAAGAGGTCGCCCGAGATTTTTTGCAGATCCATCTGCCTCGAGCGTTTCTCAATATATGCGATATGGAAACATTAACGCTGGAATCAGGCAGCTTTATTGAGGACGATTTACGCACCTGCTATTCAGATATCCTCTACTCCCTGCAAACAACACATGGACCCGGCTACGTTTATGCGCTGATTGAGCATCAGAGTAAACCCGAAAAATTAATGGCCTTTCGCCTGATGCGCTACGCTGTTGCTGCTATGCAGCATCACCTTAACGCCGGGCATAAAACCTTACCTCTGGTGGTACCTGTACTGTTTTATCATGGTACAGAAAGCCCGTGGCCCTATACTCTCAACTGGCATCAGTTGTTTAGCGAGCCACAGCTTGCGAAAGCGCTTTATGGCAATGAATTTGCGCTGGTAGACCTGACCATTATGCCAGATAATCAGATCATGCAGCATCAACGGGTAGCGATGCTGGAACTCCTGCAAAAACATATTCGGCAACGCGATCTGAGCGAGTTATTGGATCAACTCATTACGCTCTTAACGCAGGATCGCCTGACAGAATATCAGCTCGACGTTTTGATTAATTACATGCTGAAAGCAGGAAATACCACGGAACCCGGCGTACTTGTCCGCCAACTGGCGCAGAGTGCGCCACAGTACAAGGAACAGCTGATGACAATTGCTGAATGGTTAGAAGAAAAAGGTAGAGCGGAAGGCATGCAGCAAGGGCTGGAAAAAGGTCGGCAGGCAGAAGCCCGTGATATCGCACAAAAAATGCTCGCCCGCGGCCTGGAACCGGATCTGATTACACACCTTACGGGCCTGACGCAGGAAGAACTGACAGCGCTGACTCACTAAATACAATCAGGGCGGCAAACTGGCCACCCTGATTGCAACTTAACCTACCGAAGGCGTCGGATCATCACCTTTGATGATGTCACGCTTAACTTCGGTCACGGTGTCCCCTTTCGCATTATGCAGGTGCACTTCGAGCTGGTTAAAGGCGATATCAATGTCATTTTCACGACACAAACGATCGACCGCACGGTTAAGTTCGTCAACCGTATGGCTACGATCGCGCAGTTCACGCACGTATAAACGCAGCTCATGATCCAAGGTGCTGGCGCCGAAGGCGGTAAAGAACACCGCTGGTTCCGGATCGTGCATCACTTTCGGGTGTTCCATCGCCGCCTGCAACAGCACTTTCTTCACTTTCTCCAGATCCGAACCGTAGGCCACGCCAATGCGGATCACCAGACGCGTAGTGGTATCGGAAAGCGACCAGTTGATCAAACGCTCCGTCACAAAGGCTTTGTTCGGGATGATCACCTCTTTGCGATCAAAGTCGGTAATAGTGGTGGCACGAATACGGATCTTGCTGACCGTTCCCGAGAATGTTCCGATAGTCACGGTATCGCCGATGCGTACCGGGCGCTCAAACAGAATAATCAGACCGGAAACAAAGTTACCGAAAATCTCCTGTAAACCAAAACCAAGACCAACCGACAAGGCTGCGGCCAGCCACTGTAGTTTATCCCACGAGACGCCGAGCGAACCGAAGACCGTCATCGCACCGATGGCGATGATCGCATAGTTAAGAATGGTGGTGATCGCATACGACGCTCCCTGGCGCATCTTCAGTCGCGAGAGCACCAGCACTTCCAATAGTCCGGGTAAGTTGCGGATCAGCGCCCATGCGACCATTGACGCAATAATCGCAAACAGCAGGCTGCCCATGGTGACGCTTTTCACCACTGCGGCCCCCGCTTCTGAAGCGTTATAATGCCAGAGCGTAATGCTGTCGAGGTAACTGAACACGGTGATCAGATCGGACCAAATTGCCCAGAACAGAACACCAAACAAGGCAACCATCACCAGCATGGTGATACGTAAGGTTTGCTGGTTAACCTGCTCCAGCGCAATGGTCGGTTCTTCTTGCGGTTCTGCGCCTTCAGCCCCTTCTTTCACCAGGTTCTGACGACGCGCTAACGCACGACGCCAGGCGATACGCCGCGCCGCCACGCTCAACCCGCGGAGCACCGTCTGATACAACAGGTTCCAGACAATAACCAGATAAACCGTTTCAATCCAGCGGCCCGACAAGCGCAGCGTGGTGTAGAAATACCCTGTCGCCGTCAGCACCATCAATGCAATCGGGATAATAGACAACACGGTAATGGTGACCAGACGCAGACCATGCGACTCTTTGTCACGCCAGCTTTCACGGCACATTGGCCATACCAGGAAGGCGATCAGCAACAGGTTGAGGAAAATAACGGACTGACCAAGCACATCATCCATCAGATTGAGCGGCGACAGTTCAGCAACAACTGACCAGAAGTTAAGCGGTAACAACGCCAGGCTAATACGCACAATCTGGCGACGCCAGTGGCTGGTTTGCTTTGCAGGCATGCCAAAATGGCGTATCGCCACACCATCTTTTTCCAGCACCTTCCAGCACAGACCAAATACCAGCCAGAAGACAGTCATCTTCTTACTGAACGCCCACAGCAGGTCGCTGATATTCAGCTGCATGGTAAGCAGAATCAGCCCCACGGCGAGGATAATCAGACACGCTGGCAGCGCTCTGATGAGATCGATCAGTATCGCTTTTGGCGTATTGAGCTGACTGTCATTACGCAGGTTGCCTACCGCGGCGGCTAATTTCGCCTGATATTCTTTCAGCCATTTCAAACGCCAGCGGATTAACCCGGCAATGAGCAGCAGCGGCAACCCTGCCAGGAAGGCAATAAATACCGCCGGCCAGGCTTTTTCCCAGTTCACGGTGATTTTCATCGACTTAAACTGGTCTTTAAGCGTTTGCGGGAAGGCTTTGATCCAGTCCCAGTCCATTGGACGGTTACTGTTAACCCAAAAAATTTGCTGGGTGAGGATCCCTTTCAGGTTTTTCGACACGCTCATCAACTGCTGCTGGTTGATTTGCAAGTTAATCGCCATCATCAACTGGTTGCCCAGTTGCTTATTCAGCTGATCCAACAGCTCCCGGCGCATATCCACGACCTGCAGCAGGGCATCATGGACTTCACCGTTGACTTCGTTGCTGTGCCCTTCTTCCAGTTTGGCGACAAACGCATCATTCTGGAACAGGGCGTCACGCTGCTGGTTGACCTCAAATTGTTCCAGACGCAAATCGGCAATCCGGTTGGTCATATCAGCAAGCTCATCTGCCGACGGCAGCGTTTGTTGCTGCTGGTACAGAATACGTGACAACAACAGACTGCCTTTCAGGACGGCGATCTGTTCTTTAATATTGCGTTCGGATTGCAGCGCGCGATCGAGCCAGTTTTTAACCTTAATATTTTGCTGCATCAGGTTATTGCCGTTTTCGGTCGCGGCGATCAGACGCTGGCTAAGCTGATGGTTGACGTCCAGTTCCTGCTTCACTAACGGATTAGACTGAATACGTTCAGCTTCGTCAGGCGATACCGCTTCCTGCGCCGTCTTTTCGGTTAACGTCAGCCGTTTGCTGTTTACAGCCTCTTGCAGGAGCTGGAGCTGATGCTCAAGACGATTGCTGTTTGCCGTCACGTAATCGCGTTGTTTTTGCAAGGTGTCCTGCAAAATCGTATTGCCTTCAAGGCTTTTACGCTGTTGGTCGATCTGCGCGTTCAGTAGCGCCTGCTGCGCCTGCAGTAGCACCTGCTGGCTGGGGCGCAACGCCGCCTCCCCCACATTATTACCATCAAGCCGATTGCGGATTTGCTGCATTTGCTGCGACGCGGTGTACATCGCATTTTGCACGCGCTCTGGCTGAGTCTGCAGCGATACCAGTTGGCTGTTATAAGCGGCCAAATCATTTTGCGCGCTTTGCAGGTCATCCAATACCTGCGCCACGCGCGACTCCAGTTGACGTAAGGAGAGCGTACTCAGCGTTTTTCGCGTTTCATCGTCATTATCAACATCACTGAGCGAATTTAGCGCATCTGTCGCCTGACGCATTTTCTCCGGCGCCTCGGCAACTTTCTGCCGAAGCTGTACGGTCTCATCTTTCACGCGATCGATTTTATCCAGCGTGGCGATGGTATCGGTCAGATCCTGCTGAACCAGCTTATCCTGCGCGGAGAGATCTTTTTGTTTATTCAGCGCGTCCAGTTGGCTCTGAATATCCGCTTTCGTCGGCAGATCCCCACTCTGTTGCGCCCGTGCAAATGCTGACGACTGGCAAGAAAGCAATAGAATGAAGAAAAGAAAGGTAATAGCAATAAGATGCTGTGAACGTTTATAGAGCTGCAACATAGTCATGAGAATGAACGTTTCTGAACCGGAAAAGTGACCGGAAATAGTCAAGCGGCAAGAATATCACGGCTGTGAGCAGCAGAATAGCAGCAGGCAAAACGACCAGGATAATTCCTGGTTCAGACCGCAAAAGTTAGCAGGATTTCGCCACGTTAACCCGCAGGCTTGGGCAGAGAAGACACATCTCCAGCAGTACTGCGACGTATTCACGCGCGTCTTTTTTCAGATCAAAAGATTCAGGGGCAAATAACCAGTTCTCTATAATTCCCGTAACATAGCTACGCAACAGCACCGCCACGCGACGCGTGTTCAGATTTTCCGGCAGCATGTTGGCATTCATGCACTGCCGCAATGTTTGTTCGATACGGTCGTAATTCTCAATACACAGACTGCGTTGAGCGAGCTGAACAGAGGCCATTTCCCCGACAAATTCGCATTTGTGGAATATAATTTCCAACAACAAACGTCGGCGTTCTTCTGTCACGGTAGCTTCAAGAACGTAAATTAAAATTTCTCTTAATACTGATAGTGGATCGTCGGGGAATTTTGCTTGATACTCAGTCTCTAACTCATCAATGTTAGGTTTTGCTAGCTCCCAAATTTCACTGAATAAATCCGATTTGTTTTTGAAATGCCAATAGATTGCGCCGCGCGTGACACCAGCGGCTTTTGCGATCTCCGCAAGCGAGGTGGATGATACCCCTTGTTGCGAAAACAAACGCAGAGCAACATCGAGAATGTGCTGTCGTGTTTCCTGTGCTTGTTGTTTGGTTTTTCGTGCCATAGGTCAGTGAATTTACAGGCGTTAGATTTACATACATTTGTGAATGTATGTACCATAGCACGACGATAATATAAACGCAGCAATGGGTTTATGGGCTTTAAGCCATTGATCAATTTGAAATCGGACACTCGAGGTTTACATATGAACAAAAACAGAGGGTTAACGCCTCTGGCAGTCGTTCTGATGCTCTCAGGCAGCTTAGCGCTAACAGGATGTGACGACAAACAGGCCCAACAAGGGGGCCAGCAGATGCCAGAGGTTGGAGTTGTTACGCTCAAAACTGAACCTCTACAGATAACAACCGAACTCCCGGGTCGCACCAGTGCGTATCGCATTGCTGAAGTTCGTCCTCAGGTTAGCGGTATTATCCTGAAGCGTAATTTCACGGAAGGTGGTGACATCGAAGCGGGTGTATCTCTCTATCAGATTGATCCTGCGACTTACCAGGCCGCTTATGAGAGCGCAAAAGGCGATCTGGCCAAAGCACAAGCCGCAGCAAATATCGCTCAACTGACGGTCAAACGTTATCAGAAACTGTTGGGTACTAAGTACATCAGTCAACAGGATTACGATAGCGCGCTGGCAGACGCACAGCAGGCGAACGCCGCCGTTGTCGCCGCGAAAGCCGCAGTAGAAACTGCACGCATCAATCTGGCCTATACCAAAGTGACGTCGCCGATCAGCGGCCGCATTGGTAAGTCATCCGTTACGGAAGGCGCTCTGGTGCAAAACGGTCAGGCGACCGCACTGGCTACCGTTCAGCAATTGGACCCTATCTATGTAGACGTGACGCAGTCAAGTAACGACTTCCTGCGCCTGAAACAAGAGTTGGCCAACGGCACGCTGAAGCAAGAGAACGGTAAAGCGAAAGTCGAGCTGGTGACCAATGACGGCATCAAGTTCCCGCAGGCCGGTACGCTGGAATTTTCCGATGTTACGGTAGATCAAACCACCGGTTCGATTACGTTACGCGCCATCTTCCCTAACCCGGATCACACCTTACTACCGGGAATGTTCGTCCGTGCTCGCCTGGAAGAAGGGACTAACCCAACTGCATTACTGGTTCCGCAGCAAGGCGTTACCCGCACACCGCGTGGCGATGCCAGTGCCTTGGTTATCGGTGCAGATAACAAAGTTGAAATGCGTCAAATTGTCGCCGCACAAGCGATTGGCGATAAATGGTTAGTCACTGATGGACTTAAGCCGGGCGACCGCGTGATTGTCACTGGGTTGCAAAAAGTACGTCCTGGCGCGCAGGTAAAAGCCCAGGAGATTACCGCGGATAACAACCAGCAAGCCGCAAGCGGTAGCCAGCCTGAACAGTCCAAGTCTTAACTTAAACAGGAGCCGTTAAGACATGCCTAATTTCTTTATCGATCGCCCAATATTTGCGTGGGTGATCGCCATTATCATCATGTTGGCAGGGGGGCTCGCGATCCTCAAATTGCCGGTAGCGCAATATCCGACTATTGCACCGCCAGCAGTGACGATCTCCGCGACCTACCCTGGCGCTGATGCCAAAACAGTACAGGATACTGTTACGCAGGTTATCGAACAGAATATGAACGGTATCGATAACCTGATGTACATGTCCTCAAACAGTGACTCCACGGGTACCGTGCAGATCACCCTAACCTTCCAGTCTGGTACTGATGCGGACATCGCGCAGGTACAGGTGCAGAACAAACTGCAGCTGGCTATGCCGTTACTGCCGCAGGAAGTACAGCAGCAAGGGGTTAGCGTTGAGAAGTCATCCAGCAGCTTCCTGATGGTCGTCGGTGTTATCAACACCAATGGCACCATGACGCAGGAGGATATTTCCGACTACGTTGGCGCCAACATGAAGGACGCCATTAGCCGTACTTCAGGCGTGGGCGATGTTCAGCTGTTCGGTTCGCAGTACGCAATGCGTATCTGGATGGATCCGAACAAACTGAACAATTTCCAGCTGACGCCGGTTGATGTCATCAACGCAATCAAAGCGCAAAACGCCCAGGTTGCAGCCGGTCAGTTAGGTGGTACGCCGCCGGTGAAAGGCCAGCAGCTTAACGCGTCGATCATCGCGCAGACCCGTCTGACCTCCGCCGATGAGTTCAGCAAAATTCTGCTGAAAGTGAATCAGGATGGTTCCCAGGTTCGTTTACGTGACGTGGCGAAAGTGGAGCTGGGCGGCGAGAACTACGACATCATTGCGAAGTTCAACGGTAAACCAGCATCCGGTCTGGGTATCAAGCTGGCGACAGGCGCTAACGCCCTGGACACGGCAAACGCTATCCGCGATGAACTGAAGAAGATGGAACCGTTCTTCCCGTCAGGTCTGAAGATCGTTTACCCGTATGACACCACGCCGTTCGTGAAAATCTCTATTCACGAAGTGGTGAAAACGCTGGCGGAAGCAATCATCCTCGTGTTCCTGGTCATGTATCTGTTCCTGCAGAACTTCCGCGCGACGTTGATTCCGACTATCGCTGTGCCGGTGGTGCTGTTGGGTACGTTTGCCGTCCTTGCGATTTTCGGCTTCTCGATAAACACCCTGACGATGTTCGGGATGGTGCTCGCCATCGGCCTGTTGGTGGATGACGCCATCGTGGTGGTCGAGAACGTTGAACGTGTTATGGCGGAAGAAGGACTACCGCCGAAGGAAGCAACACGTAAATCAATGGGCCAGATTCAGGGCGCGCTGGTGGGTATCGCAATGGTGCTGTCAGCGGTATTTATCCCGATGGCATTCTTCGGGGGTTCTACCGGTGCAATTTACCGTCAGTTCTCCATCACCATTGTTTCCGCGATGGCGTTGTCAGTACTGGTGGCATTGATTCTGACCCCTGCCCTGTGTGCGACCATGCTCAAACCGATTGCTAAAGGCGATCACGGAGAAGGTAAAAAAGGCTTCTTCGGCTGGTTTAACCGCATGTTCGATAAGAGCACGCACCATTACACCGACAGCGTGGGCGGTATTCTGCGCAGCACCGGTCGTTATCTGGCGCTGTATTTGATCATCGTCGTGGGCATGGCCTATCTGTTCGTTCGTCTGCCAAGTTCGTTCCTGCCAGATGAAGACCAGGGGGTATTCCTGTCAATGGCTCAGCTGCCAGCGGGTGCAACGCAAGAGCGTACCCAGAAGGTGCTGGATGAAATGACGGATTACTATCTGACGAAAGAAAAAGCGAACGTTGAATCGGTATTTGCCGTTAACGGCTTCGGTTTTGCGGGTCGTGGTCAGAACACCGGTATCGCGTTCGTCTCACTGAAAGACTGGAGCGAACGTCCAGGTAAAGAGAATAAAGTTGAGGCGATTACCGAGCGTGCGATGGGCGCATTCTCGCAGATTAAAGATGCAATGGTCTTTGCCTTCAACCTGCCAGCGATTGTGGAGTTAGGTACCGCCACTGGTTTTGACTTCCAGTTGATTGACCAGGCTGGTTTGGGCCATGAAAAACTGACCCAGGCGCGTAACCAACTGTTTGGTGAAGTTGCGAAACATCCTGATCTGTTAGTCGGCGTACGTCCTAACGGTCTGGAAGATACGCCGCAGTTCAAGATCGATATCGATCAGGAAAAAGCGCAGGCGCTGGGTGTTTCCATTAGTGATATTAATACAACGCTGGGTGCCGCATGGGGCGGAAGCTACGTGAATGACTTCATCGACCGTGGTCGTGTGAAGAAAGTTTACGTCATGTCTGAAGCGAAATACCGTATGTTGCCGGAAGATATTGGCAACTGGTACGTGCGCGGCAGCGATGGACAGATGGTCCCATTCTCCGCCTTCTCTACCTCACGCTGGGAATACGGTTCACCGCGTCTGGAACGCTATAACGGTCTGCCTTCCATGGAGATCTTAGGCCAGGCCGCACCGGGTAAAAGTACCGGTGAAGCGATGGCGATGATGGAGCAACTGGCCAGCAAACTGCCATCCGGTATCGGTTATGACTGGACGGGTATGTCCTACCAGGAACGACTGTCCGGTAACCAGGCCCCTGCCCTGTATGCCATTTCACTGATCGTCGTCTTCCTGTGTCTGGCGGCATTGTACGAGAGCTGGTCAATTCCATTCTCCGTTATGCTGGTAGTACCGTTGGGGGTTATCGGCGCATTGCTGGCGGCGACATTCCGCGGTCTGACCAACGACGTATACTTCCAGGTAGGCCTGCTCACAACCATTGGGTTGTCGGCGAAGAACGCGATACTTATCGTCGAATTCGCCAAAGATCTGATGGATAAAGAAGGCAAAGGTCTGATAGAGGCGACGCTGGACGCGGTCCGCATGCGTTTACGTCCAATCCTCATGACGTCATTGGCCTTTATTCTGGGCGTAATGCCGCTGGTAATCAGCTCCGGCGCAGGTTCCGGCGCGCAGAACGCCGTTGGTACTGGCGTAATGGGCGGGATGGTGACGGCAACCGTGTTGGCTATCTTCTTTGTTCCGGTGTTCTTTGTGGTGGTACGCCGCCGCTTTAGCCGCAAAAATGAAGATATTGAGCATAGCCACTCAGTCGATCATCATTGATACCTCTCTAAAGATAAGGCCGCGCAAGCGGCCTTTTTTCTGGAAAAATCATAAAATCCACTTATTGAAATTCGGTTTATTTTCTCCGGCTTAAATAAGCGATATAATCCCTGTAGCCTTAAAGGCTATTCTTAAAAAGTGTTGAGAGTTCTTATTTACCTTAATAAATATTAAGATTATTCCTGGTTATCGCGCCGTCCTGGCGGTTGTTGCCTGTCGTTGCGATAGCTAATGAAGATAACCCGATGATTGCCCGAAGAATAAAGAAATTGTCCGATTTCAAATAACTGTACTTATCTGTTAAAATGTAAAAATGACGCCACGTCATAATTTTGCATAATTGTAATTTTTCGTGATATGACGATGAAATCTTTTTTAGACTAGATTATAGTTAAATCATCAGGAGTCGCGGGCAAGTTCCAGGTAGTTTGTTGTATCCATCCCGAAGGTGTTCGGTTAGTTTAAGCCACGAAGAAGGGGATGCGTTATGGATGAATACTCACCCAAAAGACATGATATCGCGCAGCTTAAATTTCTCTGCGAAACTCTGTATCATGACTGTCTTGCAAACCTTGAACAAAGTAACCATGGCTGGGTTAACGACCCTACCTCTGCAACCAGCTTGCAGCTCAATGAACTGATAGAGCATATTGCAACCTTCGCACTTAATTATAAAATTAAGTACAATGAGGACAATAAGCTGATTGCGCAGATAGATGAATACCTGGATGACACTTTTATGTTGTTCAGCAGTTATGGTATTAATACGCAGGATCTGCAGAAATGGCGGAAATCAGGTAATCGACTGTTTCGCTGTTTTGTCAATGCCACCAGGGCTAATCCTGTTAGTTTGTCTTGTTAAAAATTATTACAATCATAGGTAAGAGTTATGTCTGATAAACCATTAACTAAAACAGATTATTTGATGCGCCTGCGACGCTGCCAGACAATTGACACGCTTGAGCGCGTTATTGAAAAAAATAAATATGAATTGTCCGACAACGAACTGGCTGTATTTTACTCAGCAGCGGATCACCGTCTTGCTGAATTGACCATGAATAAGCTCTACGACAAGATTCCAACTTCCGTTTGGAAATTCATTCGCTAATTGCTCTCGAGGTTAAGTCAGGTATAGCGGGACATTTGTTTGTCTGACTGACCATTTTCGTATTTACAATGGTTATTTAATTCAAATCACGTGATTACGATCACAGCGAACCAACGGGAACGTTCCCTTTGCTTGCATTGCGTTTTACTGTGCTGAAATGATCATCAGGACACAGGGAATTCGTAATGAGTAAAGAAAAGCAAAAAATGATCGCCGGCGAACGCTATCGCCCGGCAGATGAAACGTTGCGCAAGGACCGACTACGCGCTCGTCAGTTGACTCACCGCTACAATCTCACCTCGCCAGAGGCAAAAAGTGAGCGTCAGGCCATCCTGCATGATCTGCTGGGTCAAAGCGAAGGTGCATATATTGAACCCTCTTTCCGTTGTGATTACGGTTATAACATCTATCTCGGTAAAGAATTTTACGCTAACTTCGACTGCATCATGCTTGATGTCTGTCCAATCCATATTGGCGACAACTGCATGCTGGCACCCGGCGTCCATATCTATACCGCGACACACCCTCTGGATGCGACCGAACGCAACAGTGGCCTGGAGTTCGGAAAGCCCGTGACTATCGGCAACAATGTCTGGATAGGTGGCCGCGCAGTGATAAATCCCGGCGTCACGCTCGGTGATAATGTCGTTGTAGCCTCTGGCGCGGTGGTGACGAAAAGCGTTCCGGCAAACAGCGTAGTCGGCGGTAATCCCGCGAGGATCATCAAAACGCTGTGATCTAAAATGTAACTGTTATGCTAAATTGCGGTTAATCTGTTACTACCTTCAGGTGGTATCCCCTTTTAAAATAGGGCGATCGCTCCTGAATTTTGCAGATATCACGAAGGCAAGAGATGACAGAAATACAGCGCCTGCTTACCGAAACAATCGATGACTTAAATATTCGCGAGAAGCGCGACAACAAACCGCGCTTTAGCATCAGTTTTATTCGCAAACATCCGGGGCTGTTTATCGGTATGTATGTGGCATGGTTTGCCACGCTGGCGGTAATGCTACAGTCAGAAACGCTGGTCGATTCGGTATGGCTGCTGGTAGTACTGTTTGTCATACTTAACGGCTTTTTCTTTTTCGACGTGGCGCCGCGTTATCGCTATGAAGACATCGACGTCCTGGATTTCAGAGTTTGTTATAACGGTGAATGGTACAACACGCGTTTTGTTCCCTCCTCACTCATCGACTCTATTTTGCACTCCCCTTCCGTTGATAGCGAGCATAAAACACAACTGCAAAAGATGATTTCACGTAAAGGCGAACTCTCGTTCTACGATGTGTTTACGCTCACCCGCCCGCAGGCCAGCCAGTAATTTCGCCTCTGACATAAAAAAGTGCGTCCCTGTAAAGGAAACGCACTTTAGTCCCTGAATGCCGGCAAAGAAATTAACGTCTTTTTTTACGGCCCTGTACCGCTTTAAATCGCGGATTTGTTTTACAGATAACATACAAACGCCCTTTGCGTTTCACTATCTGGCAGTCAGGGTGCCGCTGTTTTGCGCTACGAAGCGAATTGAGTACCTGCATTTTAACCTCGCTTAGCGCCAATAAAATGACCAAAACGTTTCTGGAAGCGGGCTGCGCTACCTTCGTTGTCAAAGGTCTTTTGTTTTCCGGTGTAATACGGATGTGACTTAGAAGAGATATCAAGGGTCACATACGGGTACGTTTTCCCCTCGAACTCAATCTCACGTTCGGTTTTGATGGTCGAACCGACCTTAAAGTATTCATTGGCACTGGTATCGTGAAACACCACGGTACGATATAAAGGATGGATATCCGGTTTCATGGTAACCTCAAATTGTTACGTTATAACATAATCATTAAAGTACACCACTCTTATTTAAATCACAACCTGATTTACGCGACGGGCAAACAAACGGGGTGATAAGTGGCCCTAAATATATGATGCCAATCGAATAGCTTTTTCGGCTTTCGGATATACTTTCCTTACGCTGTGTTAATAAGGATATCATTGTGACAACACGACATCTGATAAGCCTGGTGACAGGGGTGCTGTTTCTTTCTATCCTCGCCCCCGTAGGTTTAAGCTTGTGGCTGGCACATCGTCAGGTCGAAACAAAGTTTATTGATGAACTCGATATGTTCTCCACACGAGTCGCATTGCGCACAGAACGCGTCGGCGAGCAGGCCAGGAAAGCATTACGCCACATAGAGTCCTTTCAGGGAGTGCCTTGTAGTGATGAGCATCTGCTGGAAATGCGTCGCTTGTCATATAGCTATCGCTATATTCAGGAAGTGCTGTATCTCAAAGACAATGTTCCACAATGTTCATCTCTGGAAAAAAACAGCCAGGCTGCCGCATTTCCACCAGCAATGAAAGTCACGCCGGATGGATATCGCGCATGGCTTACTACGCAAAATGATTTGGGCATCAAGCGTTTTATGGCAGCTTTAGGTAGCGAGCATTATGTCGTGATGGTCGATCCGGGTTCCTTTATTGATGTCATCCCGTTTGGCTCATGGCCAATCGAAGTCACTATCATTGGCACCGCGCGCAACGTGGTGGTTGCCAGTAGCGCCGCGCTGCCATCGGACGTTTTGCAGCATGTAAAACAAGAGCATTCGATCACTCATTTTCAGAAAGATAGCAATATTTTTAATGCCCGCCCCTTTCCTGAACTGGGCATCACGATCGTCACCTGGGCATCTACCCTACCATTACAAAAAACCTGGCACCGACAAGCCCTGATCTGGCTCCCGGCCGGGATTATCATCGGCCTGCTTACCGCCGCCTTTATTCTGCGCATTTTGCGTCGCTTACAGTCCCCCCATCACCAGTTGCAGGATGCTATCCAGCATCGGGATATCAAGGTCCATTACCAACCCATTATCTCGCTCACAACGGGAAAAGTGGTCGGGGCAGAAGCACTGGCCCGTTGGCAGCAGGCCGATGGGAGCTATCTGTCGCCTGAAATTTTTGTCGCGATGGCGCAGGAGACCGGACTGACAAAACCCCTCACGCGTTTGATAATTGAAAGCGTATTTGACGATTTAGGAAAATGGCTGCGTCAACACCCGGATCAGCATATCTCCATAAACCTTGAGTCAGCCGATCTGGCTTCTGAAACGCTTCCCGCGCTGTTAGGCCAGAAGGTAAAGCACTGGCAACTTAAGCCAGCGCAAATCGCGCTGGAACTGACCGAACGCGAGTTTGCCGATCCGAAAAACAGCGCGCCGTTTATTGCTAAATATCGTCAGGCGGGACACTCAATATACATCGATGATTTTGGTACCGGCTATTCCAGCCTGAGCTATTTACAGGATCTGGATGTGGACATCCTGAAGATCGATAAATCCTTTGTTGATGCCCTGGAGTACAACAACGTGACGCCGCATATCATTGAGATTGCCAAAACGCTGAAGCTGGAAATGGTGGCAGAAGGTATCGAAACTGAAAATCAGGCAGCCTGGCTACGCCAACATGGCGTGCAGTACGGTCAGGGTTGGCTTTACAGTAAAGCACTGCCAAAAGCGGAATTTATTCTGTGGGCTGAAAAACGGCTGTGACATGGCTGTTGATGTTGAGATGGCTGGCGGCACGCCGCACAGCCAGTCACATCACTCGTCCATAATGGGCGCAAATCCGCCGTAGATCATTCGTTTGCCATCAAATGGCATAGACTCACCGAATTCCTTCATACGGGGATCGGACATCATCTTCTGATTCGCCGCATCGCGGACCTCTTTGGAAGGGTATTCAATCCAACTGAATACCACCTCTTCATGATCCTGCGCTTTCACTGCCATGCGAAAATCAGTTAATTTGCCGTCAGGGACATCATCTGCCCAGCACTCCACCACGCGTAATGCGCCGAACTCCTTGAAAAGCGGAGCTGCTTTCGCCGCCATCGCAATGTACGCCTCCTTGTTGTCAGCGGGTACGGCAACGACAAAACCATCAACATACTTCATGAGAAAAACCTCCGAAGTGTACTGCGCGGCAAGCCGATTCTGGCCGCGTCAGTCGAGGTTAAGTTTAGTCGCCAGCAGGCGATCGTGCCCCAGGTTCACTCCTGACTCGGATACGCGACTGTGGCTGGTGGCGAAACCACGGCAGGCAAATCTGAATTAACGGCCCGATAGCCAGCGCATACAATACCGTGCCAACCCCCACGGTTCCTCCCAGCAGCCAACCAATAAGCAACACTGACACTTCAATTGCGGTGCGAATGCGTCGTACTGGCCATCCGGTACGTGCGTGAATACCGGTCATCAGGCCGTCCCGTGGACCCGCGCCAAAACCAGCGCCAATGTATAAGCTGGTGGCTAATGCATTCAGGATCACCGCGGTCACCAGCAGGACGCTGCGCGCCGGCAGGGATTCGAATCCCGGAATCACCACCAGCGCGGCATCTGCCGCCAACCCAATCATAATAACATTGCTCAGGGTGCCAAATCCGGGACGCTGGCGTAGCGGTATCCACGCCAGCAGCACCAACACGCCTACGACAATAATCACCACGCCGATATTCATCGACAGTAAATTGGCCACCCCCAGATGAAACACGTTCCACGGATCGGCCCCTAAATCGGCGCGAACAAACATGGCCGTCGACACACCGTACAGCGCCAGACCGATATACAGCTGAAGTAAACGACGCAGCATGCTTTTTCCCCTCTCACTCTCAGATAGCTTTCATCTTCCCCGCAATTGGCACTATGATTAACGTCCAGTTTTCAAAAAGTGGACTGCTATGTCATCTCGCCGTTATGGAAGTCAGTCTTTGCAGCGCCTGCTCGGCCACTGGCAGGAAAGCCCCTCGCGAACGCCCCTCTGGCGACAGCTGGCAGAAGCGCTACGTCTATTGATTCTCGATGGTCGGCTGGCGCTGGATAGCCGTTTGCCCGGCGAGCGTGAACTCGCTGCCGTTCTGGAAGTGAGCCGAACCACCGTCGCCAGCGCGATGGCGCAACTGCGTGAAGAAGGCTATCTGGAGAGCCGTCATGGGAGCGGTTCGCGGGTTATTCTGCCGGAACATATTCGCCATGTGCCAACGAGAACCAGCACTGGCACAGCGCTTGATTTGTCCACGGCAGCGCTCAGTGCCGGTCCCGAAATTCATCAGGCTTATCAGCAAGCGTTGTTCGCGATGCCGCAGCATCTGCTGAGTTCCGGGTATCTGCCGCAGGGGCTGCCAGCTTTGCGTGAATCCATCGCCCGGCATTATTGCGAGCGCGGACTCCCAACGCAGCCCGATGAAATAATGGTGGTGAATGGCGCGGTCAGCGGTCTGGCGCTCATCCTGCGTTTGCTGACAGGTCCTGGCGATCGCGTCGTCGTTGATCACCCCACGTATCCACTGGCGATTGCCGCTATTCAGGGCGCATCCTGTCGACCCGTTGGCGTGTCGCTACCCGGGCAGGGTTGGGATACGGCGGGTCTGGTCGCCACTATTGCGCAAACGGCGCCCAGAATGGCCTACCTGATGCCGGACTTCCACAACCCGACCGGGCGTTGTATGGACGCCGCAACCCGCCAGGTCGTGGCGGATATTGCCGAAAGAACACGTACGACGTTGGTCGTCGATGAGACGATGGTGAACCTGTGGTACGACGCCCCGCCACCACCGCCGCTTGCCGCGTTCAATCGCGATGCCCCAATCATTTTACTGGGTTCGGCAGGGAAAAGCTTTTGGGGAGGATTACGTTTGGGTTGGATTCGGGCTTCGTCACGAACAATTGCCGCCCTGGTACAAACCCGCGACACTTTCGATTTGGGCTCTCCGGTACTTGAACAACTCGCCACCCGTTGGTTGTTGGATAACGCCGGGCGCTTTCTGCCTGACAGAAGACGCTTGCTGGCATCGCAGCGCGACCTGTGCTCCAGCCTGATGCATACACATTTCCCGGAATGGCAGTTTACCCAACCACAAGGAGGACTCTCTTTCTGGGTCGAACTGCCCGATACGCTGGCGACGCTCTTTGCTGCGCGCGCCGAAAGCGCGGGGATTCAGTTAGGAACCGGTACGCGCTTCGGCCTCGATGGCGCATTCGATCGTTTTTTGCGCATGCCCTTCACATTGCCGGATGATACAGCACGCGCCGCCTTCAGGGTGTTGCAACCCATTTGGGATAACCTGCGTTTGCAGGCCAGCAGCGGGAAAATGCGCAAAATAATTTAAGCGACGGGCCAAAGGACCCGCTTTTGTATGTTGTGACGGACAACAACGTCCCGGCACAATTAAAACTGCGGAGGAACCGGAAAACCTTTCAGGGAAATCACAAAATTCTCACCGTCCTTCTTAATTTTTGCCCCGGCATCACACCAGTCGGAAGCAATACGGAAGAACTCATCGCTGCCGACATTCCAGCTCAGGCGAACATGTTTCACATAGCCAGATCGCAGCAATTCACAGGCTTCGCTGTAATTACAGGCGGTTGAGAACGATTGTTGTTTCATTTTTTCTTCTTCAGTAATCTGCGCAATGCTTTGATTTCTTTAGGAGTCAGTGCATCAACGACGGATTCTTCCGTATGCTGGCTGTCGATATCCTCAGCGGAGACTCCCGCCTCTTCAACGGCGGAAAAGGCGATCAGCAGCAGCTTTTCCGTCGCGACACTTAGATTTTCATTATGCACTTCGGCGTAATGACGAAGTTTTTCTTTCAGCGCTTCATCAATTTTGACATTCAGTACAGCAGTCGACATTGTAAAAAGTCCTTGTGATCGGCGACGGTAAAAGCGTCAAACAACATCCCCGAAACACATTGACAGCATTTGATGACAATAAAATGACAATACAGTGACAAAGAAAAAGAAGATAAGCAGAAGGAAATTGCCGGACGGCAGAATTGGGTGGGGGCCCTGCCAGCTACATCCCGGCACACACGTCATCTGCCTTGGCTGCTTCCTTCCGGACCTGACCTGGTAAACAGAGTAGTGTTGCGGGAGAACCAACAGAGCCCCCATTGAGAGCGTTGTTAACCAACGCGCAGGCGCATTATCACTGGTGTACCCTGTAAATGCAACCCATCCAGCATCGGATGCTGTTTTCTTGCGCAATGCGGCTTCACTCACTCGCCATTCAGGATTATGCTGAAGGATTAGCGCAGGAATAAATGATGGATATACAAGACACTTTCCCCCAACGCGTCTGGCAAATCGTCGCGTCAATCCCCGAAGGATTCGTCACCACCTATGGCGATGTCGCCAGACTTGCCGGATCGCCGCGCGCTGCGCGCCAGGTGGGCGGCATACTTAAACGTCTCCCCGAAGGCAGTTCCCTGCCCTGGCACCGGGTCGTCAATCGTCACGGCGCTATTTCATTGACGGGCCCCGATCTGCAACGACAACGTCAGGCGTTGCTGGCAGAAGGGATTGTCGTTTCCGGCAGCGGGCAAATCGATTTACAGCGCTATCGCTGGGTGTACTAACCCTCTCCTCATGGAGAGGGTTACGACTGCTTTAGTACTGCGTGGGAGCAGGAACGGCTGAAGACGGAGTCACCTGGGTTGGTGAAGTCGAAGGCACCGTGGTGGTTGCGCCGCCGCCAGCATTAAGCGGGACTGCGGTCTGCTGCACGGGAACCAACGTCAGGTCGGCTTTCGTCCCGCCCTGATTGATAACCGTCTGAACGGTATCGGTTATAAAGACCAGTTTGCCATTCACCGTAATTGCCGCACTCAGCAGAATACGCGCGTTGGGCTGAATATCTGCCGGGTTAAACGGTAATACAAAGCTAAATGGCGCTTGCTTGCCTTCAGTACGCACCGCTTTTTGCGACAACACTTTTGATGGCGCATCGGCCAGCGACGCATCCGACAGCGTAACGGTCAGCACAGCATCCGGTGGCAAGGCCACTTTCTGGCGGATCCATACTGTACCAGATACATTCGGCTGTTGAATTTTAGACTGTGTGTCAGAAATTGACGTATTAGGGCTTGGCGCAGGTGTCTGAATATCTGCACTTTTATCGGCGCAGGCCGCCAGAGCGACTGCAACCGCTAAACCACTTACCATGTGCACGAGTTTCATTAAATTCTCCTTATCATCTATGCACCAGCGAGAACTTTCCTCGCCAGAAGAGTGGTTAACAAAAACATAACGTGATTAAGTGTGGCACAAGACAGCTGTTTTTGCCTGTAATAGGCCAGTAATTCAGACAATTGCACCCATCGGACCACTTTTAAAATTGCGTTATACTCTGCCTAACTCGCGCGACATCGATATCACCTGGAGAGCTCCTATGAGTCTGGCACTCAAAAATTTGCTGACACTGTTAAATCTGGAAAAAATTGAAGAAGGGCTCTTTCGCGGCCAAAGTGAAGACTTAGGGTTACGTCAGGTTTTTGGCGGACAGGTTGTCGGTCAGGCGCTGTATGCCGCGAAAGAAACCGTTCCGGAAGAACGTCTGGTGCACTCCTTTCACAGCTACTTTTTACGCCCCGGCGATAGCCAAAAACCCATCATTTATGATGTAGAAGTCCTGCGTGATGGTAACAGCTTCAGCGCGCGCCGCGTTGCCGCAATCCAGAATGGTAAACCCATTTTTTACATGACCGCCTCCTTTCAGGCACCAGAAGACGGGTTTGAACATCAGAAAACCATGCCGGATGCGCCGGGTCCCGATGAGCTGAAATCAGAAACAGAAATTGCCCGCTCAGTGGCGCATCTTCTGCCACCGTTATTGAAAGAAAAGTTCATCAACGATCGTCCGTTGGAAGTGCGCCCGGTGGAGTTTCATAACCCCTTAAAAGGTCATGTCGCACCTCCGACCCGTCAGGTATGGATCCGCGCCAACGGTGAACTGCAAGACGATCTGCGCGTCCATCAGTATCTGCTGGGTTATGCCTCAGACCTGAACTTCCTGCCCGTCGCCTTGCAACCGTACGGGATTGGTTTTCTGGAAAAAGGGATTCAGATCGCCACCATTGACCACTCAATGTGGTTCCATCGTCCGTTCAATATCAATGAATGGCTGCTGTATAACGTCGAAAGTACTTCCGCCTCCGGTGCCCGGGGCTTTGTGCGCGGGGAATTTTATACGCAGGATGGCGTGCTGGTCGCTTCTACCGTACAGGAAGGGGTCATGCGTAATCGTAATTGATGTCTTATCCGGCCTACAGGCTACATCGTTGTAGGCCGGATAAACGTTAGCGCCATCCGGCATATTGAGAAATCAGGCGTTGTAAGCGTTCTCGCCGTGACTGTTCACATCCAGACCTTCGCGTTCCTGCTCTTCTGGTACGCGCAGACCAACCGTCATATCTGCCAGCTTATAACCAATGAAGGCCACCACGCCGGACCAGACGATGGTGATTGCTACGCTTTCCAGTTGCACCAGTAACTGATGCCCCATGGTCACGCCCTCGGCAAACCCCACGCCCCCCAGCGAGCTGGCGGCAAAAACCCCGGTCAGGATACAGCCGACAATGCCGCACACGCCGTGAACACCAAACACATCACACGGATCGTCCACGCGCAGAAAACGCTTCAGCATCGTCACTCCCCACAGGCCCGCCAGACCGGCTGCCACGCCAATAATCAACGCGCCGCCGACACCGATATAACCACATGCAGGCGTTACGCCAACCAGACCCGCAACGGCCCCAGAACAGGCCCCCAGCAGAGAGGGCTTCCCGCGCAACGCCCATTCCCCGAAGATCCACCCGAGGATGGCGGCAGCGGTGGCGACCACGGTATTGACGAAAGCCAGCGCAGCGATTTCATTCGCCGTGCCCGCAGAACCGGCATTAAAGCCAAACCAGCCAATGTAGAGAATGGCGGTGCCAGTGAAGACCATCGGCAGGTTATGCGGCTTAAAAGCTTCTTTACCAAAACCGACGCGTTTGCCAATCAGATAAGCCCCCACCAGACCGGCTATCGCCGCGTTGATATGTACAACCGTCCCGCCGGCAAAATCCAGTGCGCCGTGAGAAGCCAGCAAACCACCGCCCCAGACCATGTGGGCTATTGGGATGTAAGACAGCGTTAACCACACGACCACAAAAATCAGTACCGCCGAGAAGCGAATACGCTCAGCCAGCGCCCCAACGATAAGCCCAACGGTGATACAGGCGAAAGAGCCCTGAAAAGCAACGTGAATATACTGGTAGAAGCTCCCCGTGACCGCCGTCAGCGCAATGTTCTTCAGTAATACCCAGTTGAAGTTGCCGAAGAAATTATTCCCTTCGCCAAAGGCCAGTGAATAGCCATAAACCACCCATAAAATACACACCAGGGCAAATGTCACCGTCACCTGAGTCAGCATCGACAACACGTTCTTACCGCGAATCAAACCGCCGTAAAACAGCGCAATGCCAGGAATGGTCATAAACAGCACCAGCGCGGTACAGATCATCATAAAAGCGTTATCCGCTTTATCCGCGACCGCCGGTGCCGCCATCGCCAGTCCCGGCAACAGCGCCAGTGAAGCAATACCTGTTTTCATCGTTGCTATCTTCATTTTTTGGTTTCCTATCACTGTGTGCCAGACGTTACAGTGCGGCTTCGTCAGTTTCGCCGGTACGAATACGAATCACGCGTTGCAGCTCGGCGACAAAGATTTTGCCGTCGCCAATTTTTCCGGTGTAGGCCGCCTTGCTGATGACATCGATCACTTCATCCAGTTGGTCATCGGCAATCGCCACATCAATCTTCACCTTGGGCAAAAAATTGACGCTATATTCAGCCCCACGGTACAGCTCGGCATGACCTTTCTGTCGGCCAAACCCCTTCACTTCGGTGACGGTCAGCCCCTGAATACCAATAGATGACAAGGCTTCGCGGACGTCTTCCAGTTTGAACGGTTTGATTACCACGGTAACCAGCTTCATAGATCCCCTCCAGTCAGAATTCAGTAGTGGCTGCAGATACACCAGATGAATACTGCAAGGGATGTGCCAGGAATGAAAAAGCAGGATGATTCGGGCCAGCCGAGGGGAGTGGGGGGAGAAAAAGAAAAAACGCACTATAACGGTGCATAGTGCGTTACATTTTTGCACCAGATTGTTGATTGCCGTCCGGCCTACGATACCGGGTTGGTCTCAGCTATCAGGCAATAATGGAATCCTCTTGCGTACTGGCCGCCAGCTCTTCGCCCGCCAGCTGCAGTTGATACATCTGCCAGTAACGGCCTTGCGCCGCCAGTAATTGCTGGTGCGTACCACGTTCAACCGCCTGTCCACGGTGCAGTACCAGAATGGTGTCCGCATCGACAATCGTCGATAAGCGATGCGCAATCACCACCAGCGTGGTGTGTTCACGTACCGCCGCCAGCGCTTGCTGAATCGCCTGTTCCGTGCCGGAGTCAATACTGGCCGTGGCTTCATCGAGGATCAGTACCTGCGGCGTTTCAACCAGCACCCGCGCCAGCGCCAGCAACTGTTTCTGCCCAACGGAGAGATTATTGCCCTGCTCGCCCAGCCGGGTATGAATTCCCTCGCTCAGGCTGCGCGCCAGTTCCGCCAGTTGCACGGTTTCCAGCGCCTGCCATACCCGCGCTTCTGAGATATCGCGGCCCAGCGTGACGTTTGCCAGGAAGGTATCCGCCATCACCACCGGATCCTGCTGCACCATCGCGATGCCCTGACGCAATACCCCGTGGCTCAGCGAAGACAGCGGTCTCCCATCAAGGCGGATTTCCCCCTGCGTCAGCGGGTAGTATCCCATCAGCAGACTTGCCAACGTACTTTTGCCGCTGCCGGTGTGCCCGACCAGGGCCACAAAGCTACGCGAAGGCACGGACAGACTGATGTTTTGCAGCACCAGATTGTCGTCACGATAAGCAAATGAAACGTTATCTACCTCGATATCCCCACTCTTTAGCGGCTGGTCATCGTCACCATAGCGTTGACGTGGCCCATCCATCAATTCGAACACACGTTCACCGGCGACAACCGCCTGCTGCAGCATTGACTGCTGGGTCGTCAGCTCGATAAGCGGCTCGTTCAACCGCCCGAGATAGCTAATAAACGCATACAACACCCCCACCTCGATCGAACTGCCAGAGGTAAAGCTGAACAGCATCAATAAACCGCAGAGGATCAGCGCCGAGAAAAGGCTAAGCAGCGGACGCAGCAAAAAGCCATCCAGTCGCAGGGTCTGCATCCGCGCCATATAGTGCGAACGGCTGGCCTCGCCCATTCTCTCGCCAAATCGCGCCTGCTGACGGAACTGCTGGATAACACTCATGCCGTTGATGACTTCGTTAAAGCCATCGTTAATATCCGCCAGATAAGCGCGAACCCGGCGCACAATCGGTGTGCTGTAGCGTTGATAAATCACCATCACCACCAGCACCGCCGGGAAAATGACCATCGCGACCAGCGCCATACGCCACTCCAGGCTAAACATCGCCACCAGCATCGCGCCGATCAAGGCCGCACTGCGCAGAACCGTTGCCACTACCGTCACATACAGGTCACGAATCACTTCAGTGTCATTCGTCACTCGGGAGATAAGCTGCCCGACGGGCTGAGTATCAAAGGCGCTGAGCGGCTGGCGAAGCGCTGCGTCCATGACATCGGTACGCAACTGTTGCACCACGCCAACTGCTGCTTGATTAAATAACAGTGACTGCGCGTAATGCAGACCCGCCGCCAGCAGCTGCAATCCCACATACGCCGCAACCAGCCCGGCGACCATCGCCAGCGGCAGGTTGTTTTTCGCCACCATGTTATCGATAAAATAGCTAATCAGCAGCGGGCCGCTGACTTCAGCCGCAGCCGCCACCCACAGCATGACTACCGCTATCGCCAGCGGTTTTCGCCATGGCGAACCGTACTTCAGCAGCCTTTTCAGGGTCGGCCATAATTGCCCAAAACTACGCATTAGCCGCCTCCCCGTTTATCTCTGGCGCATCGGACAGCGCCGCTTCCAGTTGCTGATAGCGGAACATATCGCGATACCAGCCTGGCTGCTGCACCAACACATCATGCTCACCACGCTGAGCAATATGCCCATGCTGCATCACAATAATCTCGCTGGCTTCCGTCAGGGCAGATAAACGGTGAGCGCTGATAATCACAGTTCTGCCTTCACCCCACTGGCGCAGGTTATGCAGGATCTGATGCTCGGTACGACCGTCTACTGCCGACAGCGCATCATCCAGGATCAGAATTTCAGCATTCAACAGCAACGCGCGGGCAATAGAGATTCGCTGTTTTTGCCCGCCGGACAGCATCACGCCGCGCTCGCCCACTTCGGTATCATAGCCTTGCGGAAGACGTAAAATATCCTCATGAACGCTGGCGAGACGCGCCACATGTTCGATCTCTTCCTGCGTGGCCTGCGGGCGCCCTAACGCGATGTTATTGGCGACGGTATCTGAAAACAGGAACGGCGTCTGGCTAACCACCGCCAGCCGGCTGCGCCAGCTATCAAGTTGTAAGCGCGATAACGGGATATCATGAAAACGTATATCCCCTTGGCTGATATCGAAATGACGCTGGATCAGCGACAGCACCGTACTTTTCCCCGCGCCGGTCGGGCCGCAGATGCCCAGCATCTGTCCGGGTCTGAGCTGGATATTCACGTTTTCCAGCGCTGGCTGAGCCGTCAATGGGTAGCGAAATTCGCGAATCGCCACCGCCAGCTCGCCGCGTCCTTCCGGCACCGGTTCAGTACCGTCATCCACCACCGGCGCTTCAGCCAGCATGGCGCGAATACGGCTGTAGGCGGCGCTGCCGCGTTCAACAATGTTAAACATCCATGCCAGCGCCAGCATCGGCCAAATCATCAGACCGAGATACATCATAAAGCTGGTGAGCTGGCCGAGCGTCAGCGAACCGTGCACCACCATCCAGCTTCCTCCGGCAATCGCCAGCAGGTTAGCCATCCCAATGGCGATATAAATCGTTGGGTCAAAACGGGCGTCAATACGCGCCACCCGCAGGTTTTTCTTACCGGTGTCTTCAGCATCTGCGGCAAATAACGCCGACTGCCGATCCTCCAGGCCAAAAGCCTTGATCATGCGAATGCTGGTCAGGCTCTCCTGAGTACGATCGTTAAGACTGGAGAACGCCGCCTGCGCCAGCTTAAAACGGTGATGGAGTCGATCACCGTAACGTTTGATCATTAACGCCATCACCGGCATCGGCAGTAGCGCAATAAGCGTCAGTTGCCAGCTTATCTGCGTAGACATCACGATCAGTACCGCACACCCCATCACCAGCGAATCCACCAGCGTCAGCACGCCTTCGCCAGCGGCAAACACCACTCGATCAACATCGTTAGTGGCGCGCGCCATGAGATCACCCGTACGGTGGCGCAGATAGAACTCGGGGTGCTGGCGACTCAATTGACGGTAATAATCTTCCCGCAGCTCAACCGCCAGTTGGTAGGATGCGCCAAACAGCAGTACGCGCCAGACATAGCGCAGCAAGTACACGACCACCGCAATCAGGGCGATTGTGCCAACCCACATCAGCAGCCGCTCGGTGGTGAAGCGTTGCGCTGTTACGCCATCCACAATGATCCCGACCACTTTCGGCGGGATAAGCTGAAGGATAGCGATGATAATAAGCAGAGCCACTGCTCCAAGGTAGCGACGCCACTCCCGGCGGAAGTACCAGCTTAATTGAGCAAATAATCGCACGCGTTATGTCCTGACAAGATTTCCGGCAATGAGCGCCGGGAGAATTATTCAATCGGTAGAGCAGTTGTGTATTTAATCTGTTCCATCGCAAAGCTGGAGGTGACATCAGACAGGCCCGGCACGCTGTTCACCAGGCGCTTATAAAATTCGTCATAGCTTTTCATATCGGCGACCTGGACCCGCATCAGGTAGTCATACTCCCCTGCCATACGCCAGAATCCCAGAACTTCCGGCATTCCGGTGACTTCGGTGACAAAGCGGCAATACCATTCGCTGCTGTGGTGCTGAGTCTTGATCAACACAAACGCGGTTAAGCCCAGCCCCAGTTTTTCGGGATCCAGCAGGGCGACTCGCCCCAGCAGGATACCATCATCTTCAAGCCGTTTGAGGCGTTTCCAGCAAGGGGTGGTTGTCAGATTAACGGCATCTGCTAACGCCTGCAAAGAAAGGGTGCAGTCTTGTTGCAGTAAGCCGAGCAGCTTACGGTCAATTTTGTCTAACATATCCACTCCACAGAGAAGAATTTTCTCCTTACATTCTATTTTAAAGGCTAAATGGCAACAATTTTTTCCGTGCTTTTCGCTATTCTGGGCACAAAATGACAAATGGATATCTTTTAATGATGAATAGCTCCTGGGTTAAAAACGCCATCAATGAAATCAACGCGGATTATCAGCGTTCTGCGGATACGCATCTCATTCGTCTGTCGCTCCCGGCGTTTCCGGGCATTCAGCTCTATTTAAAAGATGAGAGCACGCATCCGACCGGGAGCCTGAAACATCGTCTGGCACGCTCACTGTTTCTGTATGGACTGTGCAATGGCTGGATCAAAGAAGGCACTACCATCATCGAGTCATCATCCGGCTCAACGGCGGTTTCCGAAGCGTATTTCGCCCGTCTGTTAGGATTACCGTTTATCGCCGTTATGCCTTCGTGTACTGCGAAACGTAAAATTGAACAGATTGAGTTTTACGGCGGGCGCTGTCATTTCGTGGAAAGCGCCTGCGAAATTTATGCGGCTTCTGAACAATTGGCGCGTGAGCTGAACGGCCATTACATGGATCAGTTCACTTACGCTGAGCGCGCCACCGACTGGCGTGGTAACAACAATATTGCCGACAGTATCTTTCGGCAGATGCAATGCGAGCCCAACCCCGTTCCCCGGCATATCGTGATGAGTGCCGGAACCGGCGGCACCTCGGCGACCATTGGCCGTTATATTCGTTGTCAGGGTTACGACACTCGTTTGATGGTGGTGGACCCGGAAAACTCGGTCTTTCTGCCCTTCTGGCAAGATCGCGATGCAACCTTACGCAGCCCGGTAGGTAGCAAAATCGAAGGTATCGGTCGCCCACGCGTAGAACCGTCTTTTATTCCTGATGTGGTCGATGAAATGCTGCGCGTGCCGGATGCCGCCAGCGTGGCCACCGCGCACTGGCTGGAGACGCAGCTAGGCCGTAAAGTTGGCGCCTCAACCGGCACCAACATGTGGGGAGCATTACAACTTGCCGCCCGTATGCGCGATGCAGGAGAAACGGGATCGCTGGTGACGTTGTTGTGTGACAGCGGCGAACGTTATCTGGAAACCTATTACAACCCGCAGTGGGTCGACGCGCACATCGGGGATTTAACGCCGTGGAAAGCGGAGCTGGCTCAACTCCTGAATACCCACTAATCAGACAAAAAAAAGCCAGACGCGAAGTCTGGCTTGCTGGAAGGGATCTCTCATTCGGGGGAATAAGGTAGATGCGGATTGTCCAGCCAATGCGTCAAAAAGTGTGATACTGCCTGATTACGGCAATGCCCAATCACCGATAAATGAGGCAGTTCAGCAATCAGTTGCGGCATCGCGTTACCCATAATCAGGCCGCGCCCTACGCTACTTAACATTTCGCGATCGTTCATGGCATCGCCAAACGCCATACACTCGGCCATTGAATAACCTAAGTGGTTGCTTAATACCGCCAGCGCAGAACCTTTATTACATCCCAGCGGCAGCACCTCGAGGCAATCAACCGCGGAGAAACAGAGATTCGCCTGTTCACCCAGTGCCTCATTGAGTTGAATGCGCAGACGGATCAGCGTGTCATGATCGCCGCAGAAACAGATCTTCGTTACCTGGTGGGCGGGAATACGTTTCACATCCACGATCTGGTAACGAAATCCGCTATACACATGCGCCTGAAGCAGCGCTGGAATTTCTTGTCCGGTGAACCAACCGTTGTCATTAAAGACATGCATGCTGGCCGTGGTGTCCCACTTCTGGTGCAATACACTATCCGCAACATTCGGATCCAGATCCTGGCGGTGCAGCACATCACCCTCCAGCGAGTGAATGCGCGTACCGTTACCCGTGATTAAAAAGGCATCCAGCGAAATAGAACCCAGAATGTGGCGCATCTCCAGCACATGGCGACCGGTGGCAAATGTCAGAGTGATATCACGTTCACGCAGGCGCGCCAGCGTTGAAAGCGTTTCATCACCTAAATGGTGATTCGGCATCAAAAGAGTGCCATCCATATCAAATGCAGCCAGACGAGCCATTTCTTTCTCCACACTGTGAGGCGGTTAACTTGTGATTCAGTATCACCTGAGATATACGGAAGTAATAGTGAATAGATAAAATGAATTGTTCCGGGTTTTCTGCGTAAAAACCGTTAACGGGCACCTTGAAGGATAAAGTATCAATGCGTCTGCTTAATCGCCTGAACCAATACCAACGCCTGTGGCAGCCCTCGAACGGGGAGCCGCAGTCGGTGACCATTGGCGAACTGGCTGAACGCTGTTTTTGCAGCGAACGCCACGTGCGAACCTTGTTAAAACAAGCGCAGGATGCAGGCTGGCTGGAGTGGCACGCCCAATCGGGGCGGGGTAAACGCGGGCAGCTACGCTTTTTAGTTACGCCGGACTCGCTACGCAATACCATGATGGAGCAGGCGCTGCAAAAGGGGGAACAGCTTAGCGTGCTGGAGCTGGCCCAACTGGCGCCGGGTGAATTAAGAACCCTGCTACAACCGTTTATGGGCGGTCAGTGGCAAAACGACACGCCAACCCTGCGTATCCCCTATTACCGCCAGCTCGACCCTTTGCACCCCGGATTTCTCCCTGGCCGCGCAGAGCAACATCTCGCCGGGCAGGTATTCTCTGGCCTGACCCGGTTTGACACGCATACACAACGCCCCTGCGGTGATTTAGCTCACCACTGGAATATCTCCGCCGACGGCCTGCGTTGGGATTTCTATATTCGCTCCACGCTGTACTGGCATAACGGCGATGCCGTCAGCAGTACGCAGCTACATCAGCAGTTGCTGAAGCTGTTAGAACTACCCGCGCTGAATAAGCTGTTCATCAGCGTCAAACGTATTGAGGTGACCCATCCCCAGTGTCTGACCTTTATTCTGCATCGTCCCGACTTCTGGCTGGCGCATCGTCTGGCAAGCTACAGCAGCCATTTGGCGCATCCGGAACATCCGTTTGTAGGTACAGGTCCATTCCGGTTGACGTTGTTTACCCCTGAGCTGGTGCGTATCGAGAGTCACGATCACTACCACCTGAGTCATCCACTCCTGAAAGCGATCGAATACTGGATAACTCCGCAACTCTTCTCCCAGGACTTGGGCACCAGCTGTCGCCATCCGGTGCAAATAGCGATAGGTAAACCCGAAGAGTTGCCCATGCTAAGCCAGGTGAGCAGCGGGATAAGCCTCGGTTTTTGCTATCTCACGCTCAGAAAAAGTGCGCGCCTGAATACCTTGCAAGCCCGCCGGCTGGTCAATATTATCCATCGCTCTTCCCTGCTACAAACGCTGGAGGTAGATGAAAACCTGATAACCCCAAGCAATGCGCTGCTGCCTGGATGGACGATCCCGCAATGGGATGAGTTGAACGAGGTAGCGCTACCGGAAAAACTGACGCTGGCGTATCACCTGCCGGTTGAACTACATGCCATGGCTGAACAGCTTCGCCAGGCGCTGGCGCTACTCGGCTGTGAATTAACGCTTATATTTCATAATGCTAAAAACTGGGACGGTAATCATCCTTTAGCGCAGGCCGACCTGATGATGGGAGACAGACTGATTGGCGAAGCGCCTGAATATACCCTCGAACAGTGGTTACGTTGCGATCAACTGTGGTCACATGTACTCAATGCGCCTGAATACACGCACTTGCAAACCACGCTGGATGCCCTGCAAGTCCAGGCCAATGAAGACGATCGTCACGCGGCGTTACAGCAAGTGTTCGCCACGCTGATGCATGATGCCACGCTGACTCCGCTGTTCAATTATCACTATCGTATTAGCGCGCCACCGGGCGTGAACGGTGTTCGCCTGAATCCTCGCGGCTGGTTTGAGTTCACCGAAGCCTGGTTACCGCCCCCTTCAGCATGAAGAAGCTGGTCGACACCACGTCCAGGCGCTACCATATGGGTTTCGTTATTTGTCAGGAAAAGCCATGAAACGTGCCGTTGTTGTATTCAGTGGAGGTCAGGACTCCACGACCTGTCTGGCGCAAGCGCTACATCAGTATGATGAAGTGCACTGCGTGACCTTTGATTATGGTCAGCGCCATCGCGCTGAGATTGATGTCGCACGTGATCTGGCCTTAAAACTCGGCGCGCGTGCGCACAAAGTGCTTGATGTCACGCTGCTTAGCGAACTGGCTGTCAGTAGCCTGACTCGTGATAACATTCCGGTGCCTGATTACGAACCGGATGCGAACGGCATTCCCAATACCTTTGTGCCCGGACGCAATATTTTGTTTTTAACGCTGGCGGCGATTTACGCATATCAGGTACAGGCAGAGGCGGTCATTACCGGCGTTTGTGAAACCGACTTCTCTGGATATCCCGACTGTCGCGATGAGTTCGTCAAGGCTCTGAACCATGCCGTGAACCTGGGGATGGCAAAAGATATCCGCTTTGAAACTCCGCTGATGTGGATCGATAAAGCCGAAACCTGGGCACTGGCCGATTACTGGGGCAAGCTGGACCTGGTACGCGAAGAAACGCTGACCTGCTATAACGGTATCAAAGGTGACGGTTGTGGTCACTGCGCGGCCTGTAATCTGCGCGCCAACGGTCTTAACCATTATCTGGCGGATAAACCGGCAGTGATGACGGCGATGAAGCAGAAAACCGGGTTAAAGTAATGGGTTGAGCGATGCCGGATGGCGCTTTGCTTATCCGGCCTGCAAGCACTCACAGCCACTACTTTACCATCAGTTCCAGTTTCTCGCGCAATTCTCCTTCCAGCGGTAGCGCTTTTTGCGTTTTCAAATCAATACAGACGAAGGTAATCAACGCATCTGCTACCACCTGTCCTTCCGGCTCCAGGGTGATAGTCTGGTTCAACACGCCGCTTTTGCCATTTAACTGCTGTACCTGACTGGTAACAGTCAGCAGGTCGCTCAGCACCGCCGGACGGCGATAGTTGATATTAATATTCACAACCACAAAAGCGATGTTGTGAGCGGTCATCCACTGAAAGCTGTCGCTGTTTTCCAGTCCATCCCAGCGTGCTTCTTCCAGAAACTCAAGATAACGGGCATTGTTGACGTGCTGATAGACATCAAGATGATAACCACGGACTTTGATTTGTGTTTGCATAGCGCAGAAACCTTACGTTTTTTTATATGTACATATTCAGGGTGAAGAGGTCATAACTGGTATGACCTCTATAGTCTGGCAAACTTTCAGCGCTCTGCAAGTTATTAAAGTGTTAAAACTGCCAGGTTACGCTCTACCAAAGAACTTCCCATCCCCGGCACCTGCTTTAAATCATCGACCGTTTTAAATGGCCCGTACTCTTCTCGATAGCTGACAATGGCCTGGGCTTTTTTCAGTCCGACCCCATTCATCACTCGCGCTAAATCCTCCGCAGAAGCGCTGTTGATGCTTACCCTGGTGCCTTCATCATCGCTTGCTTTAGCGGGTTGCGTAGCCTTGCTTTGCGCCACTGTGGAAGCATCCGTTTTGGTTTGAGTCGCCTGGTTTTTGGCAACGGGCTCTGCAGCCAATGCGCTTTGGGCCATAGCGCTGCAGGTCAATGAAAGGGTGATAAGCAGGGCTTTGATTCCATGTTTCATACTGTTTTCTCCGTGTTTGTTAACAGTGGAATCACGATAGCGAGGTGCGGAACAGCAGACAAACGGCAAATAACAGAAATGGAAAAGGCCGCGAAAGCGGCCTTTGGTTAATACAACTTTTTGCAATTTTTTGCGAGCAGCCTCGGTTATTGCTGTTGCTCCAGCGCGTCACCGATTTTAATTTTTGCGGCTTTACGCAGGTTGCTCATCAGCGCTTCAAACACAATCTGCGCGTTGTTCTGGGTGATCCCCTGAACCATCGCTTTCTTCTGCGCTTCAGGCATCGAACCCGCTTTCACTTCGTCCAGCGCCAGCAGAACAACGTTACCCTGCATATCGTTCGCCACGCCGTAGCTCGGTTTGTCTTTCGCTGGCAGGCTCAGACCAAAGGCTGCCTGGCTCAAAGGATCCTGTCCAGTGCGGCTCAGCGTTTTCGCCTCACCAAAGCTCAGACCCGCCGCTTTCATCGCTTCATCGCCTTTACCGGCTTTCAGGTCCGCCAGCAGTTTATCAGCATCCAGCTTAGCCTGTTGCTCTGCTTTATTGTGCTTAACAAGCGCAGTAACCTGCTCTTTCACTTCAGCCAGTGGCTTAACGGCTTCGGCTTTGTGCTCTGCAATACGCAGCACAAACGCGCGATCGCCATCCACGGTAATGATGTCAGAGTTACTGCCAGGCGTACCGTTCTCGCCAACCAGACCCCCATTGAAAATGACGTCAGCGACGGGTTTGAAATTCAGCTCTTCCGGCAGACTGTTACGGCTAAACCAGCCCGTTTCAACCGCTTTCATACCGGCAGCTTGCTCCGCACCCGCCAGGGATTCGTTATCGTTGCTGGCTGCATCGCTCACTTTCTGCTGCAGCGCATAGTACGCATCCAGCGCTTTTTCCTGCTTCACTTTCGCCGCAATGTCGTCACGGGCTTCGCTCAGCGGTTTAACCTGCGCAGGCTGTACGTCATCAAGACGCGCAACGAGGAAACCAACGGAAGATTTAATCACACCGGACAGTTGGCCTTTGTCTTTCAGGCCGGCATTTTTCAGCTCATCCGGAGTGGTGGAATCCTCCAGCCATCCCATATCGCCACCTTTACGGGCAGAGATGATGTCGGCTGATTTTTCTTTCGCCAGCGCAGCGAAATCTGCGCCTTTGCTCAACTCATCCAGTACCGCTTTAGCTTCATCTTCCGTTTTCGTCTGAATAATGCTGTAGCGGTTACGCTGCGGCTGAGTGAACTGGTCCTGATGCTGGTCATAGTAAGACTGAATATCAGCATCGCTGGCCGTCTCCTGCAGTGCAGCAGCGTCCAGCTTGATGTAGCTCACGCGGAACTGTTCCGGCGTCATGAAGTTGTTTTTATTCTGCTCGTAGTAGCTGGCAACTTCCTGCTCGGTAACGGATTGCTTCGCGGCAAGCGCGTTAACGTCAATCGTCGCCTCACGCACGATACGCTGCTGTGCGACCAGCGCCGCCAGCTCATCGGTTTCGCCTTTCAGCATGAAGTCCGTACCGGCAACGCCGTTGATCAACTGCTGGGTAGTAAGCTGATTACGTAATGCCTCAGCGTACTGATCGGCGGTCATTCCCATTTGATTAACAATCGCATTGTAGCGGTTGTTATCAAATTTGCCGTCCACCTGGAAAGCAGGCGTGGCGAAAATAGCCTGTTTAACCTGATCGTCGCTGATATTGAGCTTCAGCTCGCGGGAGTATTGATCCAGCAGCGCTTCGTCTACAAGACGATTCAGCACCTGCTGACGCAGCGTTTTCATATAGCCTTCATTCGCCGCCAGCTCAGAGTATTGATCGCCCAACTGTTGCTGCATGCGGTTACGTTCGCTATTGAACGCATTCTCGAATTGCCCGCGGCTGATCTCCTGGCCATTCACTTTGGCGGCGTAATTGTTGCCCCCGCCAATCAGGTAACCACTCACGCCGGTCAAAATGAACGACACGATAATGATACCGAAAATAATCTTGAGCACGAGACTGTTAGCAGCCGTGCGTAAGCTGTCCATCATGGTGTAACCACACTCCGCTGTAGATGACTATACGCGTTATCCTTCAAGCCGCCTGCACGTTGTTACAACAACGGCGGCAAGGATTTTGAGTATATATGCTTCACGCAGCATAGCGTTTCCTGAACGCTGCGCACAAAGGCCTATTGTGACAAGAAACGGGGGCAATTGTCAGCCCACAACACGTAGAAAGTACCGGAATCAGAAATAAAAAAGGCACATCAGTTGATGCGCCCTTGTACTTCGTCACATCCCCAAAGGGGAAATCACTTAGTTTACCGCGTCTTTCAGTGCTTTACCTGCACGGAAGCCCGGTACTTTAGCCGCGGCGATGGTGATCTCTTTACCTGTTTGCGGGTTGCGACCAGTACGGGCAGCACGCTCTTTAACGGCAAAAGTACCAAAACCTACCAGCGCTACGTCATCGCCTTCCTTCAGGGATTCGGTAACAGAAGCAATAATTGCATCTAACGCACGTCCAGCCGCAGCTTTAGAGATATCAGCCCCTGCAGCAATTTTGTCGATCAGTTGAGATTTATTCACTCTTCTCTTCCTCTTTTATAATTTATATCGCACCTGAATCCTTCAAAGCGCGACCGCGCAGCAGTTATATCAGGCCTGCCATGCCCTTACAACACCCGTTAATGATGGCAAGCCTAATCCGTCATCTAAATTAGCTATACAAAAAAAGGCTGGCAAGTCCGAAATGGCCTGCCAGCCCTGTTTTTATTAGTGCTCTTTGCGCGAGGTCACTATTTTGCGGTCACAACCTGCATTCCAGAGGGTTCATTTTGCAGCGCAAGCGTCAAAACTTCCTCGATGCGTTTCACCGGATGGATGTCCAGATCGGCAATCACGTTGTCCGGAATCTCTTCCAGGTCACGTTTGTTTTCATCTGGAATTAAGACCGTCTTAATGCCGCCACGGTGCGCCGCCAGCAGTTTTTCTTTCAAACCACCGATTGGCAGCACCTGACCACGCAGAGTGATCTCGCCGGTCATCGCCACATCGGCGCGTACCGGGTTACCGGTCAGACAAGAAACCAGCGCGGTACACATGGCAATACCGGCACTTGGACCATCTTTCGGCGTCGCCCCTTCTGGTACGTGAACGTGGATGTCGCGTTTTTCGTAAAAGTCCGGATTAATACCCAGTTTTTCCGCGCGCGCACGCACCACGGTCAGTGCAGCCTGAATAGACTCCTGCATTACCTCACCCAAAGAACCGGTGTAGGTCAGCTTGCCTTTACCCGGAACGCAGGCGGTTTCGATGGTCAGCAGATCGCCGCCCACTTCCGTCCACGCCAGACCGGTCACCTGACCGACGCGGTTTTCGTTGTCCGCGCGACCATAGTCAAAGCGCTGTACGCCCAGGTAGTCGTGCAGGTTGTCGCCATTGATCACAATATGTTTCAGTGATTTGTCGAGCAGCAGCTGCTTCACGGCTTTGCGGCACAGTTTAGAGATTTCACGCTCCAGACTACGCACGCCCGCTTCACGGGTGTAGTAACGAATAATGCCCACAATGGCGCTATCGTCGACCGTAAGCTCGCCTTTTTTCAGCGCGTTACGCTCAATCTGTTTCGGCAACAGGTGACGTTTAGCAATGTTCAGCTTCTCGTCTTCGGTGTAGCCGGACAGACGGATCACTTCCATACGATCCAGCAACGGCGCCGGAATATTCATGGAGTTCGAAGTCGCAACGAACATCACGTCGCTGAGATCGTAGTCCACTTCCAGGTAATGATCGCTGAACGCCACGTTCTGCTCTGGATCCAGCACCTCAAGGAGCGCGGAAGCCGGATCGCCACGCATGTCGGAAGACATTTTGTCGATCTCATCGAGCAGGAACAGCGGGTTTTTAACGCCCACTTTGGCCATTTTCTGGATCAGTTTACCCGGCATCGAACCGATATAGGTCCGGCGGTGACCGCGAATTTCAGCCTCATCACGTACGCCGCCAAGCGCCATACGGATGTATTTACGCCCGGTCGCTTTCGCGATGGACTGGCCCAGAGAAGTTTTACCTACCCCCGGCGGCCCAACCAGACACAGGATCGGCCCCTTGATTTTGTTCACACGGCTTTGAACCGCGAGATACTCAAGGATACGGTCTTTGACGCGTTCCAGACCGTAATGGTCGGTATCGAGGATTTCCTGCGCCTGACGCAGGTCTTTTTTGACCTTGCTACGCGCATTCCACGGTACCTGTACCATCCAGTCGATGTAGCCACGGACCACGGTCGCTTCCGCCGACATCGGAGACATCATTTTCAGCTTCTGCAGCTCTGCTTCGGCTTTCTCTTTTGCCTCTTTCGGCATTTTCGCCGCGTCGATTTTGCGTTTCAGCGCTTCGTTTTCGTCCGGCGCATCATCCATCTCGCCGAGTTCTTTCTGAATAGCTTTCATCTGCTCGTTCAGATAGTACTCGCGCTGGGATTTTTCCATCTGCTTCTTCACGCGGTTGCGAATGCGTTTCTCAACCTGCAGCAGATCAATTTCGGATTCCATCATCGCCATCAGATATTCCAGACGTTCGTTAACGTCGGACATCTCCAGCACGGACTGCTTGTCTGCCAGCTTCAGCGGCATGTGCGCAGCGATGGTGTCCGCCAGACGCGCGGGATCGTCAATGCTGTTCAGCGACGTCAGCACTTCTGGTGGGATTTTCTTGTTCAGCTTGATATAGCCTTCGAACTGGCTGATAGCGGTACGCACCAGCACTTCCTGTTCGCGCTCATCAATGGCAGGCGAGTCAAGGTACTCCGCTTTTGCAGAGAAATGCTCGCCGTTGTCAGACAGCGCAGAAATACGCGCGCGCTGTAACCCCTCGACCAGCACTTTTACGGTGCCGTCAGGCAGTTTCAGCATCTGCAAAATAGAGGCCACGGTCCCGACGGTGAAAAGATCGTTTACACCCGGCTCATCCGTTGACGCTTCTTTCTGTGCGACCAGCATGATTTTTTTATCATGGTCCATAGCCGCTTCCAGACAACGGATAGATTTTTCCCGCCCTACAAATAAGGGTATGACCATGTGCGGATAAACCACCACATCGCGCAACGGCAATACGGGGATTTCAATGCGTTCAGAACGCTCAGGATTCATAGAGCTCTCTCTTAGTTTAGTGTCCGCCAGGTAATCAGGTGGTACGACTGTGCTTCACACCACCTTTAACATGTATGTCAGTATATGGGGATGTTTCCCACACATTCAACGCCATGTTTACGGAAAAATAAAAGGGGAGATAAAATCCCCCCTTTTTAATTAAATGTCTGTATGAATTGATGAATTATTCGCCAGATGCCTGCTGTGCTTCCGGCTTACCGTAAATCAGCAATGGCTTGCTCTGACCGCCAATCACCGACTCATCGATCACCACTTTTTCGACGTCTTCCATCGAAGGCAGATCGTACATGGTGTCAAGCAGCGCGGCTTCGACGATAGAACGCAAACCACGGGCACCGGTTTTACGCGCCATCGCTTTCTTGGCGATAGCATCCAGCGCTTCCTCACGGAACTCCAGATCGACACCTTCAAGGTTGAACAGCGCCTGGTACTGCTTGGTCAGGGCGTTTTTCGGCTCTTTCAGGATCTGGATCAGCGCTTCTTCACTCAGTTCGCTCAGCGTTGCCACCACCGGCAGACGACCGATGAACTCAGGGATCAGACCAAATTTGATCAGATCTTCCGGCTCCACCTGCGACAGCAGCTCACCTTCGCTGGCTTTATCAGACTGCGCTTTTACCGTTGCGCCAAAACCAATGCCGGAGCCGGTTTCAACACGGTTAGCGATCACTTTGTCCAGACCAGCGAACGCGCCACCGCAGATAAACAGGATCTTGGAGGTATCAACCTGCAGGAACTCCTGCTGCGGATGTTTACGTCCCCCCTGCGGCGGAACGGCGGCAACCGTACCTTCGATCAGTTTCAACAGCGCTTGCTGTACGCCTTCGCCAGAAACGTCACGGGTAATGGACGGGTTGTCAGACTTACGAGAAATCTTGTCGATTTCATCGATATAGACGATCCCGCGCTGCGCTTTCTGTACGTCGTAGTCGCACTTCTGCAACAGTTTCTGAATAATATTTTCAACATCTTCACCCACATAACCGGCTTCGGTCAGCGTGGTGGCGTCAGCCATAGTAAACGGAACGTCCAGCAGGCGCGCCAGCGTTTCAGCCAGCAGCGTTTTACCGGACCCCGTCGGGCCAATCAGCAGGATGTTACTTTTGCCCAACTCGACGCCATTGCTGGTGTCGCCGTTGCGCAGACGTTTGTAATGGTTGTATACCGCGACCGCCAACACTTTCTTCGCCTGTTCCTGACCGATAACGTAATCGTCCAGGTGATTGCGAATTTCATGTGGCGTCGGCAGCGCACTGCGTTCACGGTGCGGTGCTACTTCCTTAATCTCTTCGCGAATGATGTCGTTACACAAATCGACACATTCGTCGCAGATATACACGGATGGACCGGCAATCAGCTTCCGCACTTCATGCTGGCTTTTGCCGCAAAAAGAGCAGTACAACAATTTGCCCGAGCCATCTTTGCGTTTATCTGTCATGGGTCAAAACCTCTTCTTTGTTCTTTGTGCCGCACACGACGACGCAAATGCCATTCTCAGGCGCAAGACGCTAGTCAGCGTTGTGCCGCTCCAGGTAATTATAGCGGCACACCTGCGCACTGGGCATTAATTACGATGGGTCAAAATCGAGTCGACCAGACCGTACTCTACCGCTTCAGAAGCGGAGAGGAAGCGATCGCGCTCGGTATCACGTTCAATCTGCTCAAGAGATTGACCCGTATGATGCGCCATAAGTTCGTTCATGCGCCCTTTTACCTTCAGGATTTCGCGGGCATGAATTTCAATATCCGTTGCCTGGCCCTGGTAACCGCCCAGAGGCTGGTGGATCATGACGCGAGAGTTAGGCAGGCAAAAACGTTTACCTTTCGCCCCGGCAGTCAGCAGGAACGCGCCCATTGAGGCCGCCTGGCCCATACAAATGGTGCTGACGTCCGGCTTAATAAACTGCATGGTGTCATAGATAGACATCCCGGCAGTGATCACCCCACCAGGGGAGTTGATGTACAGGTAGATATCTTTTTCCGGGTTTTCTGCTTCCAGGAACAGCATCTGCGCCACAATCAGGTTAGCCATATGGTCTTCGACCTGGCCAGTCATAAAAATGACGCGTTCCTTAAGTAGACGAGAATAGATATCAAAAGAGCGCTCACCACGTGAGGTCTGTTCAATGACCATCGGCACCAGCGCCATATGGGGTGCAAAGTTATCTCGTTCGCCGCTGTATGACATTTCCGTCTCCTGGATAAAATTTGAAAAAACCTGCTGTGCTGATTGTAACCTTATGGACGGATTATCAGCTAGTCCCTCAGTAATGGGTACGACATCGCCATAATTCAAGCATAACAATCTTTTGTTGTAACGCTAACACTGAAACGCTGTTTTCGCACTCTTCCCATGCAAAATGCGTGACAAAAAAAAACCCGCCACCAAAAGGTGACGGGCTTGCGTACGAAATTCGTGCTACAAAAGCGACGAATTACGCCTGCTGGTTCATCAGCTCGTTGAAGGAAGTGGCTTTTTCAGTCACTTTCGCTTTCGCCAGAACGGCTTCAACAGCTTGTTCTTCCAGAGCGACGTTACGCATGTTGTCCATCAGCTCTTTGTTTTTGCTGTAGAACTCAACAACTTCTTTCGGATCTTCGTAAGCAGAAGCCATCTCTTCGATCAGGCCTTTAACGCGATCTTCGTCAGCTTTCAGCTCGTTGGTGCGAATAACTTCGCCCAGCAGCAGGCCTACAACTACGCGACGCTTAGCCTGTTCTTCGAACAGTTCACGCGGCAGTTCCAGAGCTTGTTTCTCGTTACCGCCAAAACGCTGCGCAGCCTGACGACGCAGAACGTCGATTTCGCTGTCGATCAGAGCAGCCGGTACGTCGATGTCGTTAGCTTTTACCAGACCTTCGATCGCCTGAGACTTAACGCGGTTACGCACAGCGCCTTTCAGCTCGCGTTCCATGTTTTTACGTACTTCAGCACGCAGACCGGCTACGGAACCGTCTTCAACGCCGAAACGTTTGATGAATTCTTCAGTCAGTTCCGGCAGTTCGCGTTCTTCAACTTTCTTCAGGTTGATAACGAACTTAGCGGCTTTACCTTTCAGGTTTTCAGCGTGGTACTCTTCCGGGAAGGTCACGTCGATAGTGAACTCTTCGCCAGCTTTGTGGCCTTTAACGCCTTCTTCAAAGCCTGGGATCATACGACCCTGGCCCATCGCCAGTACGAAGTCAGACGCTTTGCCGCCTTCGAACTCTTCACCGTCTACAGAACCGGTGAAGTCGATGGTTACACGGTCTTCTGCATCAGCAGCGCCGTCTTTATCTTTCCAGGTAGCCTGCTGCTTACGCAGAGTGTCCAGCATTACATCAACGTCAGCGTCGGTGACTTCAACAACCGGTTTTTCAACTTCGATTGCTTCCAGGCCAGTCAGCTCTACTTCCGGGTACACTTCGAACTCTACCGCGTAAGTAAAATCTTCACCCAGCTTGTATTCACCCGGAACGTAGTTCGGTGCGCCAGCCGGATTGATTTTTTCTTTGATGATCGCGTCAACGAAGTTGCGGCTCATCAGGTCGCCCAGCACGTCCTGACGCACGGAAGCGCCATAACGCTGAGCAACAACATTCATCGGTACTTTTCCTTTGCGGAAACCGTCAATACGCACTTTCTTCGCTACGTTGACCAGCTCGCTTTTCACAGCGGTCTCGATGCTGTCAGCAGCGATAGTAATCGTTACACGGCGGCCAAGGCCTTGAGTGGTTTCAACTGAAACTTGCATCTTGTTACCTCAAAAAATCACAGTGCTCGGTCAACTCTTCTCCGCAAGCACAGGTTGTTGGCTTCGCGGAACTGGGATGTTCTCATAAGCAATCACATTCCCTGTCGTCAGAATCATCCCGAAGACATTCCGAAAAATAAGACGCGCATTATAGCGGCATCACTTTTATGAGTCGAGAACGGTTATCGCGCGTTGCTGCGGCTTTTTTCACAATTCCCGGCTAATTTTTGTCTGAATACTGTACGACTCCCCCAGAATTCAGACAAAACAAAACGGCCCGCAGGCCGTTTTCACATATTCTGTAGCAACATACTGGAAAAACATCGGTTGTTGCAAATCCGTTTTTCTACGCGATGCTCCCGGCTCCACGACAAGGGGGCGACGCAAAGATCGTGTCCTGCAACGCTTCCCACTCCTTAATGGTATAGGTATGCAGGGCTAACGCATGTACGGTTGTGGAGAGTTCCGCCGTTAACGTGCCGTAAATCATCCGATGACGATTAAGAAAACGTTCACCTGTAAAACGATCGCTAACCAGCACAACCTTAAAGTGGCTTTCAGAACCTGCCGGGACATTGTGACGATAGCTTTCATCCACAACTTCGAGGAATACGGGTTGGAACGCTGCCCTTAATTTTTCTTCTATTTGCTCACGAATCATCATGAAATTTTTCCTCCGACAACGCTGAGATGTCACCCATCCCTTTAAATACTAGCCGCTTTTACCGTTTTCATTACACCTTAGCAACAAAAAATTAGCGCTTGTCTGATTTTCTCAGCCAAACGAATGAAGTTCACTCATTTCATGCTTTGGTTTATTGCAAAAAGTCCGTTTCTGGTCTCCACAAAGTCATAAAAAGGACAACACAATGAATTTACATGCGTTACCCACTTCCCCTCATCGTTGGCGATGTTATGATGGCGGGAATTTTCTCTAACCACACAATTTAGATTCGCTGAGAGCCCTGGCATGTTTAAAAAAATCCTCTTCCCGTTAGTTGCGATGTTTATGTTGGCAGGATGCGCAACGCCGCCTACCACCATTGAAGTCTCCCCTAAAATTACCCTGCCGCAGCAGGATCCGAGCCTGATGGGCGTGACCGTGAGTATCAACGGCGCCGACCAGCGTCAGGATCAGGCGCTGGCAAAAGTCACCCGCGACAACCAGCTGGTTACCCTGACCGCTTCCCGCGATCTGCGTTTCCTGCTGCAAGAAGTGCTGGAAAAACAGATGACCGCGCGTGGTTATATGATTGGTCCGAACGGCGCAGTAAACCTGCAAATCATTGTTAGCCAGCTGTATGCTGACGTGTCTCAGGGTAGCGTGCGTTACAACATCGCCACTAAAGCAGACATCGCTATTATTGCGACCGCGGCGAACGGTAACAAGATGACCAAAAACTACCGCGCAAGCTACTCTGTTGAAGGCGCGCTGCAGGCCTCCAACAAAAATATTGCTGATGCCGTTAACAGCGTCCTGACCGACACCATCGCTGATATGTCTCAGGACACCAGCGTTCACGATTTCATCAAGCAGAACGCTCGTTAATTTCTGCCCTTATGGCCCGACGTTCGTCGGGCCTATAGAAGCCCATGTCCAGTCATTACTTACGTATTTTTCAGCAACCACGTTCAGCTATCCTGCTCATTCTGGGGTTCGCCTCCGGATTACCGCTCGCACTGACATCCGGTACGCTCCAGGCGTGGATGACGGTCGAAAATATCGATCTTAAAACCATCGGTTTCTTTTCTCTGGTCGGCCAGGCCTACGTATTTAAGTTCCTCTGGTCTCCATTGATGGACCGCTATACGCCGCCGTTTTTGGGCCGACGTCGCGGTTGGCTACTGGCGACCCAGCTACTGCTATTGATTTCTATCGCCGCGATGGGCTTTCTGGAGCCGGGTACGCAGCTACGCTGGATGGCCGCGCTGGCGGTGGTGATCGCGTTTTGTTCGGCATCGCAGGATATCGTCTTTGACGCCTGGAAAACCGACGTATTGCCCACCGAAGAGCGTGGCGCAGGTGCGGCAATCAGCGTACTGGGTTACCGTTTAGGGATGCTGGTTTCCGGCGGACTGGCCCTGTGGATGGCCGACCGCTGGCTCGGCTGGCAGGGAATGTATTGGCTGATGGCGGCGCTGCTGATCCCTTGCATCATCGCCACCCTGTTAGCGCCAGAACCAACAGATGCTATTCCGGTGCCTAAATCGCTGGAACAGGCGGTTGCGGCTCCGCTGCGAGACTTTTTTGGCCGCAACAATGCCTGGCTGATTCTGCTCCTCATCGTGCTGTATAAACTCGGTGATGCCTTCGCCATGAGTCTGACCACCACCTTTTTAATCCGCGGTGTCGGATTTGATGCGGGTGAAGTCGGCGTGGTGAATAAGACATTGGGGCTACTGGCCACCATTGTTGGCGCGCTGTACGGCGGGATCCTGATGCAGCGCCTCTCGCTGTTCCGCGCATTATTGATTTTCGGTATTCTGCAAGGGGCATCAAACGCAGGTTACTGGCTGCTGTCCGTCACTGACAAACACATGTTCAGTATGGCCGCCGCCGTCTTCTTTGAGAACCTGTGTGGCGGGATGGGCACCGCGGCGTTTGTCGCCTTATTAATGACGCTGTGCAATAAGTCCTTCTCAGCGACCCAGTTCGCCCTGCTCTCCGCGCTTTCAGCGGTTGGCCGCGTGTACGTAGGTCCGGTAGCGGGTTGGTTTGTCGAAGCGCACGGGTGGCCCACGTTTTATCTGTTCTCCGTGTTTGCCGCGCTGCCTGGACTCCTCCTGCTGCTGGTTTGTCGCCAGACGCTGGAACATAGCTGGCAAAATGAGAGCTTTATTCCGCGTACGGAATTTCGTAGCGCGTACGGTCTGGCATTAATGACGCTGGTCGCGGGCTGCTGTTTGCTGGCAGTTTGGCTATTGTTGCTGACCCTTAACTCACTGGACTACACCAACTTCTCCTTCCTGCCGGAACTGCTTGAAATATCGGTGGTGGTCGCTGTCTGCGGAGTGGTATTCGGCGGATTGCTGGATTATCTTGCGTTGCGTAAAACCCGCCTGGCGTGATGTTGCATATTTATGCTCTAAATAATTCGAGTTACGGGAAGGCGGCGACGCAGCAAATCCCCAGGAGCTTACATAAGTAAGTGACTGGGGTGAGCGAGGAAAGCCAACACACCCGTAGCTTGAAGTATGACGAGCATATTTAGCCGTTGTAATCACCCTGCGTAATTATAACGGCTAAATAAACAACAACTGATAAAAAATATTATTTGTTATTTTGTGCGCCATAGAATTTGGAAATTATTGACGCCTTTTATACATGCTATTTTCCTTACTCGATTCAGCCATGAAAAATTTATTTTTTGTTCTGTAATTGTCTTTTTATTGATAATCAATTGTTAATTAATTGTTTTATTTTGGTATTGGTTATACCAATTGCCCTCCGCACGTCCTTCACCTGCCTGCTTTCGTTATAACGTGATGTTGCAACAGGTTCTTAAAGCCAACCCGACATATATTGCAACATATGTGACACGCTCGGCAGAACCCGGTAACACAGATCCAATGATGTTTACAGTAATGTAACCTTCCCGTAAAATGACCTCACACTTTAAACGCCACCCGGTCCCGTGGAATTGAGGTCGTTAAATGAGACTCAGGAAATACAATAAAAGTTTGGGATGGTTGTCATTAATTGCAGGCACTGCGTTGCTCAGTGGCTGTAATTCTGCGCTGCTTGACCCTAAAGGACAGATTGGACTGGAACAACGGTCATTGATACTGACGGCATTTGGCCTGATGTTGATCGTCGTTATTCCTGCCATCTTGATGGCTGTTGGTTTTGCCTGGAAGTATCGTGCAAGCAATAAAGATGCGAAGTACAGCCCGAACTGGTCACACTCCAATAAAGTGGAAGCTGTGGTCTGGACGGTGCCGATCTTAATCATCATTTTCCTTGCCGTGCTGACCTGGAAAACCACTCACGCTCTTGAGCCAAGCAAACCGCTGGCGCATGACGAGAAGCCCATTACCATCGAAGTGGTTTCCATGGACTGGAAATGGTTCTTCATCTATCCGGAACAGGGTATCGCTACCGTGAATGAAATCGCCTTCCCGGCGAATACTCCGGTCGAATTCAAAGTGACGTCCAACTCCGTGATGAACTCCTTCTTTATCCCGCGTCTGGGTAGCCAGATTTATGCCATGGCCGGTATGCAGACTCGACTGCATCTGATCGCCAATGAAGTCGGTACTTATGATGGTATCTCCGCAAGCTATAGCGGACCAGGCTTCTCCGGTATGAAATTCAAGGCTATTGCAACAAAGGACCGCGCCGAATTCGACCAATGGGTTGCTAAAGCTAAGCAGTCTCCGAACACCATGAGCGACATGGCTGCGTTCGAAAAAGTGGCTGTGCCAAGCGAATACAACCAGGTGGAATACTTCTCCAACGTGAAACCTGATTTGTTTAAAGATGTTATTAACAAATTTATGGCTCACGGTAAGAGCATGGACATGACCCAACCAGAAGGTGAGCACAGCGCACATGAAGGTATGGAAGGCATGGACATGAGCCACGCGGAATCCGCCAACTCAAGGGGTTGAGAAGAATACGATGTTCGGAAAATTGACACTTGATGCAGTTCCGTTCCATGAACCAATCGTCATGGTTACGATCGCTGCCATTATCATCGGTGGTGCGGCCTTACTCGGCCTTATCACTTACTTCGGTAAGTGGACCTACCTGTGGAAAGAGTGGCTAACTTCGGTTGACCACAAACGCCTTGGCATCATGTATGTCATCGTCGCAATCGTGATGTTGATTCGTGGCTTTGCCGATGCCGTCATGATGCGTAGTCAGCAAGCGCTGGCTTCTGCAGGTGAAGCGGGTTTCCTGCCACCTCACCACTACGACCAGATCTTCACGGCTCACGGCGTGATTATGATCTTCTTCGTGGCAATGCCATTTGTTATCGGTCTGATGAACCTGGTGGTTCCACTACAGATTGGCGCACGTGACGTTGCATTCCCGTTCCTGAACAACCTGAGCTTCTGGTTCACCGTTGTTGGCGTAATCCTGGTTAACCTGTCTCTGGGCGTCGGTGAATTCGCGCAGACCGGTTGGCTGGCGTATCCGCCTCTTTCGGGGATAGAGTACAGTCCAAGCGTCGGGGTCGATTATTGGATATGGGCAGTCCAGTTGTCCGGTATTGGTACAACCCTGACCGGTATCAACTTCTTTGTGACCATCATTAAGATGCGTGCGCCAGGAATGACCATGTTCAAGATGCCGGTATTTAGCTGGGCATCTCTGTGCGCGAACATCCTGATTATCGCTTCGTTCCCAATTCTGACGGTTACCGTCGCGTTGCTGACCCTGGATCGCTATCTGGGCACCCATTTCTTTACCAACGATATGGGCGGCAACATGATGATGTACATCAACCTGATTTGGGCCTGGGGCCATCCGGAAGTGTACATTCTGATCCTGCCAGTATTCGGGGTATTCTCCGAAGTCGCAGCAACCTTCTCGCGTAAGCGTCTGTTTGGTTACACCTCGCTGGTGTGGGCAACCGTGTGTATCACCGTTCTGTCGTTCATTGTTTGGCTGCACCACTTCTTCACCATGGGTGCCGGCGCAAACGTAAACGCCTTCTTCGGTATTACCACCATGATTATCGCCATCCCGACCGGGGTGAAGATCTTCAACTGGCTGTTCACCATGTATCAGGGCCGTATCGTATTCCACTCAGCAATGCTGTGGACGATTGGCTTTATCGTCACCTTCTCAGTCGGCGGCATGACCGGCGTACTGCTGGCGGTGCCGGGTGCGGACTTCGTACTGCACAACAGCCTGTTCCTGATTGCGCACTTCCATAACGTTATCATCGGCGGCGTGGTATTTGGTTGCTTCGCGGGTATGACCTACTGGTGGCCAAAAGCGTTTGGCTTCACGCTGAACGAAACCTGGGGTAAACGCGCATTCTGGTTCTGGATCATCGGCTTCTTCGTGGCATTTATGCCGCTGTACGTGCTGGGCTTTATGGGTATGACCCGTCGCCTCAGCCAGCAGATTGACCCGCAGTTCCATCCGATGCTGGTTGTTGCCGCCTGTGGCGCCGCGCTGATTGCACTGGGTATCCTGTGCCAGTTCATTCAGATGTACGTGTCTATTCGCGACCGCGAGCAGAACCGTGATCTGACCGGTGACCCATGGGGTGGTCGTACGCTGGAGTGGGCAACCTCTTCCCCACCTCCGTTCTATAACTTTGCCGTTGTGCCGCACGTTCACGAGCGTGATGCCTTCTGGGAAATGAAAGAAAAAGGTGAAGCGTACAAGCAGCCTACGCACTATGAAGAGATTCATATGCCGAAGAACAGCGGTGCCGGTATCGTCATTACCGCCTTCGCAACACTGTTTGGTTTCGCCATGATCTGGCATATCTGGTGGCTGGCGATTGCAAGCTTCGCAGGCATGATCATTAGCTGGATTGTGAAAAGCTTTGATGAAGACGTGGATTACTACGTGCCGGTCCCGGAAGTCGAAAAACTGGAAAACCAGCATTTCGATGAGATTACTAAGGCAGGGCTGAAAAATGGCAACTGATACTTTAACGCACGCGACTGCCCACGCGCACGAACACGGGCACCACGATGCAGGCCAAACCAAGATCTTCGGATTCTGGGTCTACCTGATGAGCGACTGCATTCTGTTCTCAATTCTGTTTGCAACCTATGCCGTTCTGGTGAACGGCACCGCAGGTGGCCCGACAGGTAAGGACATTTTTGAACTGCCGTTCGTTCTGGTTGAAACATTCCTGCTGTTATTTAGCTCCATTACTTACGGCATGGCGGCGATCGCCATGTATAAGAACAACAAGAGCCAGGTCATCTCCTGGCTGGCGTTGACTTTCTTGTTCGGTGCCGGATTCATCGGGATGGAACTCTATGAATTCCATCACCTGATTGTTAACGGTATGGGCCCGGATCGCAGCGGCTTCCTGTCTGCGTTCTTCGCGCTGGTCGGCACGCACGGTCTGCACGTCACCTCCGGTCTTATCTGGATGGCGGTGCTGATGGTGCAAGTTGCCCGTCGCGGCCTGACCAGTACTAACCGTACCCGCATCATGTGCCTGAGCCTGTTCTGGCACTTCCTGGATGTGGTGTGGATCTGTGTGTTCACTGTTGTTTATCTGATGGGGGCGATGTAATGAGTCATTCTAACGAGAGCGGCGGCGCATCCCATGGCAGCGTAAAAACCTACATGACAGGTTTTATCCTGTCGATCATCCTGACGGTCATTCCGTTCTGGATGGTGATGACAGGTTCTGCCTCTCCGGCCGTTATTCTGGGAACTATTCTGGCAATGGCCGTGGTACAGATTCTGGTGCACCTGGTGTGCTTCCTGCACATGAATAGCAAATCTGATGAAGGTTGGAACATGACGGCCTTTGTCTTTACTGTGCTAATCATCGCCATTCTGGTTGTGGGCTCCATCTGGATTATGTGGAACCTTAACTACAACATGATGATGCACTAAGAGCGGCGATTATGATGTTTAAGCAATACCTGCAAGTTACGAAACCAGGCATCATCTTTGGCAACCTGATCTCGGTGATTGGGGGGTTCCTGCTGGCCTCGAAAGGCAGCATCGACTATCCCCTGTTTATCTACACGCTGGTTGGGGTGTCACTGGTTGTGGCGTCGGGTTGTGTATTTAACAACTATATCGACAGGGATATCGACAGGAAGATGGAGAGGACCAAAAACCGCGTGCTGGTTAAAGGTCTGATTTCTCCTGCCGTCTCGCTGGTATACGCCACCTTGCTGGGTATTGCTGGCTTTATGCTGCTGTGGTTTGGTGCCAACCCTCTGGCCTGCTGGCTGGGGGTGATGGGCTTCGTGGTATACGTGGGCGTCTATAGCCTGTATATGAAGCGCCATTCCGTTTACGGTACGCTGATTGGCTCACTCTCCGGCGCTGCGCCGCCGGTGATTGGCTACTGCGCCGTAACCGGTGAGTTCGATAGCGGTGCGCTGATTCTGCTGGCTATCTTCAGCCTGTGGCAAATGCCGCACTCTTACGCGATTGCGATTTTCCGCTTCAAGGATTATCAGGCTGCCAACATCCCTGTACTGCCAGTGGTAAAAGGCATTTCGGTCGCGAAGAACCATATCACGCTGTATATCGTGGCATTTGCTATCGCCACGCTGATGCTAACCCTGGGCGGTTATGCAGGTTATAAATACCTGATTGTTGCGGCGGCGGTGAGCGTCTGGTGGTTGGGCATGGCGCTGCGCGGTTATAAAGTGGAAGATGACAGAGTCTGGGCGCGCAAGCTGTTCGGCTTCTCCATCATCGCCATTACCGCGCTCAGCGTGATGATGTCCGTCGACTTCATGGTGCCAAACTCGCAGAACCTGCTGACTTACGTCTGGTAAGTTAATCGTCACATCTTCTATGCCGGATGGCGGCTGACGCCTTATCCGGCCTACAAAAAAGCACATGGCTTGTAGGCCGGATAAACGTAACCCCATCAGGCATCTTCCTGTTTATTATCCGTCCATATTTCAAACAACCATTTTCCCGCTTCAGCCGACTCGGCAAACATCCTTACGGTTAACGGTATGCGTGTTGCTTCGACTTCTTCCCGCTTAGCTTTGAACCATCTCGTGAAGAGTGGCAAATTGTGCCACGGATAATACGGTTTCCAGTTCACACATGATAAATCGACTTTAAACTCTTTCTCATATCGAGTCAGAGCACTGTGGAGGTCATCACCGGGGACATCAAATAGTTCTGAGTCGAGTTCTAAAGGTACCTCTTTCCAGTTTTCATCCAAATACCCGGGTATTTCTTCCCTGAAAAGGTTTAACACATCGTCTTGAATACTCATTAGAATGATGTCCATTGCATATAGTCATCATCCTGAATCAATTGGTCATATTTATCACGAAATACCATTTCCTTTTCCCTCTTTCCATTGGAACCAACCACAAAAACACTACACCTGTAATTATCGCAAGTAAATTAGTTACACAAGTAATTATTTCAATAATACCGCTACACAATTCCACATATCGTAGAGGTTTACCCCACCCCTTCCCCGCTTTACACTAGGCGCGAAATTAATACAGAGGTGGGAATGAACGATTACAAAATGACGCCCGGTGAGTTGCGCGCCACCTGGGGTTTAGGGACCGTATTTTCGTTGCGTATGCTTGGCATGTTTATGGTCCTGCCGGTTCTGACCACGTACGGTATGGCGCTACAGGGTGCCAGCGAAGCCTTGATCGGACTTGCTATCGGTATTTATGGCCTGGCGCAAGCCATCTTCCAGATCCCCTTTGGTCTGCTGTCAGACCGCATCGGTCGTAAGCCGCTTATTGTCGGCGGACTGGCGGTATTCGTTTTCGGCAGCGTGATTGCCGCCCTCTCAGATTCAATCTGGGGAATTATTCTTGGTCGAGCTCTGCAAGGCTCTGGCGCGATTGCCGCCGCCGTAATGGCGCTATTGTCCGACTTAACTCGCGAGCAAAACCGAACCAAAGCAATGGCGTTTATCGGCGTCAGCTTTGGTATCACCTTCGCCATTGCGATGGTATTGGGGCCGATCGTTACCCACGCGCTAGGGCTACACGCGCTGTTCTGGATGATCGCGGGCCTTGCTACCACAGGTATCGTGCTGACCATTTGGGTCGTTCCCAATAGCACGACCCACGTACTGAACCGCGAATCAGGCATGGTAAAAGGTAGCTTCAGCAAAGTACTGGCGGAGCCAAAACTGCTGAAGCTCAACTTCGGCATCATGTGTCTGCACATTTTACTGATGTCCACTTTCGTCGCCTTGCCAGGTCAGTTGGCGAAAGCGGGTTTCCCCGCAGCCGAACACTGGAAAATTTATCTGGTGACGATGCTGCTGTCCTTCGTTTCCGTGGTGCCGTTCATCATTTACGCCGAAGTGAAACGCCGGATGAAACGCGTGTTCCTCGCCTGCGTGTTACTGATTCTTGTTGCCGAAATTGTATTGTGGAGCGCAAACATTCGTTTCTGGGGGCTGATTGCGGGCGTGCAGATATTCTTCCTCGCCTTCAACCTGATGGAAGCCCTCCTCCCCTCGCTTATCAGTAAAGAGTCTCCGGCTGGCTATAAAGGTACGGCGATGGGCGTTTACTCCACCAGCCAGTTTCTTGGCGTGGCGATTGGCGGTTCGCTGGGCGGTTGGGTTGTCGACATGTTTGATGGGCAGGCGGTATTCCTGGCCGGCGCGCTTCTGGCGGCAGTGTGGTTGTTGGTGGCCAGCACAATGAAAGAACCACCGTACGTTAGCAGCCTGCGCGTGGAAATCCCACCGGAGATTGCCGCGGATGACACCCTGAAGCAGCGTCTGCTGGCTAAAGAAGGGATAAGCGAAGTGTTAATTGTGGCGCAAGAACATTCGGCCTACGTAAAAATCGACAGCAAAGTGACCAATCGATTTGAGGTTGAGCAGGCCATCAGCCAGGCGTGAAGATTGCACGATGGCGACGTCTTATCCGGCCGACAAATAGCGTGTGCTACCTGTAGGCCGGATAAGCGGGCATTACGACTTAATCGCGGAAGTTCTTAAACTGGAACGGCTGGCCGAGGTCGCCGCCGCGAACCAACGCCATAACAGATTGTAGGTCGTCACGCGCCTTGCCGGTTACACGGATTTCTTCGCCCTGAATCTGCGCCTGCACTTTCAGCTTGCTGTCTTTAATCAGCTTAACGATTTTCTTTTGCACCGCGCTTTCAATACCCTGCTTCAGCTTCGCTTCCACAAACCAGGTTTTACCGCTGTGCACGAAGGTTTCCGGTACGTCCAGCGACGTGCCTTCAATCCCGCGTTTCAGCAGCTTGGCACGTAAAATATCCAGCAGTTGATTGACCTGGAAATCTGACTCGCTCAGCACCTTAATCGTCTTATTTGACTCATTCAGCTCAAAAGTCGCTTCAACACCACGAAAATCAAAGCGTGACTCTACTTCGCGGCTGGCGTTTTCTACCGCGTTACGGGCTTCCTGAAGATCAACTTCAGAGACAATATCGAAAGATGGCATCTTTTCCTCTCCCTTCATTTTTGATGCGAAGCATAATACCTGCAAAGTTACTCAACAGACAGCGCTATACTAGGCTGTATCCTTTAATTGTACGCGGAACTGAAACCTGCGAACAATAAAGGGGTACGGCCGATATGGATTAACACCTGGTGCTGTTGCAGGTGAGGAGGAAGAATGAAAATTACCGTACTGGGATGTGGAGCGTTAGGACAGCTGTGGCTTACCACGCTGTGCAAACATGGACATGAGGTGCAAGGGTGGCTACGCGTGCCACAGCCCTACTGCAGCGTGAACCTGATCGACACGGATGGATCGGTTTTTAATGAATCCCTGACGGCAAACGACCCCGACTTTTTGGCAAAAAGCGACCTGTTGCTGGTTACACTTAAAGCCTGGCAGGTTTCCGATGCGGTAAAAGGTCTGGCCGCAATTCTGCCTGAAACTACCCCAATTTTGCTGATTCACAACGGTATGGGGACGATTGAAGAGCTGCAAAACATTAAACAGCCTCTGCTGATGGGCACCACCACCCACGCAGCACGTCGCGACGGAAATGTCATCATTCATGTCGCTCAGGGCACAACGCGCATCGGTCCGGCGCGTGAGCAGGACGGTGATTTCAGCTATCTGGCTGAGACACTGCAAGAAGTACTACCGGATGTCGCCTGGCACAATAATATTCGTGCCGAACTGTGGCGCAAACTGGCGGTGAACTGCGTCATTAATCCCCTGACGGCGCTCTGGGACTGCCCAAACGGCGAACTGCGTCAGCATCCGGAAAAAATAGCGCTAATCTGTGAGGAAGTAGCAGCGGTTATTGAACGCGAAGGCCACCACACATCAGCGGATGATTTACGCTATTATGTCGAGCAAGTCATTGATAGTACGGCGGAAAACATCTCATCAATGCTGCAGGATATTCGTGCCATGCGCCATACAGAGATCGACTATATTACCGGTTACCTGTTAAAACGCGCCCGCGCGCACGGCATCGCCGTCCCGGAAAATGCCCACCTGTTTGAAATGGTAAAGAGAAAGGAAAGTGAGTATGAGCGCTCAAGCACTGGTTTGTCTCGCCCCTGGTAGTGAAGAGACCGAAGCGGTCACTACTATCGATCTGCTGGTTCGCGGCGGAATTAAGGTCACTACAGCAAGCGTCGCCAGCGATGGCGACCTGACGATTGTGTGCTCACGCGGAGTGAAGCTGCTGGCTGACGCACCGTTGGTCGAAGTGGCTGACGGCGATTTCGACATCATCGTATTGCCTGGTGGTATTAAAGGCGCGGAGTGTTTTCGCGATAGCCCTTTGCTTGTCGAAACCGTGAAGCAGTTTCATCGCTCCGGGCGTATTGTCGCAGCAATTTGCGCCGCTGCCGCCACCGTACTTGTCCCGCACGATATCTTCCCCATCGGAAATATGACAGGTTTCCCGGCGTTGAAGGACAAAATTCCCGCAGAACAATGGCAAGACAAGCGTGTCGTCTGGGATCCGCGCGTTAACCTGTTAACCAGCCAGGGTCCGGGAACATCCATTGATTTTGGTTTAAAAATCATTGATCTACTGGTAAGCCGCGAAAAGGCTCATGAAGTGGCGTCACAACTGGTAATTGCTGCGGGAATTTATAACTACTACGAATAAGAATGATTGCCGGATGGCGGCGTAAACACCTTATCCGGCCTACAAAACGGTACAGTCTGTAGACCGGATAAGCGGCAGCGCCATCCGGCAAAGGAACTACGGGCGATACACCTTCACGTTTTCAAAGCCCTGCTCGCGCAGATACAGCGCCTGCAGGCGGCTCATCACGCCGCGTTCACACCACAGCAGCCAGGTTTTACTCTGGTCTAAATCGCCGAATTTGGTGCTCAGCTTGTAGAACGGCAGTGAAACCACGTCCACACCTTCCACCTTCAGCGGCTTGTCATCCTGTTCATCCACAGAACGGATATCCAGAATCACGTCGTTTGAGCCGAAACCACTCACGGTTTCCACTTCCACCACGGTCTGCTGAGTCTGCTGGGCGATATCGCGAATATCGATATTGTTCGCTTCTTCGACCACTTTATCGAGGATAGAGAAATCGAAGTTTTCTTCTTCGGCCTCAATCTTCGCTTTAATCGCCTTCACCGTTGGGCTTTTTGAAATTACGCCGCAGTATTCCGGCATGGTACGCGCAAAGTCCTCGGTACCAATTTCACGCGCCAGGTTGATGATGTGCTCTTTATCATGGGAGATAAGCGGGCGCAGGATCAGGGTATCCGAAACGTTATCAATCAGGCGCAGGTTGGTCAGCGTCTGGCTGGACACCTGGCCCAGCGCTTCACCGGTTACCAGTGCCTGTACGCCGTAGCGCTCAGCGACTTTCGATGCCGCGCGTACCATCATACGTTTAAGGACCACGCCCATCTGACCGTCGTCGACTTTCTCCAGGATCTCGCCCACCACCGGCTCAAAGTTGATCGCGACAAAACGTACGCGATGCGAGCTACCGTAGCGGTTCCACAGATAATGCGCCACCTGACGAACGCCGATTTCATGCGCAGCGCCGCCGAGGTTAAAGAAGCAATAGTGTACGCGGCAGCCACGACGCATCAGCATGTAACTCGATACGCCGGAGTCGAAACCACCGGAGATCAGCGACAGGACGTCTTCCTGCGTACCAATCGGGAAACCGCCAATACCTTCATAGCGGCCTTTAACCAGCAGCAGACGGTCATTTTCGATTTCAAGATTCACCGTCACGTCCGGTTTCGTCAGCTTCACACGCGCGGATTCAATATGCTGGTTCAACCCGCCGCCAACATAACGTTCCACCTCAATGGAGCTAAACTCATGCTTACCGCGACGCTTAACGCGTACACAGAAGGTTTTTCCTTCCAGTTGATCGCGATACTGCACCAGCGCTTTCTCGAAAATATCGTGCATGTCGGTAAACGGCACGTCTTCTACTTCGAGAATATGGTGGATACCCGGAATACGGGTCAGCGCGTCGCGAATATCCAGACGCTGGCTTTCATCTTTAGCGCGAACCTCAACGTGATCCCAGTGACGGACAACGGCAAGGTCTTCATCGTAGTGCTTTAAAACGTTACGAATGTTCCCTGTCAGAATTTTTATAAAGCGCAAACGCACAGATTGGCTTTTGATGGTGATTTCTGGGAACAATTTAATGATAAACTTCATGGCGGCAATGGTTCTTTGGCAAGTCTGAATGACTTGTAATGGAAAAAAATACAGCAGCCCATACCCTGCGGCTGCATCCAGGCGCGCAAGTATACCACTATCATGGTCATCCTGTGCACATCGCCTTACCATTGCGCGTTATTTGCTTATCAGTGCGAGTCCGTTACCATAGTCTTGTGCTGCCAATACAGAGAGTCAGACATTCATTATGCCGAAGAAAAATGAAGCGCCAGCCAGTTTTGAAACAGCGCTGAGCGAGCTGGAACAGATTGTTACCCGCCTGGAAAGCGGCGACCTGCCGCTGGAAGAAGCGCTGAACGAATTCGAACGTGGCGTACAACTGGCGCGTCAGGGACAAGTCAAATTGCAACAGGCTGAACAGCGCGTACAAATCCTGCTGTCAGACACCGAAGACGCCGCCCTTACGCCTTTTACACCGGATAATGAGTAAATGGATTTTACGCAGCAGCTACAGGCTTGCGTTGAGCAGGCCAATCAGGCACTGAGCCGTTTTATCACGCCACTGCCCTTTCAGAACACTCCCGTGGTCGAAACCATGCAATATGGCGCATTATTAGGCGGTAAACGTCTGCGCCCATTCCTGGTGTATGCGACCGGTCAGATGTTTGGCGTCAGCCTGAGTACGCTTGATGCTCCCGCTGCCGCCGTCGAGTGCATCCATGCCTATTCGCTGATGCATGATGATTTACCCGCGATGGACGACGACGACCTGCGCCGCGGTCTGCCAACCTGCCATGTAAAATTTGGCGAGGCGAACGCGATCCTGGCCGGAGATGCGCTGCAAACGCTGGCGTTTTCCATTATCAGCGACGCCCCGATGCCGGAAGTATCTGACCGTGACCGCATCGCGATGATCTCTGAACTGGCGCAGGCCAGCGGTATCGCCGGTATGTGCGGCGGCCAGGCGCTGGATCTGGAAGCGGAAGGTCATCAGGTTGCGCTGGATGCGCTGGAGCGTATTCACCGCCATAAAACCGGGGCATTGATTCGTGCCGCCGTGCGTCTGGGTGCATTAAGCGCAGGCGATAAAGGGCGGGAATGCCTGGCAATACTCGACAAATACGCAGAAAGCATCGGTCTGGCCTTCCAGGTTCAGGATGACATACTGGATGTGGTAGGCGATACTGCAACATTGGGTAAACGTCAGGGTGCTGACCAGCAGCTTGGCAAAAGTACCTATCCTGCACTTCTGGGTCTTGAGCAAGCCCGGAATAAAGCCCGGGATTTAATCGAGGATGCCCGCCAGTCGCTAAGTTTACTGGCCGCGCAGTCTCTCGATACCTCGGCACTGGAAGCGCTAGCGGACTATATAATCCAGCGTGATAAATAAACCAACATATCCCATGAGCTTGCGATGAGTTTTGATATAGCCAAATACCCGACCCTGGCGCTGGTCGACTCCACCCAGGAGTTACGCCTGCTACCAAAAGAGAGCCTGCCAAAGCTTTGCGACGAACTGCGCCGCTATTTGCTCGACAGCGTAAGCCGTTCCAGCGGGCACTTCGCCTCTGGTCTGGGCACGGTGGAACTTACCGTCGCGCTGCACTACGTCTATAACACCCCGTTTGACCAGTTAATCTGGGATGTGGGACATCAGGCTTATCCGCACAAAATTCTGACCGGCCGCCGCGATAAAATCGGCACCATTCGTCAGAAAGGCGGTTTGCATCCGTTCCCGTGGCGCGGTGAGAGCGAGTATGACGTACTGAGCGTTGGGCACTCCTCAACGTCCATTAGCGCTGGCATTGGTATTGCGGTTGCCGCCGAGAAAGAAGGCAAAGATCGCCGTACCGTTTGTGTGATTGGCGACGGCGCTATCACCGCCGGGATGGCGTTTGAAGCGATGAACCATGCGGGTGATATTAAGCCCGATATGCTGGTTATCCTCAACGACAACGAAATGTCGATTTCAGAGAACGTCGGCGCGCTGAACAATCACCTGGCGCAATTACTCTCAGGCAAACTCTACTCCTCGCTGCGCGAAGGCGGGAAGAAAGTGTTCTCCGGCGTACCGCCGATTAAAGAGCTGCTCAAACGTACCGAAGAACACATCAAAGGCATGGTCGTGCCGGGCACACTGTTTGAAGAGCTGGGCTTTAACTATATCGGCCCGGTGGACGGGCACGACGTGCTGGGGCTTATCACCACGCTGAAGAACATGCGCGATCTGAAAGGCCCGCAGTTCCTGCACATCATGACCAAAAAAGGTCGTGGCTATGAGCCAGCGGAAAAAGACCCGATCACGTTCCACGCCGTACCCAAATTCGATCCATCCAGCGGCTGTCTGCCGAAAAGCAGCGGCGGCCTGCCAAGCTATTCAAAAATCTTCGGGGACTGGTTATGTGAGACCGCAGCGAAAGACAATAAGCTGATGGCGATCACCCCGGCGATGCGCGAAGGCTCCGGTATGGTGGAATTCTCACGTAAGTTCCCGGACCGCTACTTCGATGTGGCAATTGCCGAGCAGCATGCAGTGACCTTTGCAGCAGGTCTGGCGATTGGCGGCTACAAGCCGGTCGTGGCTATTTACTCTACCTTCCTGCAACGCGCCTACGATCAGGTGCTGCATGATGTGGCCATCCAGAAACTGCCGGTCCTGTTCGCCGTTGACCGGGCAGGTATCGTTGGCGCAGATGGGCAAACCCACCAGGGGGCGTTCGATCTCTCCTTCCTGCGCTGCATCCCGGAAATGGTCATTATGACCCCGAGCGATGAGAATGAATGCCGCCAGATGCTGTTTACCGGCTATCACTACAACAACGGGCCATCGGTCGTGCGCTATCCACGCGGTAATGCGGTGGGCGTTGAGCTGACGCCGCTGGAACACCTGCCAATAGGTAAAGGCATCGTGAAGCGTCACGGGGAAAAAGTGGCGATTCTTAACTTTGGCACCCTGATGCCGGAAGCTGCTCAGGTCGCAGAGTCGTTGAACGCCACGCTGGTCGACATGCGCTTTGTGAAACCGCTGGATGAAACGTTGATCCTCGAAATGGCGGCCCGACACGACGTGCTGGTTACTATTGAAGAGAACGCCATTATGGGCGGCGCAGGCAGTGGCGTAAACGAAGTGCTGATGGCCCATCGCAAGCCCGTTGCGGTGCTGAACATCGGCCTGCCTGACTTCTTCATCCCGCAAGGCACTCAGGATGAGGCTCGCGCCGATCTGGGTCTTGATGCCACTGGCATTGAGGCCAAAATCAAGGCCTGGCTGGCATAATCCCCTCCCCGCTCCTGCTATGCTTAATGAATAACACGCTAAGCAGGAGCGAATGAATGCAATACAACACCTTAGGAAAAACCGACCTCCGGGTCTCCCGCCTTTGCCTGGGCTGCATGACGTTTGGCGAGCCCAATCGCGGTAATCACGCCTGGACGCTGCCTGAAGAGAGCAGCCGCCCGATAATCAAACACGCCCTTGAGGGCGGCATTAACTTTTTCGATACCGCCAACAGCTACTCCGCTGGCAGCAGCGAAGAGATTGTCGGCCGCGCGCTGCGTGATTTCGCCCGCCGCGAAGATGTCGTGGTCGCGACCAAAGTTTTTCACCAGGTGGATGATTTAGCAGAAGGATTATCCCGCGCACAAATCCTGCGCTCAATCGACGACAGCCTCAGACGCCTGGGCATGGACTATGTAGACATCCTGCAAATTCACCGCTGGGATTACAACACGCCAATCGAGGAAACGCTGGAAGCCCTTAACGATGTAGTCAAAGCCGGTAAAGCTCGCTATATCGGTGCCTCATCCATGCATGCTTCGCAGTTTGCTCAGGCGCTGGCCTTGCAGAAGCAACACGGCTGGGCGCAGTTCGTCAGCATGCAGGATCACTACAACTTGATCTACCGCGAAGAAGAACGCGAAATGTTGCCGCTCTGCTATCAGGAAGGTGTCGCGGTGATCCCGTGGAGTCCGCTGGCGCGTGGTCGCCTGACCCGCCCGTGGGGAGAAACGACCGCACGTCTGGTTTCCGATGAAGTCGGTAAAAATTTATATAACGAGAGCGATGAAAACGACGCGCAAATTGCCGCCCGGCTGGCTGGCATCAGTGAGGAGCTGGGCGTTACGCGGGCGCAGGTCGCGCTGGCATGGCTGCTGAGCAAACCAGGCGTGGCTGCGCCCATTATCGGTACATCGCGTGAAGAACAACTGGATGAATTGCTCAATGCGGTGGATTTAACGCTGAAGCCGGAGCAAATTGCCGAGCTGGAGACGCCGTATAAACAGCACCCGGTGGTGGGATTTAAATAAGCGCGATCGTAGATTGTAAGCCGGATAAGGCGTTTACGCCGCTATCCGGCAAACCCGTTAAATGATACCGATCGGCCAGTGATGGCCGATAAAATACAAAATACCTGCAGAGAGTATCCCGGCGACAATATCGTCGATCATGATCCCCGTCCCGCCATGCACATTGCGATCGAACCAACGAATCGGCCACGGCTTCCACATATCCAGAATACGGAAAATCACAAATCCGGCGGCAACCCATTGCCAGTCGAGGGTCGGTAGCGCCATCAGGGTTATCCACATACCGACAAATTCGTCCCAGACAATGCTGCCGTGATCGTGCACGCCCATGTCTTTCGCCGTTTGATGACACAGATAAACGCCGATACAGATAGACAGCATGACCACTAGCGAATACAGCTGCCATGGCAGAAATGTCATTAAATACCAAAAAGGGATCGCCGCCAGCGATCCCATGGTGCCAGGAATAATTGGACTCAGCCCGCTACCAAAACCGGTGGCTAACAGATGCCACGGATTACGCATATTCAGGCGGCTTTTGGCGACATCTTTTTTAAGGCGCGGCAAAATGGTCATATCCTTTCCAGTCGAACGTGACGGGTTTTCCATCGCGCGTAAAGTGAACGCCTTCAACATCCGCACTCATCTGACCGATGCAGGTAAACGAGGTCCCGAGATGTGCCAGCGCGACGTCCAGCGCGCCACGGTTGATTTCCGGTACGGTAAAGCATAACTCATAATCTTCCCCCCCCGAGAGCGCCCAGCGCAGCGCCTGTTCAGGCTCAACGTGTTGGGCGAATGCCGTGGAATATGGCAGCGCGTCAACGTTAACCCGCGCGCCGCAGCCGCTGGCATTGACGATATGCCCCAGATCGGAAATCAGGCCGTCGGAGAGATCGATAGCCGCACTGGCCAGATCGCGCAGGGCTTGTCCCTGTAAAATACGCGGAGTTGGGCGCAGGTGGCGTTGCAGCAGATACTCCGCGTCATTTGGTTCTGTCACCTGCAGTCGGTCCTGCAAAATCGCCAGTCCCGCCGCACTGTCGCCCGGCGTGCCGGTCACATAAATCCAGTCGCCCGGTTTTGCCCCGGAACGTTTTAAGGCTCGCCCAACGGGAACGTAGCCATGAATACCCAACGTCATCGACAGCGGCCCACGCGTGGTATCACCGCCAATCAGCTGCATATCGTAGTAATTAAGGAGTTCAAACAGGCCATCGCTGAAAGCTTCAAGCCAGGCTTCATCAACGTCGGGTAACGTCAGTGCCAGCGTCAACCACGCAGGATCGGCCCCCATCGCCGCCAGATCGCTTAAATTCACCGCCAGGGCTTTCCAGGCCAGATCGGTAGGATCAATGTCGGGGAGGAAGTGGTTGCCTGCCACCAGCGTATCGGTACTGATCGCCAATGTCTGTTTTTCAGGGATGTTCAGGAGTGCGCAATCGTCGCCAATACCGGTTTCGACATCAAGACGAGACGTTCTTACGCGATCAAAATAACGGGCAATCAGGGAAAATTCGCCGCATGCCATACGTTATGCCTCAGCAGAAAAAAAGAAAAAGCCGGGGATAGCGGAAACAAGTTCCACTCTCCGCCGGCCTCGGGATTACTTTTTGTTGGGGCGAATCACAGGTGCTGCTTTATCCAGTACGCCGTTAACGAATTTATGGCTGTCTTCGGCGCCGAAGGTTTTCGCCAGTTCAATCGCTTCGTTGATAGCCACTTTGTACGGCACATCACTACGTTTAGACAGTTCAAACAGCGCAATACGCAGTACGGCTTTTTCTACCTGACCCAGCTCTTCCAGCAGACGAGACAGGTAAGGCTTCATTAATCCATCCAGGTACGCGCTGTTAGTCGCCACCCCGGACAGCAGCTCACGGAAATACAGAACGTCGACATCTTTAACGTCCTGTTCCGCCAGGAACTGGTATTCAACATCAGCGATGTCGTTCTGGGACAACTGCCAGGAGTAGAGCGCCTGGACGGCACACTCACGGGCGCGGCGACGAGCAGCAGGTTTCACGGATTTCCCCTTACAAAAATCAGGCCTTGATGGCTTTCAATACATTAATCATTTCAAGCGCAGTCAGTGCAGCTTCTGCGCCTTTGTTGCCGGCTTTCGTGCCAGCACGTTCGATGGCTTGTTCAATACTTTCGGTGGTCAGTACACCGAAGGCTACCGGAATGCCACTGTCCTGCGCGACATGCGCCAGGCCATTGCTTGCACCGCCAGCCACATATTCGAAGTGCGCGGTACCGCCACGGATCACCGTACCTAACGCAATCACCGCATCGTATTTACCGGTTTTCGCCAGCGCGTCAGCCGCCAGCGGCAGCTCATACGCGCCTGGAACCCAAACGACGGTAATGTTTTCATCTTTAACCTGGCCAATACGTTTCAGGGCGTCGATCGCACCTTCCAGCAGGCTGTCATTGATAAAGTTGTTGAAACGCGCAATGGTGATGGCGACGCGAGCGTCCGGAGTAGCAACGTTAGCTTCAATAATGTTCATATTCTTCCTTCGGGTTCGATTTATGGCCCCGTAAGGGGGGCGGATTTTATCATAATATTCTGGGCGCTGCTTCCTCTAATTCAGAAAGCCTCACGCAGTGGTTAAATGCAGGCAAACGTCCGGGCCCACCTGGCGTATCTCGTTGAATTTGAAATGGGGGGCGTCGGCCAGTTTCTCAAGCCCAGGCAGCACACATAATCCTCGCGCATCGCTGCCTAACAGTTTAGGCGCAACATACACGATTAGCTCATCCACCAAACCGGCCTGTAATAACGCGCCCGCAAGCGTTGGGCCAGCTTCCACCCAAATACTGTTAATTTGCTGTTTACCCAGTTGCATCATCAGCACGACCAAATCCACATGCCCGTTATGTTCCGGCACCTTGATACTGCGAACCGACTCCGGCCAACTGCGGGTATCGTCTTTCGTTCGGACAATCCAGGTTTCTCCCGGCTGGTGCACAATTCGGTGCTCCGGCGTGACCTGATTCTGGCTATCAAGGACAATGCGGATCGGCTGGCGCAGATTTTCCTGCGGGTAACTCGCCTGAGTTGACTCCCCAAGCTCCGACCAGCGCACGGTAAGCTGAGGATCGTCGGCCAGTACCGTCGCGCTGCTGGTTAAAATGGCATGGCTTTGCGCGCGCAGCCGTTGCACATCGCGGCGCGCCTGCGGCGAGGTGATCCACTGGCTTTCCCCGCTGGCCATCGCCGTACGGCCATCGAGCGATGCGCCAAGCTTAAGCTGCAGATACGGGAATCCTGTACGCATGCGCTTGAGAAAGCCCTTATTAAGCAGCTCAACCTCGCTCATCATCAGCCCGTGGCTGACGTCAATGCCCGCCTGCTGCAAACGGTAGAGGCCACGACCTGCTACCTGTGGATTGGGATCCTGCATCGCGGCAACGACGCGTGCTACGCCCGCCGCAATCAATGCATCGCAGCACGGCGGCGTACGGCCATGATGACTACAGGGCTCAAGCGTCACATAGGCGGTTGCCCCTTGCGCTTTTTCTCCGGCCATGCGCAGGGCATGGACTTCGGCATGCGGCTCGCCCGCGCGGTGATGATATCCTTCACCAACAATCTCCCCGTGCTTAACAATCACGCAGCCGACGTTGGGATTTGGGTGAGTAGTGAAACGTCCGCGCGCAGCAAGCTTCAGCGCGCGCGCCATGTACAATTCATCCTGCATGGCTTAGTCCTGTAGGCGAGCAATCTCTTCGCCAAATTCTTTGATATCTTCGAAACTGCGGTAAACCGAAGCAAAGCGGATGTAAGCGACTTTATCGAGCTTTTTCAACTGCTCCATCACCAGGTTGCCGATCATCTTACTCGGCACCTCACGCTCGCCAGTCGCACGCAGTTGTGATTTGATATGGTTTAACGCCATTTCGACGTCATCTGAGCTGACCGGGCGTTTCTCCAGCGCTCTGAGCATGCCGCTGCGCAGCTTATCTTCATTAAAGGGTTCACGCACATCGTTGCTCTTCACAACGCGCGGCATGACAAGTTCAGCCACTTCAAAAGTGGTGAAACGTTCGTTACAGACCAGACACTGCCGACGGCGGCGTACTGAGGAGCCCTCGCCTACAAGACGAGAGTCAATTACCTTAGTGTCTACGGCGAAACAGAATGGGCAATGCATACGGCGTCCTGTACCTCAGTGGTTCACAGAAATCTATTTTACCCTGAACTGGCGTGACAACAAAGGCGCAGCGCTTTTGAGACAAAGGATCGATGCCTTCGTGCTCTGTGCACACTACCATTATGCTATCGCGACAATGAAGGAAGTAATCACAATGACAAGACGTTACCTAAGAATTCTCCTGGTGGGAAGCCTCTTTAGTCTTAGCGCCTGCGCGCAGCAAAGCGAAGTACGCCAGATGCATCAAAGCGTAAGCACGCTAAATAAAGAGATGACGCAGCTTAATCAGGAAACCGTAAAAATTACGCAACAAAATATGTTGAATGCCAAATCGACCAGTGGCGCCTATCTGTTGCCGGGCTCCAAAACGCCTGCCCGGCTGGAAAGCCAGATCGGCACGCTACGTATGTCGCTGGTGAATATTGCACCGAACGCCGATGGCACACGGTTAACGCTACGCATTCAGGGCGAGTCCAATACGCCCTTGCCCGCCTTCAGCGCCACCGTAGAGTACGGGCAAATTCAGGGCACTACAGAGAATTACCAGGAAGTGAATGTTCAAAACCAACTGGTCAACGCCCCGGCAAGTATTCTTGCCCCCAGCGACGTAGACATTCCGTTGCAGATAAATGGTCTCTCCCCCGACCAGTTGGGATTTGTTCGCATTCACGACGTACAGCCTGTTAGCCAATAAACTTTTTTGCGGAACGTTTTGTGCGTTCCGCAACATCAATTCGCCCCCTTTTGTTACTCCCCTGACATAACCGATATTTCTGGCAAAACTTGGCAACATTCATCAGAGCCAGTACAATTCGCCGCCTAAAGTACGCAAACGTGAACGCAATCGATTACGTAAATGATAGAACTGTGAAACAAGACATATTTTTGTGAACAATGATTTTTATAATAGGCTCCGAAGAATTACGAAATATTTAGAAACGCAATTTGCGCATTTTTCACTCCCGAAAGGGATTTCAAACAGTGGCATACATATGAAAAAAACATTACTTGCAGCCGGTGCAGTGCTGGCGCTCTCCTCGTCTTTTACTGCCAACGCAGCAGAAAATGACAAACCGCAATATCTGTCCGACTGGTGGCACCAAAGCGTCAACGTGGTGGGCAGCTACCACACCCGTTTCTCTCCGAAACTGAACAACGACGTGTATCTGGAATACGAAGCGTTTGCCAAAAAAGACTGGTTTGATTTCTATGGCTACATCGATATCCCGAAAACCTTCGACTGGGGTAACGGTAACGACAAAGGCATCTGGTCTGACGGTTCTCCGCTGTTTATGGAAATCGAACCGCGTTTCTCCATCGACAAGCTGACCGGTGCTGACCTGAGCTTTGGACCATTCAAAGAATGGTACTTCGCCAACAACTACATCTACGATATGGGTGATAACAAAGCCAGCCGCCAGAGCACCTGGTATATGGGTCTGGGTACCGATATCGACACCGGTCTGCCGATGGGTCTGTCCCTGAACGTGTATGCTAAATACCAGTGGCAGAACTATGGCGCATCCAACGAAAACGAGTGGGATGGTTACCGTTTCAAAGTGAAATACTTTGTGCCGATCACCCAGGTTTGGGGCGGTCAGTTGACCTATATTGGCTTCACCAACTTCGACTGGGGTTCAGATTTGGGTGATGATCCTAACCGTACCAGCAACTCTATCGCTTCCAGCCACGTGCTGGCGCTGAACTACGATCACTGGCACTACTCCGTAGTCGCGCGTTATTTCCATAACGGCGGCCAGTGGAAAGGTGGGGATACCCTGAACTGGGGCGAAGGCGACTTCAGCGCGAAATCAACCGGTTGGGGTGGTTATCTGGTCGTAGGTTACAATTTCTAATCCAGACAATTTATGCAGACAAGCCAGCTTAACCGCTGGCTTTTTTACGGCTGGTCTTCACAACGTACTTTACGTAAAAAGTTACTTAGCGAGCGATCTGCCGATTCACGAAAATGCCTGTCGAGCAGCGTGATCTTCAGACAGCGATCAACGCGAAAGCAGCGATAATCGTCACGCTTCTCGCACCAGGCAACCAGAAGCCAGTGCTCGCCCCAGAAAAATAATCCCAGCGGCTGAACGTCCCGCCAGGAGAGGTTCCCGGACTCATCTCGATAATGCAGCGCCAGCGTCTGCTGCGCCGAAACCGCGCGATGTATGAGATCGAAGGCACTGCGTGAATGCGGCTGATTACCAAAATCTGGCGCAAAAATCCGCGTTTGCTCGGCCCTGCGGCGACTTTCTGGCGGCAATATCGCCAGCACTTTTTCCTGCGCGGACTCCAGTGCCTGTGAAAGTGAATCCCCGCCCCATGTTTTCAGCAACCGAATCGCGACCATCAATGCTTCTGATTCGTGATGCGTTAACATCAACGGTGGCAGATCAAACCCGGCCATTAAGCGGTATCCGCTGCCCACTTCGCCTTCAATGGGCACGCCGGATAAAGAGAGATCGCGGATATCGCGATAAATCGTCCGTTCAGAAACGTCAAGACGTTCTGCCAGCAGCGCCGCCGTTGTCACTCGCCTGCCACGCAGGATTTGTACAATCTGAAACAAACGGTCGGCGCGTCTACTCATTTTAATCCTCTGGCCTGAAAATATTACGCGGGTTGATGTAAACCAACACGATTGCCTTCACTGTCAGTAAATAGCGCAATCGTACCAATGTCCTGCCCCAGTTCGAGCGGGCCAAACACGCATTGACCGCCAGCGATGGCGACGCGTTCAAGCGTGGCAGCCAAATTGTCCGTATGCAGATAAATAATAGCGCCCTGTGCTGAAGGCGAAATACCGTCAAATTTAGCCAACGCCCCGCCAGGAGCGGGATCCTGATGCGGGAATACGGCCAGCTCGGCGCAGTCCATATTCTCCCGACGCAAAGAAACCTGCATCACTGGCTCATAAAAAGCGATGGCGCGCTCCATTTGTGCCACGGGAATTTCAAACCAGTTAATTACGTTGTTCATACTTCCTCCTGCCTGTGTGGGTAATCTCAGAAGGACTATAAGACAGGGCTACTGACAGCATACTGTCAGTAGTGTGGCGACAGAAAAGATAATGGCCTACCGTTAAATCACAGACAAAAAAAATCCCGACCTTGCGATCGGGATTCCAGTTCTTACGCTTCACACGCTCTGCGTCGCTTAAGGCAGAATCGACGGTTGATCCGCCCCTTCTTTCTCGACCTTCTGCTGCAGCATATGCTCACGCTTCATACCCAGCTTCAGCGCCAGCGCCGATGCCACGTAGATAGAAGACGCGGTACCGATGGAAACACCGATAAGCATGGTCAGCGAGAAGCCTTCCAGTACCGGACCACCGAACAGGAAAAGCATCAGAATAACCATCAACGTCGTACCGGACGTAATCAACGTACGGTGCAGCGTCTGCGTCAATGACACGTTAAAGATTTCGTAAGGCGTACCGCGACGAATTTTGCGGAAGTTTTCACGAATACGGTCAGAGACGACGATACTGTCGTTCAGCGAGTAACCGATTACCGACATCAGCGATGCGACGATAGTCAGGTCAATCTCGATATGGAACAACGACAGGATCCCAAGTGTGATGATTACGTCGTGCGCCAGCGCGATAACTACCCCTGCAGCCAATCGCCACTCAAAGCGGAAACCGACGTACACCAGGATTGAGATCAGCGCCGCCATCAGCGCCATCGCACCCGTTTGCGCCAGGTCTGCACCCACGCTCGGCCCCACGAATTCAATTCGTTTCACCGCGGCGTTTTGGTTGGTGGATTCATTAATCACACTCAACACTTTGCTACCCAGCACCTGACCGCCGTCTGCGCCTTCAGTTGGCGGCATACGCACCATAATGTCGTGGCTGCTGCCGAAGTTTTGCAGAAGCGGATCAACAAAGCCCGCTTTCTCCAGCGCATCGCGCATCACGTCCATTTCAGCTGGTTTTTCCAGCGTGATTTCAATGACCGTACCACCGGTGAAATCGAGACCCCAGTTAAAGCCGCGCACGCCCATAATCACGATGGCCGCGATCAGCAGAAAACCTGAAATGCCGAAAGCCCAGTAGTCCCAGCGCATAAAGTCCCAGACTTTACGGCCGTGGTTCAATTGTTCAACAGTATATTCCTGTGCCACTTCGCACTCCTCAGATTGACAGCTTTTTGACGCGCTTGCCGCCATACAACAGGTTTACGATGGCACGTGTACCGACAATTGCGGTAAACATCGACGTCGCTACCCCAATACCGGTAGTAATCGCGAACCCTTTAATTGCCCCGGTGCCGACTGCGTACAGGATAATGACCTTAATCAGCGTCGTAATGTTCGCATCGAAGATGGAGCTAAATGCGCCCGCATAACCTTCATTGATGGCCTGCTGCACCGAACGACCGTTACTCAACTCTTCTTTGATACGTTCGTTGATCAGTACGTTAGCATCGACCGCGACGGCAAGGGTTAAGACGATCCCCGCAATCCCCGGCATACTCAGCGTAGCTCCCGGCAACAGCGACATAATGCCGACAATCAGCACCAGGTTAGCGATCAGCGCGCTGGTCGCAATCAGGCCGAACTTCTTATAGAAGAAGATCATGAACAGGATAGACACCACCAGACCGGCCAGACAGGCTTCCAGACCCTGTTTGATGTTCTGCATACCCAGGGTTGGGCCGATGGTACGTTCTTCAACAATCTGAATCGGCGCGATCAACGCACCGGCACGTAACAGCAGAGAAAGCTGACGCGCTTCGTTCGGGTTGTTGATACCGGTGATACGGAAGCTGTTACCCAGGCGAGACTGGATGTTGGCGATGTTAATCACCTCTTCCTGTTTCACCAGCACGGCGCGACCGTTGGCATCTTTCTTACCGCTGTCTTTGTACTCCACAAACAGGGTCGCCATCGGCTTACCGATGTTGTCCTTGGTGAAGTTGGACATGATGTTACCACCCGCGCTATCCAGCGAGATGTTAACCTGCGGCTGATTGTATTCGTCCTGGCTGGAAGTGGAATCGGTGATATGGTCACCAGTCAGGATCACGCGTTTGTACAGCACAACCGGCTGACCTTCACGAGACTGTTTCACTTCCGAATCACCCGGCACGCGCCCGGATGCCGCAGCAGACTGGTCAACGTTGGTGTTTACCAGACGGAATTCCAGCGTCGCGGTTGCGCCCAGAATTTCTTTCGCGCGCGCGGTATCCTGGATACCCGGCAGTTCGACGACAATACGGTCAGCACCCTGACGTTGTACAACCGGCTCAGCAACACCCAACTGGTTCACACGATTACGCAGAATATTGATGTTCTGCTGTACCGCGTATTCACGGGCTTCACTCAGTCGCGCATCGGTCATCACCGCACGCAGAGCATTGCTGCCCTGGCTGGAAATAACCAGATCCTGGTGACGCTTGCTCAGATAAGAGATAGCTTCATCACGGGCGCTGCTGTCACGGAAGGTGATGCTCAGGCCGTAGTTATCTTCTTTACGAACGGTAGTATAAGGAATGCCTTTTTCACGCAGATCGCTGCGCAGGCTATCGATATTTTGTTCCTGCAACTTACTCAGCGCGGTGTCCATATCCACTTCCATCAGGAAGTGAACGCCACCACGCAGGTCAAGACCGAGTTTCATCGGTTCTGCGTGAATGGCTGCCAGCCAGCGCGGGGTTGCCGGAGCAAGGTTAAGCGCCACGACGTATTGATCGCCCAGCACGCCCATCAGCACTTCACGTGCGCGCAGTTGGGTATCAGTGGAGTCGAAGCGCGCAAGAATAGCACCCTCTTCCAGAGCCACAGACTTAGGTGTGATTTTATCTTCTTGTAACGTTTTCTGGACCTGGATCAGCGTTTGCTCACTGGCGGCGGCACCGCGCACGCCAGTGATTTGAACAGCCGGATCCTCACCATACAGGTTGGGAAGTGCGTAAAGCAGGCCGACGACAATCACGACGACCAGCATAATGTACTTCCACAAAGGATAACGGTTTAACACGGCAGTTCCCTTTGGGAAAACAATAAATTACAGCGCCTTCATGGTGCCTTTCGGCAGAACGGCAGCTACGAAATCACGTTTAATAACCACTTCAGTGGTATCGTTCAGCGCAATAGCGATGTAGCCAGATTCTGCTACTTTGGTCACGCGACCCACCAGACCACCGTTAGTCAGCACTTCATCGCCTTTCGCAATGGAGTTCATCAGATTTTTGTGTTCTTTGGTACGCTTTTGTTGCGGACGCAGGATCATAAAGTAGAAAATCAGACCAAACACCACCAGCATCAGAATCAGAGACATCGGGCTGCCCTGCGCCGGAGCACCTGTTGCCGCTACCGCATCAGAAATAAAAAAGCTCATTCAAATTCCCTCATTATTAAAATTAATCAACGTTCACAGGTGGAACTGGTCGACCCTGACGTTGGTAAAAATCGGTCACGAAGCTCTCTAATTTACCCTCTTCAATAGCCTTGCGTAAACCCGCCATCAAACGCTGGTAGTAGCGAAGGTTATGAATCGTGTTGAGACGCGCGCCCAATATTTCGTTGCAACGGTCGAGATGATGCAAGTAAGCGCGCGAATAATTGCGACAGGTGTAGCAATCACACTCAGCATCGAGCGGACTGGTGTCGCTTTTATGTTTCGCGTTACGAATTTTTACCACGCCGTCAGTCACAAACAAATGACCATTACGGGCATTTCGCGTTGGCATCACGCAGTCAAACATATCGATACCGCGACGTACGCCTTCAACCAGATCTTCTGGTTTGCCGACGCCCATCAGGTAACGCGGTTTATCTGCCGGAATCTGTGGGCAAACATGCTCCAGAATGCGGTGCATATCTTCCTTCGGCTCACCGACAGCCAAACCGCCGACAGCGTAGCCATCAAAGCCGATATCTACCAGACCTTTGACAGAGATATCACGTAAATCTTCGTAAACGCTGCCCTGAATGATGCCAAAAAGCGCATTTTTGTTGCCGAGACTGTCAAAACGGTCGCGACTGCGCTTCGCCCAACGCAGAGACATCTCCATTGAGCGTTTAGCATAGTCCCAGTCGGCCGGGTACGGTGTACATTCGTCGAAGATCATCACGATATCGGAACCGAGATCGTATTGAATCTCCATTGACTTCTCAGGATCGAGGAAAATCGGATCGCCGTTGATCGGGTTGCGGAAATGCACGCCCTGCTCGGTGATCTTGCGGATATCGCCCAGACTGAAAACCTGGAAGCCGCCGGAATCGGTAAGGATTGGCCCTTTCCACTGCATGAAATCGTGCAGATCGCCGTGCAGTTTCATGATTTCCTGACCCGGGCGTAGCCACAGGTGGAAAGTGTTGCCGAGAATGATCTGCGCGCCGGTGGCTTCAACTTCTTCCGGCGTCATGCCTTTTACGGTGCCGTAAGTACCGACCGGCATAAATGCAGGTGTTTCCACTACGCCACGATCAAAAACCAGGCGCCCGCGACGCGCGCGACCGTCTGTGGTGTCCAGTTCAAATTTCATCTTAACTCCTGCGTCAGAAAAACAGTCCGACGTTAAATACTCATGCCGGAAATTTATTCCCCGACACGCTCAGAAATAGCCTGCGGATTGTACGTGATAAACATCGCATCTCCGTAACTAAAAAAGCGATATTCCGCTTTTACCGCTTCGTGGTAGGCGTGCATGGTGTTTTTATAACCAGCAAACGCAGAAACCAGCATGATCAGCGTCGATTCCGGCAGGTGGAAGTTGGTGACCAGGGCATCAATCACCTGGTATTTATAGCCTGGATAAATAAATATCTGCGTATCACCGAAGAACGGCGCAATGAGATCGTTTTTTGCAGCCTGCGCCGCGCTTTCCAGTGAGCGAACGGACGTTGTTCCCACGGCTATCACGCGGTTGCCACGCGCCTTCGCCGCCAGCACCGCGTCAACCACATCCTGCGGCACCTCCGCATATTCGGAGTGCATAATGTGGTCTTCGATAGTGTCTACGCGCACCGGCTGGAAGGTACCCGCGCCGACGTGCAACGTAACGAACGCCATTTCAATGCCTTTATCGCGCAGTTTCGCCAGCAGCGGCTCGTCAAAGTGCAGCCCCGCGGTCGGCGCAGCGACGGCACCCGGTTTTTCGCTATACACGGTCTGGTACAGCTCGCGGTCGGCGTCTTCGTCCGGGCGGTCAATATACGGCGGCAACGGCATATGGCCGATGGCATTGAGGATATCAAGCACGCTGCGTTCATCGTCAAACGCCACTTCAAACAGCGCGTCGTGACGGGCAACCATCGTCGCTTTAATACTTTCATCGTCGCCCAATAGCAGCTCGGCACCCGGCTTCGGCGCTTTCGAGGCGCGAATGTGTGCCAAAATACGCTTGTCATCCAGCATGCGTTCGACCAGCACTTCAATCTTACCGCCGCTGGCTTTACGGCCAAACAGACGCGCTGGAATGACGCGGGTGTTGTTAAAGACCAACAAATCGCCAGGGTTGAGCTTATCGAGCAAATCGGTGAAAGTACCGTGCGTCAGCGCGCCCGTCGGCCCGTCCAAAGACAGCAAGCGGCAGCTACTGCGCTCAGCTTGCGGATAGTGGGCAATCAGGGATTCGGGTAGTTCAAAGGTGAAATCGGTAACGCGCATGACACTGACTCAGACTAAAATAAGAGGCGGGTAGTCTAGTGCCGGGGCGTTCTCCCTGCAACCTTTACCCCTCTGGATAAACGTTTAACTATGAATTTTCTTGCACATTTGCATCTCGCTCATCTTGCCGACAGCTCGCTTTCCGGCAATCTGCTGGCCGATTTTGTCCGGGGTAATCCGGAAACGCATTTTTCGCCTGAGGTGGTGGAAGGCATCTTCATGCACCGTCGTATCGACGTGATGACCGATAACCTGCCGCAGGTGCGTGAAGCCAAAGAGTGGTTTCGTAGCGAAACGCGCCGCGTCGCGCCAATTACGCTGGACGTGATGTGGGATCACTTTCTGTCGCGCCACTGGGCGGAAATCTCCCCAGACTTCCCGCTGGTGGACTTCGTGCGCTATGCCCGCACCCAGGTGACCACAATTTTGCCGGAATCGCCGCCGCGCTTTATTAACTTAAACAACTATATATGGTCAGAAAAATGGCTTGAGCGCTATCGTGACATGGATTTTATCCAGAACGTCCTGAACGGCATGGCCAGCCGCCGTCCGCGTCTCGATGCCCTGCGCGCCTCATGGTATGACCTGGATACGCATTATGATGCGTTAGAAGAACGTTTCTGGCAGTTTTATCCGCAGATGATGGAACAGGCGCAGCGTAAAACCCTTTGATTGCAGCCCGCATAACGCGCCGGATAAGCCTTAGCCACCATCCGGTAAAAGATTGATAGACAAAACCTGTCTCATTGATTGCCAGCGCCTCTTTGTCTTATTCACGAACACTCTCTATACTGGCCCGCGTTGCGTTCCAAAAACCCCTTAACATTGCAGGAGAATTATATGGTACTGGTAACTCGTCAGGCTCCGGATTTCACAGCAGCTGCGGTACTGGGTAGCGGTGAGATCGTTGAAAACTTCAACTTCAAACAGCATACCAACGGTAAAACCACCGTTCTGTTCTTCTGGCCGATGGACTTCACTTTCGTTTGCCCGTCTGAACTGATCGCATTCGACAAACGTTACGAAGAATTCCAGAAGCGTGGCGTTGAAGTTGTTGGCGTTTCTTTCGACTCTGAATTTGTCCACAACGCATGGCGTAACACCCCTGTCGACAAAGGCGGCATCGGTGCGGTGAAATACGCAATGGTTGCTGACATCAAACGCGAAATCCAGAAAGCCTACGGCATCGAGCACCCGGAAGCGGGCGTTGCTCTGCGTGGTTCTTTCCTGATCGACGCTAACGGCGTTGTTCGTCACCAGGTGGTTAACGATCTGCCGCTGGGTCGTAACATCGACGAAATGCTGCGCATGGTTGACGCGCTGCAGTTCCACGAAGAGCACGGCGACGTTTGCCCGGCGCAGTGGGAAAAAGGTAAAGAAGGTATGAACGCGTCTCCGGACGGCGTGGCAAAATACCTGACCGAGAACGTTTCCAGCCTGTAATTGGCATGAATCGACAAAAGGCCCGCAATGCGGGCCTTTTTTATGGGTTTATGTCGGATTACCCTTTTTCACTTCACGCCAGATTCGCCACGCCATCAGCGCCAGTACGGCGACGCCAAGGATTAACGCCCCCCACACCAACAGCGTTTTCCACTGGCTTTGTTGCTCAGCGACTGACGTTGCCGTCAGCCGCCCCTCACCGCCCAGAGTAACCCGTTCATCCTCCAATGCCTGCGGCATTTTATCGGGATCGTTGTGCTTACGTAACGCCTCCGGGACCAGCATCGCCAGACTGATGCTCGCGGGTTCCGCCGCTTTGTTTCCCCATGCCAGGATAAACGGGCTTTGGCCTTGCGCGTTAAAAATCACTTTATAGCTGTCGCGCTCCCCTCTCAGTACGGGTAAGGTGGCGGGTAAACGCGTCTGAAGCGTCGTCATCCGGACCGCCTCGACTAACTCACCGGAGAGTGGAATATCATCCGAATGCTGATTTTCCAGATTGTAGAGAACCGTTCGGGTTAAAGGCTGCCAGGCGTCTTTTTCTCCCTTGCGCCATTCAAGTTCAACCGGCAATACGCCTTCGTAATCCAGTGAAATCTTTAATGAGGTCAACGGTTGCGGCCTGGACCAGCGCCAAATCGCCTGGTTTTCGGCAATTCTCTCCGCTTCAGCATCCATCGAAACAGGCCGGGTAAGCGGAGGCTCCTCACGGGTTATCGCACTCACGCCGGTCAGATTTAACGCAGGGCTTTGCGAATCAAGAATCAGCAACAGCCAGGGGACACCACCAGCGGACATGCGCAAATCATCGACGCCTAAGGTGTCCATTTTCAACCGGTCGTCGCTATGCGTCAGATCCATCAGCGGCGCATTTCCTGTAATCAACCTCCAGTCACGTAAATCTCGGCTGTAATAAAGCGATGCCGTTCCCTGCCAGTTTTTCGCTGGCGCATCCCAGTTCAAACGCAACTGGGACAGCGATGGCGTCTCTTTGACATCGTCTGGCAAGGCGATTAAATAACTCTGCCCGATGGATTGCAGGTTTTCACTTTCGAAGCGAATTTCGATGCCATTTTTAGCACGAAGCAGGACCGCGGGTCTTTCATCATCTTGCTTTGGCGTCACCTGTTGCACCGTAGAATCAAACGGAAAAAGGCGCAGAGGAATCGTTCTCGGGGACGTTGCCTGCGTTTTTTCAGCCAGCAGAGTGAAAGGCACTACCTCGCCCTGACGGTTGAACACCCGGATATCACGTAAATCCGGCCAGACTGCCTCATGGTACACCGCTAAAGGCAGAGGCAGGCTATACCATTGCTCTGAACCCGGCGTTAAGAGCTTCACGCCCTTCGCGTAGTCTGCTGGCGCATCCGTAACCGTATTACTGCCCCACGCCGCGCCGGTTGCTCCTAACAGAGCACTCCAGAGAACCGCTTTAATCCATTTCATTTTTCTTCTCCAGCTTTGGGCGGTAAGGGTGAAAAATACCCGATAATCAGCACCAGAATAGCGACGCCAATAAACGCGACCGCGCGCGCCAGGCCGCCGCCTCCCGCGCTGTCCACCAGCATCAGTTTAATAATGACTATCCCCAGCAAAACGGCTCCACACAGCCATTCCTGCCGCGAGCGACGCCGGGTTGCCTGCAGCATCACCACCAATGCCGTTAGCATCCAGAACAGAGCAAAACAGGTTTGAATCAATCGCGAATCCCACAGGGCGTGTACATTCCACGCAACTTCACCATACCAGGACAACGCGCGCAGCAACAAACCATTAAGCCACCAAAAGCCGAGCGCCATCAGCGCCACAACCGGCCATGGGCGGCACACCGAAAGCTGCACCGGGAAATAGCGTTCAGACGCGCGATAAAACACGATCAACCCTAGCAGGGCAAAAGCTGCGCCCTCTTCCAGCGGGTTGAGCAACGGCAGATACGTCTGACGATAAACCACGCCATCCTGTAAATTCGTCAACACGAGCAGACCGACCAGCACCAGCGCAACGGGAACCATCGCCTGCACAGAATATAAGGCTGGCCAGATACGAAATGGCCAGAGCTTGCGCTGAACAGCTTGATAAACCAGGAAAATCAGCAACCCACCAGCCGCCATCATCAGGCCGCTTCCCCACGCGGCCTTCCCCCAGGGTAGCGCCTGGGCGAACCAGAACAGCTCAACCGCCAGCGCCAGTACAATCATCCAGAAGAATGACAAATGCGCCAGCCGGGAAAGCGTTGGCGGTAATATCTGAGCATCACGCCAGAGCAGCACCACTGCAACAATTAGCGCCGCGCACCAGGCCAGATTCGGCCAGCCCGCAGCAAAAATCTGCTGCCAAGAGATCTGATACATCAGCATCACCAGCATCGTCGGCCATAACAGCCATTTACTGGCATCCAGCTCCCGCCATGCCAGGCGACCAGCAATCGTACGCCAGCCCCAGACCGATACCGCCATTAATGCCAACACGCCAGACAGCACCCACCGCTCCTGCTTCAGGACGAGCTGCGATACCGCAACGAGGGCAGTAATCCAGAAAAGCAAACCGCCAGCGAGTAGCCCCCAACTGCCCTGCATCCGAATGCTGCGCCATAGCCATGCGGCAGCCAGCCAACTGAGGCTAAGCACGGCAAATATCAGCATCACTGAGAGCGCAGTTGTGCCGTTCGCCAGCGCCCATAGCGCGCTGCCCACGGCCAGCACGAGCAGCGCCGTACCGCTATAACTCATGCGTCGCTGCTGCTGTTGGATACCCAGCCAGAGGATCCCAAGTCCCTCCAGCGACCAGGCCATCGCCGTCCAACGGGCTGAAAGCGCCAACGGGATAGCCAGGGTAGTAAATGCGCCGCCAAGCGCCAGGGCAGCCAATACCAGCGGTCTCCCCAGCGAAGACGAACGCCGCAACGCCAGCGTCGCCAACACCAGATAGAAACCACCGTAGCCTAGCGCGCTCAGCGCCGGACCATATGCCATATGCCGCGTAATGGCGTACTGCATGCCAAAACCTACCAGCGGAGGGGCAAACAGCAGCACGCCATCAATAATCTGCTTGCCTTTTTCCTGCGCACGAAGCGACAGCGCCACGCTCAGCACGCCAAAAATAATGGTGTTGGCGATCAGGAACAGTTGGCAGCTCAGGTAATACTCAGGTCGATAGTCCTCCAGCCCCCACAAACCGCCAACGCCAAAGGTAAACAGCAGGCCGAGCAGATTCAGCTCCCGCCAGTGCTGCCAGATGCTAATGGCGAGAATGCCGACCGAGAGCAGAAGATAGAAAGAGAAGAGCGCGACATGACTGCCGCCGCCGGAGGAAAGCAGCAGCGGCGCGAGATAGCCGCCAAGGCTTGCCAGCATCGCCAGGCTGAGTGCCTTTTGCAAAATAGCCAGACCCACGCTCGCCGCGCAAATCGCCACCAGCAGCGCAAATGCCAGCGTCATTGGCAGCATTTGCCACAGCCGGAACGCGCCAAAGACGGTGAGATAGAGTGCTCCCGTGGCCCCGCCCTGTAAGATCAGCGCATAGACCGGTTGCTTATGCCGCAACCGCCAGCCCAGCGCCAACAGGACAATAGCAAACAGCGCGGCCGCCACCAGGCGCAGCTCAAGCGGAAACAGAGAATGTTCGACGGTGTAACGCAGCAGGAAAGAAAGTCCCAGGAACAGGAGCAATATACCGAGCTTTGCCAACGGGTTGCCCTGCATAAACCAGCGCACCAGCGATGATATCACCCCGCCAAAAGCAGAAGGCCGCTGGGCGTTGGGCGTGGAGACCGCCGCTTTATCCGGCTTTTGCTGTGAAGACCACGGGTTAACGGGTTCAGGCGTCGGCTCAGCATCAGGTTCCGGCGCCACGCTGCTCATCGCAGGCGTTGGCGCATCGGCGGCAGCCTGTGCCACAGACTCTGACGCTACACCGCGCAGCTCAAGTTCCTCTACCCGACGGCGCAAGGCCGCCAGCTCAGAACGTACCGCCGCACTGCGTCTGTATGCCACGATCGCGAGACCAGGAACCACGACCAACGCGAAGAATAAAACAATGCAGCCAAGGGTTAGCAGCTCATCCATGTTTCCACCTTCACTGTGTAAAGACAGACCAGAATGACACAAATTGTTGCAGCTGTGCCATATCTGTTAACACTATGACCCGCTTTTCAGAAAAGCCAATCAGCCCCTGCGTTTGGCCAGGGGCTGTGATGAGAGATTAAAACGCAAAACAGGAACAACCCAGCGCGCCCCAGAAAGCCCTGTCATCTGACACCGGAATCCCCGACTTACGCGCGATGTCATGCTGATGACCGTGTACGCCGCAGCTACCGCAGCACTGGTGCATCTGTACCATTGCGCCAATTTTCGCCGCAGCAGGCGGCGCTGAGCGATAGTGCCCCGGCACCTTCACCACCGGCGACCAGTCCGGCACAACCGGAATGGCTGGCGGTGCCAGCGGAGTGAAATGCCCGGCTGCGTACACGACTTTACCATCGACAATAGTCATCACCGACTCGATGCCTTTGATCTCTTCTTCCGGCACGCTGAAATAGTCTTTAGACAGCACCACCAGGTCGGCCAGTTGATCTTTCTCGATACGCCCTTTCTTACCCTGTTCGCTGGAGAACCAGGCGCTACCGGCCGTCCACAGTTCCAGCGCCACATCGCGCGGCAGGCGATTGTTATCATCATACATCGCCATACCACCAACGGTACGGCCCGAAACCAGCCAGTACAGCGCGGTCCACGGGTTATAGCTGGCCACGCGGGTGGCGTCAGTCCCCAGCCCTACCGGAACATCAGCCGCCAGCATTTTCGCCACCGGCGGCGTATGCTTGACCGCGTCTTTGCCATAGCGATCGACAAAATACTCCCCCTGGAACGCCATTCGGTGCTGAACCGCTATCCCGCCGCCCAACGCTTTGACGCGCTCGATATTGCGTTCGGTAATCGTTTCGGCGTGATCGAAGAACCAGTGCAGGCCATTGAACGGGATATCGCGATTCACCTTCTCGAACACATCCAGCATGCGGCTGATGGATTCATCATAGGTGGCATGCAGACGGAACGGCCAGCGATGCTCCACCAGGTGACGAACCACGCGTTCCAGTTCTTCTTCCATACCTTCCGGTAGATCCGGACGTGGTTGCAGGAAATCTTCAAAATCAGCTGCCGAGAAGACCAACATTTCCCCTGCGCCATTAGCACGGTAGAAATCGGTGCCCTGTCCGGGCTTGAGCATATCGGTCCAGCGTTCAAAGTCCTCCAGCTCCTGCTTAGGACGCTGAGTAAACAAGTTGTAGGCGATACGCACCGTCATCTGCTTGTTGGCGTGCAACTGCTCAATGATCTCGTAATCTTCCGGGTAGTTCTGAAAGCCTCCGCCCGCATCAATGGCGCTGGTCAGTCCCAGACGGTTCAGCTCGCGCATAAACTGGCGGGTCGAATTGACCTGCATTTCCAGCGGCAGCTTTGGCCCTTTTGCCAGCGTCGAATAAAGGATCATGGCGTTGGGTTTGGCGATCAGCATTCCGGTCGGGTTGCCGTTGCTATCACGCACAATCTCACCGCCTGCCGGATCCGGCGTCGCTTTGGTGTAGCCCACGGCTTTCAGCGCCGCGCGATTCAGCAACGCTCTGTCGTACAGATGCAGAACAAATACCGGGGTATCTGGCGCGACTTCATTCAGTTCTTCCAGAGTCGGCATGCGCCGTTCGGCAAACTGGAATTCGCTCCAGCCGCCTACCACGCGCACCCATTGCGGCGACGGCGTTCTGTCAGCCTGCTCTTTGAGCATGCGTAGTGCATCCGCCAGCGACGGTACGCCTTCCCAACGCAGTTCCAGGTTGTAATTCAGACCACCGCGAATCAGGTGTAGGTGTGAATCATTTAAGCCGGGGATCACCGTATGTCCTTGCAGATCGACAATCTGCGTTCCTTCGGCGGCAAAGCTCATGATCCGGTCGTGGTTACCGGTCGCCAGGATCTTCCCGTTGGCGATCGCGACCGCCTCGACCTGTGGGCTTTGTCTGTCAAGAGTATGAATTTTTCCGTGAGTCAGAATCAGTGTGGCAGTTTGCGACATAACAATCTCCTGAGAAACCGGTCAGGCTTTTTTCAGCCATCCGGCAAACAGACGGGTTACGATGGGCATCCAGAACCAGACCACCAGCGCAACCACACACGCATCATTGATAAGATGCAGGAGTAACGAGCCCTTCATTGCAGGCAGCACAATGCCGGTCAACCACGGCACCAGGTTAGTGCTGGGAAAAATCACCAGCAGAGTTATCAGGAACTGTTTCCAGCGCCTGGGCTGGCGTACATGGGGCGCGGGCGGCGTAAACCAGAACGCCGCTTCGGTACGAATTTCGGTTTTGTCACCTTCTGCCAGCAGCGGAGCTATCTCTTCCACCAGCACACGGCGCGTATCGGACTGGGTCCAGTTGTACAGATGCTCCAGCGTGTCGAAGCGGATAATAATGTTCCACAGATTCTCGCCCTCCGCAGGGCGAATCACATTCGCCCCGAGATGACCGGGAAACTCGGCCGCCACCGGCATGATTTTCCCCAGCCACTGCTCATACCGCTGCGCCTGCTCAGGCTGCAGGGTATGGGTAATCACCAACGTCACATGTTTGTTCTGCGCCATGAAGGGTTCCTTGTTGAGAGGAATCAGACCGCTTAGGCCAGGAAAGCAATACACAAAATCATTCATGGTGCATCGAGGCGGCAAGGTTGTGGATCCCCGGGAGCTTACATCAGTAAGTGACCGGGGTACGCAAGCGAAGCCAACAAAGATGCAGCATGAAGGATGAAGTGTATTTAGGCTTTACGTTCCGGCGCGCCATGCACCATGGTATAGGCGTAATCCACGCCCATACCGTAGGCGCCGCTATGTTCGCGCACCAAATCCATTACGGCGTCGTAGGTTTCTTTGCGGGACCAGTCACGCTGGTACTCAAGAAGAACCTGTTGCCAGGTTACGGGGACTGCGCCCGCCTGCACCATCCGGTCAATAGAACGCTCGTGGGCATCCACAGACGTGCCGCCGGACGTGTCGGTCACCACATACACTTCATAACCCGCTTCCAGCGCCATCAGCGCCGGGAAGGTCAGGCAGACTTCGGTCCACAGCGCGGAGATAATCAATTTTTTGCGCCCGGTCGCTTCCACGGCTTTCACAAACGCCGCATCTTCCCAAGAGTTCATAGACGTGCGTTCAATAGGCTTCACATCGGGGTGAACCGCTAACAATTCCGGCCAGATATAGCCGCTAAAACTTTTTGTTTCCACAGAGGTATAAATCACTGGAACATTAAATATCTTGCCGGCTTTCGCTAATGCCACAGTATTATTTTTCAAAGTCTGGCGATCAATATTTGCTACACCAAATGACATTTGCGGCTGATGATCAATAAAAATCAGCGTAGAGTTTTGAGGGTCAATCAGTTCCCGAATAGACATAACACACCTTCTTAATCAATAAGTTAAAAGGCAACGGTCTGTATCTGCCGTCAGCAGCAGGATCCTGAATCAGAAAGCTTGTTGAGTATAGCGGGAAATTTCTAACGAGTTATTAAAGAAAACTAACCATCCTGTGAAACTATTAATTCTGTGTTGCGATATATCCTAAACAACATCAAAAAAATGCGCATGACTCATCTAATTTATTCACTGGCATTGTTTTTCTTCATTCGGTACAACAGAGGAGTTTATTTTTCAGGATATTTTCTGCTTATGCGCATCAATCTGGATGTTTTGCTAATCCTCGACGCACTCGACAAACAGGGTTCATTTGCCGCAGCAGCCGAATCGCTGTTTAAAACCCCTGCGGCACTCAGCTATATGATTCAGAAGCTGGAAAGCGATTTGAATATTGAGCTGCTTGACCGCTCCGGGCACCGGGCGAAATTTACCGACACCGGGCTGATGATGCTGGAAAAGGGACGTTTGCTGCTGAGTGCGGCCAAAGATCTCGAAAAGCAGGCGGTACAGCTGAGTTCAGGCTGGGAAAAAGAGCTGGCAATCGCGCTGGATGACTCTTTCCCTTTCGCCACGCTGCTGCCCATTATTGATGAATTTCACGCGCTGAATAAGCAAACCCGGCTGAGTTTTACCCACCATACGCTGGCAGGCTCCTGGGAGGAACTGACCCATAATGGCGCAGACATCATTCTGGGGGCGATTAATGAACCGCCAACGTCAGCCGCCTGGTCCTACAAAATGCTCGGCACGCTGGATAATGTATTTGTCGTGGCCCCCGAACATCCGCTGGCCGCCGCGCCGGATGGCCTGACAAACGAACAGCTGTGCCTGCATCGGGCCATTGTTATCAGCGACAGCGCCCGCTTTTGCCATCCGCTGCAAACCAATCTGATGGACGAGCAGGCGCAGATTCGCGTCGATGACTTCCACAGTAAGGTGATGTTACTGCGAGCCGGCATGGGCTGCGGATTTCTTCCCCGCCACATTGCCAGCCCATGGCTTGCCACAGGCGAACTGGTGGAAAAAACGGTCATCTCATTTCGCCAAAAAGATGTGGCCTATATGGCATGGCGTAACAGCCGCGACGGGCTGGCGCAGCGCTGGTGGCGAGAAACGCTGCTGGCGAGCCCGGAGATTGCGCGCTTGTATCAATGACCCATCCACACCGTGGCGGAGATCGCCGGCAGCGTCAGGATATCGTCAGCGAGCAGGCCGTTACCCTCTTTGTGCTGCCATTGAGCGACACGCAGTAGTGGCGAGGCTGGCAGGACTACTTCACAGGCCTGACCACGGTTAATCGCCACCAGCACGCGCTGGCGGTTGAGCACCCGCACAAACACGACCACGTTATCTTCGGCGTAAATCACCTGACAACCGCCATGGCGTAACGCCTGGCTTTGATGGCGTAATTTTGCCAGCCGCTGATACAGCTCAAGCAAATGAGTGTCCTGTTTTTCAGGTTGCCACGGGAACGGCTTACGACAGAACGGGTCGTTATTACCGTCCAGCCCCACCTCGTCACCGTAATAAATACAAGGCACGCCAGGCCAGGTAAACAACCATACCACCGCCAACGGTAAACGCGCCACGTCTTTGCCAAGCAAGGATTTAAAACGGGCGGTATCGTGGCTGTCGAGCTGATTGAACATCCGCAGTTGCTGCTGATGCGACAGACCCGCGCGGTAGTTATCCATCCACGCCATACAGGTTTGGGCATCAATAGATTGCGGGTCGTACGAGATATCCGTATTGGCCAGAAATCCCCAGATGGGGAAAGTAAAACCGCGATAGTTCATGGCGGCATCTTCTGCATCCGCCTGCAACCACTGGCGCGCATCACCAAAATGTTCACCCACAACATACGCTTCAGGCTGGGTTTCTTTTGCCGCCTGCGTAATCCCCGCCACATGGTGCAGGTTGTTGCGCGCCCCGCCGCCCTCTCCCAGCATATGCACGACATCAAGACGCCAGCCGTCCATACTCCACGGCGCTTTCAGCCAGTGACGAACGATACTGTCTTCCCCACGATAAATCTCATTGACCAGGCTTTGCGAACAAAAATCCAGCTTGGGTAGGCTGGCATAGCCCAGCCAGTCAAGCGCCACACCGTCGGCAGAGAAATGATACCAGTCACGCCAGGGGGAGTGCGGGTTGTAACACGCCCCATCCGTCCCACGGTTATGCCGATCAAACCAGGGGTGTGAATCGCCGCTGTGGTTAAAGACACCGTCCAGAATCAGACGCATGCCCTGCTGTTGCGTGTTGTGACGCAAGCGCAGCAGCGCGTTGTCGCCGCCAAACTGTGGATCAACATGACGGTAATCTTCGGTATCGTATTTATGCACGCTCGGCGCGGTAAATACCGGGTTCAGATACAGCGCCGTAACCCCTAACGTTTTCAGATACGGCAGCTTTTCACTGATGCCGTCTAAATCGCCGCCATAAAATGTCGATCCTCCGGCCTGAGCGGTCAGCGGTTCATCCCACTCGCGACGCACGATGTCATGCCCGGCTGCGTGGTGGTAATAGACGTTTGGAGCCGGCTCACGGGACTGGCTGCGGGCAAAGCGATCCGGGAAAATCTGATAGAAAATCTGGTCAGCTACCCACTGCGGACCGTTATCCGGCACATCAACAGCAAACTGCTCCAGACGCGCTGGCGGAAAACGGCTGAATCCCTGCGGTGTAAACCACAGCTGACGATCGGGCCACAATAATTTAAAGCTATAGCGCCGACGAGGTTGGCCGCTGGCAAGATCGATCGCCGCTCGCCACGCGGTTACGCCCGGCTGCGGCTGGCTGCGCAGCTTGTGCATGGAGAGCGAAATCTCTTCGTTATCGTTTTCTGCGCGTAGCGTCACCCGCTGAGGTGGATTTTCCCCGGCCAGCCACAGCGTAATTGTCAGTTGATCTTTGTTTTGCTTAACAAATGGGGCAACCGGAAGGTGCCAGGCGTTCAACATCACGTATCCCCTTTGATGAAAATGAAGCCACCTTGCCATAGCAAAGAGCAGGATCACTCATCATCTTAACGTTTATTAGGGGAGGAGTTCGGGGGAGGAGAAAATTGCCGGGCGACGCGACGCGTTACCCGGCAAAAAATTACTGTGCTTCAGCCAGTTGACGCTCGCGGCGGCGTTTAAATACCCACCCCACCAGCAGCAGGGCAATCCACGCGAAACCAACATACAGTGAAATGCGGGTATCCGGATGGTAGCCGATAAGCGCGATGATAAAGACGAGGAAAATCAGGCCAACAACGGTCGTTGTTACCCCACCAGGTACTTTAAATTTCAGCGCCTTGACCTCTTCCGGCGGCAGACGGCGGCGGAAGGCAATCTGCGACAGCAGGATCATAATCCACACCCACACCGTGGCGAAGGTCGCCAGTGAGGCGATCACCAGGAAGACGTTTTCCGGCATGATGTAGTTAAGATAAACCGCAAACAGCAGCGCGATAGTCATCACCATCACCGTGACCCATGGCACACCGCGACGCGACGTCTTGGCGAACATTTTTGGCGCACTGCCCTGCTCCGCCATACCGTGCAGCATACGCCCCACGCCGAAGACGTCAGAGTTGATAGCCGACAGCGATGCGGTCAGTACGACAAAGTTGAGGATCCCGGCGGCAAAGGTAATGCCCATATGCTGGAACGTCAGGACGAACGGACTCCCGTCGGTGCCAACCTGGTTCCACGGGTAAATAGACATAATGACGAACAGCGTCCCCACGTAAAATACCAGGATACGCATCGGTACGGAATTGATAGCACGCGGAATAGATTTTTCCGGGTCTTTCGCTTCACCTGCAGTAATACCGATAATCTCTATCCCGCCGTAAGCGAACATCACCATTTGTAGCGACATCACCATGCCGAGCCAGCCGTTGCTAAAGAAGCCGCCGTTACTCCACAGGTTATGGATACCGGTAGGTTGACCGCCGTTGCCAATGCCCCAAATGATGATGCCGAACCCGGCGACAATCATGATGATAATAGTGGCGACTTTAAAGAACGAGAACCAGAACTCCAGCTCGCCAAACACCTTCACGCTCATCAGGTTGATGGCGCAAATAATCAGCACCACGCTGAGTACCCATATCCAGTGCGGTACCGCCGGGAACCAGACCCCCATGTAAATGCCGAAGGCAGTAACGTCGGCAATAGCGACAATCAGGATTTCAAAACAGTAGGTCCAGCCGGTAATGTAACCCGCCAACGGCCCGAGGTTTTCCTGCGCATAGCGCGAGAAAGAGCTGGCTGCAGGATTATGCACAGACATTTCGCCCAGCGCGCGCATGATGATATATGCCGCAGCGCCACCGATAATATAGGCCAACAACACGCTCGGCCCCGCCATTTTGATCGCGTCGGCAGAGCCGTAAAACAGCCCGGTGCCAATTGCCGAACCTAATGCCATAAAGCGAATGTGCCGGGTGCTCAGCCCACGCTTTAGCTTGTTATTACTTTCCATCGATTCCTAACCTGTTAACACAATAAAAAAACCACGGGGCCATATTAATAGCCCCGTGGTTAAAACTTATTGTCAGTGATTAGTGCGCGCTGGAGGTCACTTGTCGACCCGCGGCGCGATCCCAGATAATTGCCAGGATCACCATCACGACTGTTGGCATCAACCACGCCAGCCCTTGTTCCGCCAGCGGTAAACGCTGGGTCCAGGCCGGTAACACGTCGCCAATTGCAGAAGCTTTAATGCCATCAAGGATACCAAAAATCAGGCTGATAAACATCGCAGGTGCAATGACGCGGGAAGAATTATGCCACCATGAGCGGGTAAAACTTAATACAACCAGTGCGATACATGGCGGATAGATAGCCGTCAGCACCGGAATAGAGATCTGAATCAGATGGCTCAGCCCCAGGTTAGAGACCACCATTGAGAAGCCGCCGAGGATAAATACCAGCGTACGATAAGACAGTGGAACGTACTGGGCAAAGAACTCTGCGCACGCGCAGGTCAGGCCAACCGCAGTCACCAGACAGGCGATGAAAATCAGCGCCGCCAGCAGGAAGCTTCCTGCGCCGCCAAAGGTGTGCTGAACATACGCATGCAGAATCGCCGCGCCGTTAGCTGACTGATCGACCAGAATTGCGCTATCGGAGCCCAGACGGAACAACGCAAGGTACAGCAGCGTTAAGCCCACACCCGCCATCAAACCAGCCCAAACGGTGTAACGGGTCAGCAGACGCGACTCGGTAACGCCACGCGAGCGGGCGGCGTTAACAATAACAATACCAAATACCATCGCGCCCAGCGTATCCATGGTCAGATAGCCATTTACGAAACCATTCGAAAATGCTGCGGTTTGATAGGCTTCCATCGCATTGCTGATCGGGCCTGCCGGCCAGACAATCGCGGCGACAGACAGTACTACCAGCGCAAGGATTTTCAGCGGAGCAAGGAAGTTGCCGACGGTATCCAGCAGTTTGCCTGGATACAGCGACACCAAAATAACAATCGCAAAATAGACCACGCTGTAGATGAACAGCGGCAGCGCAGAGTCACCGGTCAGCGGCGCAATCCCGACTTCGAAAGAGACCGTTGCGGTACGCGGCGTCGCGAACAATGGACCAACCGCCAGATAGCAGACGGTGGCCAGCAGCAATCCAGCAACCTTACCGATAGGCGTACTCAGGCTGTCCACACCGCCACCGACTTTCGCCAGCGCGACAACGGTAAGTACCGGCAAACCAACGGCGGTAATCAAAAAGCCAAAAGCCGCAGTCCAGACGTGTTCGCCTGCCTGCAAACCAACCATTGGGGGGAAGATGATGTTACCTGCACCAACGAACAGTGCAAATGTCATAAATCCCAAAGCGATAATATCGCGCGATTTTAACTGATGGGTCATAAAGTCTTACTGCCTGTGGATGTGGTGTTGAAAATAATAAATTTTTGCCTTTCCCTGGGGGACAATACAGCGGCATTTTTGCTCAATTCCAGCGGGAAACACTCCCGACCTGGCGCGGCGAAGAATAGTTTTTCGATTTACCGCGTAAATGCAGTCGGTATGACAGCATCTGGAGCGCAATTTAAACGCTTATAACGTTTTAAAGCAAGGTGGGATCCAAAAACCAGAACAATATAGCGATATGAAAAATGCAGTTAGCACAAAAAACCATTTCATGGAAAAAGGTATGGGTAATAGTTCGAACAAAAAACAATCAAACGTCGCAAAATTCAGGATGTAACTATTGACCACATAAAAAAACCAGCTCGCGCTGGCTTTTGGAAAGATTATCTTACGAATACGCTTTAATCGTTACTTTTGGCCATTAAACGTTCCGGGATGACGAAACTAAATCGCGTCCCTTTGCCTGGCGTACTTTCGATATTCAGGCGGCTATCGTGATGTTGCAGAGCATGTTTCACGATGGCCAGACCCAGTCCACTCCCGCCCGTTTGTCGGGATCGCGCTTTGTCCACGCGATAGAAGCGTTCGGTCAAACGAGGAATATGCTCCGCAGCAATACCAGGCCCATTGTCCTCGACGCTAAATTCCGCCCCGGAGGCAACATGCTGCCAGCGCACGGTGATGTGCGTACCCGCGGGGGTATGGTTCACCGCGTTATACACAAGATTCGAAATCGCGCTACGCAGTTGCTCCTCATTTCCCCGCACGCTCAGGTGGCTATCAATATCAAAAGTAAACGTATGATTATTCTGACTCAGCGTGTGCGCCTCGTGTTCAACCACGCGCAGCATCATCGGCACGTCCACCTTCTCATTAAGCAGTAGCGCTGGCGCGGCCTCTATTTTCGACAACGTCAACAACTGCTTCACCAGCCCTTCCATGCGGTACGTTTGCTCACGCATGGTATGCAGCGCTTTTTCGCGCGTCGTTCCTTCCAGCGGATGCTCCTGCATCATTTCCAGATAACCTTGTAGCACCGTCAGCGGCGTACGCAACTCATGGCTGGCGTTGGCGAAAAAGTTACGCCGCGAACCTTCCAGTTGGTGCATCTGGGTAACATCGCGCGCAACCATCAGCAATTGCTTATCGGTATAGGGCATCACGCGAATCTCCAGATGCCGTCCGGTATTGAGCACCAGATTGATTGGCCGACTAAAATCACGCGTTTTCAGATATTGCGTGAATTCCGGGTAGCGCAGCAGGTTAAGTATATTTTGCCCGCTATCGTCCGGCCAGCGCAGTCCCAGAACCTGCTGGGCCAGGCCGTTACACCAGAAAATGCCGCCCTCTTCAGTCGTCAACACCACCGCGTCAGGTAGCGATTCCGCCCCACTGCGAAAACGTTTAATCAGATTACCCAGTTCTCGACGGCGCTTTTTGTTGCGCAGTTGCATTTGATGCAGCCCATACAGCAACGGCTCCCAACTTCCGCGCCCCGGCGGCGGGGTCATGCTTCTGTCGACCCATAACCACCAGGACAAGCGTAATAAATTCCAGAAATGCCAGACAAGCAGGCCGGTTACCGACGCCAGCAAAAACCAGGGCAGGTAACCAAAAAAAGCGCTAAAGATAAACGCCGGTATGCAGCAGAGGATCAGCTCCAGTACCAGCCTTTTCCATGACAATCGTTCTAGCAAACGTCTTACTCCATTAACAGCCTAATCCGTCAGGCCCCTATTCATGTCAGTCAGAAGCGGGTCGAAAAACGATATCCCGTCCCACGAACTGTCTGCACCATACGATCGTGTCCACTGTGCTCCAGCGCTTTACGCAAGCGGCGGATATGCACATCCACTGTCCGGTCTTCCACGTACACATTGGTACCCCAGACATGATTGAGTAATTGCTCACGGCTATAGACGCGTTCAGGGTGGGTCATAAAGAAGTGCAACAGTTTGAATTCTGTCGGCCCCATATCCAATGGATCCTCGCCGGTCATCACGCGATGCGAGGTTGGGTCAAGGCTCAGCCCCTGCATCTCAATAATCTCTTCCACCGCCATGGGGGAAATACGACGCAGAACAGCTTTAATACGCGCCACCAGCTCCTTGGGAGAAAACGGCTTGGTAATATAATCATCCGCACCCGTTTCCAGACCCCGGACGCGATCTTCCTCTTCTCCCCTCGCCGTCAGCATCATCACGGGAATATCCCGCGTCATCGCTTCGCGCTTGAGATGTTTAATAAACTGTAGGCCCGAGCCGCCGGGTAGCATCCAGTCAAGCAAGACGAGATCCGGCCAGGGTTCATTGAGTTGGTTCACAGCACTGTCATAGTCTTCGGCTTCTACGGGTTGAAAACCGTTTTGCTCGAGCACGAAGCAGACCATTTCACGAATTGGAGCTTCATCTTCTACGACCAGAATACGTCTCGCCATGATTTGCCCTGTTTATAATTAAATCGTTTGCCATCAATACGGTGCCATTATGCGTCAGTTTTATGACAGATTTATGAAAAGATAGTCCAGGTTTAACGCAGCCCCGCGAATTATGACAGCCCTTAAACAAGATATTACCGTCCTTGCAGGGTTATAATCCCCGCCACTGTTTTATCGTCATGGAACTCTTATGCGCATCCTTCACACGTCTGACTGGCATCTGGGCCAAAATTTCTACAGCAAGAGCCGCGCCGCTGAACATCAGGCCTTTCTCGACTGGCTGCTGGAAACGGCACAATCCCAGCAGGTGGATGCCATTATTGTGGCGGGCGATATTTTCGATACCGGCTCACCGCCAAGCTATGCCCGTGAGCTGTATAACCGTTTTGTCGTTAATCTGCAGCAAACCGGCTGTCATCTGGTGGTGTTGGCAGGTAACCACGACTCCGTCGCCACGCTCAACGAATCCCGCGATATTCTGGCGTTTCTCAACACCACAGTGATCGCCAGCGCTGGCCATGCGCCGCAGGTGCTGTCTCAACGCGACGGCACGCCGGGCGCGATCCTGTGCCCGGTGCCTTTTTTACGCCCGCGTGACATCATTACCAGCCAGGCCGGGCTAACGGGACAAGAGAAACAGCAGCATTTGCTATCGGCTATCACCGACTATTACCAACAGCAATATCATGACGCCTGTACGCTGCGCGGCGACCAGAATCTACCCATCATTGCGACCGGGCATCTGACCACCGTTGGCGCCAGTAAAAGTGACGCTGTACGTGACATTTATATTGGCACGCTGGACGCCTTTCCGGCGCAAAACTTTCCACCCGCCGATTACATCGCGCTGGGACATATTCACCGGGCGCAGGTTATCGGCGGAACAGAGCATATTCGCTACTGCGGTTCGCCAATTGCGCTCAGTTTTGACGAGTGCGGCAAAAGCAAGTGCGTCCATCTGGTGAGCTTCGAAAACGGCAAGCTGAGCGCTGTTGAACACCTCACCGTACCGGTCACCCAGCCGTTGGCGGTGCTGAAAGGTGATTTAGCCGCGATTACCGCCCAACTAGAGCAGTGGCGCGGTGTGCAGCAGGAACCGCCAGTCTGGTTAGATATCGAAATCACCACCGATGACTATCTGCACGACATGCAGCGTAAGATTCAGGCATTAACCGAAGATTTACCGGTAGAGGTGTTATTGGTGCGCCGTAGCCGGGAACAGCGCGAACGTATTATGGCGAATGAACGACGTGAAACGCTAAGCGAGCTGAGCGTGACGGACGTTTTTGCCCGTCGCCTGGCGCTGGAAGAACTCGAAGAATCGCAACGCGAGCGCCTGAATCAACTGTTTAGCACCACCTTACACACGCTTGCCGGGGAGACCGAAGCATGAAAATTCTCAGCCTGCGTTTGAAAAACCTCAATTCTCTGAAAGGAGAATGGAAAGTCGATTTCACGGCTGAGCCCTTTGCCAGCAATGGGCTGTTCGCCATCACGGGTCCAACGGGCGCGGGAAAAACCACACTGCTGGACGCCATTTGTCTCGCGCTGTATCACGAAACGCCGCGGCTCAATACCGTGTCTCAGTCGCAAAACGATCTGATGACCCGCGACACCGCCGAGTGTCTGGCCGAGGTCGAGTTCGAAGTCCGGGGCGAAGCCTATCGTGCATTCTGGAGCCAGAACCGCGCGCGCAATCAGCCTGAAGGCAACCTACAGGCTCCGCGCGTAGAACTTGCCCGCTGCGCCGACGGTAAAATCCTCGCCGATAAAGTCAAAGACAAGTTGGAAATGACCGCCGAACTTACCGGCCTGGATTATGGTCGTTTCACCCGTTCGATGCTGCTGTCTCAGGGGCAATTTGCCGCATTTCTCAATGCCAAACCGAAAGAGCGTGCCGAACTGCTGGAAGAGCTGACGGGGACTGAGATCTACGGCCAAATTTCCGCCATGGTGTTTGAAAAGCATAAAGCAGCGCGTACAGAGCTGGAAAAACTGCAGGCGCAGGCCAACGGCGTGGCTCTGCTCGCAGCGGAGCAGGTGCAGTCCCTGACAGAGAGTTTGCAGGTACTTACTGACGAGGAAAAACAATACTTTGCAAGCCAGCAGACTCAGCAACTGCATCTCAACTGGCTCATTCGACAAAATGAGCTACAGGCAGAAATCAACCGTCACCAACAGGCGTTACAGGCCGCTAAACAGGCGCAAGAAGACGCGCAGCCACAGCTGGCGGCGCTGAGTCTGGCGCAACCGGCCAGAGCGTTACGCCCGCACTGGGAGCGAATCCAGGAACAAACGGCTACGATAGCGCGTACGCGGCAGAAGATTCAGGAAGTGAATGCTCGCTTACAAAGCAGCTTAGCGCTGCGCGGGCGCATCCGTCAGCAGGCGCACACGCAATCGACCGCCTTGCTCGCTGGACAGCAGACGTTAATCGACTGGCTGAACGAACACGATCGCTTCCGCTTGTGGGGCAGCGAACTGGCTGGGTGGAAGGCCCTGCTGGCGCAACACTCCGACGCCAGCGCCCAGCTACGCCAGTGGCAGCAGTTACGGGAAAACGACACGCGTAAACTGGATGCGCTGGCGCTTCCCACGCTGACTCTTTCACCGCAGGAGGTCACTGCGGCGCTGGCGCAACATGTGCAGCTCCGTCCGTTACGCCAGCGTCTGAGCAATCTGCATGGGCACATCGCCCCGAAGCAAAAGCAGCTGGCGCAGTTACGCGCGACGCTGGTGCAACGTCAGCAAGAGCTAACGCAGCGCAACGCGGTGCTTGCCGAAAAACGTCAGCGCTATAAAGATAAAAATCAGCAGCTTGCCGATGTGAGGATCATTTGCGAGCAGGAAGCCCGCATCAAAGATTTGGAAAGCCAGCGGGCATTATTGCAATCCGGCATGCCTTGTCCGCTGTGCGGCTCCACCACACATCCGGCGATTGAGCGCTATCAAACGCTCGAACTGAGTGTTAATCAGGCACGACGTGAAGCACTGGAAAAAGAGGTTAAAACCCTGGCTGATGAGGGCTCAACGTTACGCGGTCAGCTTGAGGCCATAACCCAGCAACTCCAACGGGATGAACGTGAAGCACAGACGCTTTCTCAAGAGGAGCAAGCGCTTACTCAAGAGTGGCAGACAGTCACTACCAGCCTTAACGTGACGCTGCAACCGCAGGATGATATCGCCCCGTGGCTTGCCGCCCAGGAAGAATACGAACAACAACTTCACCAGTTGAGCCTGCGTCATACCCTGCAGGCGCAAATCACGGCGCATACCGAGCAGATTACCCAGCTCCAGCAGCAAATTGACCAGCGCCAGGCGACGTTAACCGCCGAGCTGGCCCGCCATGGACTGTCCCTTCCTGCTGCAGATGACGCTAATTCGTGGCTGAGTGAGCGGGCGAGAGAAGCGCAAATGTGGCAGCAGCGCCAGAACGAACTCACCGAGTTACAGGCGCGAATAGCTCAGCTCACGCCGTTGCTGGAAACGCTGCCTGAGAGCGATACGCTGTCTGCAAGTACTGAGAATCTGTCGCTGGAAAACTGGCGACAGGTGCATGACGATTGCCTGTCTTTACAAGGCCAGTGGCAAACCTTGCAACAGCAGGAGGCGCAGGACCTACAGCGCGCCGCAGAAATTCAGGCACAGTTTGATGCCGCACTGCAGGCCAGCATCTTTGCCGATCGTGACGCCTTTGTTGCCGCACTGCTGGATGAAGAAACCTTTAGCCGTCTGGAGCAGTTAAAGCAATCGCTGGAAAAGCAGCAGCAGCAGGCACAAACGCTGCTTAATCAGGCTCAGCAGGCGCTGGCGAGCCATCACCAGCAGTTGCCAACCGGGGCGGATCTCACGCTCTCGGCACAACAGCTTCGCGACGCGCTGGCGCAGCTCACCCAGCAGCTACGGGAAAATACCACGCGTCAAGGCGAAATTCGCCAGCAGCTGAAACAGGATACTGAACATCGCCAGCAGCAGCAGGCGCTGATGCAGGAGATTGAAAACGTCACGCAGCAGGTTGAAGACTGGGGCTATCTGAATGCGCTAATCGGCTCGAAAGAGGGAGATAAATTCCGCAAGTTTGCCCAGGGACTGACTCTCGATAACCTGGTGTGGCTTGCCAACAACCAACTCACTCGTCTGCATGGTCGCTATCTGTTACAGCGTAAGGCCAGCGAAGCGCTGGAGCTGGAAGTGGTTGATACCTGGCAGGCCGATGCCGTGCGCGACACCCGTACGCTTTCCGGCGGCGAGAGCTTCCTCGTGAGTCTGGCGCTGGCGCTGGCGTTATCCGATTTGGTCAGCCACAAAACGCGAATTGACTCCCTGTTCCTCGATGAAGGTTTCGGCACGCTGGACAGCGAAACGCTGGATACCGCGCTGGACGCACTCGATGCGCTGAACGCCACCGGCAAAACCATTGGAGTAATCAGCCACGTTGAAGCGATGAAAGAACGCATTCCGGTGCAGATCAAGGTTAAAAAAATCAACGGGCTGGGCTACAGCAAACTCGACAAGCTGTTTGCGGTGGGATCAGCATAAATATCCTGACCGGAGCCATCCGGCACAATATGTAGCACAATATTGCATACTCAAAGACGGATATGAAATGGCATTCCACTTCGCTTATCCGCAAGCTATCTCTGTTGGCGGCGAACGTTCGCCGCTATGACGCGCATCCGGCGTCTTTCTTGTTGGCAGGTGGTATGAAAAAAGTCGTTTTCTCTTTAGCGCTGGGGACATTTGGGCTGGGCATGGCCGAGTTCGGCATCATGGGGGTACTCACCGAGCTGGCGCGGGACGTGGGCATTTCTATCCCGGCCGCTGGTCATATGATTTCGTTTTACGCCTTTGGCGTAGTGTTGGGCGCGCCGATTATTGCGCTCTTTTCCAGCCGCTTTTCGCTTAAGCATATTCTGCTGTTTCTGGTCACGCTGTGCGTGATTGGCAACGCCATCTTCACCCTTTCCTCCTCGTATTTTATGTTGGCGGTGGGCAGGCTGGTTTCCGGCTTCCCGCACGGCGCATTTTTTGGCGTTGGAGCTATTATTCTGTCGAAGCTGGCGCGCCCAGGAAAAGTCACCGCCGCCGTCGCGGGCATGGTTTCAGGGATGACCGTTGCCAATCTGATTGGCATTCCCGTCGGTACCTGGCTGAGCCAGGAATTTAGCTGGCGCTATACGTTTCTGCTGATAGCCGTCTTTAATATCGCCGTAATAGTCTCGGTCGCTTTTTGGGTCCCCAACATCAGCGATGAAGCGAAAGGGAATCTGCGCGAGCAATTTCACTTTTTGAAAAGCCCCGCCCCGTGGCTGATCTTTTCCGCCACCATGTTTGGCAACGCCGGGGTTTTCGCCTGGTTCAGCTACGTCAAGCCGTACATGATGTACATCTCCGGCTTTTCCGAAGCGCTGATGACCTTCATCATGATGCTGGTGGGATTGGGGATGGTATTAGGGAATCTGTTGAGCGGTCGGCTTTCTGGCCGCTATACGCCGCTGCGCATTGCGGTAATAACCGACTTCATCATTGTGCTGGTTCTGCTGCTGCTTTTTGTTTTTGGCGGTATCAAAGCGGCATCGCTGACCTTCGCCTTTATTTGCTGCGCTGGCCTGTTCGCCCTATCAGCGCCGCTGCAAATTTTGCTGCTGCAAAATGCCAAAGGAGGTGAACTACTGGGCGCGGCAGGCGGGCAAATTGCCTTTAACCTCGGTAGCGCAATTGGCGCCTGGTGCGGCGGTATGATGCTGACGCTGGGCTTTGCCTACAACTATGTGACGCTGCCGGCTGCGTTGCTGTCGTTCTCCGCCATGTCATCGCTGCTGATTTACGGCTACCTGAAGCGCGGCGTGCAACAAGTTGCAGCCGCGACGTAAAACAGATTACGCCTGCGGCCACAGCCAGGCCGCACCGCGTACGCCGCTGGAGTCACCATGCAGCGCCTTGCGTAGGGGCGTTTCACACTCGCCGCCAAAGACAAATTGCTTCATCAACGTGGGAACGTTTTGATATAGCCTGTCGACATTACTCATTCCCCCACCCAGTACAATGACGTCCGGATCGAGAATATTCACCACATGCGCCAGCGATTTTGCCAGACGCAACTCATAGCGGCTCAATGCCTGCTCCGCCACAGCATCCCGAACGTTAACCAGATCGATAATGTCGCTGCCCTTGAGCGACTTACCGCTCAGACGCTGGTAGTCGGTGGCAAAACCGGTCCCGGAAATAAAGGTTTCAATGCAGCCTTGCTTGCCGCAATAGCAGGGTACTTCCTGGCGATAACGCAGCTCATCTTCGTCCATCCACGGCAGCGGATTATGCCCCCACTCGCCCGCGGTACCGTTGCCACCCGTGTGCGCCCGACCATTCAACGCCACACCCGCGCCGCATCCGGTGCCAATAATTACCGCAAATACGGTTTGCGCCCCTGCCGCCGCACCATCCACCGCTTCAGAAACCGCCAGGCAATTGGCATCATTCGCCAGGCGCACTTCACGGTTCAAACGCATACTTAAGTCTTTATCAAAGGGTTGCCCGTTAAGCCAGGTTGAGTTGGCATTCTTGACTACCCCAGTGTAAGGCGAAATTGAACCAGGGATCCCCATCCCCACGGTTCCCGTTTGCCCGGTAGCCTGCTCCGCCATCTCCACCAGCGCGGTAATGGTTTCTATCGTTTGCTGATAATCCTCACGTGGTGTGGGCAGACGATGGCGAAAAAGCTGCTCGCCTGCATCGCCAAGCGCAATAACTTCCGTTTTTGTACCGCCCAAATCGATACCTATACGCACTGTTTGCTCCTCTTCCCGATTAACAATGCAAGCATAGCGACAATTCGCTATCATGCCCGCTGGATTTAACGACAAGGCCGTGGAAATTATCATGCTGTGGTTCAAAAATTTAATGGTTTACCGTCTTAGCCGCGATGTTTCTTTGCGTGCCGAAGAGATGGAAAAACAGCTGGCATCAATGACGTTCACCCCTTGCGGTAGCCAGGATATGGCAAAAATGGGCTGGGTTCCGCCGATGGGATCGCACAGCGATGCATTAACGCATACCGCCAATGGCCAAATTATTATCTGCGCCCGCAAAGAAGAAAAAATTCTGCCGTCGCCGGTTATCAAACAGGCGCTGGAAGCCAAAATATTCAAACTGGAAGCTGAGCAAGGTCGCAAGCTTAAGAAGACCGAAAAAGACTCGCTGAAAGATGAAGTTCTGCACTCATTGCTGCCGCGCGCCTTTAGCCGCTTCAGCCAAACGATGATGTGGATCGACACCGTTAACGATCTGATCATGGTTGATTGTGCGAGCGCGAAGAAAGCGGAAGATACGCTGGCGCTGCTGCGTAAGAGCCTCGGCTCGCTGCCGGTCGTTCCGCTGACGATGGAAAACCCTATTGAGCTGACGCTAACCGAATGGGTTCGCTCCGGCACAACGGCGCAGGGCTTCCAGTTGCTGGATGAAGCAGAACTGAAAGCGATCCTTGAAGACGGCGGCGTGATTCGCGCGAAAAAACAGGATCTGGTCTGCGACGAAATCGCCGTACATATCGAAGCGGGCAAACTGGTCACCAAGCTGGCGCTCGACTGGCAGCAGCGCATTCAGTTCGTTATGTGTGACGACGGCTCGATTAAGCGTCTGAAGTTTAGCGACGAGTTGCGCGATCAGAACGAAGATATTGACCGCGAGGACTACGCTCAGCGTTTTGATGCCGATTTCATCCTGATGACGGGCGAACTGGCGGCGCTGATTAAAAGTCTGGTAGAAGGATTAGGCGGCGAAGCGCAACGTTAAGACGTGTTTATCGAATGGCGGCTCAATGTCGCCATTCGTCATTTTTACGCTTACAGGTAGCGGCAAAGATAGGATGTTGGCTCTGCCACCTGCAGATGAAACTCGCTGCTGCCTGGTACGTTAAACACGTCCCCTGCGGCATAGACTTTCCACTCAGTTTCCCCCGGCAGCAGCACGTTCAGTGCGCCGCTGACGACCGTCATCTCTTCAGGCGCCGCAGTACCAAAGGTGTATTCGCCTTCAGCCATCACGCCAACACTGGCACGGCCAGTACTGCTGCTGGTAAAACCGATGGATTTTACTTTGCCGGAAAAGTATTCATTACTTTGAAGCATACAACTGGCCCTATCTTGTGATTAAGTTAACAACCAATATAGGGGGCTGGCGTTCCACCTGTCACGCAAAATTACGCAAGCAATTCCGAAGCCAGCCGGGCGATCAGCACATTGGACAGCAGAACCGGGACATCCAGCGATTTTTGCAGTAAATCGCGATGACGTTGATTAAAACCCAGACAATCCAGCATAATCACATCCGCGCCTTGCTCAAGCAATTCTTTACCGGCATCAATCAGTTGTTGTTCGGAACCGTGAATCGGATTCGCCACGGCATACACTGGCGGCGTTTGCAACACCTGCCATTTTTGCGTCTGGGCTTTAAGCAATTCCGTGACGGGGACAAGAACCCCGACCTGATGCCCTTCCACAATCGAGGCGACCAGTGGAGGAATTATACGTAAAGGTTCCAGTAACATACTCTTGCGGGCGGTCAGGCGGGCAATTGAGGCCGTACTCATCAGCAGGATCACGTCAAAGCCCTGATTATCGAGTACTTCTACGATACCTTGGAGTGATCGTTCCACTTTCTGGCGCGAAACATGGGCAAGCTGATGGTCGCTGAGCAGCGTTAAAAGCGGCTCGTCACCGGGAGAGACGCCGTACTCGGCCATCACATCCTCTCGCCGCATCTGCCCCAGCAGACTGTGGTGAGTGATGTGCTGCTCATCAATATATTCCGTCAGGAGCGGTAACACCTCACGCATCGGCACCACGCCAATCGTGAGGATAGCCAACGACGTACCCATTTTTTGCTCCACCGTCTTCTTACTTTGCTGTGAATTCCCGAATAATTGCCGGGCGCTGACCTGCGCTACAAACGCTCAAAAGCGTAGCAGCAGATCGGCGGTCTATTTTGTAAAGATTCCAAATCATTCCAGTACTGTATTGTTATTGTTTAATTTTCAATTTTTACTGTATACGGCGATATTTAAAAAAATGTGATGTACGCCCGTCCTGGCACTTTTCAGACTCGTGCCAGGACGGTGCTTAATATCAGTCTTTATCGGGATCTTCGTAGCGTTTTTTAGCATCCATGGCTTCCTGAGCGGAAGGATGCTCACTGATCAGCGAATTCGGTTCCGGGTGATCGGCGCGAAGTTGATACCAGGTTACCGTCTGGCCTGGCGTCCCCTTTTCAACGGTAACAATGGTTGCTTGACGCGGATAAGGTGGTTTTGTCGGCATAGCTCTTCCTTTTGTCTGAATGAGCTTTAAGTATAGACACCACCCTGTAAGCGTGGCGCTGCCTGCGACAGTATCCCAAGAATGTCGTCCACCACCTGCGAAGGCGGATTGGTCGCATCAACAATATAATGCGCCGCTGCACGGTACAGAACATCACGCTGGGCAAGCACTTCCTCTACTTCTTCAGTCAGCGGCTTGCCGGTTAAGGTTGGGCGCAACCCCTCTTCAGGCGTAGCCTCCAGACGATCAACCAGTACCGATACCGGCGCGCTTAAATAGATAACCACACCGTGGCTACGCATATAATGACGATTAAATTCGGTCAGAATGATGCCGCCACCGGTCGCAACAACCGTTGTCGGAGCCGTGACGGCCTGCAGAGCGGTCGTTTCCTGGGCACGAAACCCTTCCCATCCTTCTCTTTCGACGATTTCCGCCACGGTCATCTGCACGTGCGACTGCAACCAGCGATCGGTATCAACGAACTGGTAATCGACAGCCTTCGCCAGCGCCATACCGATTGTCGTTTTACCACACCCCCGGGGGCCCACAAGAAAAAGAGGTTGCGTCATCACAGAATTTCCCCAGAGAACCGCCGACGAGCGGGATCTGATGCAATTAAAGATATAATCATATCATCAAACTAGTACACCACCAAATCGTAAAGAAAAAATTACACAAACAGTGATGGTGTCAATTAAACCCTACTATAACAAGAATTCACATGGATGAAAGTGTAAAAAATAAATTACAGGTACTATTTTCTGCGCTGAACTTCCAGCCACCACTTATCCAGCTCAGCCGCAAAATGCTGTCGGTCACGGGGAGAAAGGCTATCCGGTCCCCCGGTCTGGATGCCGCTGGCGCGTAGCGTATCCATAAAATCACGCATCATCAGACGTTCGCGGATCGTCGCTTCGGTATAACGTTCGCCGCGTGGATTAAGCGCTGCCGCCCCTTTTTCAATGGCTTCAGCAGCCAGCGGAATATCCGCCGTGATCACTAAATCACCGGCGCTACATTGTCGTACAATCTCGTTATCAGCAACGTCAAACCCGGCGGGAACGCGTAATGTACGGATAAAACGCGAAGACGGGACGCGCAAATTCTGGTTCGCTACCAGAATAAGCGGCATCTGCATGCGCTCAGAGGCGCGGTATAAAATTTCTTTAATCACGTTCGGACACGCGTCGGCATCCACCCATATTGTCATAATCTCTCCCCAATCGTGTGTAATCGCGCATTGTCTCGTGCTTTTACTTGCAGGCAAAGTGCTGTTTCTCCTTCTGCACATATTCATTCCGCGCTAAGCTTAGCTTTCCCAGATTTACCCTAAATAATTCGGGTTGCAGGCAGGCGGCAAGAGAGTGAGTCCCGATGAGCTTACTCTGGTAAGTGATTCGGGTGAGCGAACGCAGCCAACGCACATGCAACTTGAAGTATGACGGGTATAAAACAATGAATATCATCCATAGGGAGTGACAAGATGGACAAAAAAATTGGTTTTATCGGCTGCGGTAATATGGGCAAAGCAATTCTTGGCGGCATGATCGCCAGCGGCCAGGTTCTCCCGGGACAAATCTGGGTCTATACCCCTTCCCCCGAAAAAGTCGCTGCGTTGCACGACCAGTATGGCATTAATGCAGCGCAGTCTGCGCAAGAAGTCGCGCAAATCGCCGACATTGTTTTTGGGGCCGTAAAACCAGGCATCATGATTAAGGTACTGAGTGAAATCACCTCCAGCCTGAACAAAGACTCTCTGGTTGTCTCTATTGCTGCTGGTGTTACCCTCGATCAGCTCGCCCGTGCGCTGGGTCATGATCGCAAAATCATTCGCGCAATGCCTAATACCCCGTCACTGGTTAATGCCGGAATGACCTCCGTCACGCCGAACGCCTTAGTAACGCCGGAAGATACGGCCGACGTACTGAATATCTTCCGCTGCTTTGGCGAAGCCGAAGTGATTGCAGAATCGATGATTCACCCGGTTGTCGGCGTCAGCGGTTCTGCACCGGCCTATGTCTTTATGTTTATCGAAGCGATGGCGGACGCCGCCGTGCAAGGCGGTATGCCCCGTGCGCAGGCATATAAATTCGCAGCGCAAGCGGTAATGGGCTCGGCAAAAATGGTGTTGGAAACGGGTAAACATCCTGGGGAACTGAAGGATATGGTGTGCTCGCCAGGCGGCACCACTATCGAAGCGGTACGCGTCCTGGAAGAACGCGGTTTTCGTTCATCAGTGATTGAAGCGATGGTTAAATGCATGGAACAGTCAGAAAAACTCAGCCGATCCTGAGTTAATATTACCGGACGTCAGGCCGCCGCTTCGGTGCGGTTACGTCCGGAATTCTTTGCTTTATAAAGCGCCATATCCGCCGATTTTAACCATTCCCGATAATGCTCAGTTTCAGAAGTCAGCGGCGCTACGCCAACGCTAATACGTAAGGCGACCTGCGGAGCGCAGGATAAACGCAACTGACTAAGTCGTTCATGCACGCGCGACATGGCCGCAATTGCGCTGGTTGCGGGCGTACCGCACATAATCACCGCAAATTCATCACCACCAAAACGGCCAATCACATCGCTACCGCGTAAAGTCATCTGCAACTGGCGGGTCAGCGCGACAATAGCCTGATCACCGACGTCATGACCCCAGGTATCATTGATGCTCTTGAAATGGTCGATATCAATAATAAGCAACGTGGCATCACGCTGATAGCGGCGGCAATTATCAAATTCATTACGTAGCAATAACTCCCAATGACGTCGGTTATAAACGCCGGTCATCCCATCTCGCGTACTCATCACCTGTAAGCGGCGTTTATGTTCCGCCAGCTTGATGATCGTCTGATAGCTGACCCAGGCAAACAGCAGCGGGTACATCACCAGTACCGGCAGTGATAACATCACACTCAGTTGACTGCTGCTAACAGCGACGGGAATATCGGTTAACTGTAACGTCACCAGGCATGACACCGCCATCAACACGACGCCCGCGAGGAATACTCGCATTCCCCCTGCGCCCATCAGATTGATGCAAGTAATCATGAGCAGCGCCGTGGACGGCAACAGGTTTGCCCCCATAATGCCCAGCCACATACCGGCGAGGATGGCATCGGCTTTTAAATTGGTAAATTCACTATGCAGAGGATCGTCTGCTTTACTTGCCAACTGCCAGGCCAGATGTGGCCAGACAAATGCCCATCCCACCAGTAACAGCCACCAGCCTCCAGTAATAGGCTGGGAAACTAATACCGACGCGATAGGGAAAAACATCCCCCCCAATCCCACCGCTCGCGGCAGCCTGATCCGTCGGGCAAATCGCAGGCCGGAACGTTGGTGGTCGTTTTGATGAAGTGATATAAACGCTTCATCCGCGACGACCTTCTTTTGGAAAAAGTTTTCATCATTCATCGTATTTGGGAACATTCTGAAACAAATTTCCCAAATTATAGGTAGGGGTCTGCTGGCGGGAGTATGAAATTTCGGGTGAGCGTTTTTACCTGCTCACCCGTAAGTGCTACGCAGCTTTTTTCAGGCAAGCGCTCATAAACTTGTTACGATCGTCGCCTTTCAGTGACTGCTCCGTCGCCTTGACGTTGCATTCACGCATCTTCTGCTGCTGTGGGGTTAAACTCTTTTCCTCAGGCGCAGATTTGCTGTTTTTCAGGCAATCACTCATATACGTCTTGCGCGCATCCCCTTTTAAGGCCTGCGCCGTTGCCTGCTGATTGCAGGTGGTCATACGCTGTTGTTGCGGGGTTAACGTCTTCTCGGCAGCACCGACGGTAGTTAAAAAAATCAATCCAAAGAGCAGCGTCATTAATAATGTAATTTTCATAGCACCATCCTTTTCTGAACGACGACACACAGCTAAGTTTGGCTGCTAACGATAAAAATACCACCCGGTGGCAAAACTATTGTCACCGGGTGTCGGATTATTTCAGTCCTAACGCCGCTTTCATGGTGTAAAACAGATCAGTTTGATCGGTCAGACCGACCACATTCGCCGCATGCGGGCCATAAGCGGCGATGCGCAGTTGGCTACCGGTGTGCTCCTGAGATTCCTCTTCAGAATTGCCGTAGCTGATGACCATCACCGCGCCATCTTTGGTGTTCAGTGCCTGAGTCAGACCAGGCGCTTTAGTATCAGGCGCGACAATCTGGCTGGCATGCGCGTGGTCAGCGGTTACCACCACCAGGGTGTTGCCGTCTTGCTTCGCAAAGGCAAGCGCGCGCTGTACCGCTTCGTCCAGATCAACCGTTTCACCAATCTGTCCGCACGGGTTGGCGGCGTGATCCTGTTTATCGATGGATGCCCCTTCAACTTGCAGGAAGAAACCTTTCTCATTTTTGCTTAACAGTTCAATCGCTTTATCCGTCATCTGCGCCAGCGTCGGTACGGTGTCATCACGCTTTGGATTTGGCGTACAGGTCACCGCTGGTTTATCCAGATTCCCATGATAGGACGCTTTCGGACCTTCCCAGCGTACCGGCATGTTGCCGTCGGAGAACAAGCCCAGCAACGGCTTATCCTGGTTAGCTTCGGTAATCGCAGCCAGCGTCGCGGCATCACTTACCATCTGATAACCGCGCGCCAGGGCTTGTTCACGCAACGTTTTACCCTGCCACTCCCCTGCCGCAGCGGTTTCGGCAAACGTTTTTGCCCCACCGCCCAACGTGACGTCAGCCCGGGCATTCAGCAATTGTTCTGTAATTGACCCTTTGCCGCCTTTTTCCAGGGCATTGGTTGGGCATTTTTCACGGGTCACGTCAGGGCCATAGCACTTACGTGAAGTCACATGAGCAACCAGTGCCGCTGGGGTTGCATCCTGCAATTCAGCGGTAGAAACGTTGCCCGTCGCCAGACCTGCCGCTTTTGCCATTTCCAAAATTGTTGCGTGATCTTTTTCATGTATATCAACGCCCAGCGCGCCATTGTAAGTTTTAACCCCGGTGGTCCACGCCGTCGCTGAGGCCGCTGAGTCCGTCACATAATCCGGCTTGCCCGTTTTCTTATCTAACGCATAGTGCGTGTATTGTCCGGTCAACGGTAAGGCATCAATACCTTTAAAAAAACCGCCCGCGCCTTCGGCATAATTTCGCGCTGCCGTTATTTCTGAATCGCCCATCCCATCGCCAATAAGTAAAATGATATTTTTGGCAGGTTTATCGTTCAGAGATTCGCGTAAAGCCGCCGTTTGATCGGCTGACAATCGGCGGGCGCCGCCTGGCGTGGTGATATCACCCTGAGCGGCACGATTATCCATAACCGCTACGGTAGATGTTTCTGCATTAATAATCGGGGTAAACAGCAAAGGTAACAGGGCAATAGCGAGTGCGCTTTGTTTCACTTTATTTTCTCCATGTATAAATACGGTAAAATTAAAACAAAGCGACTATAAGTATTTGATGTGACACTTTTATGATAATTTGTGGGGACGTCCCACAGATTAATCAAAACGTTTTGACACGCTTTCGCCAGCGTTATGCAGGGTCGTCATAAACGCTGGCACGGGGTTGACACCTGCCAGAGCCCCTTCAATTTGACGCAGCAATATTTGCCGATCGCTCCACGCCATATTGCGCAGCATTTCGGTGATTACCTGCTCTAACATTTCAACCTGCGCGGCCAGGTTTTGTGACTCTTCTTCTTTTTGGGCGAGCTTAAGCAACAACTCAGTGACGAGATTTTTCATTTGCGTATTCCCTTAACAAAATATAAGCCACGTTAACATTAAGGCTCATAACTGCCTAGGTGATAAAAGTTTTATTTTTAGAAGAAATTAAACTATTTGCGAAAACAATCACATCACAAAATAAGGGAGAGACGAGACGTACAGCAGAATCATTCAATATCAAAAGGTAAGATTATGAATAATCACATAGGGATATAATGCAGAATTATCGATAAACAACGCCGACTGGCAGCGTTGTTTATCAGGAAGTCAGCGCGCGTGACGCCGACGTCGCAACGCGATGGTCAACTGCCAGATGTTAATCAGTACAATACTCGCCGTAGCAATAAACACCCAGCGGAATCCCGCCATGGCTGATACTGTTGCTCCCATCAATGGCCCGGCGACATTGCCCAGGTACATAAATGACTGGTTATAACCAAAAATACGCCCGGTTATCTGGTCGCTGGAGTATTTCACCAGCAGCGTCTGTACCGCTGGCAACATCGCGCCGTCGGCAAAGCCGAGCAGAAAACGTAATACCCCCAACTGCAATGGCGTGGTGACCCACGACATGGCGAAAAACAGCACGACAGCGAACATCAACGTCGCCATTAAAATCCGCTCAGTACCAATACGGTCGCCTAATTTGCCAAGCCGGGGCGCGGAAATCAGGGCCGAGATGCCAGGTACTGAGGCGATCAGCCCGCTGAGAAAGGCAATATTCGAACTGTCTGGCACCATTGATTTGATAAACAGCGCCAGAATTGGCCCGATAGAGCCGTTACACAGCTGAATCACCATCGTCGTAAAAAACAGACTGATCACCAGCGCCGGATAAGGCAGCGAGGCAAAGACGGCCTTCCCGCTCAGGCGTTCGCTTTTTTTGGTCGTCGGGCGCACACCCTCTTTGATCAAAAACAGCGTGACAAGGAAACTGACCACCAACAAAGCCGCAGTAATACAGAACACCGCCCGTAAGCCAATATGGTCGGCAATAAAACCGCCCATTAACGGACCGCCAATAACGCCGCTGATTTGCGCTGTAGAAAGCGTGCTCAATGCCCATCCGCTGCGTTCACGCGGAACCTGTGATGCTACCAGCGCCATTGCGTTCGGAATATAGCCTGAGGTTAACCCCATCACCCCGCGCAGCAGAAAAAGCTGCCAGACGTTAGTGGCAAATGCCTGCAGTAAAATCGCAATCGCCATCCCCAGCGAAGCTCGTAACAACATCAGCTTGCGCCCTTTACGGTCGGCTAAACTGCCCCACATTGGTGAAACAATGGCTGAAATAAGGAAGGTGACGCTGAACGTTAACCCAGACCACATAGAGAGCGCTTCGTGCGAGGTGACACCCAATTGGGAGATATAGAGCGGTAAAAAAGGCAGGATTTGGCTAATCGCCAGTCCGGTAAAAAAGCATCCGAACCAGACGGAAATAAGGTTTACTCTCCAGGATTCCATAAGGACTCATAACGATAAGTAGCTGAAAACTGCGAGCAGCTTAACAAATTACTTAGCCAAATAAGGATCCACAGGTGCGATATATCACAGTTTAGAATTTTATCTTCCCGCTCATCATATTTGTGATACGCCTCACATCAAACCCATAATACAAGCAGGGAATTATGCTTGATGCGGGATCAACGCGTTTGCGCGTATCTATTCCCCTGTTGCCCAGACAAACAATCTGCCAGAAGCCGAGGAAACCTGCGTTTTGTCGTGGTAATGTATGTGCTTTGCATTCATGGAATGGGTTTTTAAGATGGCAAAGTTGCGGGTAGGAATCGTATTTGGTGGTAAATCAGCGGAACATGAAGTGTCATTGCAATCGGCAAAAAATATTGTCGATGCCATCGACAAGACTCGCTTTGACGTTGTGCTGTTAGGTATTGATAAACAAGGGCAATGGCACGTTAGCGATGCCAGTAACTATCTGCTCAATTCAGACGATCCGGCGCACATTGCGCTGCGTCCTTCCGCGACCAGCCTGGCTCAGGTTCCGGGTAAACAAGAGCACCAGTTGATCGATGCGCAAAACGGTCAGCCGCTGCCGACGGTCGATGTTATTTTCCCGATCGTCCACGGTACGCTGGGTGAAGATGGCTCTTTGCAGGGTATGCTGCGCGTAGCGAATCTGCCGTTCGTCGGTTCTGATGTCCTGGGTTCCGCAGCCTGTATGGATAAAGACGTAACCAAACGTCTGCTGCGCGATGCCGGATTAAATATCGCGCCATTTATTACACTCACTCGCGCGAACCGCAACAATATTAGCTTTGCTGAGGTGCAATCCCGCCTGGGTCTGCCGTTGTTCGTGAAACCCGCCAACCAGGGATCGTCCGTTGGCGTTAGCAAAGTGACCAGTGAAGCGCAATACAACCAGGCTGTCGCGCTGGCATTTGAGTTCGATCATAAAGTCGTGGTAGAGCAAGGGATCAAAGGCCGTGAGATCGAATGCGCGGTACTGGGCAACGATCATCCGCAGGCCAGCACCTGTGGTGAGATCGTGCTGAACAGTGATTTTTACGCTTACGACACCAAATACATTGACGATAATGGCGCCAAAGTAGTTGTTCCGGCAGCGATCGCGCCAGAGATTAACGACAAGATCCGCCAGATCGCCATTCAGGCGTACCAAACACTGGGATGTGCCGGCATGGCGCGTGTAGATGTATTCTTAACCGCAGACAACGACGTTGTGATCAATGAGATCAACACCCTGCCGGGCTTCACCAACATCAGTATGTATCCAAAACTGTGGCAGGCGAGCGGCTTAGGCTATACCGATTTAATCACGCGTCTGATCGAACTGGCGCTGGAGCGCCACGCTGCGGATAGCGCGCTGAAAACCAGTATGTAAACCCGCCAGGATGCCTGATAACTATTGGGCATCCTTCGCTTCATCATCTTCATTTTCCACGCGGCGACGGATAATTAAACCGGCCAGCCAAAAGCTGATTATCCAGGTAACCAGCCCCACCGCATAGGTTTGCCATCCCTGCGCTTCAAAGCCTAATAACCCGACCACGCCATTCAGAATAAAGATAAGCCCAATAGCGAAGGCATAGTAGTGCCAGTCTCGGCGGATTTTTACAGGCAGGTTCATAACGGCTCCGGTGGATATACAACAGGGGAAAGCATCCTCGCACATTTCCCCATGGGCGTCTGTGGCATAGGCGTAATTTCTGAAATGTAACTCAATTTAACTTAAGGTTAAATAATTGTGACACACCACAAAAAACCGAAATCCAGGAATAATCTCCACCTGAAATTACCAACATTCTGATATTGACATTCCTAATCACCTGTCAGACTCACACTCAGTTACAGGCATTACGCCAAAAAAAGCAGGTTATTTCCGGAGGTCTTTATGGCTGATTTTACGCTCTCAAAATCCCTGTTTAAGGGCAAGCATCGGGATACCTCCTCCCTGCCCGGCAACATTGCGTATGCCATATTTGTGCTGTTTTGCTTTTGGGCAGGCGCGCAGATTTTAAATTTGCTGGCCCACGCACCCGGTATCTATGAGCAGTTGATGCAGTTGCAAATGCAAGAGACAGGACGCCCGCGCGTTGAAATTGGTTTAGGCGTCGGTACCCTGTTTGGGCTGATCCCTTTCCTGGTCGGTAGCCTGATTCTTGGCGCCGTCGCGACAATTATCCGCTGGCGCCGCCGTCATCATAACGATGACTGAGCCATACACTTCGCCCGACGATCGTCCACGCGTTTAGCAAACCACGCGGTCGTCAGATTACGCGTGATCTTCGGGCTTTCCAACTGAATGCCAGGCAGCATTTCACGAGGTAGCGATTTACCACTCTTCGCTTCAGCCAGCTTATAGACCTTCTCGTACAGCGCAGTCTCTTCAAAGGCCAGGCTATCGCCCTTTTGCAGTTGCCGGTGGATCTCACTCTCGCTCATCCCCAGCTTCCCGGCCAGCTTGCGTACCGCCAGCTCCGTTTTCCCCGGCTCGCTGCTGCCGTAGAGAATCAAATCTCCGTCCAGCGCCAGCTTCACTCCGCTGGCTTTACTGACTGCATTCTGGAAAGCCGCATTGCGGCTGGCGTACCAGCCGGCATTAAAATCTGCAAAGCGGAAGATGGGCGCACTGTAATTCGCCGGATAATTGAGCAGATGATAAGTGCCAAACCACAGTCCGCCGCGTCGGCTGAACACTTCCTGACGGACCGTCCCTGCCATTTTCCATGGATAGCCGCTGGCGTGCTGCTCGGCAAACGCAATGCTGACCTGCATCGGTCCGCCGGTATGCACCGGATTCAGTGAACCAAACAGCGTCTGCCCCATCGGTACCATATTGATGAAATCATCAAAGATGGCGCTAAGCTGTTTTTCCGTCTTTACCGTATCCAGACGCTCACTGTAGCTTTTCCCCGTTGGCGAGTTAATCTTCAGCGCAGTGTGTACCACAAACAGCGGAATATGCATGCGCTCGGCGCGACGGTCGATCTCTTTCCAGGCGATTTTACTTAAGCCAGGAACCGCCGGGTCAGCCTGGTAGTTTGACTCCTGTTGCGCGACCGCCAGCACCGAACAGATGTTTTCAACCGTTGGCGCCAGCTTCTGACTTTCAAACGTCTTCGCCAGATCCTGCGCCCACGCATCCCGGTCTTTCACGCTGGCGGGCATTTTCTGGCGCACCACGCTCGCCACATCGACGGCTTTCTCCCCTTTTTTTAACGGCTGCGCGGGTTGGCTACTACATCCCACCAGCACCAATGCTGCCAGTCCGGACCAGGGGTAAAGACGGGAAACCGTCGACATAACATCTCCTTTTGTTAGCTAAGCGTATGGGTAACTTCCTGAATATCCTGGCCATCAAGCTCACGTTCAAAGCTGCGCAGACGCTTATAGATAGACATCAGTTCAACTAAGGTTGTCCAGGAGTTAATCAGATACTGGAACGAGCCGCGCACCTGGCCAAACACGTTGGTAATTTGCGTCATCAAACCGAGCGTAATCGTACCGGCAACAATTGACGGAAACAGCAAGAACAAACCGAAAACGTTATCAACCTGCAGGTATAGAATACGGGCGATATTAAAATACATGTAGTGAAAATAGAGACGGAAATAGTTTTGCCGCACCGCATGGAACAGTTCACGCACCGTCGGCGGCGTTGCACGACTGGCATCATCTTCACCGTATACCAGTTCTTTACGGTAAGCCGCTTCCACACGCTGGTTTTTAAACTCCAGACCCGGAAGCTTGATCCCGACTACCGCCAGTAAGCCGGTGCCCATCAGCGACCAGACAATCGCAGCAATCACCAGCCCATAAGGAACATGTCCAATAATCGGCAGATCGGGAACATGCGCCGACAGCGTAACCAGTACCGGCAAGAAGGCAATCAGCGTCATAATGGCGTTGATAAAGCTGACGCCCATATTTTCCAGCGTGGAGGCAAAACGCATGGTGTCTTCCTGCACACGCTGTGCTGCGCCTTCGATATGACGCAGATGCTGCCAGTGCGCCATATAGTGTTCGTTCATCGCGGTACGCCAGCGGAACACATAGTGACTGACGAAGAAATTGTTCATCACGCCAATGACCACGGCAATCAGCGCAATGCCGAGAAAGATCCCCACTTCATTATAGAACTGCTCAATTTTCACCTTATGCGGTGCGCTGAGCGCGGTTTGAATGAGATCGTAGAATGGCGCATACCAGGCGTTGACGGCGACGCCGACCTCAACCAGAAACCAGGTCACAAAAATTATCAGCGAGGTACCGAGAATGGACCAATACTGCCAGCGGTGCGGGCTGTAGAGAAACCAGAACAGCGCGAACACCCCAACGCAAAGAATGTAGTAAGCATAAAAAATCAGGTAATCCAGCGACCAGAAACGCGCCGCGCTAATCGGTACATCCCCCGACGCGCCGGTAATGCGCGCCACCCAGGCTCCCCCACCTGCTTGCCAGAATACAACAGCGACCAGTGCCCAAATAAATGCCGAAATAAAGAACGGTCCCGGCTTTGGGAAAAAAGACTTAAACATAGTGCTCTCCTGCTAACTTCTTATCGTTATGACGACTGCTGTGCGTTTGCCACCGGGAAATGCGGCGGCGAGACGGCTTACGCCAAAAAACACAAGCTGAAACCGACAATTGTGACCAAAACCGTGGCACATAGTTCGCCCCACGGCGATGAAGAATTGTTTCTGTGGTTTTCACACTCGACAACGTTCCAGCATGTGCAGATTATCACAGCGTGAGATCACAAAAGCGAACATCCACAATCCGGGAAACACTCACGTTTACTCATCGTTACGTTTTTCACACTATTATTGGCTGATAAGCGCTTTGCAATACGCCGTTGAGTAGTATAAATACGCATACGCACGACATCCTTTTTCACTTTTTCTAACTCATGGACACCACCGTTGAAACGTAGTCTGCTTTTTTCTGCCGCGCTGTGTGCGGCGTCATTGACATCTGTCCAGGCGGCACAGCCTATAACCGATCCGGTCTTCGCCTCAGATATCGTCGATCGTTATGCCGACCATATATTTTACGGCAGTGGTGCTACGGGGATGGCGCTCGTGGTGATTGATGGTAATCAACGCGTATTTCGTAGCTTCGGCGAAACGCGCCCCGGCAATAATGTTCATCCACAACTGGATTCCGTAATTCGCATTGCCTCTATCACTAAATTAATGACCAGCGAAGTGCTGGTGAAATTACTCGATCAGGGCACGGTTAAACTCAACGATCCCTTGAGTAAATATGCACCACCTGGCGCACGCGTGCCGACTTATCAGGGAACGCCAATCACGTTGGTGAATCTGGCGACGCATACCAGCGCGCTGCCGCGCGAACAGCCTGGCGGCGCAGCACATCGCCCGGTGTTTGTCTGGCCAACCCGCGAACAACGCTGGAGCTATCTCTCAACCGCCACGCTTAAAGCCGCGCCAGGATCGCAGGCTTCTTATTCAAATCTGGCATTCGACCTGCTGGCCGACGCGCTGGGAACTGCTGCCGGTAAGCCTTATCCGCAGGTGTTTGAAGAAAAAATCACCCGACCGCTGGGAATGAAAGACACCACCTTTACCCCATCCCCGGATCAGTGCAGACGTCTGATGGTCGCGGAAAAAGGCGCCAGCCCTTGTAACAATACCCTGGCGGCAATGGGTAGCGGCGGCGTCTATTCAACGCCCGGCGATATGATGCGCTGGATGCAACAGTATCTCTCTTCTGATTTTTATCATCGCAGCCAGCAAGCCGACCGTATGCAGACGCTGATTTATCAGCGTACGCAGTTAACCAAAGTGATAGGGATGGACGTTCCGGGCAAAGCCGATGCGCTTGGTTTGGGCTGGGTGTATATGGCACCGAAGAATGGCCGCCCAGGAATTATTCAAAAAACCGGTGGTGGCGGTGGTTTTATTACCTATATGGCAATGATCCCGCAGAAAAACGTTGGGGCATTTGTCGTGGTGACCCGTTCTCCGCTGACGCGTTTTACCAATATGAGTGATGGTATTAACGATCTGGTCACAGAGTTGAGCGGAAACAAACCGCAGGTTATTCCCGCATCCTGATTCAATACTCAAAAGGCAAACGTTTAATGCTCACCAGTTTGCCTTTATTCATTTCAATGTAACCACCCTTACGCAATGCCGCGAGGACCTCAGCGACAACTGAGCGTGAAATTCGTGTGCGTTGGTGAATATAGTTCATAACGCCGATACGCGAACGCAGGCCTTCGTCCCATTTCGTCATGGATATCAACGTCGCGCGGATCTGATCGTAGGAGTTATTACCAATCAGCTGCAGATCGCGCATTTCAAGCATGCGGTTCTGCCAGGCCAACCAGCAGAATGCTTCGCGCCAAAGCTGGCATTGTTCAATTATATTAATCGTTTGTAAGGCAGGAAGATGATATCCCGTACAATAATTTTCGGTTATTAATCTGTATTGTACATCGGTTTTCATCACACCATCTGAAAGCCCCATAATAAAGGGTGCCTGCGCAATGCCGACGAGTACATTCTCCCCGCGTCTCAGGGAAACTACACCACTTAAAATAATAACGGTATCATCGTTATTTACCTCACTGGAATATATAGTTTCTTTATCGTTATCACATTCAAAGTGCTTGCCATATTTCGATAAACATTTATCAAGCTTACTAAATTCAGGAAGAGGTTTATTCGTAGATAACATTGCTCGTTCCTTGCAATAAATGCCCGTCAAATCCGTGACGGGCATTTTCCAGATTAAATTATTTTTTCTCTATGATAGATTTCTTACCAGGTATATTTAACACCAACATTGGCAGACCAGTCTTGATCGACATCGCCACCACCGAGATAATTAGCATCGGTGTACGCGCTGAAGTTTTTGGTAAAGCTGAACTGCGTACCCAGTCCGACACGTACCGCAGAACCTTCTACGCCATTGTCGATAGAGTCGCCGTTTATGTCAGAATCGTTGTTCGAGTCATCGTAAACATAGGCCAGTTTGAAGAACGGGGTCAGCGCCTGGTCATCGCTGTACGCGAAGGTATAACCTGTATCAACCCCCAGTTCATAGCGCATGCTGTCATAAGACTGACCGTCAACTTTCATGTCGTTGCTCAGCTTATAGTCATCACCAGACTGGAACAGGCCGGATACACTACCATAAGGCGTTACGTAGCCAGCGTCACCCAGCGTCAGGTCATAACCCAGTTTCAAGCCAAAGCCCCAGGCATCAGAAGAAGTACTACCATCAACGTACTGACCGTTGCTCATGCTGGCAGACAAATCGTTGTTGAAGTGAGAGTAGCTTAAGTTACCGTCAACAAAGAGGTTGTTGGCAAAACGAGCAGAAGAGTAGATATAGGCAGTCTGGCTGTCCTGATCCACTTGACCGGTACGGTCGCTCATATCTCCTTTGGCAAAGCCTGCCGCGGCACCGACAATCCACCTCGCGTTGTTACCATCAATTTTGGAATCAACACCGACCATGATGCCGTTAACATCCTGATCGTAGTTAATGGTGCCGTTATCCGCGTCGAAGCTACCACCGAAGTAGCTGACCCATGCGCCACCATTATCGACCAGACCATGACGTGCGTTACTCAGACGAGTACCCACGGTATCTTGTTCCAGGTTCCAGATATTGGTGTTGGCAGAGGGGATGCTCAGCGCCATGTTAGCGTAGTCCGTCAGCTCCATCTGCTGCAGAACAACGGTGTTCCCCTGCTGCTGTGCCTGATAGGTGTAAGCGCCCAGGTCAGCTTTATTGGCTGCAGAGAAGGTGGCGTTGGTGTTTACGTCATCAACGTAAATCAGCTCTTTGCCTTTATAATCAGCAACAGAACCTGCACCCGTTGCGTTATCAATGCGAACTTTGTAGTTACCGGTTGCAGCGATAACGTTATCACTGGTGCTGCTGGCATCAGCTTCGTCGCCGCTATTGATATCACCATTCCCGTTGACGGTCAGGTGACCATCAGAATTCATCGCGATGATACCGTAACCATAATTAGCCTGAGTGGTGTCCCAGGTACGATCGTTGACGAGATCTGAATTCAGTACGTAGTTGTTGCTGTTAATATTGAATACACCGGCGTACACGTTGCCGTTGTTATCAGCCACATTTCCGCTGGTCAGTTCCAGCGTACCGGCGGTAAACAGACTGGAAGTGCCATTATTGCTGGTTTCGACATTCAGCATACCGCCGTTGGTTGCGGTAATGGTGTTGGCATACAAAGCAGCCCCTGACCATGCAGAGCTGACGTCATCAGACAGCGTCACGGTACTGTTAGTGTCAATCGTCAGGTGATCGGTATCAACCGCGCCGTCTTCGCCGATATTCATCGTAGAAGCACCGTTCAGGGTAATGGAATCAGACGTTACGCTGGAACCGTCGGCAACATTAACCTGAGAACCGCTGTTGATAGCCAGGGTATCAATCAGAGACGTTTTCGTGGTATTCCATACAGATCCATTATTCAGTGCGATATCAAATATACCGCTCTGGAAGGAGTTTGCACTGTTAACACGGTTCCAGTTATCAGAACTTGTCGCATTTGGATCTAAGCTGTTAGCTGCAATATCATAGAACTGTGAAGGGGTCACGGTGTCATAGTCAATGTTGGCTGCCCCCGTCCAACTGCTATTATTCAGCGTCAGAGTCAGGTGATCGACGTTTTGATCGTCATCATCCCAACCGCCGTGGGTATAATCTGAAGTAGAACCATCAACCAGATGGCCAGCGGAATCAAAATTGCTGTTCCAGGTACTCGTAAACATAACATCGCCTAACAACTGAGAATTGTTCAGCGTGACGGTGTTTACCATACGATTAGCAGAAGCGCTGTTATCTGTGAACGATAGTGCAACATCATCCTGGGTTGAGGAATTACTGTAATCACTCGGCTCTGCAGAGTTACCAAAGTGCCCCGTTGATTCATCAGCAGTATAAGAACCCGACGTGACGGTTGAGTCATTTACCGTAATGGTGTTATCCCACTGAGTTGCGCCAGTGGTATACGCCGCATTGGTGGTATCACCCTGTTCCAGGCTAATACCTGCAACATGTGAATTATTACTAATATTGATAGCGCTTTCGACATCCAGCGTTACCGCCGTTCCCAGTCCAGCTACAGAATATGTTTCGTAGACTGACTTCGATGTTGTGCCATCCAGATAGGTATCGGTGTAATAAAATGCTTCATAGTCATCATCAATCGTCGAGTTATTGATATTTAATGTGAAGATATCACCGTCAACCCAGTCATGCGCAATCGCATCATTAAAGCCAGATACCTGCTTAGAGGTAATCATACCGTGAATCGTGGAATTGGTTACATTCACGGTATTTGCCGTATCGTCTGCATAATCGCGGTTCAGATAATACGTCGAAACAACACCATTCACCGTATCGCCAGAGAATGAGGTGTCGAAATAGCTGCTATCGGTTGCTGCGTTGTTATAAACATAACCACTGTAGGTCATGTAGTCAGCATCTGACGTGTTATATGTGGTCGCATCGTCGTGAAAACCAAAGGTATCGTAAGTGGTAGCATTTGCCTGAGAAGTGATTGCCAAAGTGCAGGCTAATGCTAATTGTGAGACTACGAGTTTCTTTTTCCAGGTGTGCATTTGTCATCCCTCCTCAGGGACGTAATATTGTTGATCCATCAATTATCAATGCAAAGAAAACATTTTATGTTTCGCAGGAAGGATTATGCGGCGTCATGGATGAAAGGTTCAATTATTCTTTGCCTTTAGTCCGAAAGCAGACCATAAATAAGACAATTAAGAAAATTCCATAAGAAGAATTAAAACACTTTTAAATTCAGAGCATTAAAATAATAAAAACCTCCAACACATACACTTACCCTATCATTTAAAAAGAAATAAAAAACGCAAGCAATAAATAATACCCCCCCCTCGCAACTTAATTAAACATTAAACAAAGCTGAACCAGGATTAAAACCAATCGATATCTAAAATAATTAACATCGCAAAAATATAAATAGTATATATGTAAAAGAGGTTATTAAGAGTGGAACCTCACTCGCATAACGCCAACTTTCGTAAACCACCCGCCCTCAGGTTCAGGTATACTGCGACCTTCGATTCCACAAACATCAGGCATACCATGACAGACCTAATCCATCGCCCTCGCCGCCTGCGCAAATCTCCTGCGCTACGCGCTATGTTTGAAGAGACAACACTCAGCTTAAATGACCTGGTGTTGCCGATCTTTGTTGAAGAAGAACTCGACGATTACAAAGCCATCGACGCCATGCCGGGCGTGATGCGCATTCCAGAGAAACACCTGGCGCGCGAAATTGAACGCATTGCCAATGCAGGTATCCGTTCGGTCATGACCTTCGGCATTTCCCACCACACCGACGACACCGGCAGTGATGCCTGGAAAGAAGATGGTCTGGTGGCGCGCATGTCGCGTATCTGTAAGCAGACCGTACCGGAAATGATCGTCATGTCCGACACCTGCTTCTGTGAGTACACCTCGCATGGTCACTGCGGCGTGTTGTGCGATCACGGCGTCGATAATGATTTAACCCTTGCCAACCTCGGCAAACAGGCAGTCGTTGCTGCCGCTGCGGGTGCAGATTTCATCGCCCCTTCCGCCGCAATGGACGGTCAGGTGCAGGCTATTCGCCAGGCGCTGGATGCTGCGGGCTTCACCGATACCGCGATCATGTCCTACTCCACTAAGTTTGCCTCTTCTTTCTATGGCCCGTTCCGTGAAGCGGCAGGTACAGCGCTGAAGGGAGATCGTAAAACCTATCAGATGAACCCGATGAACCGCCGCGAGGCGATTCGCGAATCACTGCTGGATGAAGCCCAGGGTGCAGACTGCCTGATGGTGAAACCGGCCGGCGCGTACCTCGATATTCTGCGCGATATCCGCGAACGCACCGAATTGCCAATTGGCGCTTATCAGGTCAGCGGTGAATACGCGATGATCAAGTTCGCGGCGATGGCGGGTGCTATCGATGAAGAGAAAGTGGTGCTGGAAAGCTTAGGTTCGATCAAACGCGCGGGCGCGGATCTGATCTTCAGCTACTTTGCGCTGGATCTGGCTGAGAAAAAAATCCTGCGTTAATTGACCTTGTGCCGGATGGCGGCTTCGCCTTATCCGGCCTGTTATCGCCAGGTCCGGTCAGCGAAGCGCCAGCGGTTATTCACCCGGCCCGATAAAACGGCTTGTCTCCAAGAATTGTCGCCCGGTGCATAATGCGCCGCTGCGGCAGATAATCCGCGTTGGCATAGTGCTGCGTCACGCGATTATCCCAAATCGCCACATCGTTAGGCTGCCAGCGCCAGCGCACCTGGAACTCCGGTTTGGTGATATGCGCGAACAAAAAGCCCAGCAGCGCCTCGCTCTCTTTTTCCGTCACATCGACAATTCGCGTAGTAAACCCTTCATTCACAAACAGCGCTTGCTTGCCACTCACAGGATGGGTACGCACCACCGGATGCAATAACGGTGGATGTTTGGCGACCGCCTCCAGCCAGCGCTGATGCTCCTCTGGCGTCTGGCGATATTTATATTCCTGAAATGATTTACGAAAATCATGCTCTGCCCGCAGGCCGCTCAGCAGCTGGCGAAACGGCTGTGAAAGAGCATCATAAGCAGCAATCCCGCTGGTCCACAGGGTGTCTCCGCCTGTCGATGGCAGCTCTTTCGCCGCCAGAATCGCACCGGCGGGCGGCGTGTCAATAAACGTCACATCAGTGTGCCAGTTGTCGTTATCGGGCGGATTATCGTTGTGGGTATCCAGCACGATTATTTCGTCCACCCCTTCGGCATGTGGGTAGACCGGGTGAATATGCAGGTCGCCAAAACGTAGCGCCAGCGCGCGCTGCTGCTGTGGCGTAATCACCTGCTCGCGCAGGAACACCACCTGATGGCGCAATACAGCATGATAAAGCTGTTCAAACTGGTTATCGCTTAATGGGCGCGTTAAATCCGCGCCGGTAATTTGTGCGCCAATGTATGGCCCCAGCGGGGTAATGCTCAGACGTTCACTCATTGTACTTCTCCATGCCAGGGCGTCAGACGGCGCTGAAGCGCGCGCAGACCCAGCTCTAAAATAAACGCGATAACGGCAATTACCGCGATCCCCGCCAGCACAACATCCGTTGCCAGAAACTCACCGGCTGATTGCACCATGAATCCTAAACCTCGCGTCGCGGCAATCAGCTCCGCCGCCACCAGGGTCGACCACCCCACGCCCAGTCCAATGCGCAGTCCGGTCAAAATCTCCGGCAAGGCACCTGGTAAAATCACAAACCACAGCACCTGCGCACGGCTGGCCCCCAGCGACTGCGCGGCCCGGATTCTCACCTGCTGCGCACTTTTTACGCCCGCCAGCGCCGACATCGCCACAGGGGCGAAAATCGCCAGGTAAATCAGCAGGATCTTGGAGGTTTCACCAATACCAAACCAGATAACCATCAGCGGCAAATAGGCCAATGGCGGAACCGGACGATACAATTCAATGATTGGATCGAGAATGCCGTGAATCGTCGGACTCAGCCCCATGGCGATACCGACCGGAATCCCCAACAGCACCGCCGCCAGCAGCGCGATAACAATACGCGTCAAACTCGCCGCCAGATGCTGCCACAGCGTGGCATCCATAAACCCCTGCGGCCCGGCAATACTGATGAGCTTTTGCAAAACCTGGCCCGGCGGCGGCAGAAACAACGGGCTGATTAACTGCAGCGCCGCCACCGTCCACCACAGCGCCAAAATGACGGCCAGCGTACCGAGGCTTAAAGTCATCTGGCGCGAGAACGGCCAACGCCAGTTCAGCGCCCGTGGGCGGCGGGGTTTGTCATTAATCACCACGCTCATGAGAAGGCCTCCCGTTGTTCAAAGACACGACTTAACACATACTCGCGCATGGCGATAAACTGCGGATCGGACTTAATGCTGCGACTCGCCTCTCCGGCCACAAAACGCCGGGCGAAATTAAGCGGCAGTCGTTCCAGCACCCGGCCAGGGCCTGGCGACAGCAATACCAGTTCCGTGGCCATAAACACCGCTTCTTCGATATCATGGGTAATCAACAGCACCTGTTTCCCCGTTTCATGCCAAAGTTTCAGCAGCAGGGTTTGCATCTGCTCGCGGGTAAAGGCGTCGAGCGCGCCAAACGGCTCATCGAGTAGCAACAACTGCGGGTTGGCCGCCAGCGCCCGGGCAATGCCGACGCGCTGACGCTGCCCACCGGAAAGCTGCCAGATAAAGCGTTTTTCCGCGCCCTCCAGCCCCACTTTCTGCAACATTTCCTGAGCAATACGCTGACGCTGCGGCTTCTCCATGCCCGTCAGTTGCAGACCGAAGGTGACGTTGTCCTGCACGTTGCGCCAGGGCAACAGACCTTCATTCTGAAACACCACTCCACGTTCTGCGCCAGGTCCTTCGACCTTACTGCCCGCCAGCATAATGCTGCCGTGTTGATACGGTACAAATCCGGCAATCAGATTTAACAATGTGGTTTTCCCACAACCGGAAGGTCCCAGCACCACCAGCAGTTCACCGCTATCGAGCGTCAGGTTGATATCCTCAAGCACCGGTTTGCCGCCGTAACTGGCATTAAGATGAGAGATTTGCAGCATCAGCGACCCCTTTATTGCACGAAACGATCGGTCACGTACTGGCTATAATCCGTCGCTACGGCGGGCACTTTGCCCTGCTCTTTAAGGAACTGCGCGGTGTCGATAATCGCTTTATTTACCGGTCCGGTAAGCTCGGCGGTTTGCTGCTGCGGAGTCAGATAGGTGTTACCTTTCACCAGCCCCGGCACATCCGCCTCTGGCACACCGCTTAAGCGCGCCAGCTTGCTGATATTCTCCGGTTGTTTGAGCCAGGCATCCGGGTTGGCGATATAGGGCTGCTGCGCATCGATGGCGCTTTTCGCAAATGCTTTCACTACCTCAGGGTATTTCTCGGCAAAATCTTTGCGTACCACCCACACGTCCAGCGTTGGCGCCCCCCATTCACCGACTTTTTCCGAGTCAGTCAGTACCTTGCCGTCTTTTTCCAGCGCATTGACTGCAGGCGCCCAGACGTACGCGCCGTCAATATCTCCGCGCTGCCAGGCGGCAATAATCGCCGGTGGCTGAAGGTTCACAATCTCTACCTGGCCGGGTTTAATCCCCCAATGTTTCAGCGCTGCCAGCAGGCTGTAATGGGTGGTGGAAATAAACGGCACGGCAATGCGCTTACCAATCAAATCTTCCGGTTTACTGATGTTTTTCTTCACCACCAGCGCTTCAGAATTGCCGAGCTTTGATGCCAGCAGGAAAACCTCAATCGGCACCTGCTGACTGGCCGCTACCGCCAGCGGGCTGGAGCCGAGGTTACCGATCTGTACGTCGCCGGATGCCAACGCGCGGACAATACTCGCGCCGCTGTCAAACTTGCGCCAGTCAACGGTGGCTCCGCTCTCTTTAGCAAAAGTGTTATCCGCCTGCGCCACTTTGGCGGGTTCGGCGGAAGTTTGATACGCGACAGTGACGTTCACCGCCTGCGCCTGAAATGCGATGAATGCCAGTGCGGCAAGAAGTGCGTTACGCGATGAATTAGCCATGATTGTCTGCTCCCCTGTCTTGTTATAGGAGGCAGTATTTCGTTGCAGCCCACTTTGATAAAGGAATTAAAAATTCTGGCTAAGAACAAAGCGTTTTTAGAAAAAAACCGGCAATAGTTAGCTCAAAAATGCATGTAATCGTAGGCCGGATAAGGTGCTTGCGCCGCCATCCGGCAATGAATGCCTGATGCGCTACGCTTATCAGGCCTACTCTCGCTGCACAGCCTGTAAATTATTGCGATTTTGTTACATTCGTTACATAACTGCGCCTGGATGATTGCCAGCGCTGCGCTGGCAGGCATCATAGACGCTATTGTCAGGCAAGAGAGCAATATCATGATTCATGTTGTGCTGGTGGATGACCATGTGGTGGTGCGTTCCGGCTTTGCGCAATTACTCAGTCTCGAAGACGATCTCAACGTCACCGGTCAGTTCAGTAGCGCGGCGGAGGCCTGGCCTGCATTACTGCATGATGACGTCAACGTCGCGGTGATGGACATCGCCATGCCGGATGAAAATGGCCTGAGCCTGTTAAAACGACTGCGGGCGCAGAAGCCCGGTTTTCGCGCCATTATTCTCAGCATTTATGACTCGCCGACGTTTGTACAAAGCGCACTGGATGCTGGCGCCAGTGGCTATCTGACCAAACGCTGTGGACCCGAAGAACTGGTGCAGGCGGTACGATCGGTGGGTATGGGCGGGCATTATCTGTGCGCCGATGCGCTGCGGGCATTACGCGGCGGCGAGCAGCCCGCGCAGGTCCTGGAGGTACTGACCCCGCGCGAGCGCGAAGTGTTTGATCTATTGGTCAAAGGCGACAGCGTGAAAGAAATTGCCTTTAAGCTCGATCTCAGCCACAAAACGGTTCACGTCCACCGCGCGAACGTGCTGGGCAAACTGCAATGCCACAGCACTATCGAGCTGGTGCATTTTGCCCTCGACCACCAGCTACTGACGGGGCATTAATGTCGCGTAACCTTCGTCATTGGGTAATCTCCCTGTTTATTCTGCTGGCCTGGGGATCGGGCTGGTTGATGCTGTGGACGCTGGGGTTTTACCTGACCCACAACGGTCAGCAGGCGGCATTATTCCTGCCACACGGGGTCTATCTTGCTCTGTTGATTCTGCTTTCTCGCCGCTACTGGCCCGCGCTGGTGCTGCCGCCGGTACTGATGCTGTTCTGGCTGCACAGCGAGCAATTATTGAATGGCTATATTTTGCTGGTAGCCCCATTCATTAGCCTTCTTCCGGCAAGCATCGGTCAGTCATACTGGCACCGCTTCCCCCTGTACTGGCAGCGCTTAACACTGCTGCTGGCCGCGGTAACAATTACCTCATTGCTTAATACCGCCCTGCTGTCACCGTTTATCGCAAGCCCGGCAACGTTAATTGGCCTGGCGTCGTTTACCGGCGGCGTGCTGCTGACGCCGTTTGTCTATCTGATCTATGAATTTCTGCGCCAGCAGCACCGTTATCATTTGCTCGGGTTGGATACCACCAATCCCCCGCTGCGCACCTCGCTTATCATCTGGTGCAGCCTGTTTTTTATTATTGGCATTGGCACGCAGATGGTACTGTCGCCGGATATCGAGCGCCTGCTGCTGATCGTGGTGTTTTTACCAAACGTGGTGATGGCATGGAAATTTGGCTGGCAGGGCGGCGTGTTGTCCGGATTGCTCGGCAGCATGATGATCACCATCGCCCGGCAGATAGGCGTGGGGTTCAGTAATCTTCTTGAACTGGAGATTTTTCTCGCGACGCAGGCGTTGCTGGGTATTGGTCTTGGCATCGCCATCAGCCGCCAGCAGCATCTGGCGCAAAACTTGCACCATTATCGCCAGCGTCTGGAAGCCGAACTGGCGGCACGACGTGCGCTGACCGAACAACTGATTCGTACCGAGGAAGACACGCGAAAAAGTTTAGCGCGTGAACTGCATGACGAAATAGGCCAGAACATCACCGCCATCCAGATTCAGACGCAACTGGTCAAACGCGCGCCGGGTCGCGAGCAAACGCTTGAGGCGGCGAATCAGATCAACGATCTTGCCCGGCGCATTCACCACTCCACCCGCCAGCTTCTGCGCCAGTTGCGCCCGCCCGCGCTTGATGAACTGTCTTTCAAAGATGCGCTGTATCATCTGGTGAATGAATTTGCCTTTGCCGAGCGGGGCATCCGCTGCCGATTTAATTACCATCTGGAAAATACGCCAGAAAATGAAACGGTGCGCTTCACGCTGTATCGCCTGATGCAGGAACTACTCAATAACATCTGTAAGCATGCCGATGCCAGCGAGGTATCGATTACGCTACGCCAGCGGGAACACCGCCTGTCACTGGAAGTCGATGACAACGGCGTGGGTATCCTCCCGGAAAAAATCCCCGGTTTCGGTATCCAGGGGATGCGTGAGCGGGTAAGCGCCCTCGGTGGCGAACTCACGCTGGAATCGAACCACGGCACGCGGGTAATTGTTAACCTGCCCACAAATTTGCAACAAACCAGCCGCTAACCAGGAAAAAGTCTTAGTCACTGCGGACTTTCTCTCATCCCCTTTTGCTTTCACTTTCCTATAGTCAGCACAAACGGAGACCGCCATGCACGCACGCGAAACAGACCAACAATACCGGACGCTACGTCCACAATTGCTGATGTGCATGGTGATTGGCTACGCCGCGTTTTATCTGACGCGCAAAAGCGTCAACTATGTACTCCCGGCGCTGCAAACGGATCTGGGGCTGGATAAAGGCGATATCGGTCTGCTGGGATCGCTGTTTTATCTGACCTACGGCCTGTCGAAATTCGCCGCCGGATTGTGGCACGACAGCCATGGGCAGCGCGCATTCATGGGAATAGGCCTGTTCGCCACTGGTGTTTTGAACGTGGTGTTCGCCTTTGGTGAATCGCTGACGCTGCTGCTGGCGGTCTGGACGTTGAACGGATTTTTCCAGGGCTGGGGCTGGCCGCCCTGCGCCCGCCTGCTGACCCACTGGTACTCGCGCAACGAACGCGGCTTCTGGTGGGGTTGCTGGAATATGTCGATCAACATCGGCGGGGCCATCATCCCGCTGATTAGCGCCTTTGCCGCCCTCTGGTGGGGCTGGCAGGCAGCGATGCTGGCACCAGGGATAATCAGCATGGCGTTAGGTATCTGGCTCACCCTGCAACTGAAAGGCACGCCCCAGGAAGAGGGATTACCGACAGTTGGAGAGTGGCGGCACGATCCGCTGGAGCTACGTCAGGAGCAGCAGAGCCCGCCGATGGGGCTGTGGCAAATGTTACGCACCACCATGCTGAAAAATCCGATGATCTGGCTGCTTGGCGTGTCGTATGTACTGGTCTATTTGATCCGCATTGCGCTCAACGACTGGGGCAACATCTGGCTGACGGAAAGCCACGGCGTGAATCTACTCAGCGCCAATGCCACGGTGATGTTGTTTGAAGTCGGCGGCTTGCTCGGCGCGCTATTTGCCGGATGGGGATCGGATCTGCTGTTCAGCGGTCAGCGCGCGCCGATGATATTGCTGTTCACGCTGGGGCTGATGGTCTCCGTCGCCGCCCTGTGGCTGGCCCCGGTGCACCACTATGCGCTGCTGGCAGTGTGTTTCTTTACCGTGGGCTTTTTTGTGTTTGGCCCGCAGATGTTGATTGGTCTGGCTGCTGTCGAATGCGGACACAAAGCGGCGGCAGGTTCAATCACCGGTTTTCTCGGGCTGTTCGCCTATCTGGGGGCCGCGCTGGCGGGTTGGCCGCTGTCGCTGGTCATAGAACACTACGGCTGGTCGGGAATGTTCAGTTTGCTCTCGGTTGCCGCTGTTTTTATGGGTTTATTGCTGATGCCATTGCTCATTGCGGGCATTACCCCTTCTCTCAGTCAAAGGATAAAACAATGAAACTGACGCTTACCTCTACCCTGATTGCCTCCGCTCTGACGCTGGCGGCCTTCAGCAGTGCGGCACAAGCTCAAGGACGTCTGGTGGTGTATTGCAGCGCCACCAACGAGATGTGCGAAACCGAAACCAAAGCCTTCGGCGACAAATATGATGTGAAAACCTCATTTATTCGTAACGGCTCCGGCAGCACGCTGGCGAAGGTCGATGCCGAGAAGAAAAACCCGCAAGCGGATGTGTGGTACGGCGGTACGCTGGATCCACAATCCCAGGCCGGCGAAATGGGCCTGCTGCAGCCGTACAAATCACCTAACCTCGCGCAGATCATGGAGAAGTTCCGCGATCCGGCAAAAGTAAAGGGTAACCTCTCCTCGGCGGTGTATGTCGGTATTCTGGGCTTTGGCGTTAATACTCAACGCCTGAAAGAGAAAAACCTGCCGGTACCGAAATGCTGGAAGGATCTGACCAAACCAGAATACAAAGGGGAAATCCAGATTGCTGACCCACAGAGTTCAGGCACCGCCTACACCGCGCTGGCGACCTTCGCCCAGCTTTGGGGTGAGGATCAGGCTTTTGATTACCTGAAACAGCTCAACGCCAACGTCTCCCAGTACACCAAATCCGGCATTGCTCCGGCGCGTAATGCCGCCCGTGGCGAAACGGCGATCGGCATTGGCTTCCTGCACGACTACTCGCTGGAAAAAGAACAGGGCGCCCCGCTGGAGCTGATCTCCCCGTGCGAAGGCACCGGCTATGAAATTGGCGGCGTCAGCATCCTGAAAGGCGCGCGTAACCTCGACAACGCCAAACTGTTCGTTGATTGGGTGCTGTCGAAAGACGCCCAGGAGTTGGCATGGAAGAAAGGTAAATCCTATCAGATCCTGACCAACACCACCGCCGAGACCTCGCCGAACTCGCTGAAGCTCGACGACCTGAAGCTTATCAACTACGACATGGATAAGTACGGCTCGACCGACGTACGTAAAGCCCTGATCAATAAGTGGGTTAGCGAAGTGAAGATGGGTAAATAAGCCCACGTTGCGTTCATTTGCCGGGTGCGGCGTAAGCGCCCGCCCGGCCTGAAATACCGGAACCGCTATGTCACACACACTTGCACTCCATCCCGTGAAAAAACGGGATGCGATATTTCTTTGGGTTTTGCTCGGCTGGCTGGCGTTTGCCCTGCTGCCAAGCTGGAGCCTGGACTACGGTCTGCTGGAGTCGACGAGCGAAGAAATACTCGCCGCCTACGGCTGGTCACAATTCAATATCAGTTGGTTATGGTATCTGCTACCGAGCCTGCTGCTGGTACGCCCGTTCCATGAAGCCAGACGCGAACAGCGCGGCCGCCATTCTCTTGACGCAGGCTGGGCATTCTTCTGCATGGCCTTTATCGTCGCCAGCGCCACGCTTGAAGGTCGCGGCTTAGGCTATGCCACCATCGTGCTGTTTGTGGCGCTGGGCGCAATTATGACCCTGGCGCTTACCCGTCTGGAATGGCTGGGCGGCGACCGTTTTGTCATCGGCTCGCTGACCGCCATTGTCGCGCTGATCGGTATTTTTATCGTCTGGCCGAGCATCGCTATTTTCATTCCGATGTTCACCAACGACGCCGGGGAATTTGCGCCACTGGCGTTTATGAATGTGCTGTCGCAGGCGCATATCATTCAGGTGATCCTCAACTCGATTATGCTGTCGATTGCCGTCGGCGTCGGCTGTACCTTCTTTGGCCTGGTGCTGGCTATCTACACGACCCGTATCGCCAGACGTAGCGCCATCATCGGACGTATTTTCTCGATTCTGCCGATCGTCACCCCGCCGTTTGTCGTCGGTTTAGGCGTTACGCTGATGATGGGTCGCTCCGGTTACATCACCGAATTTATGGTCGACTGGTTCGGCTTAACCAACACCAACTGGCTGTACGGTTTTACCGGCATCTGGCTGGCGCAGGTGCTGGCCTTTACGCCGATGGCGTTTATGATCCTCGACGGGGCGATCAAGACCATTCATCCGTCGCTGGAAGAAGCGTCATACACCCTGCGTGCCAGCCGCTGGCAGACCTTTAACGGCGTGTTTGTCCCGCTACTGAAACCGGCGCTGGCGAACGCCTTTTTGATTGTGGTGGTACAGTCGCTGGCCGACTTCAGTAACCCGCTGGTGCTCGGCGGTAACTTCGACGTGCTGGCAACGCAAATTTACTTCTATATCACCGGCTCGCAGCTCGATTATCAGGCCGCCAGTACGCTGGGCGCGTTCCTGCTGCTGTTCTCGCTGCTGGTATTCTGTGTGCAGTACATGTGGATCGGCAAGCGCTCCTACGTGACGGTCTCCGGTAAATCCTACCGGGGCGACGTCCAGCCGCTGCCAGTGACGCTGGTGTGGAGCGTGGTTGCGCTGCTGGCGGTGTGGATTGCCTTTAACGCCCTGCTCTACGGCAGCATTTTCTACGGCAGTTTCACCGTTAACTGGGGCGTGGACTACACCCTGACGCTGGCGAACTTTACCAAACTGTTCGGTCAGGGGATGAGCGACGGCGCGTGGCCTTCACTGCTCGACACTCTGCTCTACGCCGGGATTGCCGCGCCGATCACCGCGATCTTTGGTCTGCTGATCGCGTGGATTGTGGTGCGCCAGCAGTTTAAAGGTAAAAAAACCATCGAGTTCACCACCATGCTGTGCTTTGCCGTTCCTGGCACCGTAGCGGGCGTGTCGTACATTCTGGCCTTTAACAGCGCCCCGGTGTACCTCACCGGCACCGCCGCCATCGTGATTATCTCAATGGTGATGCGTAACGTGCCGGTCGGAATTCGGGCGGGCATCGCGGGCTTAGGCCAAATCGATAAATCGCTGGATGAAGCCTCGCTTAGCCTGCGTGCCGGTTCCCTGCGGACCATTACGCATATCCTGCTGCCGCTGCTGCGCCCGGCGATCCTCTCGGCGCTGATCTACAGCTTTGTGCGCGCCATTACCACCGTCAGCGCCATTGTGTTCCTTGTGACGCCGGATACCCGCGTGGCGACGGCCTACATCCTCAACCGCGTGGAAGACGGCGAGTACGGGGTGGCGATTGCCTACGGTTCGATTCTGATCGTGGTGATGCTGGCGATTATTTTCATCTTTGACTGGCTGATCGGCGAATCACGTACCTCCCGTTCAAAAGCTAAAAACCAGGCGTAATGGAGCGCACTATGACTCAGAAAAATTTCGTTGAACTGCGCAACGTCACTAAACGATTTGGCAGCAACACGGTTATCGACAACATCAACCTCACCATTCCTCAGGGGCAAATGGTGACGCTGCTCGGCCCCTCCGGCTGTGGCAAAACCACCATTTTGCGCCTTGTCGCCGGGCTGGAGAAACCGAGTGAAGGCCAGATTTTTATTGATGGCGAAGACGTCACCCATCGTTCCATTCAGCAACGCGATATCTGCATGGTGTTTCAGTCGTATGCTCTGTTTCCGCACATGTCGCTGGGAGAGAACGTCGGCTATGGCCTGAAGATGCTTGGCGTGTCGCGCAGCGAAGTGAAGACGCGGGTGAAAGACGCGCTGGCGATGGTCGATCTGGAGGGGTTCGAAGAGCGCTATGTCGATCAGATCTCCGGCGGTCAGCAGCAGCGCGTGGCACTGGCCCGCGCGTTGATCCTCAAACCGAAGGTGCTGCTGTTTGATGAGCCGCTGAGCAACCTGGACGCCAACCTGCGTCGCAGTATGCGCGACAAGATCCGCGAGCTTCAAAAGCAGTTTGATATCACCTCGCTGTACGTTACCCACGATCAGAGCGAAGCCTTTGCGGTTTCCGATACCGTACTGGTGATGAATAAAGGACACATCATGCAGATCGGTTCGCCGCAGGAGCTCTATCGTCAGCCTGCCTCACGTTTTATGGCGAGTTTCATGGGCGATGCCAACCTGTTTCCGGCCACCTTTAGCGCAGGATACGTTGATATCTACGGCTATCGTTTGCCGCGACCGCCGCACTTTAACGATCACGGAGAAGGGATGGTCGGCGTGCGCCCGGAAGCGATCACGCTCAGCGATCGCGGCGAGGAGAGCCAGCGCTGCGCGATCCGCCACGTCGCCTATATGGGCCCTCAGTATGAAGTCACGGTGGAGTGGCATGGACAGGAGATATTGTTGCAGGTCAACGCCACGCGCCTGCAGCCGGACGTCGGCGAGCAGTATTACCTTGAAATCCACCCGTACGGCATGTTTGTGCTGGCAGATGCGGCATAAGATTTTGTTGCTTTGTAGGTCGGATAAGGCGCTTGCGCCACCATCCGGCAATGCCTGATACGCTGCGCTTATCAGGCCTACAGTGAACGATGTAGGCCTGATAAATTCTCAGCTTCGCGCTTTTAGCGCGGCAATATCCTTCGGCGTGGTGCGACAACACCCGCCGATCAACCGTGCGCCAGCGGCCTGCCACTGCGGCAAATAATCCGCCAACTGCGCACAATGCTCACTGTGATGATGCCAGGTTTTGCTTGCCGCATCATAATGCTCGCCTGAGTTTGGATACACCACCAGCGGCAGCGCCGTTAAGCCGTGCAGATGCTGCAATGCGGCGGTGGTCTTTTCCAGCGCAATACAGTTGATGCCTAACGCCACCACCTGCGGATAACCCGCCAGCAACGACACCACGTCACGCAGCGGCGTACCGTCGCTCAGGTGCTCGCTGTCGCGCAGAGTAAACGAGAACCACGCCCTGGCACGCGGATACGCGGTCAACAGCTCAGCCAGCGCGCCAATCTCGGTAAAATTCGGCAGGGTTTCACAGGCCAGCAGATCGGCCCCGGCATCCAGCAACGCTTCCACGCGCGGACGGTGAAACGCCTGAAATTCCTCAGCGCTACGTTGGTAATCGCCACGATACTCTGATCCATCCGCCAGATACGCGCCATAAGGCCCAACGGAGCCTGCCACCAGCAGCGTACCCGCCTGCGGGTTCTCAGCCAGCCAGGCTTCACGCGCTTTACGCGCCAGCTCCACGCTTTTGCCAATCAGCGCTTTCGACTGCGCTTCATTCAGGCCGCGCGCGGCAAAACCTGCCGGCGTGGCCTGATAGCTGGCGGTGATCACGCATTGCGCCCCCGCCCGGAAATAATCAAGATGCACTTCGCGGATAAGCTGCGGATTTTCGACCAGCACTTTGGCTGACCAGAGGCTGTCTGCTAAATCACAACCGCGCGCTTCCAGCTCCGTCGCCATCGCACCATCCAGTAACAGGAAATCCTGTTTGTCGAGGATGGCGCTTAACGGATTATTCTGCGACATGTTCTGGCTCCTGTTTTGACGGAAATAAGCCCTCACACTATCACAGCCATACCCGCAAGGCTCCGCGCTCACCCGCAATTATGGCGATGCGTCAACCCTCCACCAGACGCAGATGCCCGCGTCGGGCACTCACCACCAAACGATCGCTTAAGCACCGTTAGCCGGCATCGACATCTGCGATTTACGGCTCATCAGGATAAATACCGCCAGGCCCGCCAGCAAAATCCCCGGCGCAGACGCCGCCATCACGCCCACCGTTCCAGTGCCCAGCGCTAACATTTTCCCGGCCAGCAGCGGGCCGCTCATCGCGCCCAAACGTCCGACAGCAACGGCGGTGCCCACGCCTGTGGCGCGAATCTGCGTGTTGTAAAATAACGGCGCCAGCGCATACAACACGCTTTGCCCACCAGTGGCAAACATCCCCGCCACAAATCCCGCCATCAGCATGCCGCTGAATGTCGACACCGTCCCCAGCGCCAGCAGCGAAGCCAACATCCCGGTGTAGATCAGCAGCGACATCACCACCGGACGCAGTTTGTCCATCAACGCCCCGAGAATTAACGTCCCGCTGGCTGCACCGATTTGCAGAGCAAACATCACGCCTGCCGCCTGCGAGGGTTGAAATCCCTGCTCCACCAGCAGCATCGGCAGCCAGTTGATCAGCATATACACCACCAGCAGGGTGAAGAAATAGCACAGCCACAGCAGCAGCGTAGCGCTCGCTGCTGCTGGCGCAAACAGGGCGCGCAACGGCGCGGCAGCTACCTGCGTTTGTTGGGTATAAACCTGCGATTCCGGCAGCCAGCGCATCAACAGCGGAACCAGCAGCAGCGGGATCACCCCGCCAACCCAGAACACCGTTTGCCAGGCGGAGGCGAGACAGCTAAACCCAAGCGCCGCCGCCAGCGCCGCGCCAATCGGCACGCCGCAGTACATCAGGCTCACCGCCGTACCGCGAAAACGTGGCCCCGCCGCTTCGGAGGTCAGCGCGATCAGATTCGGCAATGCCGCGCCCAGCCCGACGCCGGTCATCAGACGGGCAACTACTAGCGACGAGAAATCCCAGGAAATCGCCGTCGCCAGCGAGAACAGGCCGAACAGCGCCACGGAGGCAATGAGAATGCGCTTGCGACCATAGCGATCGGCCAGCATACCGCCCACCAACGCGCCGGGCAGCAGCCCGAGAATACCGGCGCTGAAGATCCAGCCCATCTGCATTTTATCCAGCGCAAACGCCTGAGCGATACCGACGGCAGCGATCCCGGCGGCCTGGAGATCCAGCCCTTCCATCAGGGCGACTAAAAAACACAGCCCGACGGTCAACGTCAGGCGCCAGGATGCGGGGGTACGGGTAGTCATAAGATGTACCTCTGAGGTCACGATGCAGGTGAATCGCGGCTGATACGTTGCCAGCCGCGTAATCATTTTTATTTGCTGTGGCGCAGATCCAGCGCCACGTCGACGATCATATCTTCCTGGCCACCCACCATTCGGCGCTTGCCCAGTTCAACCAGAATATCAACCGCGCTCAGGCCATAACGCGCCGCCGCCACTTCACAATGACGCAGGAAGCTGGAGTACACCCCGGCATAGCCCAGCGCCAGCGTTTCGCGATCCACCCGCACCGGGCGGTCCTGCAGCGGACGCACCAGATCGTCGGCAGCATCCATCAGCGCATACAGATCGGTGCCATGCTGCCAGCCGAGCTTATCCGCAGCAGCGATAAACACTTCCAGCGGCGCATTGCCCGCGCCTGCGCCCATCCCCGCCAGGCTGGCGTCGATACGATCGCAGCCCTCTTCCACCGCAGCAATCGAGTTCGCCACACCGAGACTGAGGTTGTGGTGCGCATGCATTCCGGTTTCCGTCTCCGGCTTCAGTACCGCTTTCAGGGCGCGGAAGCGGGCGCGAATATCACTCATGTTCATCGCCCCGCCGGAATCGACCACGTAGATACAAGTCGCGCCGTAGGTTTCCATCAGCTTCGCCTGCAGCGCCAGATTTTCCGGCGTGGTCATGTGGCTCATCATCAGAAAGCCGACGGTATCCATACCCAGCTCGCGCGCATACTGAATATGCTGGGCCGACACGTCCGCTTCGGTGCAGTGGGTCGCCACGCGTACCACCCGCGCCCCGGCCTGATACGCATTTTTCAGGTCGTGAATAGTACCGATCCCCGGCAGTAACAGCGTGGCGATCTTAGCGTGCTGCACCACGTCTGCCGCCGCTTCAATCCACTCGAGATCGCTGTGCGCGCCAAAGCCGTAGTTAAAGCTGGAACCTTGTAAACCGTCGCCATGCGCCACTTCAATAGAATCGACCCGCGCATCGTCCAGCGCTTTCGCAATCTGGCGCACGTTTTCCAGCGAATACTGGTGACGAATGGCGTGCATACCGTCACGCAGGGTCACGTCAGAGATATAGAGTTTTTTACCGTTCATGCTGCTTCTCCTGCCTGACGGGTGAGTGACTGCGCCATCTTCTCAGCGGTCGCCAGCGCGCTGGAGGTCATTATGTCGAGGTTGCCCGCATAGGCAGGTAAATAGTGCGCTGCGCCTTCCACTTCCAGATATACCGCGGTTTTGAGCCCGGAAAACTGGCCGATACCCGGCAGATTCACCGGTTTATCCTGCGGGATAACTTCAAACTGTACGCGCTGTTTCAGGCGATAACCCGGCACATAGGCCTGTACCGCCGCCGCCATCTCGTTGATAGACGCTTCAACTTCAATCTCGGAGGCCGCTTCGCTTAGCACATACACTGTGTCACGCATCATCAGCGGCGGTTCGGCCGGGTTGAGCACAATGATGGCTTTACCTTTTTCGGCGCCGCCGACCACTTCAATCGCCTTTGAGGTGGTTTCGGTGAACTCATCAATATTGGCGCGAGTGCCCGGTCCCGCAGATTTACTGGCGATCGAGGCAATAATTTCGGCGTAATGGACTTTTGCCACGCGAGAGACAGCCGCCACCATCGGAATGGTCGCCTGCCCGCCGCAAGTCACCATATTGACGTTCTGCTGATCAACGTTAGCCTCCAGATTCACCACCGGCACGCAGTATGGACCGATCGCCGCGGGCGTCAGGTCGATCAGGCGGATCCCCGGTTTAATGGCGCGCAGCGCGGCGTCGTTCTTCACATGTGCGCCCGCGCTGGTGGCATCAAACACGATGTCGATATCGGCAAATTCCGGCATGGCAATAAGCCCAGTCACCCCTTCATGGGTGGTGGCAACACCCATACGTCTGGCGCGTGCCAGACCATCGGATTGCGGGTCAATACCGACCATCACCGCCATCTCCAGATGCACGCCGTGGCGCAGAATTTTAATCATCAAATCGGTGCCGATGTTGCCGGAGCCGATAATGGCGACTTTACGCTTACTCATGACTGACTTCCTTTTGTAACCGCCGCTGAAAAAGTGGCGGCAACTGAACCAATACCGTCGATATGGGCTTCAAAACGATCGCCCGCATTCACTGATACCATCGGGCCTAACGCCCCGGTGAGAATGATGTCCCCCGCACGCAGCGGCTCGCCGAGGCTGGCCATTTTGCGCGCCAGCCAGACGGCGGCGTTGATCGGATGTCCCAGACATTCGCTGCCGCGCCCACTGGAGACCTCTTCGTTATTGCGCGTCATTTTCATTGCGCAATTTTTCAGATCTAACCCGGCCGGACGCTGCGCCGGCCCGCCGACCACATACACACCGCAGGAGGCATTATCCGCCACGGTATCAACAAACTTTATTGACCAGTCGCGGATACGACTGCCGACCACTTCGAGCGCGGGCAGCACCCACTCGATGGCGTTATACAGCTCATCAAAAGTGGTGTCGGCATTGGGTAGATCGCGGTTCAGCACCAGCGCGATTTCCGCTTCAATGCGGGGTTGCAGTACACGTGAAAACGGAATGGTGTCGTTATCGCCGTAGCACATGTCGGCAAACAGCGTGCCGAAATCCGGCTGATCGACGCCCAGCTGTTGTTGCACTTTCGGGTGCGTCAGCCCCACTTTGCGCCCGACCACGCGCCGCCCGCGCGCCACGTTGTCCTGCACGTTGATGCGCTGAATGGCATAGGCCGCTTCGGCATTGTCCACGCCAATCAGTTCACGCAGCGGGGCGATAGCTTCTCCTTTTTCCTCTGCCAGGCGTAAATCGGCGGCTAACTGCTCAAGATTAAGATTCGTCATGTCCGTTCCTTAAGGGCGTGCGAGGAAGTTCAGCACCAGTTGGTTAAAGGCATCCGCATGTTCCCACTGCGCCCAGTGCCCGCAGTCGCGGTAGATGTGCAGTTCAGAACCGGCAATCCCGGAGAGCAGGCGCAGACCGGCGTCCATCGGCACGAACCGGTCGTTGCGGCCCCAGACAATCAGGGTCTGGGCCTTGATTTCACCCAGACGCGGGCTGAAGTCAGGGAACTGTTTCGGGTTGGCTTCCAGACTCTGGACAAAGTTGTCCAGGTGATCGCGGCGCGACAGCATGTTATTCAGGCGCGCCTCAAACAGCGCTTCAGTCAGGTCACTGGTGTCGAAGACAAAAATCTCCATCATCAGCTTCAGATTTTCGATGGTCGGCTCACGATATAGCTGATTCAGACGCTTGATGCCTTCGGTCGGCATCGGGGTAAACAGGCTCATGCCGCCCGTTCCACCGCCCATCAGCACCAGCTTGCCCACGCGCTCCGGCCAGCTCAAAGTAAACGCCACTGCACTGTGGCCACCCATTGAGTTGCCCAGCAAGTGGATTTTCTGAATATCCAGTTGATCGACCACGCTTTTCAGAATGCGAGCGTTGAGATCGGATCGTGACCCGCGGTTAACGATCCCATCGCTTTTCCCCCAGCCAGGACAATCCAGCAGGATTACCCGGTATCCGGCCTCAACCAGCGGATCGATGTTGCGGCTGAAGTTCGCCCAGCCCGTCGCGCCAGGACCTGAGCCGTGCAGTAGCACCACGGTCTCTTCGCCCTGCCCACAGTCATTGAAATGCACGCGTAAGGTTTCGCCTGCTTCCTGCACCTCCAGAAAACGGCTGGTGGCGGCTTCGGTTTGCGGTTGGTAAGTCATGCTCTTCTCCTGCATATTCAGTTCTGTTTCAGTTCTGTGTGGTGGCGCTCAGGGAGCCGAATCCGGCGATCCACTCCGGGATCGGGCGATAATAACGACCTTCGCTGCGCCAGTTGCCAAAGGCAGAAATGGCGGCGAAGGCGGCAACCCAGGTTTTCACTTCGTGCGTTGATTTGCCCGCCATCGCGGATAGCTCTTCATTGCTGACCGCGTCCAGCTCCTGCAAACGCCCCTGCTCAAGCAGGGTCATAAAGCGGTTATCCCAGACGGGGTTAAGCGGGTGCAGCGTGTGCTGGTCTTGCACAAATTTCTCGGCGGCACTGATCACTCGCTGCTGGCGCAATTCACGCTCGTTTTCGGGTAACTGTTTGCCGCTGCCGAGCAGGCGGTCGCGCATATGGGCATCGGCCTTTGCCAGCTCCGGCACCGGTGGCTGATGCGACAGGCCGCCGGAACCTAAAAACAGCACGCGTTTATTCAGCGAACTGGCGAAACGACCAATGGCTTCACCGAGCATGCGGGTACGCTGAAAGCCCGGCAGCGGCGTGGCGACGCCGTTAATAAACACCGGTAACACCGGGGCCTTATCCAGACCGCCGAGCAAAAACTCCAGCGGCTGCGCAAAGCCGTGATCGACCTGCATGTTGTAGGACACGGCAAGATCGATACCGCTTTTCATCACCGCATGGGCGCAGGCCTCAGCGAGATCGGTGGGCACCGGCAGTTCCCCGGCGGCGCTGCCGAAATCGCCGATTGCGGTGGCTCCTACGCCTAAACAAAACGGCGGCATCACATCGTAGAAAAAACCGTTGTAGTGATCGGGGGCAAACAGCACCACCAGCTCAGGATCGAACGCCGCAATACGTGCGCGGGCGCTGGCGATCACGCCGTTAACTTCATCGAGCACGACCTGCGCCGGGTCGACATAGCCCACCAGCGGCGAGTGGGAAAGACAGTGAAGATAAGCGTGCATATCAGGCTACCTTTTCAACAGGAAGATCGGTATTTACGCGGGTGAGCGTCATCACCGACGCCAGTTTATTCAGGGTGTTGCCCAGGGTTTGCGGAATAGCGATGGCAGCGACAAAGCGGTCCGGGCGTATCACCACCAGCGCGGCATTGTGTTGGGCAAACCACGCGCGCAGACGGTTTTGCGTATCGCCAATGCGGGTAACGCCGTCATGGTTATCCTGATCGGTATGTATCTGCGTATCCGGCACCACCTGGATAAACCGCGTCCCCAGCGCCTGCCACTGCTGGATCTGCGCTTCACTCATGCCCCATAGCGGATTACAGCCCCAGCCAATCACCGCGAAATTCGGGCCGATGACGTTGTCGAGCAACGTCACTTCGCCGGTTTCCAGCGTGACCTTCGGCTGGATAAACATCTTGCCGACTGGCGAGGTTTTCGCGTCACCTTCACGCACCAACGCCCCGATGTGGTACTGCGGCATCGGCTTAAAGCGCATTTCAAGGAAGTAACGTTTGACCGGCGGAATGTAGTTCAACAGCCAGGAAACTCCGTCGCGCACCGCGCCGTGCCAGCGTTTTGGCGGCGCCAGCACGTTGCCTGCGGTAACCGACAAATCGATCATCGCTTTGGCATGATCGCGGCGCTCCTGCTGGTAGGTATCCAGCAGCGCATCACCGGCTTTGCTATTAATCACCAGCGCCAGTTTCCACGCCAGATTGAAGGCATCGCGCATACCGCTGTTGTACCCCTGCCCTTGCCAGACCGGCATAATGTGCGCCGCGTCACCCGCCAGCAGCACACGGTCAATACGAAAGCGTTCGGCCAGCCGGGCGTTATGGGTGTACACGCGCTGGCGGATCAGCTCGACGTTATCCGGGTTCGGCAGCACTTTGCTCAAGAGTTGGCGCATATTCTGCGGCTCGCTAAGCTGGGCTTCGGTTTCCCCCGGCATCACCATAAATTCAAAGCGGCGCACCGCATGCGGCAGCGCGGCAGAAACATACGGGCGCACCGGATCGCAGCACAGGTACACATGCGGCGTACTCAGCGGATCGTTGGCGATATCCACTACAATCCACTGATTCGGCGCGGTTTTACCTTCAAATGGCACATTCAGCGAGCGCCTGACGTTGCTGGCGCCACCGTCGCAGGCCACCAGCCACTGGGCCTTCACCGTTTCCCGCTGGCCGTCCGGCGCTTTCAGGTTCAGCGTCACTTCACCATTTTGCTGGCTGAAGGCTTCCAGTTCGCGAGAAAACAGGCAACGCACGTTGGGGAAACGCGACAGCCCTTCCAGCATCACCGCATCCACCTGCGGCTGAATGAACGCATTGCGGCGCGACCAGCCAAATTCGTCGGTCATCGGCTGGATATCGGCAAAGCAGCGGCCTTTCGGGGTAAGAAAGCGCATCGCGTGCCACGGCGTGGTATGTGGCAAAACGTTCTCGACCAGACCAACGGACTGCATGGTGCGCAGCGCTTCATCGTCAATACCGATGGCGCGGGGATAGTCGATCAGCGTGTCGAGCTTCTCTACCACCAGCACCTCAATGCCCATCTGGCCAAGATAGTTCGCCATCATCAGCCCTACCGGGCCGGCTCCAGCAATGGCTACCTGCGCGGTGTGCTGCACTGCGGGTTGGATATCAGGATTTATAGTTGTCATTTCAGAACCTCACTACTCGGACAAAACGCAATTGCAGGCCCTGGTGAGGCGCAATTTGTTTTGTTAAAAATATGTGAATAATTTTTATTGTGCGGTCAGTATAGAAGTGAGTTTTTGCGCTACAATCAAAACATGCCTGGATGTGCACTAAGTGCACAACGTTGTTTTACCTATATATTTGTCAATGAATATGAAAAGTGACGACGGTACCGAATACAAAACCGTGCGCGGGTTAACGCGCGGGTTAATGTTATTAAATATGTTAAATCGGCTTGACGGCGGGGCCAGCGTTGGCCTGCTGGCAGAGCTGAGCGGCCTGCACCGCACCACGGTCAGACGTCTGCTGGAAACGTTGCAGGATGAGGGTTACGTCCGGCGCAGCCTGTCCGATGACAGCTTTCGCTTAACCATTAAAGTCCGTCAGCTCAGCGAGGGATTTCGTGATGAGCAGTGGATTTCTGCGCTCGCCGCTCCGCTGTTGGGGGATTTGCTGCGCGAAGTCATCTGGCCGACCGACGTGTCCACGCTGGACGTTGACGCGATGGTAGTGCGTGAAACCACCCACCGCTTCAGCCGCCTGTCGTTTCACCGGGCAATGGTCGGACGTCGTTTACCGCTGTTAAAAACCGCATCCGGCCTGACCTGGCTGGCATTTTGCCCGGAGAATGAACGTCAGCAACTGATTGAAATGCTGGCCTCAAGACCAGGAGAAGAGTTCCAGTTAGCCCGCGAACCGCTGAAGCTCGACGCTATTCTGGCCCGCGCACGTAAAGACGGCTTTGGACAGAACTATCGCGGGTGGGATCAGGAAGAAAAAATCGCCTCCATCGCCGTTCCCATCCGCAGCGAACAGCGGGTTATTGGTTGCCTGAACCTGGTGTATATGGCCAGCGCCATGACCATCGAGCAGGCAGCGGAAAAGCATCTTCCGGCCTTACAAAAAGTGGCGAAACAGATAGAGGACGGCGTGGAGTCACAAGAGATTTTGGTTGCCGGGAGGTGAAGTAGATCACATTTGTTGGCGGATTATCCAAAGCTTAAATAACCTTCCGCATTCCCGGTCTCCTTTAACGAGACCGGGATACAGAACAAAAAAATCGCCAGATTCGCTAGTTAAAGCTACATTGAATTCAGAACCAACTGGTATGACCACACAGATAAGGCTCAATGAATGAATTCAATAATAATACCCGTAAATGAAGGCGGATTTCTGTCCGCCACGATTTGGGAAAGAAGCGATGCCAAAGCGATCGTTATTCTTCATCCAGCCACGGCGGTTGTACAGGCGTTTTATAAGGGGTTCGCAGAGTACCTTTTTAACCAGGGATTCAGTGTCGTCACTTACGATTATCGGGGAACGGGCCGCTCGAAATCCGGGAAGCTCCGTAGCTACAGCATCTCAATGTCAGACTGGATCGAGCAGGACGTGGGCTGCATTACTGCCTGGGCTAAAACGCGTTTTCCCGGACTTAACCTGCTGGCGGTAGGACACAGTGTCGGCGGGCATGCGGTTCTGCTTTCCACGGCCACTTCCGCCCTGCACGCGGCCGTCATTGTGGCCTCCCATGCCGGGGTAACGAGCACAATAAAACAAACGGCAGAGAAAGTGCGGGTCTGGTGCCTGCTGCGTGTTCTGGCCCCGGTTCTTTGCCGAATCTTCGGGTATATGCCTGCCAGGCGCCTTGGGCTGGGCGAAGATTTGCCAGCTCCAGTGATGCTTCAGTGGGGACGCTGGAGCGCAATGCCGGGTTATTTCTACGACGATCCCGACTGGGATGCACGCCAACGGGCAAGTGAGATAACCTTGCCTTTACTGGTGATGGGTTTTGATGACGACCCGTGGGCTAACCCTGAAGCTATTGCATCCCTGATGGAGCCAGTGCAAAACGCAAAAATCGAACATCGCGAAATTCGGCACGCAGATTATGGTCTTTCTTCAGTTGGACACATGGGCTTTTTTCGAACGCGGAGTGCGGATAAATTATGGCCTATCGTCGGTCAGTGGCTGGCGAGACAGAGCCAGAATTGAGCCAGCAGATATTTAATTTTATTTTCTGCCGTACTGTCAGGCCAGATATACTTTTTATAACAAATCTAATCGTTAAAAAAATCTGCCACAATGACAGATTTCTTTAATTTAGAATTAGAGATTTGCAACGTTATGATATACTTTTTGAACATCGTCGTCATCTTCAAGAGCATCAACAAGCCCTGCAAAGATTTCTAAATCTTCTGGCGACAGTTCAATTTCTGATTGAGCAATCATTTCTAATTCTGTTGTTGAAAACTCTGTAATTCCCGCTGCTTTTAACGCTGCAATGCCTTTGTGAAGGTCGGTAGACTCAGTATAAATAATGATATTTCCTTCGTCTTCGGTGACATCACGAACATCAACTTCAGCTTCAAGCAAAATTTCAAAAACATGGTCAGGGTCAGTGCCTTTAAATACGATTACACCAGTATTGTCAAACATGTAGCTGACAGAACCTGCCGCCCCGATATTCCCGCCTTTTTTATTGAAGATTGAGCGAATATTAGCAATCGTGCGGTTAACGTTTGATGTCAGGGTTTCAGCGATAATCATGGAACCGCTTGGGCCAAAACCTTCATAACGCCCTTGCATGAACGTTTCGTCGCTGCCACCTTTGGCTTTATCAATAGCTTTATCAATAACGTGCTTGGGAACCTGGGCTTGTTTCGCACGTTCAATAACGAATTTTAAAGCTGTGTTTAATTCTGGGTCTGGATCACCTTGTTTAGCGGCAGCATAGATTTCCACACCGAATTTTGAATATACTTTAGACGTTGCACCGTCTTTAGCCGTTTTTTTACCAACAATATTGGCCCATTTACGTCCCACTGGAATACACTCCCCGAAAATTTATTTACATTACGCGCAGATTAATAAACCGCGAGTTTTCTCCACCATATTATATCATGATGTGTAAATTCTCGTCTATGAGAAATGAAAATATCAAAACTTCATGAGCTGCTACTTTTATTTAATTAATAATTAACATTATGAATAGGTTATTACCAGACTCCCTGCTGGTTCTTTTGTTTTTATCCTAACTAATTGGACCACAGTAATAATAAGGACGCGAAGCCAGCGGCGGCTTCAGCAATTACATAAAGTGTTCTGCTCTGGGCGAGCGGTTTCTTGCATCCTCAGCGCTCAGAGCAACACTATCCGCATGGGGCAATGAATAACAGAGTTGCGGCACTTATCAGTCTGAAGAGCTTCAGACCTTAAGCAATTTTACTGTCGCATCGATGTCGATTTCATCTTCGGAGAAGATCAGCGTCGTGCCCTGGAAAGTGGTGATAGCCAGTTTTTTCAGCTTACGCATTTCGCCTGGCTTCACCTCTGATTTCGGCCGGATGCTGTTCATCAGTACGCCGACAGACAGCACCGCGTTTTCTTTATCAATACGGGTTTCGACAGGAACTTCTTCACTGTATACCAGGTACGACTTGATCGCCGTGAGCTTCAGACGCTCGCCCGCGATATAGATGTATTTGCTGTCTGGTATGACTTTCACCGCATAGGCAGACAGACCTTTGTTGTTGGTGGTCGGTTCAAAGGTTACCGCCGCGTCTTTCTTGATTAGCTCAGGATTAGCAACCTTAATCACATGAAAATAGCGGTTATCGCCATTTTCATCTTTGATAAATCCAAAGCCTTTATCTTTAAACCACGTTGTGATTGTTCCGTTCATTGCTGTTTCCACCTGATTAAATCTAATACTCGCAGAGTATATCTACTGAATTTGCGCGCAGTGTAAAACACAGACCACGTCTTTGGCTACTCGTTACCCCAGCGATTGAGGAACTCCGCGATATCGTCGATACGCTGCGCGTCGACACCGGCCACGGTTGCCATCTCCTGCTGCGCTTCTTCGCTAATCTCTTCGTTGTTCATTAAACGGGTGATCAGTTGCTGGAAGTAGTGCGCCAGCGCATCGCGTTCGGCATCGTTTACCGGCTTTGCGGCTTCGGTCGCGTACTCGTCGGCGATATCATAATATTTTAGCGGAATGTCGTTATTCATGAGGTGCTCCGGGGTGAATGCGTGTGCCAGCAGTTGTCTGCCGCGTCTGATGTGAATGATAGCATTCTTATTTCATAGTTCGCGATCTGTTTTATTGGCTGTTACACATTACATATATCAACACTATTTTCTGGAGCCGCTTCGCATTTAATAAATATGCCATTTTTAAATGACGACAGTTTTATTAAGTACGGTGTGATAGCCATAGGTTAAATAGTGTAGTAGCAAAGGGGCACAAACACCTTTATTCCGCTTAATACATGACAACTTACAAGAAGCTGATTATCGCTGACACAAATTTTATGCCAGAACCCGCCGTTGCCCAGGCATATTCAGGTGTTTCACCAGATGCCCCGTAAAACCACGAGTTACTACGCAAAAAACCGCTTTCCCTCGGCACAGTAGGCTGACAGGTACGGCAAGTATTCACCTGCGAACGTAATCAGCGCAGGACAGTTCCGCCTTCACCCAGCTTTTCCCTGACCTGATTTTTCAGGGATTCAGCAGCCCGTTTCGCCGCTTCTCGGGCCTTATCACCGCTGAGTGAGTTATTCTCAACAACAACTCTTTCCGGTGCGCACCCCGTAACAATAACATTTTCCACTTTATTTTCAGTGACTTAAAACCAGTTTTCTCTGCTATACTTCCAGCCCACTAACTTTTTGCCCTGACGCGCCCTTTCAGCCAGTTACACCATTTCCCCCAAATCTGTTAAAGAATAGCTCCCAACACACTATGACCATCATCCTTCCATGCAGTCATAGACAATATTACACGGGCGATAGCTTCTAATTATTCAGAGGGTAAGCTTTTGAAAAATCATTGTACGTTTCATGAAGATGATAAAATTTTGCATCAGGGTCATTTTTCAGTTCTTCATATCTTTTCATTAGTTTTTTGAATAAACCCTCTGGTACAGGATAAGGATCTGCCTCATTTTTTGCACAGTAAAAATAGAAAAGCGCCTTTTCAAGCTCTGCAAGAGTTATATTATCCGCATTGCCTGTCAAATACTCAAATGCGTAAGACCACTGTTCTGACAATAATAAGAAATTCAGCGCCGAACCTTTAATAAAAACACCATCAATGTTATTTGAATTAATTATTTTTTTACAAAATGACAGACAGCACCCCGAATCTTTAACTAATAAATTACTGAGACACTCTAACGCATCATCCTCTGGGTCGTTAAAAGAGTTAGCCTCTACATAGCCATTAGCCAGGTAACTTTCTAAACCTTCAATATCCTTTGTGGTACTATTCACATTTATCATTTGAATGCTCCCGTATTAACAGTTGAAAGTCTTTTCGTGCCATCAGGTAATATTGCCCATGTAGTATAAACCCTTACGTTACCGTTAGGTCCTGATACAACAACAGATGTTTTTCTATTTGCAGACGTAGCCCCCTGAGCTGAGTCCAATAACTTATCCATTATCATGCTGTTATTACTGGCAGTATTCACTATACCTGCTTGCTCTAATACACGAGCCATATCTTGAGAACGCTCAATATTATGGATTTTTTTCTAACACTTCCATCCTTTAGCGTTATTTGGATCTTTTGCAAATTCTTTTTGGCTGCTAATTTTTGCATCTTTTAAAGAATTATATTCTATTTGCAAAGACTCAAGGTCACCGGAAGCTTTACCACGCATATATAGTTCAATCTTATCGACAGGTATTTTAGCATCACCTTTTACAGCCGTGATGTGATTTTTCCCATTTGCATCTGGGAGTGAGCTAACCTCGAAACTATTAGACAAGCGTTGTTTACCAGCCAGAACTTCTATCTTACTGGCCGCCGCAGCACCTATTACTGGTGCCATCGAAGCCGCTACAACCTTCATTCCATCATAAGTTTCAACGTATGCCTCTGCAGTCGCCCTATCGACCCCAAACTGCACTATGGCATAGTTCACCATCGCATCCTTCACCTGTTGTTGATTTTGTGCATCAACACTGGTGATATTCAGCAGGTTTACTGTCTGCCCGTAAGCATCCGGATACATGTCGCTGGCTTGGTTATTGTAGTTTCCGGTTTCATAACCTCCTTTAGCAGCAATAACCTTCAGTCTTTCACCGGCACAAGCCGCGCTGGCTGCCTGTCCATTACTGCATGCAGCGATTACCGCCTTATCACTGCTGATATCTTTTTCAAGCAATGCATCATATTTCTGCTGTGCCTTTTCGCGCTCTGCCGCATCTTTACTGTTTTTAAGCGTCTGTTTTGCTATCTCAAGCTCTGTCTTTTCAGACACGCTCAGGTAGTTATTCTCAACAACAACTCTTTCCGATGCAGGTTGCTGCGATAGACTCGGTTTTTTCCTGTTATTTCAATTTGTTGATAACAATTTTTGTCTATTGTACTTTCTCCCCAGGATTTTTTTGCGCTGTTAAGCGTTTTCGGGGTCACAGGCGCTACCGCCCCTCTGCAACAGAGTTGAACGAGCATGGCTGAACGGCAAGTCCAGCACACAACAGCACGCCACCACAACCGCCGCCTTAGAGCCGTAGGCGCATTATTACAGGGTTAGTTATCGACTCCGCTGCCGCAGTTTACCCTCAAGGGCCGCTGGCTGAAGACGCTAATCTTCTATACCGGACTGGCAGTAGTGGTCACTGCCGAGAAGGGGGAGCTGGCTATTGAGCCGCAGCAGAAGGTCTAAAAATCCCGGCTTTTGATGGCCGGGATTTGCTTAACCAACTAATTTTTTTAAATATTTAAACGGTGGTTCACTTATATCTAACTTCATCTCTTCGATAAGTTGAGTTATTAACTCATACTCATTTTCAGTTATGGTGATGTCATACTCGCTTATATGGTCGCAAAGAATCTCAAAAGCAAGAGGCTCCTCGTCATATTGAATATAATCTAAAGCGCCATCAATTAAATCCGGATCTAATCGATCTTCAAGCAACTTTCCTAATTGACTGATTTTTAAACCAAACATTTAATAAATCCCTTCCTATTTTTTTATTGGTTTCGATGCCGGAGGTACAGGTTTATTATCGGGAAAGGCTGTAACAATTTTCCCTGTAGCCGGTTGATAAACAACACGAATACGGACACCATCTCTGACTTCATATGCGACCCATTTGGCAGGATCGCCCTTAGCGGTATACATACCACCGGTTCCTGTCTGAGCAAACCATTTGGTATCAGGCGACGTTGCTATATCACCTATCTCATGTACAACTTTGTCAGCTGACCAGTCTTTTGGATAAACCGTTTTCCCAGGGTTTCCGGGATAGAGATGACCACCACTAGTTGGACTATCGCCAAACAAAATATGTTGTTTAGCTTCTGGAGACAAAATGTCAACATACTTTTGATTGGAAGCAGATAAACCAAGATCGGTGCTTTTCGCGACGGTAAAAAATGCTTTAGCCGCCACATATTGCATTAATTTTGCTTCGCTGGTTGGAACTCCACTGGATATTATCTCAGCAGCTTTTTGAGGCGTCATTTGCTCATTTGAGAGAACAATATCTAACGGAACCCCGAAGAAGTTCCCCCATGCAGACAGTAAGCCTTTAACAGGATCTTGTCCTTCCGGCGTCTGTCCTTGGGCATTTTTCACTAAGGCCGCCGTAATTTCATCAGGAGAAGCTCCAGCCCGAATCATTGACCCTCCCAGCGATCCCTGAGAGTTGATAACATCCGTCAACCCTTTTGGCAGATTCTCCCAGCCACTGAGCGAGTTATTCTCAACTGCATTTTTCCCGGCCTGCGCACCTGCTGCGGCTGATGACGTACTGTCTCCTGCCAGACCACCGGCCATCCCTGCTGATATCGTTGCCAGCGCGCTGATGGTCTGCTTCTGATCCTCACGCAGTTGCGACAGGTCCTTCACATCAGGATACAGCATACCTGCAATCGCCCGGGCCGCAAGTTCGCCCGTTGCCGCACCCGCTGCACCCGCTGCCGCGCTGTTACCCTGCATCGCAGCCGCTGCGCCGCCCAGTATCGCGTGGGCAATGACATTTACCGCAGTATTGCCCTCTGTCGATTTAAGCAGATTCGCCAGCTCTGGTGCCGATGCCCCCGCCAGCGCGGCCCCCACATCACCGCCAGCCAGCCCCTGAAGCGCCGCCGTTGCCGCCTGAATTCCCCGCTGAATATCGCTGCCCGTGCCATACTTCGCCAGTTCTTCCTTGTACTTCGGTGTATCTTTCAGCTTATCCGCTGGCAGATTTGGATTGTCCCTCCGCGCCTCTTTGAGCGCAATAATCTCTCCCTGGGTCCTGGCGATATCGGCTGCCTGACCGCCAATGTCGCTGATGAGTCCCACCGCTTTTAGCCGGTTCTGCTCTTTCTCCTTGTCGAAAATCGGGCTGATGCTGCCGTTGGCGTGTTCCGTATCACGGCTCAGATTCGCCACGTCCTGCTTCTGACCGGCTTTATCACGGATAGTTATGGTGCCGTCTGCCACCGCCGCCTGCGTCGTGCCTTCCGCGTGGCCACTGTTGCCAGCGGCTGAAATCATTCCACCCGGCATGTTACCTTTAAACTGATCGCCGCCAAAAGCCCCGCCGCCGCTCAGGCTGGCTCCTGAATGACTGACCTTAAAGTCTGCTTCGTTGTGAATGTCCCTGAACCCCAGCGTTCCGGTATCAAGGCTGTTTTTATCCCCTGGCGCCGTCGAGGCGATTACCGTACCGTCCAGTTGTGTGTGACGTCCCACCACCACATCAAATCCGCCATCGCCAGCAAAAAGCCCGGTCTGCTCCTGCACCGAGTCATAAGTGCTTTTCATCTTGTCCTGGCTGGCACTGATATAGCCCGAACCGGTCATGCTGCCGAAGGTAAAACTGCCGCCTGCTGCTACGCTGTTCTGTTTCGATTTATAGTCGTTGCTGTCCTGCTGGCTACTCATCCACAGGTCGCGACCAATATTCGCCACCACTTTATCGCCGCTGACCTGCGCGCCATTCAGAATGGCATCACGACCACTGGCCATCGATACCGTGCCACCGCTATCAAGCGTGGTCTCAGCCCATGATGTACCGTTACCCTTCTCATGCCCTTTCGCCGCATTCACATTAGCGAAGACGCCAATACCATAGCCATTAGCCCCCCCGCCAATACTGACGCCCACACCACCGCCGCTGCTACTGTTTTTCCCGGCCGTCTGCTGGGTGTTTGCCACTCCGCTCAGTACAATATCGTTCGCTGCCGCAAGCGTGGTATCCCCACCCGCCTTCAACTGGCTTGCGCCAATCAGAATATCGCCGCTGTTTCCGCTCTGACCTTTATCTGTCGCCACAATAGCCAGGTCGTTACCTGCATTCAGGGTGCTGCCTGCCACAGTATCACTCCAGGCATGCTGCTCAGATTTTGATTTCTGGGAAGTCAGGGAAATGCTGACGCCTATACCGTTATTCGGATCGCCACCGGCCTGAGCAACTGCAACACCCTGCGCCGCCTGCACGCCGGAAAGCGCCGCCTTCGTAGCCTTCAGCGCTGCAAGCCGGTCATCACTCTCATCTTTCACATCCTGCGCGGTTTGTACTGCACTGTTTATCGCAGCACCAGCAGCCCCCGACAGCGCCACCGTCAGTCCGCTGGTTTTCTGCTCAAACTTTTCATCACGGGTGCGTTTGTCATGACCCGGTTCAATAAGTACGCTGTCGCCGCGAACAGCAATATCTTTCTGGGCGATGATATCCGCGCCGCCGATATGTGCCTGCTGGCCCGCGGTGATACTGACATTGCCCCCTGTTGAGCCGACAGTACTGAAGCTCTCGCTTTGGGTGGTGCCTTGTTCGCGCAGATCGTGCGTCGTTTTACTGCTACCGATAGTGAAACCGATCCCGCCCGACCCCATCAGACCGCTCTTTTTAGTCTCTTTAAAGCGCCATGAGGTATCGGTATTGGTGGCAGCAACGATATCCACATTGTTGCCAGCTCCCAGCGCCACATTGCCGTCACCGGCAACGGCTGAGCCCTGTACCAGAATGTTATTCCCGGCGGCGACCGTCACATTGTTCCCACTCAGCAGCGCGCCTTTTTCCCGCGTAGCGCTGTCTTCTTCAATCGTATGGGTAGTCTTTTTACTGAGGAATCCTTTTTTGGTTTTCGTGGTTTCCTGGTAGTGATAATCGCTCTCTGTGGCGGTCGTGAGATTCACATCCCGGCCTGCCGTTACACCGATATCGCCGTGCGCCGTAACATCCGCTGCCTGTGCGTTTACATCACGCCCGGCAATAATGACGGCGTCGCCGCCGCTGGCAATTTCCGTTCCCTGTTGGCGTACGGCGTCATTGACCACGGTTTTCTTCTTCGCACGATAACTGTCACCGTCTGTCGTTGCTTCAGCCAGCAAGTTGACATCTCGCCCGGCCAGCAGACCGACATCATTCTCCGCAGCCAGCCCGGCCGCATGGGAATTAATATCCTGACCCGCTTTCAACAGCAGATTGTCACCCGCTGCCACGGTGGTGCGGGAAAGCCCGGTGCTGTGCGATTCACTTCCGCCGTTACGGCTACTTTGCTGAGTGGAGCCCGCATTCAGATTAAGATCGTTACCCGCTGTAAGCTGAGCATTCCCCCCCGCGTTAACATCGCTGGCGGTGACGTTGAGGTTATTTCCGGCATTGATACCGAGCTTACCGCCCGAACTGATGGTGCTACCCTGCCAGTCCACTGACGAACGCCCCGTCTCTGTTATCCAGCGTCCGGAGTGGCTCCGGGCATCGTTAATCTGGTTGGCATTTACCGCAATATCTCCCCACGCATCCATCAGCAATGAACCGCCTGCAGAGAGATTCGCGCCAGTAACGGTGATATCTTTACCTGCCGAGAGCGACAATCCATCCTGCGCGGTAATGGATGCCACAGACCCCAGCAACGTATCTTTAAAGCTCACATTGCGGTATTTATCCCTGGCACTCACATCAATCTGTTCCGCCAGCGTCAGGTTATTGATGTTGCCGCCCAGACTTTCCAGCGCCACCGTTTTTCCGCTGATGGCGGAGCTGACGTTATTGATATCACCCATCGCGCTCAGGTCGAGATTGCCCCCGGCCTGCATCAGACTATTGTTAAGGTTATTAATACTGTTTTGGCTGTCGAGGGTGAGATCGTTTCTCGCCAACAGCGTACTGCCGGAGTTGGTGATATTCCCGCTGGTCAGCTGAACATTATTCCCGGCAATGACGCTACCGTTATTCACGGTGATATCTTTCGGCGAGAGATACAGCTTCGGTATCATTACCGTTTCACCGTTGACGGTCGCGGCTTCCCACCACAGCATGCTGTGCTCAAGGGACGCGATTTGATCGGCCGTCAGCGCCACCCCAAATGTCAGTCCCAGCGACTGCTGGGTACTGGCAGCGCTATCCATCAGATAACGCATCTGGTCAAGGTCAGAACCAATACCGTTGATGTATCGACTTCCCGTCTTATTCAGCATGGCGTTACTGACATAGCGGGTATCGAACGCCGCATCACCGAGGAAACGGTAGTCATATTCCGGGTTCAGTTTGAGACGATCGAGCATATAGGCCGACCCAAGGAACTGGTTTTGATCGGTATACGCAATATTGGTTTCACGCGGCGCTTCGCCAGGTTTGATACCCAGCATCGCATTCAAATCACCAAACAGGCTGGGATCGAGCTGACCAAGACCGTTCAGTTTCGGGTTAACGTTGATCAGGTACGGGCTTTTCGGATCGTCAGAGACGACGAAATACCCGTTCTTTCCGGAAGGCAACGGATACGCGCTGGTATCCACCGTTTTGCCCTGATTTTGCCCGGCAGTATTCACGCCCTTCTCGCCTGGGTTAATCAGGCCATTGAGTTGGCCGAGGCTGGCGTTACCTTTCTGCGTGGTAGAAACAGGGTTGAGCGTAGAATCTGATACGCCGCCGCTTTCCAGCGCGCCTGCGCCGTTAATCTGCTGCAATGCGTCATGCAGTCGATCGTTCCACTGAGGGGAACTGACGCTCACCGTGTCATTGCCTGCCAGTGCCTGCTTTTGCACCCCATTACTGATGGTTTGGTTGCTGAGGGTGTTGAGGGTTGGGGTAACGATGGTATTGCTAACCCGTCCCCCACCAGAGGTTGCGTTTTCGTTGCCAATAGAAGTAGTAAACCTGGCGTTTACATTACCGCCCGCCTGAATCACCGAACGGTACGTTTCTCCCCCTTCCTGAACCCGGTCATGCCCTTCCAGGGTAAATGTTATTGTGCGTTCTTTAGGAAGCACAATAGTTTCACCTTTACTGTTTCTCCCCTCGTTATAACGCGGAGGTAACACATCTATATTATTTACGGCAAATTTCTGACGTGAGTATTTCTCTGGGGTATAGGTATAAACCAGATAATCAGTAAGCGTCCCGGACTGCCAGCTCTGGTTATTGAATGTGCTTCCTGAAAGGTCGATATGATTGTTTGCCAGAATAGTACTGGCTGCGTTATCCAGCGTGTTTGCGCCAATTGACAGATTTCGCCCTGATGAAATACGAGCTGCGCCGCCAGAGCTGGAAACCTCTGTTTTTAGCTGGCTGGAAATGAATTTCTGCGTCGCCGTGTCTTTAAACGGTGCGTAGTAATACTGGTAATAATGACGAATATTACAGGAGGCATTCGCACTACAGGAGCTGGTTTGTACCTCATAGGAGTAACCATTAACGCCATAGGTACCTTCTGCCATCTGACTGATATCTATCGCAACAGTCGCATTACCTATCCCTGGAATATTGTTTGCTCCAGCTATTTGTGTCTGGTTTGTTTTCAACCCATCCCGCTGGTTCAGCAGATGTCCTGTTTTTATCGTGATATCACCGTTCTGGGTTTCGATATTGCCGGAAGTGTTGACCACTTCGCTGTTGGCATTGCCCGCAGCATCTCGCTGCATCCACAGATTGTTGCCCGCGAGGATATCGCCGCGCTGGTTGGTGATAGTGTTCGCATAAAGCGCCAGATTATTTGCCGCGTACAACAGCGCCGTATTGACGATGGCGCCCGGTGCATTGAGCGTCAGAGAGCCACGCGTTCCGGTGAAACCAGCGACTGAAATATTACCGCGACTGGTCAGCGTAATATCGCCACCGCCCTGTAACGTTCCGGCGGCATTAAGCGCTACGCTGTCGCCGCTAAGATAACTGACGCCGCTGCCAGTTGTAATTTGCCCGTTATTGCTGAGCTGTCCGCCCGCCGTCAGGTTGAGCGATTGCCCCTGAAGCACGCTACGGTTGTCGATATCGCCATCGCTGGTAATGGTCAGTGTTTTACCCGCGGCAAAAGCGCTTTGCGCAGTAAAACCATTCACCAGCTTCAGCGTCAGATTACCCAGCGCAACCACCTGTCCCAACGCCCCCAACCCACGACTTTCAACGAACAGGTCGCCGCCGCTGAACAGTTTCCCTGCCGCATTCTGATTAACTTCGCTGGCATTCACACTCAGTTGCGAGTTGCCTAACAGCGTACCGTTATTCGTCAGTTGCGCGTATTTCACCGCCAGTTGACCGGCCTGCGCGGTTCCCTGGTTGGTAAACCGGGTCCCTGCAAGCGTGGCGCTGTCGGCCAGCCAGTTACCGTCATTGGTGGCCGTTGCCGCATTCAGAATGAGGTTTGTCGCCTGTAACCAGCCTGCGCCGGAATATTCTGCCGTCGTCAGCGTCATTCCCGCGCCGGAAAGCAGTTTGCCGTCATTGAGCGCGCGTGTTGTGGCGTTAAGATGGGTCTCTCCACCGCCCTGCATTAAACCGTAGTTGGACAGCACTGGCGTAGAAAGCGACAGCCCCTTCCGGCTGACAATCTCCCCGGAAGCCTGGTTTATCAAACCACCGCTCAGCGACAGCGTTGCGCCATTATCCCCTTGTAGTCGTCCGCTGTTGGTCAATGCGCCGGTCGTCATGCCCAGCGTCGCACCCTGAATTTTTCCATCGTTGGTGACTGACGCCGCAGTCAGATCCAACGCGCCGCCGCTCAGCATACTGCCCGCTTTCTGCTGCCTGACCGCGCCGTTCATGGCAAGCGTGAGCGCATTTACGCCGCTAATCGCCGCGCTGTTATCAAGGGTTGTCCCCTTCAGCGTAAGATTTTTCGCCGTCCATTGCCCCGAGTTAGTCAGAGAAAGCGCCTGTAGCGTCGCGTTACCAAGGGCGGTAATTTTGCTGCCGGCCGCAGAAGTCAGGCTATTTGCGAGCGTAAACTGCAGGGCGTCGGCGCTTTGTATTGCCCCGTTGTTTGTCAGCGTTTGCGCACTGAGCAGAACGGACTGTCCCTGCCACGTGCCATTATTCGTCACATCGCCAGAAGTGAGTTTCAGCGCTCCCTGCGTCAGCAGTGAACCACCTGCTGCGTTAATCAATTCCTGTTGCGGTGAAGCCATCGCCATTCGCGCCATCAGACGCTGACGAGCCTCCAGCGTCAGGCTTTGCAGGCCGGTCAGCGTGCCCTGATTGTGGATCCGGTTTTGCTGCAAGGTCAGGGTATTTCCCTGTACCGCGCCACTGTTATCGAACTGTGCGCCGTCGAGCGTTACGTCGCTCTCGCTGAGCAGCCTTCCACTGTTATCAAGCTGCTGCGCGGTTAGTGACATTCCACCATGGCTCATCACATCGCCTGATGTGGTAAGGCCGTTGTTTACAGTAGCCGTCAGATTACCCAGGCTTATCAGCGATCCTTTGTGCAACCAGTTATCAGCGGTCAGCGTGAGCTGCTGCCCCTGCAGCGTTCCTTGCGTCGTTATATTGCCAGCATCAAAGGTCAACGCGCCGCCGCTCAGCGTACGGGAGGTTATCCCCGTCGTGAGTACATCGCCAGACAGCGCAAGTCCGTTCGTCCCCTGCCACAGGCCTGAATTGTTTAACGTCGAGGCAGCAAGAGTCAGCCTGTCACCGGCAATACGTCCGGCACTGTTGATATCATCAGCCGTAAGCGTCAGTGCGCCGCCACTTTGAATGTGTCCGGGGTTGGTAAGTCGCCCGGATAGCCTGCCTTCCAGGCCATGTAAACCGTTAAGCACGCCGCTGTTATTCAGCGAGTCGGCAGTAAATGTCAGGGTATTTCCCTGCAGTACGCCGGCGTTTTCCATCGCACCGGTATGCACCAACAGCGCATTACCGGCCAGCCATTTACCTGTGGTATCCGTGGTGAAGGTATTCGCAGAAACCGAGGTACTGTCGTTGCCCTGCACCCGTCCGCTGTTACGGATTGATTTTCCATCCAGAGCGACACTTGTCGCCGCCAGCGTACCGCGGTTATCCAGGGATGCAGTATTCATTGACGCCCCCTGTTTCGCCACCAGGCTCCCCTGATTTTCAACCGAGTTTGCCAGCGTCAGGTTCAGGGAGTCGGCCTGAATATCACCTGCGTTAATTAATGTGCTGCCGCGCAGTGTGAAGCCGGTATTCGCCAGCAGCAGACCGTGGTTTTCCAGTGAGTCGAGGTCTAAATCCAGCCCCGCGCCGCTGACCAGTTGCCCCTGCTGACCATTGAACAGATTGCGGGTGGTGAGCTGTAGCGCCGAATTACCCTGCACAATGCCGTTATTCATAAGCTCCGGCACGGAAATACTCAGGGATTTTGCTGCAATCGTGTTGTTGTTAAACAACTGCGCCGCAGCCAGCTCGAACAGGTTGAGACTGCGCAGCGATCCCTGGTTATCCAGTCGCCCGTTAGCCTGAATTTTCAGGCTATCCAGTGCCTGAACGCTGCCGCTATTGTGCAGGTTATCCAGTCTGATCGCCGCCGTACGGCCCTCCAGTTGGCCATCATTTTCGAAACGTTTTCCGCTAAGCTGTAGATCTTCACCGCTGGTCACCTGCCCACCCGCAAGGTTAGTGAAGCGACTGCCATCCCAGGCGAGCGCGTGATCCCCCTGCAGGATCCCACTGTTGCTGAGATCGCCGTGTAATGCCAGCACCTTCGCCGCCAGCATTCCGCTGTTATTCGCACTGGCGGCATGCACTGTCATACCCTGTTGACTGAGTACCTTGCCCTGGTTAATGAACGCGTCGTGTACTGTCGCCGTTACCCCCGTTTCACCCAGCGCATTACCGCTGTTTTGCCACGTATTTGCTTCCAGATTCAGCGTGCCGCCCTGCAGCAAGCCGGTGTTGTGCTGGGTCTGATTCTTCAGGCTCAATTCACCCACCGACAACACATTCCCGTCGTTTTTCACGTCCTGGCTGTTCAGCGCGAGCATTTCGGCGGCCATGAGTCCGAGGTTATCTGTCTGTTGTCCGTTAACAGATAATGACGTGTCCGCCAGCAGGCGCCCCGCGGCCTCGTTTTTTACCGTCGCATATTCACTTTGCAGATTAACGCCGTTAATTTCTCCGCCGTTAACCAACTGGCGACCATGGAGATGCAATGAACCGTCGCTGGTAATCAGCCCATGGTTGGTCAGATACGGTATATCCAGCGCCAGAGAATGCCTGGCATAGAGCGAGCCGCCGCTCAGGTTATCTAACTTATCAATCTGTAGGTCTATTGCCGCGTTGCCCTGCATCAGACCGCTATTCACAACATGCTGACTGTGGAGAGTTAGCGTGTCGGCTATCAGAGAGCCGCCGCTGGTCAGCAGCTCAGGTGCAATAATCGAGATGCGTTCAGCGCTGGCGCTGCCGTTATGAGTCAGCGTCGCCGCGCTGAGCGTCAGGGTGTCTGCCAACAGTTCGCCATGGTTATCAACTGACTGCTGCGCGCTGAAACCAACGCGTGCCCCGGTGGATTTTCCGCCATGACTGAGCCGGTCAGCCGTCACATCCAGCGAACCTTTTGCCGCCTGTACGCCGTCCAGCGTCACGCTGTTGCCGGTAATCGCAAGGTCCAGACCGCTCTGTAAATGACCGTCTTTGCCGGTAGTCAGCTGCTTTGCGCCGACGTTAAGCGCGCCAGCGGCATTAACCTGACCGTTCAGGTTAAGGTTTTGCGTAACGTTTAACTGTATGTTTTGTTGCCCGGCGATCAACGAATCTTTCGCGGCGGTGAGATTTTCAGCATTGAGCATTACCCCCTGGTTGCCAGAGAGGACGCCATATTGTTCAACTGACGCGGCCTGCACCGTTAGAGTGCCATCAGAGAGCAACTTTCCACTATTACGCAGCGTGGCATCAGCCCGGATATCCGCATCGTTTTTCGTGCTCAGGATCCCCTGCTGGTTCAGCGCTGCCGTCTGTACTGAAAGCTGGCTGCCGCTCGCCAGCGTGCCCATATTATCCAGCGACCCGCTGCGGACCGATACGCTGTTACCCTGCATCAGACCGGTGTTGCTAAGGCTGCTGACAGAAGCATCAAGACTGCCGTTTGCCGCCAGTTGACCATCATTAACGAGGTGGTCACCAGAGAGAGATAAAGCATCTCCCGCATTGACCTGCCCCTGGTTGTTCATTTCGCTACCGGTCAGGCTTAATGCGCCTTTCGCATCGGCCCGACTGGCGTTATCCAGTGCTATGCGCTGCGCCTTCAGCGTTAATCCATTACCTGCTGAGAGCAATCCCCCTTTCGCCGACAGATAGCCGTTACTGTTAAGGCTAACATCAGCATCACTACCCAGCGTGGAACGGGTCAGCGTCAGTCCATTAGTACCCTCGACATCCAGTTTTTCTTTACTGGTCAGGCTGCCGTCGGTAACTGTCAGCGAGCCGTCACTGCGCAGTGAGGTGTTTTTCTGGCTAACCAGAGTGGTTGCAGCAACGGCTACATCCTGTTTAGCAGCCACCTGCAACTCGCCAGCTGCGGCAATCCCACCACCATCGATCGTCACCTTGCCATCGCTACCCAACTGCACGTTTGCGCCGCTGGAGAGATTTGCATCCTGTAGCGCTAACGCTCCGGTGCTGTTGATGGCCATCCCGCTCCCGGTCTTATGGCTGCCGGTCAACGTGACGCCTTCGCCCCTGGCGGAAAGACCACCATTTGCCAGACTGTTGCCGATCGTTAATTTCCCGTTAGCATTGAGGGTGATATCACCCTGACGGGCATTCAGATTCCCGAGGTTGACCCCCAGCCCTTTCTCGCTGGAGACCAAATGAATTCGATTAGCATACATGCCGCCTAACGCGCCGGTATCTACCGCGATTTTCGGTGCTTCTCCTTCGCCATTCAGCGGGCTCGTCTGGCCATTCGCCGCAACGCGATTCGCCCCAGCGATAACCGTCAAATCTTTGGCGTGTAGCGCAGCATTGATTTCCGTGGCGCGGGCAATAATCGACACTGCATCGCTCTGGCTACCATCCAGCCCCTTACCTTCGATGGTAATACTGCCCTTGCTTACCTCCAGCGACTGCAGGTTGCCATTGGCGTCCAACACAGGTTTACCGGTGGTCAGGGTGGCGTTAGGCGTGTTGATAAATCCACAACCATTACAGGTAATGCCATAGGGGTTAGCGACCATGACGTTGGCGGCTTTCCCCGCGACTTCGGTATAGCCCTGCAGCTGTGAACGGTTAGCGCCGGTAACTTCGTTGATGATCCCTGAAGCTTCCTTTCCTGGCTGTAGGTTTGGGTTATTCTGGATAATGCCGCCGAGCTGGGTTTGGGTAAATTGCCCGGTCGCGTTGTTAAGGATCAGCCCCTCTTTTCCCACGTTGTAGTCGTTATATTTATTGTGTGAAATCCCGGACTGGTTCGGTGTGGCAATATTCACCACCGGAACACCATTGGCGGCTTTATCCATCTGCGTATTGCCTTCAGGCGTGATGACGGCAGCCATCGCCGGGAGCAGTGGTTGGGTAGCCAGCAGAAAACTCAACATGCCGCTTAGCAAACGCTGGGAAAAACGAACCTGATCCTTTTTCATCACCCTTGTTCCTTAAAATGCCACCGCAACGCGGTAATACACATTGAGATGATCCGGGGCTAGCCAGTCCGGATAGTTAACTGGCGTTCCTACGGTAAACTGAGAGGAGAACCAGCGCCCTGAGCTGGTTAATCCCAGCGCAGCCCCCCACAACGTGCCGGAGGCATACCTGTCAACGCTATCCTGTTTCAGCCAGCCGCCGTCGAATGCCGCCATCGCGCCAATCTGTCCGAATACCGGCAACGTAAACAGCGAATAATTCACTTCGTTGCGCCAGTAGCCGCCGTTATCTCCAGAAATGTATTGTTCTTTAAAACCGCGAACTGAGGTTTCTCCGCCCAGCGTCAGGCGCTCACTGCCGTAGAGTCGGTCCACAGACCATTGAAAATAGACGCTGCTAAGCCACCACACTCTTTCTGCCAACGGGCGCTGAAAACTGCCATTGACGCTCCATTTGCGAAATTCCGCCCTTGGCACATCCCCCTGTTTATTGTTGTCATCCTCTGCGCCAAACCATGGCACGCCCTGGGTGAATGAAGGATTAAACGTCGCAACGCCAGAAGCAATTTTTTGCGTATGGTTGATACCCAGCGAAACACTGGAAAGCTTGCGGCTACTGGTTTCCAGCAGGACATCATTCAATCTGTTACGGTTAATTCGATGCGTGAGACCCAGCGATGCAGCGGTCTTGACATCACCATTGCGAAACAAAACCCAGGATCCGTTCAACCGATGGGTTTCGCTATCACCAGTGGAACGCCAGGCATAACCATTGTTATCAATAGTGCTGAGGTAGTTACTCCAGCTGTAGCTGTAATCAAGCAGTCCGTAGCCATAAGGAATACTCACGCCAGTAGCGAAGTTCTGCGCATCTTTGCTACTGGAAAAATCGCTGCTGCGTCCACCGCTGATAAACCATTTATCTGCCAGACCGAGCATATTATTGAAAAATAATGCGCCACTGAGTTGCCCGGTTCCGGTGCTCTTTTGCCCGCTGTTATCAAAACTTACTGAACCATTGAGTGGAAATTCTGGCGTGGCGGTGAGGTTAACTATTGAGAACCCCTGCTGACTGCCCGGCAAAATTTCAATTTCCACCGGCGTCTGGCGAACCCGATTCAACTGCTCCATCCCCTGTTCAATGTCACGCAGATTGAGAATTTTTCCTTCCATTCCGGGAAAGGTCATCAGCAGAGTGCGCGATGGGACGCCTTCCAGACGTATTTGCTGCAATTTCCCCTCAAGCACCGCGATATGCAGCACCCCGGAGGAGAGATCCTGTTCGGTTAAAAAGGCGCGACTGGTGATATAGCCTCGGCTGATATACCAGTCGGAAATCGCATTTGTCAGTTCCGTCAGACGGGGAATATCCAGGCATTGATTCACCCACGGCGCGATAAGCTTTGCCGAGGCAGCGGCGGACAACTTCGTTGCGCCGTCAATATCAATGCGCGAAATCATAAAACACGGCCCTTCAGCCCGGGCTGGTGTTTTCGGCGTTACGGTTACAGGCAACGTAACGCTACGCTCCAGCTCTTCACGCTGGCGCTGGTTTTCATTAAGTAACTGCTGCTGTTGCTGCTGAATGGTATTACGATCCGCAGGAGAGAGTGGTGCGGCAGAAACAGTTGTGAAGGGCAAAATTAACATCCCAATCAGTAATGCCAACTTTCTTTCATCCCTGAACTTCACCCCACCCTCCAAAAAAGTACGAAAGCGAACTTGACTGCAAAGCACAGCCGACCATTTAAAAAAAGCACAAAATGTAAACAAAAGTAAAGACATTAAGTGCTGTTTCACTTCATTACTATTGCATTTTAGGATTTCTTGTATTTTTAAATTAAATTATTCTTACTCTTTTGGCCCAATCCCATCGCTAGTCGCCCATTTGCCCACATTCAACTTATGCACAACACTCTACGATGACACCACTGACCCAACACGTGGAGCAAACACCATGAACATCACGCAAATCCGCAACGCCACGCAGTACATCACCTTTGGCGGCAAGACTTTTCTAATCGATCCAATGCTGGCGGCAAAAAGTGCTTATCCGGGCTTTGCCGGAACGGCACGTGCGGAGATCCGCAACCCAACCGTCGATCTGCACGTCGATATCGACACCCTGCTCAACGTTGACGCGCTGATCGTGACCCACCTGCATGAAGATCACTGGGATGAGGTTGCAGCACGCGTCGTGCCGAAAGACAAACCGATTTACGTGCAAAATGAGCAAGATGCGCAGGTACTGCGAGATCAGGGTTTCACACACCTGATCGTACTGACGCACAACACCACGCTGGGCGACATCATCCTGCGTAAAACCGGCGGCCAGCATGGCTCAGATCGCGCTTACGCCATCCCACAAATGGCGGAACGTTTAGGCGATGCCTGCGGGGTAATCTTTCAGCATCCGGCGGAAAAAACGCTGTATCTGGTTGGAGACACTATCTGGCGTGACGAAGTGGAAGCCAACATGCTGACTTTCCAACCGGACGTGGTGATTTTGAACGCCGGTTTTGCCCACGTTATCGGTTTTGGCCCAATTATTATGGGCGCAGAAGATGTACTAAAAACCCACTTCACCCTTCCCAACGCACAAATTGTGGCCACGCATATGGAGGCGATAAACCACTGTTTGTTGACCCGCGCCGCGCTGAAGTCATACGCCAGCGACAACCAGATTGCGCAATGCGTCAACGTGCCGGAAGATGGTGAAACCCTGACGTTTTAATATCCACAGAGGAATCGTATGCAGCCGCTTACCGTCGCTATTGTCGCCGTGGAAGATTTCAGCCCGTTTCACTTCTCGGTGCCGTGCATCATTTTCAGTGACAAAGTGGCAGCGAAAAAGCGCTTCGACGTGCAATTGTGCGCCGAACAGCCCGGTATTGTTTCCTCGCAGGACGGTTTCTCGATTAACGCAGCTCATGGCTATGAAGCGGTGGAGGCAGCCGACATCGTGGTAATCCCTTACTGGGGCACTACCGCACATCGCCCGCCGCAGGGGTTGCTTGATGCGCTCAACCGCGCCCGACAAAACGGCGCGCAAATTGTCGGGCTGTGTCTGGGCGCATTTGTCCTCGGCTATGCCGGTCTGTTGGATGGCAAACGGGCTGCCACGCACTGGGAGTTCGAGCAGGATTTTCAGGCCCGCTTCCCGGCGGCGCGTCTGGATATCAACGCTCTGTATGTGGATGACGACGGTATTATTACCTCAGCAGGCACTGCCGCCGCGCTGGATTGCTGTTTGTACGTGATCCGCCAACGTTTTGGCAGCACGGCAGCGAATCAGATTGCGCGGCGGATGATTGTGCCGCCGCATCGCGAAGGTGGTCAGGCACAATTTATCGAACAGCCGGTGGCGAAAAATACCCAGGATCAGCGCATCAATGCCCTGCTTGATTATTTACGCCTGCATATCCACGAGCAGCATAGTATCGATGCGCTGGCGCAGCGGCTGATGATGAGCCGTCGCACGTTAACCCGTCACTTTATGAAAGCCACCGGATCTAGCGTGGCAGAGTGGTTGATTGTCGAGCGTCTTCGCCGCAGCCAGGCGTTACTGGAGTCCAGTCAGTTGCCCGTTGAACGCATCGCCGAACAGGTCGGTTTTCAGTCGCCTGTCACCTGGCGTCAGCATTTTAAATCTCATTTCGGCGTCAGCCCCGCCGAATGGCGCAAAACCTTTCGCGGCATTTAGCTTTTTTTCGCCAGCCACACCGTGTGCCCTGCGCATTCCGGATCTTCCATCACCATCTCGACCACCGCAAAGCCATGCGCTGACAACAATGCGCGGTATTCGTCCGGCGCGAGGCTGGCGTGAAATAACGGCTCGCCTTCAAATTGCCCCATCGCAATGCCGTTCCCGGTACCGCTGGTAAACATCAACGCGCTGCCGGGATGGCTAAGCCGGTCAAAGATCGGGAACATCTTTCGTTGGTCTTGCTGGGTTAAATGGAAACAGCTGTCCCACGCAATCAGGCCGTCGAACGTCTCGTTAAGTACCAACTCCCGCATATCTTGCTCCAGCCAGCGCTGCGCGGGAAAGGATTGCCGGGCGCGGGCCAGCATCGCTGCGGAACCATCAATCCCTGTGAGCTGAAAGCCTTGCTGGATAAAATACCCGGCAATCGGCTGACCATTCCCGCAGCCAATATCCACAATGCTGCCCTGCCCGCTCATCACGGTGATGAACTTATCCAGCCAGCTTTTCTCGAACAGTGTACGAGAGCGCTGACTGGCAAAGGCATCCGCATGACGTCGGTAGATGGACAGAATGTTGTTTGCCGCAACGTCGCTCACGATGTACTCACTTTTTTATTCTGTTAATAATCACGACGATAAATCCTCCGCTGCCAGAGACGCAACCCTGGAATGCGCCTCGCAGAACCCATGCGCAAATCCCCCAAAACCGTTCCGCTGTGGCATCATAGCGCGTAGAAAACATCATGACAGGGGTGATAAACGTGAAACCGGTAACGCTATACGATGTGGCAGACCATGCAGGAGTCTCTTATCAGACCGTCTCGCGCGTCGTAAATCAGGCCAGCCACGTTTCTGCAAAAACCCGACAGAAAGTTGAGGCCGCGATGGCGGAACTCAATTACATCCCTAACCGCGTCGCACAGCAACTGGCAGGTAAACAGACGTCGCTTATTGGCGTCGTGACGGCGAATCTTGCCCTGCACGCCCCTTCACAAATCGTTGCCGCCATAAAATCCCGCGCCGACCAGTCCGGTGCCAGCGTGGTGATCGCCATGGTCGAGCGCAGCGGCGTTGAAGCATGCAAAGCCGCGGTCCACAACCTGCTTTCCCAACGCGTAACCGGACTTATCATTAACTATCCGCTGGATGAAGAAGACGCCATTGCCGTGGCTGCCGCCTGCGGTACGGTGCCGGTGTTGTTTCTCGATGTCTCTGACCAGACGCCAATTAACAGCGTGATTTTCTCCCATGATGACGGCGCACGCCTTGGCGTTGAACATCTGGTACAGCACGGACATCAGCGTATCGCCCTGCTGAGCGGGCCGCACACTTCGGTTTCGGCAAGGCTTCGGCATGCGGGGTGGCATAAATATCTGGCGTACTACCAGTTGCAACCCGTCGCGGAGCTGGAAGGCGACTGGAGCGCGATGTCTGGTTTTCAACAAACACTGCATCTGCTCAATAGCGGTAATCTCCCCACCGCTATGCTGGTTGCTAACGATCAAATGGCGCTGGGCGCGATGCGGGCAATCAGCGAGTTCGGCCTGCGGGTGGCGATGGATATCTCGGTGATCGGCTACGATGACACAGAAGATAGCGCCTGCTACATTCCACCGCTGACCACCATCAGGCAGGATTTTCCATTATTGGGTGAAACCAGCGTCGACAGGCTGCTGCAACTTCCCCATGGCGAATCAACCGTGGGCAACCAACTGCTGCCCGTAACCCTGGTGAAGCGCAAAACGGTTCTGCCTCCCGATACGCAAACCACCTCGCCCCAGGCGCTGGCGGATTCACTCATCCAGCTTGCGCGGCAAGTTTCTCAGCTCACACCTAAAATGTGAACGCATAACAATTATGTGAGTCAGTTCACTCATTAAACGCCCCATCCTTTACAGCCGGGAGCGCTTATCCGTATTTTGATTGAAATTGTGAGCGAATAACAAATTCAAACAGGATACCGTTATGAACCTGAACACAGATTCACTCTCCGCTGTTCTGGCCCGCCGCGACTGGGAAAATCCCGGCGTCACGCAGCTCAACCGCCTGGAGGCGCACCCACCTTTCTGTAGCTGGCGCTCAGCAGATGATGCGCGAACTAATCAGCGCTCAACTCAGTTACGCTCGCTGAATGGCCAGTGGCAATTCGCGTGGTTTCCCGCGCCGGAGGCTGTGCCGGAAAGCTGGCTGACAAACGATCTGCCACAGGCTGACACTATCAACGTCCCCTCTAACTGGCAGATGGACGGTTACGACGCGCCAATTTATACCAACGTCACCTACCCGATTCCGGTTAATCCCCCGTACGTTCCGGCACAGAACCCAACGGGATGTTACTCGCTCACATTTAATATCGAAGACGCATGGTTAGATGAAGGTCAGACGCGCATTATTTTTGACGGCGTCAATTCCGCATTTCATCTGTGGTGCAACGGTCGCTGGGTCGGCTACGGTCAGGACAGTCGTCTGCCGTCTGAATTCGATCTGAGCGATTATCTGTTGCGCGGCGAAAACCGCCTGGCCGTGATGGTGCTGCGATGGAGCGACGGCAGCTATCTGGAAGACCAGGATATGTGGCGCATGAGCGGTATCTTTCGCGACATATCTTTGCTGCATAAGCCCACCACGCAAATCAGCGACCTGCGCATTAACACCCGTTTTAACGATGACTTCAGCCGCGCCGTGCTGGAAGCAGAAGTCAGAGTGGCGGGCAACGCGAGCGAAGATTTACGCGTTACCCTGCAATTGTGGGAAGCTGAAACGCTGACTGATGAAACGACCTCCCCACTCGGCGGCGAGATTATTGATGAACGCGGCGCTTATCATGACCGGGTTACCCTGCGGCTGAACGTCGAAAAGCCAGCGCTGTGGAGTGCCGAAACGCCCAATCTGTACCGTGCCGTTGTGCAGTTACATACCGCGGATGGAGTGCTGATTGAAGCAGAAGCCTGTGACGTCGGCTTTCGTCAGATTGATATCAAAAACGGCCTACTACTGTTAAACGGTAAGCCGCTGTTGATTCGCGGCACCAACCGTCATGAGCACCATCCGGTCAACGGTCAGGTGATGGACGAGGCGACGATGGTGCAGGACATTCTGCTGATGAAGCAGAACAACTTTAATGCCGTGCGCTGCTCCCATTACCCGAATCATCCGTTGTGGTACACCCTGTGCGATCGCTACGGCCTGTACGTGGTCGACGAAGCCAATATCGAAACCCACGGCATGATGCCAATGAATCGCCTGAGCGACGATCCCACATGGTTGCCTGCCATGAGCCAGCGCGTGACGCGCATGGTGCAGCGCGATCGCAACCATCCGAGCATTATCATCTGGTCGCTGGGCAATGAATCCGGTCATGGCGTCAATCACGACGCGCTGTATCGCTGGATAAAATCAGAGGATCCGTCACGCCCGGTACAGTACGAAGGCGGCGGCGCGAATACCGCGGCGACCGACATTATTTGCCCGATGTACGCCCGCGTCGATCAGGATCAGCCCTTCCCGGCGGTACCTAAATGGTCGATTAAAAAGTGGCTGTCGATGCCCGGCGAGCAGCGTCCACTCATTCTCTGTGAATATGCCCATGCGATGGGCAATAGTTTCGGCGGCTTCGCCAAATACTGGCAGGCATTTCGTCAGTATCCGCGCCTGCAGGGCGGGTTTGTCTGGGACTGGGTGGATCAATCGCTGATTAAACACGATGATAATGGCAAGGCATGGTCAGCCTACGGTGGCGACTTTGGCGACACGCCTAACGATCGTCAATTTTGCATGAACGGACTGGTGTTCGCCGATCGCACCCCGCATCCGGCGTTATACGAGGCCAAACATGAACAGCAATTTTTCCAGTTTACGTTACTGCCGGGCGCTGAACGCCAGATTGAAGTGACCAGCGAATATCTGTTCCGCCGCAGCGATAACGAAGTTCTGCACTGGTCGATTGCCCAGGACGGCAACCCGCTGGCCGCCGGACAAATCGTTCTGGATATTGCCCCGCAGGGCCGCCAGGTGATTACCCTGCCAGATTGCCCGATGCCGGAAACCGCAGGCCAACTGTGGCTGTCGGTGCGCGTGGAACAGCCTCGTGCCACCGCCTGGTCAGATGCTGGCCATATCAGCGCCTGGCAGCAGTGGAAGCTGGAAGAAAAACTCAGCCTGGCGCGGCAGCCAACTGCCCGCACAGTGCCACAGCTCAACGTTAGCGAAAACAGCTTTACTGTTGAGAACGACAACAAGCGTTGGCAATTCGACCGTCGGTCTGGCCTGCTGACACAATACTGGCTTGATGATACAGCCCAGTTGTTATCCCCACTGACCGACCAGTTCACCCGCGCGCCACTGGACAACGACATCGGCGTCAGCGAGTCAACCCGCATTGACCCGAATGCCTGGGTTGAACGCTGGAAGGCCGCCGGTCATTATCAGGTTGCAGCAACGTTACTGCACTGTGCTGCCGACGCGCTCAGCAACGCAGTACTGATTACCACCGAACATGCGTGGCAGTATCAGGGTGAAACGCTGTTTATCAGCCGTAAATCGTATCGTATCAACGGTCATGGCGAGATGCAGGTAATGGTGGATGTCGATGTTGCCAGCGGCACGCCGCATCCGGCGCGTATTGGCCTGAGCTGCCAGTTGTCGCAGGTCGCCGAGCGTGTGAACTGGTTAGGTCTCGGCCCGCATGAGAACTACCCGGATCGCCTGAGCGCCGCCTGTTTTGACCGTTGGGATCTGTCACTCGATGAGATGTACACCCCGTATGTTTTCCCGAGCGAAAACGGTCTGCGCTGCGGCACGCGCGAACTGCGATACGGCACGCATCAATGGCGTGGCGACTTCCTGTTCAACATCAGCCGCTTTAGCCAACAGCAACTAATGGAAACCAGCCACCGTCATCTGCTGCAACCGGAGGCGGGTACCTGGCTCAATATTGATGGCTTCCATATGGGTGTCGGCGGCGATGATTCATGGAGTCCTTCCGTGTCGCCGGAGTTTTTGTTGAGTGCCGGACGTTATCACTACCTGGTTATCTGGGGTTAAACATAATAATAATGGGCAGGTTATGACCTGCCCTTATTTTTCCTGAGGAAGTCTGTCATGTATTATTTAAAAAACACTAACTTTTGGATGTTCGGCTTTTTCTTTTTCTTTTACTTTTACTTTTTCATTATGGGTGCTTATTTCCCCTTCTTTCCGATCTGGTTACACGATGTGAACCATATCAGTAAAGGTGACACTGGGATCATTTTCGCCTGTATTTCACTGTTTTCATTATTATTCCAGCCTGTTTTTGGACTACTTTCCGATAAGCTTGGCCTGCGAAAACACCTGCTGTGGGTAATTACTGGAATGCTGGTAATGTTTGCCCCGTTCTTTATTTACGTTTTTGGCCCGCTATTACAGGTTAATATTTTACTGGGGTCGATTGTCGGCGGGATTTATCTTGGCTTTATTTACAATGCCGGCGCTCCGGCGATTGAAGCCTATATTGAAAAGGCCAGCCGCCGAAGCAAGTTTGAATTTGGTCGCGCACGCATGTTTGGCTGTGTGGGCTGGGCGCTGTGCGCCTCGATTGCAGGAATTATGTTCACCATCAATAACCAGTTTGTCTTCTGGTTAGGTTCTGGCTGTGCGGTCATTCTGGCATTGCTGCTGTTCTTTTCAAAAGCAGATGCCCCCTCTTCTGCAAAAGTCGCGGATGCGGTAGGCGCCAACAACTCAGCATTCAGCCTGAAGCTGGCGCTGGAATTATTCAAACAACCAAAACTCTGGTTTCTCTCCCTGTACGTGGTCGGCGTTTCCTGTACTTATGATGTGTTTGACCAGCAGTTCGCCAACTTCTTTACTTCGTTCTTTGCCACTGGCGAACAGGGCACCCGTGTGTTTGGCTACGTCACAACCATGGGGGAATTACTCAACGCCTCGATCATGTTCTTTGCTCCGCTGATCGTGAACCGCATCGGCGGAAAGAACGCCCTGCTGCTGGCCGGTACGATCATGTCGGTACGGATTATTGGTTCATCATTCGCCACCACGGCGCTGGAAGTCGTTATCCTCAAAACGCTGCATATGTTCGAGATACCGTTCCTGATTGTTGGTTGCTTCAAATACATCACCAGTCAGTTTGAAGTACGTTTCTCGGCCACGATTTACCTTGTGTGTTTCTGTTTCTTCAAACAGCTGGCAATGATTTTCATGTCAGTTTTGGCCGGGAAAATGTATGAGAACATTGGTTTCGAGGGGGCTTATCTGGTACTGGGGATAATTGCGTTGAGCTTCACGCTGATTTCCGTATTTACCCTAAGTGGACCGGGGCCATTTTCCCTGCTGCGTCGTCGCGAAAGCGTCGCGCTGTAAAAGCCTCTTTGCCGGATGCACCACTCACGCGGTTTATCCGGCCTACAACGTGCAATTCTCACTCTGTGAGTCCTGACCCGGTGGTTTAAGTTTTGCGGACAAAAAGCCGCTTTTAACCTGCTATGGTACACGAGACGGTAAACTCAGGTCACAGGATGAGCAGAAAGACGGTTGCGGTAATGGCGTTCTTGATCAGCGCATTACTTTCAGGATGTGGCAGCATTAATGCGCGCACGGAAGGCGAGGATTCGAATACCTATTATGTGGGTACGCACCACGACATGGCTAAACTAAAAAACCCAGGCGCTTACGATTATAATTATTTCGATTTAGCGCTGCTATTTATCGATGTGCCGCTGTCTTTTGTGGCGGATACGGTCTATGCGCCGTTTGATTACTATCACGGACCGTATAAGAAAGTCGATTAGAAACCAGACCCGGTAAGCATCGCGCCACCGGGCCAATTAATAACGCTACTCCTCGATCGCCTGGCGAATTTGCTGCAGCGACGCCGGATCGTCAATGGTCGTCAGATCGCCGGGATCGCGGCCTTCGCAGATTGCCTGGATGGTGCGACGCAGCATTTTACCGGAGCGCGTTTTCGGCAACTGCGACACAAACCAGACGTGTGCCGGACGGCCAAAATTACCAATCTGGCTGTCCACCAGCGCCATTATCGCCTTCTCTTCTGAATGCGCGATGTCACGGTCTTCCAGGCTATCGCTCTGCTTCGGAATGACAAATGCAACCGCCACCTGCCCTTTCAGTGCATCTTTCACGCCGACCACCGCCACTTCTGCGACGTTTGGATAGCTGGAAATACTCTCCTCTATCTCACGCGTACCCAGTCGATGTCCGGCGACGTTAATGACGTCATCCGTCCGACCGAGGATGAAGTAATAGCCGTCGGCATCGCGAATGCCCCAGTCAAAAGTAGCGTATACCTGACGAGAAAACAGCGACCAGTAGGTATTTACGAACCGTGTGTCATCGCCCCAGATGGTCTGAATACACCCTGGCGGCAGTGGCCCTTCAATCACCAGCATACCCTTCTCATTCGCTGCGCAGGGTTCGCCGGTGACCTCATTGAGCAACTGCACGTTATAGCCATACATCGGCACGCCAGGGCTGCCCAACCGCGACGGCCTGTCGTCCAGCCCACGGGCGATCGCCATAATTGGCCAGCCGGATTCGGTCTGCCAGTAATTATCGATAACCGGGACGCCCAGCGTTTCCGTTACCCAACTGGCGGTCGGTTCGTCCAGCGGTTCCCCGGCCAGATACAGCACCTCCAGCGAGGAGAGATCGTGATTGCGGATCTGCGCGGTCGGGAATTTCTTCAGTACGCGGATCGCCGTTGGCGCGGAGAACATCCGGCTAACCTGATACTTCTCAACAATCTTCCACCACACGCCGCAGTCCGGATACGTTGGCAGCCCTTCGTACACCACCGTCGCCATCCCCGCCAGCAGTGGGGCATACACGATATACGAATGCCCAACCACCCAGCCGATGTCCGACGCGCAGAAGAACACGCCGCCCGCTTTACCGCCGAAAATGGTATCCATCGTGGTTGCCAGCGCGACCGCATAGCCGCCAACGTCACGCTGGACGCCCTTCGGTTTACCGGTTGTCCCGGAGGTATAGAGAATGCAGGAGGTTTCATTCGATTCCAGCCACGTCACCGGCACCCGCGCGCCAAGATGCTGTTGGCGCAGCGCGGCAAAGTCGAGGTCGCGCCCCTCTACCCGCGCCATTTTCGCCAGACCGCGATCGACCAATACCACATGACGCGGCTGGTGCTGCGACTGACTGATTGCATCATCGAGCAGCTTTTTATACGGCAGGATCTTGCCCCCGCGCGCGCCGGCATCCGCCGAAACGATAATCACCGGTTGGGCGTCGTCGATACGTGCCGCCACGCTGTGCGAGGCAAAGCCACCGAACACCACCGAATGGATCGCCCCAATGCGCGCGCAGGCCAGCAGCGTAATATGCGCCTCGGCGATCATCGGCATATAAACCAATACCCTGTCGCCGCGCTGTACGCCCAGAGACAACAACATTGCCGCCGCCACGTTCACTTCGTCGTACAACTGACGAAAGGTAAAGGTACGCTCTTCTTCGGTTTCCGATGACACCGCAATCAGCGCCAGCGCCTCAGGCTGTTTCTCCACCCAGCGGTCGATGGCGTTATGACACAAATTGGTCTTGCCGCCGCAAAACCAGCGGGCAAACGGCGGGTTGCTGTGATCCAGCACCTGCGTATACGGCTGCTGCCAGTCAATGCGCTGGGCCTGCTCGGCCCAGAACGACTCCGGTTGCGTAATCGAACGTTGATAAAACTCGCTATAAGACATAATGCTCTCCTGTTGAACTTACGCCTTGCCGCACGCAGGTTTAGATTACATAAAGGTCCATATACTCATTGACCGGCATCTGCTCCAGGCGGGCTCTGTCCAGGGAGACATCCAGAATGCGCTGCTGCTGACGGGTCGGGAACTGACGCGCCAGGTTGATTTTGAACTTCTCGACCAGCTTCGGCATACCGTCGTGGCGACGGCGCGCATGACCGATTGGGTACTCCACCACCACTTCTTCAAAACGTGAACCGTCGGTGAACTCGAGAGTGATGGCGTTAGCAATGGCGCGTTTTTCCGGGTCGTGATAATCGGCGGTAAAGGCCGGATCTTCGAAGCAGGTGATCTTCTCGCGCAGGGCATCAATGCGTTTGTCCTGCGCCACGCCGTCTTCGTAATCTGCCGCGGTTAAACGCCCAAACAGCAGCGGGATGGCGACCATATACTGAATGCAGTGATCGCGATCCGCTGGGTTATCCAGTGGGCCTTTTTTATCGATGATGCGGATACAGGCTTCGTGGGTGCGAATGGTCACTTTTTCGATATCCGCTGCCGTTTTACCCGCGGCCTGCAGTTGTTCATACAGCGTCATTGCCGCTTCTACCGCGGTCTGCGAGTGGAACTCAGCCGGGAAGGAGATTTTAAACAGCACGTTTTCCATCACGTAAGAGCCGTATGGACGCTGGAAGCGGAACGATTCCCCTTTGAAGGAGACGTCATAAAAGCCCCAGGTTTTCGCCGTCAGCGCAGACGGATATCCCATCTCGCCCGTTTTTGCCATCAACGCCAGACGTACTGCGCGGGAGGTCGCATCGCCTGCCGCCCAGGATTTACGCGTGCCGGTATTTGGTGCATGACGATAGGTACGCAGCGACTGGCCGTCGACCCACGCCAGCGAAACGGCGTTGAGGATTTCCTCCCGGCTCAGCCCAAGCATCTCCGCGACCACCGCCGTGGAGGCGACTTTTACCAACAGAACGTGATCCAATCCAACGCGGTTAAAGGAGTTTTCCAGCGCGATACAGCCCTGAATTTCATGGGCTTTGATCATCCCGGTCAGCACTTTTTTCATGGTCAACGGCGCTTTCCCCGCCGCCACCGCGTTGCGTGACAGCCAGTCAGCCGTCGCCAGAATGCCGCCGAGGTTATCGGAAGGATGGCCCCATTCCGCGGCCAGCCATGTGTCGTTGAAGTCCAGCCAGCGAATCATCGCGCCGATGTTAAACGCCGCCTGCACCGGATCAAGCTGGAACTGGGTGCCCGGTACGCGAACGCCGTTCGGCACTACGGTCCCCGGCACCACCGGTCCTAACAGTTTTTTACAGGCCGGATATTCCAGCGCTTCCAGGCCACAGCCAAGGGTGTCGAGCAGGCAATAATGCGCGGTGTCGTACGCCACCTTTGAGGTGATCTCGTAATTCATAACGTAATCAACGATATCAACGATTTCACGGTCAAAGTCTGGGCGAACGTTCGAAATATGTGCGGACATAGGGTACAACTCCTGTTTTTATATTTAGAGGTTTTAATTAGCAACGCTTTTCGATCGGTACAAATACGCGATCTTCCGGGCCGGTGTAGTTGGCGGAAGGACGGATAATTTTGTTGTCCTGGCGCTGTTCGATGATGTGCGCCGCCCAGCCGGTCACGCGGGCGATAACAAACAGCGGAGTGAACATTTCGGTCGGGACGCCCATCATGTTGTAGGAGACCGCCGAGAACCAGTCGAGGTTAGGGAACATCTTTTTGGTTTCCCACATCACCTCTTCCAGACGGTCGGCGATGTTGTACATTTTCAGCGAACCGCCTTCCTGAGAAAGCTGCTTCGCCACGCGTTTAATCACCTGATGGCGCGGGTCGGCAATGGTGTAAACCGGGTGACCAAACCCAATCACCACTTCTTTATTTTCCACGCGTTTGCGGATATCCGCTTCGGCTTCATCCGGCGTTTCATAACGCTGCTGGATCTCCAGCGAAACTTCATTCGCCCCGCCGTGTTTCGGCCCACGCAGCGCGCCAATCGCACCGATAATCGCGGAATACATATCGGAGCCGGTTCCCGCAATCACACGACTGGTGAAGGTGGACGCGTTGAATTCGTGCTCGGCATACAGCACCAGTGAAATGTGCATCGCCTTTTCCCAGCTTTGCGACGGTTTTTCGCCATGCAGCAGATGCAGGAAGTGCCCGCCAATGGAATCATCATCCGTTTCCGGCTGAATGCGCTCGCCGTTATGGCTGTAGTGATACCAGTACAAAAGGATCGAACTGAGGGACGCCAGCAGCTTGTCGGCAATATCGCGCGCGCCGGAAACGGTATGTCCCTCTTTTTCCGGCAATGTACAACCCAGCGCGGAGACGCCGGTGCGCATCACATCCATCGGGTGGGATGCGGCAGGCAGCGCTTCCAGCACGGTGCGCACGTTTGCGGGTAAGCCGCGCAGCGCTTTGAGTTTGCTTTTATAGGCGGTGAGCTCGTCGCGGGTAGGTAATTTCCCGTGGATCAGCAGGTGCGCGACTTCTTCAAATTCGCACTGCTGCGCCAGGTCGAGAATATCGTAGCCGCGATAATGCAGGTCATTACCGCTTTTACCCACGGTGCATAACGCGGTATTTCCGGCGGCGACGCCTGACAGCGCAACCGATTTTTTAGGTTTAATGACATGCGTGTTGTTTTGCAGGATTGTTGTGTCGCTCATGTTGTCCTCGTCATTTTTATAATATGTAGGGTACAAATTTATTGCCGGATGGCGGCTTCGCCTTATCCGGCCTACGACGGTTACTTTTTTGTGTACAGCGCGTCGAGTTTCTCTTCGAACTGGTAGTAGTTGATGCTTTCGTACAGTTCGTTGCGCGTCTGCATAATGTCGATCACGCTCTTTTGCGTGCCTTCCTGGCGCAGCACGTTGTAGACCCGTTCAGCCGCACGGTTCATGGCGCGGAAGGCAGACAGCGGATACAGGGCCATGGCGACGTTCGCGCTACGCAGTTCATCGGTAGTGAACAGCGGCGTGGCGCCAAATTCGGTAATGTTAGCGAGGATCGGAACCTGCACCGCATCGGCAAACTGGCGGTACATCGCCAGCTCGGTAATGGCTTCCGGGAACAGCATGTCGGCCCCCGCTTCGACATACGCCTGGGCACGATCGATAGCCGCCTCTAACCCTTCCACCGCCAATGCATCGGTGCGCGCCATAATCACAAAGTTGGGATCGGTGCGGGCATCCACGGCGGCGCGGATCCTGTCGACCATCTCTTCTTTAGAGACGATCGCCTTGTTCGGACGATGCCCGCAACGCTTGGCGCCGATCTGATCTTCAATATGCAGCGCGGCGGCACCGGCTTTAATCATCGACTTCACGGTACGCGCCACGTTGAACGCCGACGATCCAAAACCAATATCCGCATCCACCAGCAATGGCAGCGGGCAAACATCAGTGATACGACGAATATCGGTCAGTACATCATCAAGGGTAGAAATACCGAGATCCGGCAGACCCAACGACCCCGCCGCAACGCCGCCGCCAGAGAGATAAATCGCCTGATACCCGGCACGCTGAGCCAGCAGAGCGTGATTGGCGTTGATGGTGCCGACGATTTGTAATGGGTTTTCTTTGCTGAGCGCGGCGCGAAACGCCAGCCCTGGAGAGTGTAGAGACATATCCGTCCTCTTGTTATCAACTTGTTACCATTCGTTGATTTACCTAAAGCAAGGGATATGCCAAAGACCGTAACTTTTGTGCAAATTCAATTTTTACTTTTTAAAACAGATAATTACATTTAGAGCCTGTGTTTTTATTGCACAAAAGCGTGTCAGCTATCGTTTCATGAAACCGACTTGAATGTTTCATTGCAACATTTATGAAACACAACTAAACCCTTATACTCGGTTCCTTACTTTTTGGGTTGCTTATGGCTGATACGCATCTTCCGCCGCGAGTGAACGATGACAAACCGGTTATCTGGACGGTTTCGGTCACGCGCCTGTTCGAACTGTTTCGCGACATCAGTCTGGAGTTCGACCACCTGGCGACCATTACCCCTATTCAGCTGGGTTTCGAAAAAGCGGTGGCCTATATCCGTAAGAAGCTGGCCACCGAGCGTTGCGATGCCATCATTGCGGCAGGCTCCAACGGCGCGTATCTGAAAAGCCGTTTATCGATTCCAGTGATCCTGATTAAACCCAGCGGGTTTGACGTACTCCAGGCGCTGGCAAAAGCGGGAAAACTGACCTCGTCGATTGGCGTCATTACCTATCAGGAAACCATCCCCGCGCTAATCGCCTTTCAAAAGACCTTCAATTTGCAGCTTGAACAGCGCAGCTATATCACCGAAGAAGATGCCCGTGGACAAATCAATGAGCTGAAGGCCAACGGTACCCAGGCGGTGGTCGGCGCGGGGTTGATTACCGATTTGGCGGAAGAAGCGGGCATGACCGGCATTTTTATCTATTCGGCGGCCACCGTGCGTCAGGCTTTTGTCGACGCGCTGGATATGACCCGTCTGACGCTGCGCAGAAACGGGCAATACGCCTCTGGCGATATGCTGCGCACCCGCTATGCGCTGGGAGATATGCGCGGTCACTCTGCGCAAATGGAACAGGTGCGGCACACCATTATGCTCTACGCCCGTTCGCGTGCGCCGGTGCTGATTCAGGGTGAAACCGGCACAGGTAAAGAGCTGGCGGCGCAGGCTATTCATCGTGAGTATTTTACGCGTCAGGAGAATCGGCGCGGAAAACCTTCGCCGCCGTTTGTTGCCGTCAACTGCGGCGCCATCACCGAATCATTGCTGGAAGCGGAGCTGTTCGGCTATGAGGATGGCGCGTTTACCGGCTCCCGCCGGGGAGGACGCGCGGGCCTGTTTGAAATTGCCCACGGCGGGACGCTGTTTCTTGATGAGATAGGCGAAATGCCGCTACCGTTACAAACCCGGTTATTGCGCGTACTGGAAGAAAAAGAGGTCACCCGGGTCGGTGGACATCAGCCGATTCCGGTCGATGTGCGGGTGATCAGCGCCACGCACTGCGACCTGGAACAAGAGATGAAACAGGGAGAATTTCGTACCGATCTGTTTTATCGCCTGAGCATTCTGCGCCTTAAACTGCCGCCGCTACGCGAGCGACTGCCCGATATTCTGCCGCTGGCGGAAGGCTTTTTAAAACAGTCGCTGGCAGAACTGGATGTACCGTTTTCTGAACCCGTGCGTAAGGGATTAGCCCTGAGCCAGCCTACGCTGCTCAATTATGGCTGGCCCGGAAATATCCGCGAGTTGCGCAATATGATGGAGCGTCTGGCGCTGTTTTTAAGCGTCGAACCACAGCCGGCGCTGAACGAACAATTTCTACAGCAGTTGTTACCTGAACTGGCCGCGGTTGCTGCCCCACCGCAGGTCACTTCATCACTGACGCCGCAGCAGGTGCTGGCGCAATTCAATGGCGATAAAACCGCGGCGGCGAGATATCTCGGTATCAGCAGAACTACGTTCTGGCGCAGGCTAAAAGAAAACCCGCCAGTGCAATGACTGGCGGGTATGTTATCTTTCAGTACCGCGCATTATTTTTTCTTGTAAATATTGGCTGTACCGTGGATTTTATTGTCCGTTTGGCCGGAGGTTAATACCACCACATCTGCGCCTTTCTCTTCGGCTTTCTTCAGAAGGTCTTCTTTCGCATCAGCGGCTGATACTTCATTACTTGTTGAAATATCACCGATTTTGGTATATTGCGACTCAACCTTTTCAAACTCAACCTTCGTCATAAATTCCGCGGCATACGCGTTGGACACAACAAAAGCTAACGCACCAATAAGTACTTTAATTCCAGTTTTCATATAAAAGCTCCAGGTTTTGTTATATATGCCATCATCGCCCCCTGAACATTCGCCATGCGAGTCAAGGATGATTAATAAGTAGTTCAGGCCGCAAAAAAGATCCAGAGCTGGCGGAAATATAAAGATATTTTGCGTATCGCGTATAACAGAAGATCCCACGCCGCGGCATTATCCGGCGCAGTTGGGTTACAGAAACCAGGCGTAGACGCTATTGGCAAATTTAGGCGCATTTCACAATACAGTGTGAGTAAATACGCAGAATGACGAGCGCGCTAAAATTATAGTGTTAGCAGTCTAAGCATGCCCCAGGCCCGCTCTTACTAATGGAATCGTTGTCTATGGAACCTTTACACGCCGTCGTACTTACCATCAGTCTGTTTGTTTTAACCTTTTTTAATCCCGGCGCGAACCTGTTCGTGGTGGTGCAAACCAGCCTGGCGTCAGGACGACGCGCAGGGGTGATGACCGGTCTGGGCGTGGCCTTAGGCGATGCGTTCTACTCCGGCCTCGGGCTCTTTGGCATGGCGACGCTGATTACCCAATGCGAAGAGATATTTTCACTGATTAAAATTGTCGGCGGCGCCTATTTGCTGTGGTTTGCCTGGAACAGTGTTCGCCATCAGGCTACACCGCAAATGCCAACGTTACAGCAGCCGATTTCCGCCCCCTGGTATGTATTTTTCCGCCGCGGGTTATTAACAGATTTGTCTAATCCGCAAACCGTTCTGTTTTTTATTAGTATCTTCTCTGTCACCCTCAGCGCAGAAACGCCTACGTGGGCGAGGCTAATGGCCTGGGCAGGTATTGTGTTGTCTTCCGTTATCTGGCGTATTTTTCTCAGCCAGGCGTTTTCTTTGCCCGCCGTACGCCGTGCGTATGGTCGAATCCAGCGGGTTGCCAGCCGGGTGATAGGCGCCATTATCGGCGTTTTCGCGCTCAGGCTTATTTATGAAGGTATCAGCCATCGTTAAACGAGTTTAACTTGACCATCGTGACGTAATTGTCCGTAATACCGCCTGAATTTTAAATCGCATTTGAGTGGCAGTGAGATGGAACAGGTTGCTCCGGTAAACGACACATTACTCCTTACAGAATGGCAGGCGTTGTTACGTCAAACATCCCCTGAAGTTCACACGATCCTGACATCATTAAGCGACGAAGAGATCCGCCATTTAGTGAGCGTTTTTTATGACTATATGCTCTCCCATGCGGAGAGCGCATTGTTCCTCAATACAGAACAGGTCAGCACCCGTCTCAGCGGCAGTATGTTTGACTGGCTACGCAGCGTACTTGGTAGCGCGAACGAAGACCTCTCACAACTGCTGGCAAAACAGCGCAAAATTGGCGTGGTGCATGCCCGCATCGGGCTGCCTATCGATCTGGTTAATCGCGGCGCGCGCAAGCTGAAAGATGAATTGTATCGGGTCCTGAAAAAGAAAGCGGACTACCCGCCCGCCCTGCTGAGCGATGCCATCTGTTTCAGCAGTCTGGTAATGGATACCGCCCTGGAGGCCATGACCGTCTCCTATTCCCCCAGCTATCAAAACTCACTGCATACCCAGGAACAGTATCGCCTGCAGACCATTTACGATGACGTTAACGTCGAACGCGAGCGGCAAATACGTTCATTTACCGACTGGGAAAATCAGTTTATCTATAACATCGCCACCGGAATGCCTTTCGGGGAGCTGGTCCTTTTGGCGAATTCTGATTTTGGTATGTGGTTCGCGCATAAGGGAAAATACATTCTGGGCAACAGCAATCTGCTGAAAGAAATGGAGTCGCTGATTGCGGAAATCGACAACCGCCTGACAACCACGCTGTCGCATCAGCATCAGGCGACAGAGCCTGAACGGATGAGCTTGTTGCAGGATGTACGCCAGCTCTCGGCAAAAATCCATTTCCTGCTCGCCTCAATGTTCGACGCGCTGGTGAAGCAGGAAAATGGTAAAGACTCATTGACTCAATTGCTTAACCGACGCTTTATCCCGACCATTATGCGCCGTGAGATCTCGCTGGCGTTACATACCCGGAAGCCCTTTACCCTGGCGATGCTGGATATCGACTACTTTAAGCAAATTAACGACAACTACGGGCATAACACCGGTGATATGACGCTCAAAAACGTCGCGGCGGTTATTTATGATCATATTCGCAGTAGCGATTACGTGTTCCGCTACGGTGGTGAAGAATTTATGATTCTGCTTGTCGAGTCAGATCAGTCTCAGGCCAGTATTATCCTCGAAACGCTGCGTATGAAAATTGCCGAGATGCGCATGGCGGCCTCAGCGACAGAAGTATTTTCTGTCACCGTCAGTATTGGCATCGCCGAATATGACTACCATCCTGACTACAAGCAGTTGGTTGATAAAGCCGATCGGGCGCTGTACCTGGCGAAAAGTAATGGCCGCGACCGCGTAGAGATATTTCAGGAATAACCTATTTTCCCACGGAGAAATAAATACCCCGTTAAGGGTATTTATCTGACCTGCGATAAGTATCGGGCTGTTATTTTTATTCAGGCCTATTGACGCTATAAAAATAACAGCCGCTTAATAAGATGCAAATCAAATACACCAAATCTGAATAGCGCTAGCATATCCCGGTGATGACGCCTTCTGAATGCAGGAGGGGAAATATGAGGGATAGTGTAAAACCATGAACGGGAAAAAGAGAACACGCTGGCAGCGCCGCCCAGGCACGACCGGAGGCAAACTGCCGTGGAATGACTGGCGTAACGCCAGCACCTGGCGAAAAGCCACCCAGTTTCTCCTGCTGGCCAGCAATATCTATATTGGCGTGACGTTTTATTATTGGGTCCGCTATTTTGAAACTGCCGGTACCAGCGTCTATATTCCAAGACCCGGCGGTATTGAGGGGTGGCTGCCGATCGCGGGTTTGATGAATATCCGCTACACGCTGGAGACCGGTTTTCTCCCGCCCATCCATGCCGCCTCCATGCTGCTGTTAGTTGCGTTTATCCTGATTAGCTTGTTGTTAAAAAAAGCCTTCTGTTCGTGGCTATGCCCGGTTGGCACGCTTTCCGAACTGCTTGGTACTCTGGGAAAAAAAGTATTGGGTCGCAACTTCACGCTGCCGCGCTGGCTGGATATCCCACTGCTCAGTCTGAAGTATCTGCTGTTGGGATTCTTTCTGTATATCGCTCTGTCGATGCCCGCCCAGGGAATCCAGTACTTTCTGATGTCGGCCTATGGCATGATCATTGACGTGAAGATGCTCGATTTCTTTCGTCATATCGGCTCCGCCACGCTTATTTTCCTGATAATTATCAGCGTCCTGAGCGTGTTTATTCGCAATGCCTGGTGCCGTTATCTGTGCCCTTATGGCGCACTGCTTGGCCTGTTCTCTCTGCTTTCGCCGTTTAAAATCCGGCGTAATCCAGACAGTTGCATTGACTGCGGGAAATGTGCGAAAAACTGCCCGTCTACTATCCCGGTCGATCGACTGATTCAGGTGCGTACCGTGGAATGTACCGGCTGTATGACCTGCGTTGAATCTTGCCCGGTAGCCTCTACGCTGAGCTTTTCACTGCACACCCCTGCGGGGGAACAAGGAAACGGCAAATCGTTATGGCGGCAAACGGCATTGTCAGGCGTTGTCATGACTATCCTGGTGCTGGGTATCCTTTTTGCCACCATTGGCTATGCGGTTTATGCCAATGTCTGGGATACGCCGGTGCCCGATCACATGTATTTCCAGCTAATCCCGAAGGCTAAAATGATCGGCCATTAATTTTTAATAACCCTGCCAATTCTGGCAGGGTTTCCCGCCTGTTCCGCCATTTTAAGACTATTGAACTTGTGCCTTCGCGCATCGGTTTATACAACCTTAACTATCACCTGTGATCATTCATTTTCTATTATGTTATGGGCGACTGCATCCAATAATAAACGGGACAGCATTATGACTAAAATAAAACTGGCACTGCTATTACCTCTGTTTCTGGCGGGTTGTACGATGAGCGACGGGGAATTAAGAAACGCTTACGCTCAGCATTATCAGCAACCCGCCGCCTATGTCGAGACTTATAAACAGAAGATAGCCAGTATGGATATTAATACCCTGGCCCAATATGCCGCCGCAGAAGATAAGAAAAAAATGCGTGGGCAGCCGAGACTGAAAATCGACGAATTCATTACCATTGAGAACGTGCAGGCGAAAGGGAATCGGGTAGTCTACGATTACTCGCTGTCAGAGAGCTGGCTGGCGCTGTCTGCGGACAAACAGCGCGAGAAGCAGATCAATATGAATAAAGATCTGGTCTACCGTACCTGCTCACTGGAAACGGTACGTCTGGCGCAGGCAAAAGGGCTGGAAGAAGAGCATAACTATTACAGCCAGTACCCAGACAAAATCGCCTTCACTCTGAGAACCAGCGCGCAGATTTGTATGCAAAACGGTTTTACGCAATAGCCGCAATCCACTAGGCCTGATGCGCTGCGCTTATCAGGCCTACAATTTACACACTACAGTAGGCCGGATAAGGTGCCAGCGCCGCCATCCGGCTAAAGCATCAGAATTTCCAGGATACGCTGCCGACAATGCTGCGCTCAGCGCCGAAGTAGCAGTATGAGAGCGAATTACAGGCCGCAACGTAGCGTTTATCGGTTAGGTTGTTGACGTTCAACTGAGCACTCAGTCCCTTAATACCGATATTCGTTAAATCGTAGCCAATCGCCATATCCACCAACGTATAAGATGGCAGGGTGTGCGTATTCAGACGATCGCTGGTGATTCCGTTGACATATCGCACGCCCGAGCCGAGCGTCAGACCATCCAGCGGGCCGCTTTTCACATCGTAGCTCAGCCAGGTGCTGGCCTGGTTCCGTGGTGCATACACGGCACGCTTGCCCTGCTCCTCCGGACTGCTTTTCTTGTAGCGGATGTCGGTGTAGGTATATGCCGCCTGCAGGCGGAAGCCGTCCGTCAGTTGACTAATCGCTTCCAGCTCCACCCCTTCAGATTCAATTTCCCCAATCGAGCGATACGGATCGGTCGGCTCTTCTTTGGTGGCGATATTGGTTTGATTAATGCGGAACACCGACGCGCTGAACTGACTGTTAAGCCCTTCCGGCTCATATTTCAGCCCCGCTTCCCACTGCTCGCCTTTCATCGGCTCCAGCAGATTGCCGTTCTCATCGGCAAAGCTGGTTGGCGTAAAGGCGGTGGAATAACTCACGTAAGGCGCAAAGCCGTTATCGAACAAATAGAGCAACGCGGCGCGGGTACTAAAGTTGTTTTTATCCAGATCGCTGCGGGTATCGTTGATCTTATCAATATTAGACACGCTGACCTGATCGTAGCGACCGCCGAGCGTAATACGCCAGCGATCCCATGACATCTGATCCTGCAAATAGTAGCCCGTCTGGCGCAGCTTGTGCTTCTCACGCGCATACATGTCGATATAATCCGGCTTCGCGCCATACACCGGGTTAAAAGCGTCGATCGGCGGGAATGCGCCGTAGTAGCCGGTGGTATTGTTGCTGCGATCCTGATAATCAATGCCCACCAGCAGGCGATGGTTGACCTGCCAGGTATCAAAGCTGCCGTCGAGCTGATTATCCAGCGTAATCGCCGACATTTTTTCATCAGAGCCGGAATAGCCGCGATTAAGCTCGGTTTCGTTCAACCAGCCCGCCGCATACACCTGGTTCAGTTCAACGTCGGTATGCAGATAGCGCAGCTTTTGCCGCACCGACCAGCCGCTATCAAACATGTGCTCAATATTGTAGCCCACCATGTTTTCACGGCGATCGTATTTGTCGTAATCATCCTCACCTTCGTAAAAGGTGTTAGAGATCTTTTGCCCGTAATGCGGAACCACGGTGCCGTCATAAGGCAGACCGGAGTGGCTACCGCCTTCCGGGTCGCGATGCAGATAGGCCATCAGATCCAGACGCGTCTGGTCGGTGATGCGCCAGGTCAGGCTGGGCATCAGCGCGTAACGCTCTTCTTTTAATGGGCCAAACTGCGAGTCCGCGTAACGCGTCATCCCGCTCAGGCGCGCCGCCACACGATCGTTATCATCCAGCGCTCCGGTGACGTCAAACGCCGCGCCGCGCTGGTTATTGTTGCCCGCAAACAGCTTCACTTCCCCACCCGCGTCAAACGACGGTTTACGCGACGTCAGCGCCACAATACCGCCCGGAGAGGAACGGCCATACAGCACGGAAGCCGGGCCGCGCACCACTTCGATATCTTCAAGGAACCACGGATCGACCACCAGCGAGCTGTGTGAGTTGGTGTCGCCCATCATCTTTAGACCATCGAGATAGACGTTGTCCAGGCTGCCATCGGAGAAGCCGCGCAGCACAATGTAGTCAAAGCGGTTGGAGGCGCCAATCTGATTGCTGTATACCCCCGGCGTATAGCTAACGGCCTGACGCACGCTGGTTGCGCCCTGCTCTTCAAACTGTTCGCGGGTAATGATGGATACCGATTGCGGGGTTTCAATATCCGGCGTGGCAAGCTTCGTGGCCCCGCTCTGCATTTGCGAGGTGACAACGACCGTATCGTTTTTTGTTGTTTCCTGCGCCAGCAGAGGAAAAGCCACGCTGCCGGTCACCCATCCTACCAACAGCGCCAACCGAGTCTTCGCGAACATGAGTATCTCCAAAGGCATTTCTAATTGTAAGTGAGAATTATTACCTTTTTGCTGACGGAGATAGCTATGCCGGATGCCAGATTACCTATGCGCAGTGCCAAATTGTCTGCCAGCAACGTGCGCAAAACGCAAAAATGGATTAGCAAAGCTTGAGCATATCGCCTGGCGAAAAACCGTAACGACGACGAAAGGCAGTAGAGAAGTTGGTGGCGTGCTGATATCCCGACATCCAGGCTGCCTGCTGTACGCTGTATCCTTCCAGTAAATAACCGCGCGCGCGTTCCAGGCGGCAATCGCGCAGGTAATCAAAGACCGAACAGCCATAGGCTGCGCGAAACTTGCTACGCAGACTACTGGGACTCATTGCCGCGCGTTGCGCCAGTTCATTGAGCGTGTGATCATTCTCGGGATTCTGTTCCAACAGGCGACGAACGACTTCCAGCCGCTGCTGTTCCCCGCTGGCGGCGAGGCGTTTGCCGCTCTCGACCTGGCATACACTGAGGCCATGGCCGAACAGTTGCAGTATCAGCCCTTCCAGCATCAACTGGCGAGAAACATTGCTCAGCGCGCTCTGCTGCGCATACTCCAGGCCGCTGAGTAAAAATCCCGGCACCTGCCAGATAAGCGTCGGCGTCTGGCATCTTTCCCACTCACGCATCAACGATTCGAGTAGCCCCGTGCGCCACGCGCCGTCGGGATACAGACCGAGCGATAAGGTTCGCAGTTTGCAGTCGGCATGATGGCGGGCGCGCATCGTCTGGTGCTCGCTCAGGCGTGAGCTAAACGCCATGCCGGAACGCACCACGTGTTCCTGGCCGTTAAACGAGAGGATCACGCAGCCTTCCAGTACCACCAGCATATACAAGGGACTGCTGTGGCGGGAGGTGGTTTCATAGGGTTGCAACACCTGTACATCAGAGTGCGTCACGCACATCCCGCAGGGGAGTGTCATCTCCTCAATTTCACCTTGCAGCACAGGGCTAGCGGACGGCAAATCCGGCTTTTGCGCCAGCAGGGGAAAGCAATAGTCGATCCCATAACGCTCACCAAAATCCATAAACTCGCTGACGGAAAAAGTACGCGCTACGCGTCTGGACGCATTCAGAGTGGTGGTGTTGTTCATGCTGTCTTCTGCACAGAAAATGGGATTAACAGTTTTTGGTCAGGAGCAACATTACCATTCCCTGCGCGACACAACAATAATAATGAGAATTATTATCAATATGATTAAAGCACTGTCTCCCGACAACCAGCCATCTCATCAGACTGAATTTACAGCTGATGAGATGCGCATGTTCTACTGCTTGTCCTGCGTACCCTGCTGCGGCTTTTCATCAACCTGAAACACAGCCACGGCCTGGGATAGCATTGCCGACTGCTCTTCCACACTGCCTGTCGTGGCGGCGATTTCCTCAACCAGAGACGCATTTTGCTGAGTGACTTGTTCCATTTGCGTGACAGCAACGCGGATCTGCTCGATGCCGCTACTCTGTTCCCCCGATGCGCCGGATATATCTTCCATGAGTATATTGATATTGCGTATTGCCTTAGCAATGTCCGCCATCATGGCCCCACTGCTTTCAGCTATCTCCACCCCTTCCTTGACGCTGATTGCCGCCTTGGCCACCAGTTCGCTAATTTCTTTCGCTGAGGAGGCGCTACGTTGGGCAAGGGTTCTGACTTCACTCGCCACAACGGCAAATCCACGCCCGGATTCGCCAGCGCGCGCCGCTTCTACCGCGGCGTTTAAGGCGAGAATATTGGTCTGGAAAGCAATACTATCAATGACATGGGATATTTCATTCACGCTTTGCGCGTTGCGGCTGATCAGGTGAATTTTCTCAACCATGTCGCTCATTAAGCGCTCGCCACGCAATGCCATTTCCGTGCTTTCACTCGTCATGGCAGACGCCTGATGTGATTTATCGGTGTTATTTTTGGTTGTTACGGAAATCTGTTCCATACTGGCCGCCGTTTCAACCACGGCCGCAGCCTGTTGCTCCGTTCGGGTTGATAAGTCTGAATTACCCGAAGCAATTTCCTGCATGCCGATATTAATAGACTCAACGCCATCGCGAATCGTACTGACGGTCTCCCGCAGACCGTTTTGCATATGTTGTAAATTTAAACACAGTAAGCCAATTTCATTGTTACCCGGCACCTTAACGGGATGACTCAGATCGCCTTTACCAATCCGTGAAAAATGCTCAGACACGATATTTAATGGCCGAATGATTGTTCGGTTTATCCAGATATTGCAGAGAATAAAGATAAGAACCGTAACGGCCAGCAGCAAGGATATTTTAAGTATTGAGGCATTAAACTGAACGTGTGTCTGCTCAACGATATTTTTACCGACCAACATGGTTGATTTGTAGTAGCTCTCAATCTCCTTATCAAAATTTTTTCGCAAAGCCAGCACCTCTGTGTTGGCATTTGTTTGTGTACCAACAATACTACCGTCAGAAATAGCCTCATTTAATTTATCAACATACTTTTGCTCAGCATTCATTTGTTGCTCAAAAGCAGTTCTGACGATTTTACCAATCTGGGGATCATCCGCCGTCAGTCCTGGTATATCCCAAAAAATAGCGAACTGCTTTCTGGCATAAGCTATCTCATCCTGCACCTGTCGCAATGTCTGTTGGGTAGCAGCCATATCTTGCAGTTGAATATTATCAAGAACGCTTCTTACTTTATAAACAGCCCCAACGACGTTATGCAGCGAATCCTGTTCCTTTACTATATTATGCAGTAGAAGGGTACTTTTTTGATTTCCTTTGAGATCGACCAACTCAAACCCATTAGAAAGGAACTGCATAAAGGTAAATACCAAAAGAAATAATAACAGACTGGTTTTAATCCTCATATTCTTTAACATTTGAACATCTCCATAACAATTAGCCAATCATCTATGACTAAATTGTTATCGACACGCCACGTAATATCTTAACCTATAAAATGGTTAATTATGAGAAAGTATCCCCGCTCAACTTAGCATAATAAATTACGTACACCGTGGTACACATGGCGGCAAATCGCCATTTTATTACCGGGAGCAATTACACTATAAAAAAACAACATTAATATTATTTATGGATGAGAAAGTAGTTATATTAAATACAATGCGCCACTGAGTATGGGCCAGATAGCCGTATCTGACCGGCATCAAGCGAACAAAGCGCCAGCCAAACGTCAGAGAATATAGACGGTCACTTTTTCCTGACGATCTGCCGGAACCCTTACCCATGACATTGAATCAACTGCAATTGTCGCCATTTCATTTTCTAACCGGAGTAGCGGCGTGCTGTTATCTGGCGCAGAAGAACTTTCGCCAATCTCGAGAATGCCCCGAAAAGATATAGATAAATTGTCAGCGGTATCAGACAGCCTAATCCATTCGGTCGCGATCTCTAACTTTTGCTTTAACAATTCTCTGTTCATAACTTGTTCTAATCATTACTTATCAGTAAGAAACTGGAAGTGATGAAATTCATTTGAAATATCTTTCACAAACTCTACCGGCAGGTGGTGTTTGATGAAGGTTAATTTTGCGAACTCAACATCGCCATACACCCGGATACAGAAAGGTTTGACTATCTCGCCCTGAGCACCAAAGCACTCCTGGAGTCTGGTATCATCCATAAAAATAAAGTTACCCTTTCTCACTTTAATCTTATCATGCAGGTTACGCCACTTCTCTGGTGTGAGTAGAAAGTTCTGCCATCCATTATTTCTCAACATTTCAATCGTGTGGGTGAATTTAAAATAATCATTTTGCATTGTCACATCACCACTTGAGGTGGCGTACAAGTATTCTATTTTAAATTTTAGTTGTGCATTGATGCTTTTTTTCTTACCTTCATCAATTAACCATTGAAGCTCATTGGCCACACTTCGTGAAAAGAGTTTTCTTTTTTTTGCGATGGCCAACCAATGCATAATAAAAATATGCTCTGACATTTTAGAGTGGATCTTGTGATCCTGTAATGCGATACCAATTGCCACTAACGCGCTCCAGGTGAACGCTTCCAGCTCATCCTGATAATGATGCCTCGATTTACTCACTTTTCCTAAATTTTTTACCACTTAAAACCTACCCAGAAAAATCATTATTGTATTTAATTTGTTACTACTCAATTTAAAAACCTACTACAACTAAAACCTGCATAATATGATCCAGATTAATTTATCTCAATGTAAAAAAAGAGCCATGAAACACATTATTTTTATTAATCATTTATAGTTGACAAGATTGACCACAAATAATAAGAATCGCTCGATAAAGATGAAAACTAATAATTATCCCGCGTAATCAATACAACAATGTATCAAACCAGAAAACCTCCAGATTCAATAAACCGGAGGTTTGTCTGGGCCTGCAATTGTTAGTAGAAAATACCGATGATTAGCGTATGCGTAACAAAGCCGACAATCAACGGTACGGCGGTGCGTTTAACCACATCGAATGGAGTTATTTTTGCCCCGCTGGAAACGGCGATCACGACGCCAGATACCGGTGAAATGGCTCGTCCCATATGCGATGCCTGCTGCATCGGCAGAATCATGGCCACGGCGTTCGCCCCCATACTGGCAGCGATTTGCGGGATAAGCTCAACGAACGCAAGAAATGGCGCATTACCCGATCCCATAATGATAGCCGCCGCAAGCGTCACCAGCGCAAACACCACCGCCATGGCAAATGGCGGCAATCCCACGTGTTCGGCCATCAGGATTAATTGATCAATCGCACCAATGACTTTAATACCATGAGCAAAAACCCCCGCCGCAACCAGCAGGCCTACCACACCGGTAAAGGCAGTCCCCATTCCTTTCAGAAAATGGCTAAATCCTTCGCACACCGCCTTTAAATCTCGCACCCGCAGCCATTCAATCAACATACAAATAGCCATTGAAATAAGCACAATGGTAATGATATTCAGGTTAATACCACTGACGAACATTTCAGAGGATCCCACTGCCATCAGTATTGGAAGCATGGGAAGCAGCGCATAAAATGCGGGCGCAGTTCCTGAGTCAGTCACTTCAGCGCTACCGATTTCCCGTGGTAAGGTCCCCGCTTTGCGGTCGCAATAGCGCTGCCAGAAAAAATGGCAGACACCCACGACCAAAACGGTAGCCAGAGCAGCCGGTCCCTGGTGGTAGACCACGTATTCCACCACATCCATATTGACCGCTTTCGATCCCCTGATAGCATCGATTGCCGTTGGGGTATACGCCACGCCCAGCGAGGTGGCAATTACCCCGGCAGCAGAGGCAGCGGAAAGCCCTAATCCCAGCATAATGGGGAACATTGTTCCCATCAGCAGTACGGCGAGTCCAGTGGCTGAAGGAATAGCTAACTGCAAGAGACTGGCGAGCAGGTACGAGAAAAAAAGCAGAATATAGGGCGAACGCAGCGCACGCAGAGGTTTTGTGACGACACGCACCACCGCCTCATTGGCGCCGATATGATCCATGTAGTGCGCAAATCCCATCAGCGCCATGATCATCAGGCCAAGATCGGCGGCTCGCGTGCTGAAGAGATCGCGCATAACCTCGAACGGATCGAGAAAGGAAATCCCCGTGCCAGCAACGCCTTTCGGTAGTACGGACCCCCACCCGGTGAGAGCGGTGCAAATCATCAGCACCAAACCCGCAATAAATAGCACGGGTTCCGCACGATAACCTTTCAGAATCAGACGAGCGACCACCACGATAACCAGCAGGGCAATTAACACCTGAATCATGACTGAGCTCTCCGCTGCGTGAACTCAGCAAAGGTTTCCTCAATGACCGCAACCACGACATCGCTGGCGGCCCGCAGTGAACGCACCGGCAGATATTCATAAATAGAGTGAAAATTATGGGCGCCGGTAAAAATATTCGGGCAAGGCAATCCTTTCTGCGATAAAACCGCACCATCATATCCGCCGCGCATGGCGACAGGTGCCGGGGTAATCCCACATTTCTGATAGGCGCGTAATGCAATATCAATCGGGTAGTGAGCATCACCCTGCAAACTATTGAACACGTTCGCATAGCGATCGGCTAAATGACAGACCACGCTATTTTCGCCCCATAGTGCGCAGGTACTGACGGCAAGCTGACGGATAAATGCCATACGCGCCTTATAGCCTTCTTCAGTGAAGTCGCGGATATCCAACTTAAGCACCGTGCGGGCGCTGTTACCCTGCAACTGCTTAACCCAGTAATAACCTTCGCGCCCTTCCGTATATTCAGGCGCTTCTCCGCCAGGCAGCATCGCAATAAACTTATGCGCCATCAGCAGCGAGTTCTTCAGCTTACCTTTGGCTGACATGGGGTGCGCAGACTGGCCGGTAAAGATAATTTCCGCATCGCCTGCATTCCAGTTCTCATAAACAAACTCGCCGATACCGCAACAATCCAGGGTGTAACCAAAATCAGCGCCGAAGCTGGCAACATCAAAAGCTTTTGCGCCACGCAATCCTTGCTCTTCATCAGGCACAAAACCCACCTTCACCGGTCCATGTTTGATTTCCGGATGTGCCACCAGATACTGTAATGCGTTCATAATTGCAGCGATGGCTGCTTTATCATCAGCCCCTAACAGGCTGGTTCCGTCAGTGACCAATAGATCATCACCGATATAATTTTTCAGTTCCGGGAACTCGCTTTCGCGCAGAAAAATATTCAGTTCTTTGTTCAGGCACAAATCCCCACCGCTATAGTGAAGACGTTGCGCATTTGTGTCCGCAGTCTGTTCCGCGCTGGTATCCAGATGTCCAAAGAATGAAACGACAGGAACCGTGTCATCGGTGTTCCCGGGCAGTGTAGCCGTTACGATGGCGGTATCCCTGACCTCAATGTTTTCCATTCCTAATGCTTCAAGTTCTGCTGCAAGCAATTTTGCCAGTACCATTTGACCAGCAGAAGAAGGCATTATCCCATTTGCGCCATTTTCTCTTGAAGTCGTGGTATTAATTTTGGTGTAGTTGATAAAACGTTCAACAATATCCATTCCAGGAGGTCCTTTAATATTTAATTGACGAAATACTGTGAGAGGGGCTCGCGTACAGCGCGAGTGATATTAAACAGGGAACCAGATAAAATCAGCGTTCATCCCGGAACGCTGATTTTATGAACATTACGACGTTGATTTATACCCTAAATAATTCGAGTTGCAGGAAGGCGGCGACGCAGCGAATTCCCAGGAGCATACATAAGTACGTGACTGGGCGAGCGATGAAAGCCAACGCACATGCAGCTCGAAGTATGACGGGTATATATATGAATATAATGAAATGAGTCATTACGTCGGTGACAAAAACGCCTTACTGATGGGTAAAACCATACTCCCTGTCCATGTTCACTGCTATTTCCCATGGTGTTTAGCTAACAGAAATCATAAACGGCACTCGTAAGCCCAAGAGATAATAGAAATCATTTAGACTCCACTTCTCTATACCGGCCCAAGAGATAGCATTGCTATATTTTTTTAATGAACGAATACGGTGTCAGCAACATGCAACCGTTTGCACTTCTCTAGAAATAGCCACTTAGCGCACTAAAATCCGTGAGCAAACTCACAATTATATCAATAGCAAAAATTTCTATCATACTGAAAAACCGTGAATTATAAGAAATGCTATATAGTCCCCTGGTAAATAGATTCATTATGATACTATTCGACATTACCTTATTATCGATGGATAATACTTCCCTAACCGTTAATTTTAAACATTACCTACCATAATATTGGTATATATTGGTGATTAATAAAATCCTGCACCGGCAAAAAAAACCTCTGCCCTGAGAAGAGATTCAGGGCAGAGGTAATACGGGTGTTAAGGACAGATTTATAGTTTTAGTGATAACGGAAGAGCTTCTTGCGGAACCGAGTATACACAATTCATCGCATTAAGAAAATTCTTAAAATCAATTAATCACAAATTCGGTCGAAAACCATTAAAATAATAAAAAACGCCTTATCAAAACAGCAAATAAAGCGACAAAAAGATTAATCCATCCTAATCAATTGCGTGGCCCCAAATGCGCTCACAGTGCCGCGTTACCACAGATAACACCTTATGCGCAGACAGAATATCAAATTAATTTAATATTTTAATAGACACCTGACATAACAAAAATTTGCAGTTAATAAAGTCACTAAACGCTATAACTCGCTATAGATCACATTTTATGTACAAGGAGTTTTCTCTGGAGATTCTGGCTGGTATGATTCATCAGGTAAATACCTTTCAACTCAACCCGAGGCTTTGATGCTGGAGAATGTAATCATCAGATAATCAGCTTGCCGACCTTTTCAGGACGGACTGGTTATCAATGCGCCGAAATCGAATGCGGACACCGCAGTGTGTTTGCACGTTTTGCACATGATGATTAAACAGGTTTTCCAGTATGAATTTATCCCGTCAGGAACAACGTACCTTACACGTTCTCGCCAAAGGTGGTCGTATCGTTCACGTCCGCGACGCCTCAGGCCGCGTCACCTCCGTCGAATGCTACAGCCGCGAAGGACTACTGCTCTGCGACTGCACCCTCGCCGTGTTCAAAAAACTCAGAACCAAAAAGCTGATCAAATCTGTCAATGGACAGCCCTATCGCATAAATACTACCGGGCTGAACAACGTTCGCGCCCAACTGGATAATCGCTAAGGAGAGAGAGATGGATATCCCAAAAATTTTTACTATCAGCGAAAGCGCTCATCGCATCCATAATCCGTTCACCGCGCAGAAATACGCCACGTTAGGCCAGGTGCTGCGCATGGAACCGGGAACCCGCATTCTGGATCTCGGCAGCGGCTCGGGCGAGATGTTGTGCACCTGGGCGCGCGATCATGGCATTTTCGGCATCGGTATCGATATGAGCCAGCTGTTTAGCAAGCAGGCAACGCTGCGCGCAGCAGAACTGGGCGTCAGTCAGCAGGTGAGTTTTGTTCACGCCGATGCAACGGGCTATATCGCTGAAGAAAAATGCGATATTGCCGCCTGCGTGGGCGCAACCTGGATTGCAGGCGGCGTCGCCGGAACGGTCAGACAACTGGAGCAGAGTCTTAAGCCTGGCGGAATCATACTCATCGGTGAACCGTACTGGCGCCAGATACCCGCAACAGAGGAAATCGCCCAGTCCTGCGGCGCGACCGCTGTCGCCGATTTTCTTTCCCTGGCGGAACTCATTGCTTCTTTTGACCCGCTCGGCTATGACGTGGTTGAAATGGTTCTGGCTGACCAGGAAGGTTGGGACAGGTACGAGGCGGCAAAATGGTTGACGATGCGCCGCTGGCTGGAAGCTAATCAGGACGATGAGTTTGCAACTGAAGTCAGGGAGCAACTGAGAAGTTCACCGGGACGCCACGTCACCTTCACCCGGGAATACATTGGCTGGGGCGTGTTCGCACTCATGAAGAGGTAAGATGTGTGGTCGGTATAGCCGGGAGGTTATACCGACTTGCTCATCACTTTGCCGCTGGCTGCATTAATACTTCAACAAATTTAGCCAGCCACTGCGGATGCGCGGGCCAGGCTGGCGCAGTCACCAGATTACCGTCGACGTAGGCTTGATCAATGCCGATATCCGCATAATGTCCGCCGCTCAAACGCACTTCAGGCGCGCAGGCCGGATAGGCGCTACAGGTACGGTTTTCTAATATCCCTGCTGCCGCCAATAGCTGAGGGCCATGGCAGACGGCGGCGATAGGTTTACCCGCTGAGTTGAAATCCTGCACCAGTTGAATGACCTCCGGGTTCAGACGGAGATATTCCGGAGCGCGCCCGCCGGGGATCACCAACGCGTCGTAATCAACGGCCCGTGCTTCGGCAAAATTCGCATTCAACGTAAAACGGTGTCCCGGTTTTTCGCTGTAGGTTTGCGCCCCATCAAAATCATGAATCGCCGTTTGAACGTAATCCCCCTGACGCTTATCCGGACAGACTGCATCAACACGATGGCCCAGCATTTGCAACGCCTGGAAAGGAACCATCGTTTCATAATCTTCGACATAATCGCCAACTAACATCAGTATTTTCTTCATTCACGTCCCCCACTCACGGTTATTAATGATGAGAAATAGCGGCCATCTTTACTATAGTCCACGCGATAGGCGACATTGATAAATACAGCAGAACATTCGGTCTGATCACAATCTGCGCCAAGGCCCGCCAGATGGCGGCCTCAACGTAAACCTGCATGGTAAAATAGAGTTAATAAATATAAATTATATAGCTGAGAAGTTTTAATATCAGCCAGCACCATCCATAACTTAATTATTTAATAAAATTATGCGCACACGCGTTATTATCTATTATTATTTTATTCGCCTGCAGTCAGGTGAAAATACGCAAAGATTATTCCCATGATGACAAGATATTCGTTCGTCAGGCAAGGATTGGGTATGCTACTCGCCACGTGCCTGTGCGGGCCGTCGGTCAATCGGCTGGCGGCGTTGGAATTCACTGTGCGACGTAGCAGTTGCCCTGTTAATCATTCGCGATGGCATGTTTTGCAGGAGAGTGGGGAGACTCGCGTTCCTGGCCACAAAAAAAAGATTTCCTTAGAAAGGTATGACCACAGAGTAACTTAAAAAACAAAGCAACAAAATTAACAATAATGAAATAAATAATACTAATTAATAACACTTCAATAGCTTTCATCGATCTTTCATCGTATTTACGATCTGCCAAACCTATCGTTTAAATCTATCAAAATATTTATATTGATCGTTTTTATCGATCGTATATTCTGTATGAAATAAATGCTATTGACGGCATTTTTATTACCAGCGCAGTCAGAAAAATTCTTCTCTCTTGCGTTGTGTCGCACCAGAAAATTATCAAGGATTACGCTTAAAAATTTACATAACATCTATTCAAATAGATTTCAATTAGCAAGAACATCCAAAAATACACATTTTCAGCACCCGGGCTAACAGGTTTTAAGTAGCTTGCTTACATTGAGAGCGGTGATAACTCACTGAGAATTGCGCATGATGATATCGTTAAAAAAAACGGAAAATATAAATTTCGTTAATACATTTAAAGACTATTTTTGTGTAGGCATCGCATTTTTTGCTTTACAGTTTGTCGCTGGTCATCTCAGTAAGCAGGAAGATATTGCGGGTGTAACCCTGCATTTTTACGATCTCACTTTACCTCTCATTTCCGCATTACTGGTTTTATACAGGCAAAAGGCATTCCCCATTTTAGGTGCCTTTTTCTTGTATGCGCTCTACTCTTACTCATTAGATTCGCTGCTAACGTTATCAGCTCAGGCACTGGCCGCACTCATTAGCCAGACATTCTATGTGTTCTCGACAGGTAAACGAAGTGCCGTAAGCTTTGGCCGCAGCCAGCTTACAACCCTACGTATTGTTTGGCTGGTGTGCTGCAATTCCTTACTCTTTATCTCGATTGAGCACTGGTTCCAGTCGCGAGTTATTTCTGAACCAATGACTCATCTTTTTACACTGCAAACATTAATTAACTTGCAGTGGTTGATGAACTCTTGCCTGACAGGGATCCCTTTTTGTTACCTGTTGCTCAGAAGCGTTCAAAATCCAGTGTGGTGTATTTTACACATCAGGCATGTGAAGACATTGATAAAATCCGGCCCACCTATTTTATGTCAAGTATTATGGCTGGTCCTGTTAGTCTGCATTATGTCCGCTTTGATTGTCAGCAGACAGGATATACTCATATTTACTGACTACTCATTACTGTGGCTTCTTCCGCTCATGCTATGGGGAGTGATCTGTATTGGTCATGCTTTCATATCCCCTGTTTGGGTAGCGATGCTCATCTTGCTAGGATATAACATAAATAGTTATATCCCACCCGCTGACGATAAAAACTATTTACATAGTCTGGTGATTTCTTCTACGGTCGTGTTTGTCTTTTCGCTGACGATTGTCGTTGCTGGTGTACTTGCCATTCGTAACCGAAAATACCTCCGACGCCTTAAACAACTTTTTAGATCAGAGCCTAATACTGGACTGCCTAACTTTCAGGCCCTGCAAATGGATATTCGTAAATACTCAACTGAGTGTCTGTGTTACATCCGTTGTACTGAACTGAACACGCTAGAGCAAACGCATGGTATCGAGTTCCGTTTTGAGTTTGTAAAAGGGTTAAGCACCTATGTGCGTAAATTAATAAGCGGTGACGATAATATCTATTATGCCCCAGGTCACGGGATAATTCTTCGCCTTAATGCCATACCTGACATTTCTGAACTGTATAAAAAACTAAACTCTTTCCGTTTTATTTGGAAAGACTACCAATTGGGGTTATCTTGCGGTATGGCGTATACCACTGAGAAAAACCTGATTAAAAATTTATCGCTAGCTATTAAGCAGCTTAATACCCAAAGTTACATCTCGTTGATGCAGGGGCAACCGTTATTACTCAACCCACAAATGCCGGGTGATAGAATTGTCAGTCAGGCTGTGATTCGTCATATGTTGCAAAAAGCTATCGACAGACAATCGTTTGAACTTATGGCTCAACCTATCGTATCAACAATGTTGGTTGTTCAACCGATCGTGTCAACCACTGGACTGACACGTTATCACGAGATACTTATTCGGATAAAAATGGTTGATGGTAAATTAATCTTTCCAGATACCATCCTACCGGTTGCACGCGAGGCAGGACTACTCCCTGCGCTGGATATCACCGTGATTGAACAGACATTTCGTTTTATACAGTCACGGCAGAAATCTGAACCCAACAGCCATTTTTCTATTAACCTGACCCCAGATTCGCTTAATAAAATTGATTTTCTTGATAATGTTTTCACCTTGTTTAGAAAATACGCCATCGCACCGGAACGTATCATTTTTGAAGTCATTGAATCAGATATCATTGATAACGCCAATGTCACTGATGTTCTGAGAGCATTACGTAAAGCCGGTTCGAAAATTGCTATTGATGATTTTGGAACCGGAGCATCCAGTTATTCTCGTTTACGAACGTTAGACGCTGACATTCTGAAGATTGATGGCTCATTCATCCGTAATATTCTGACCGATGAGTTTAGTCGATGCGCGGTCAGATCATTCTGCGAAGTGGCGAAACTGAAAAAAATGGAAGTCGTCGCGGAGTTTGTTGAAAATGAGGAAATTGAAAAGATGCTAATCACGATGGGTATTGGTTGGTTACAGGGATATCATATAGGAAAACCCGTTCCTATAGAGTTAGCTCAATTGTAATTCAGTTATTATAATAATAATTATCTTACAACATTGATTCACTTACCGGCTCCCGTGCCGGTTTTTTTATTGTCTAATGCAAGCTGTACATTAATTAAAGTAGCTATACCGCAACTGTCTGCCGCGGCATAGCGTATTTTATTTTTAGCCCAATTCAGCCGAAAGCTCTTGTTGATTCCGCTTCCATTACTCCCAGGCCCGCTCAGTTTTCGCCGCGTCAAACTGCGGCGGCGGCTTACGAAAACGTCCGGTCAGCCAGGCGAGATACACCAACCCTAACCCGGCCCATACCAGTCCCAGCGTCAGCGATGTCACCTCCAGATTGACCCACAGTACGGCAACCGTGGCGGCGCCAACCATTGGCAATACCAGATAGTGCAGTTTCTCCTGCCAGGTATGTTTACGTCCTTCACGCCGCCAGAAGTGGTTAAACACCGACAAATTGACGAACGTAAAGGCCACCAGCGCGCCAAAGTTAATCAACGCCGTGGCGGTCACCAGGTCAAAAAACAGCGCTGACAGCGCCACAATGCCGACCATAATGACGTTTAGCGCAGGGGTGCGCCATTTCGGATGGACATAACCGAAGTACTTCTCCGGGAAGACGTTATCGCGGCCCATCACGTACAGCAGACGGGATACACTGGCATGCGACGCCAGGCCTGACGCCAGCGTATTCACAAAGGTCGTACACAGGAAAATGGACTGGAACAGTTTGCCGCCGACATACAGCGCAATCTCCGGCAGCGCCGCATCCGGGTCTTTAAAGCGGCTAATATCCGGGAAAAACAGCTGCATAAAGAACGAAGCGGCAATGAAGATCAACCCACCGTACAGGGCGGTGAGGAAAATAGCTTTCGGGATGGTACGCGCCGCATCCGGCGTCTCTTCAGAAAGCGTCGTCACCGCATCAAAGCCCAGGAACGAGAAGCAGACGATAGTCGCCCCGGTGATAATCGGGATCAAATGCGCATTCTGGCTAATAAACGGTTGCAGCGACCAGACGGTGCCGACCCCTTCGCCTTTATGCAGTCCCTGTACCACGAGGAAGATAAACACGGCGATTATCGCCACCTGCACCAGCACAAACAGCGCATTGAAGTTCGCCACCAGATTAACGCTTTTCAAATTGGCCGCGGTAAGGATCGCCACGAACATCACCACCCAAATCCATGGCGCAACCTCCGGGAACAGCGCGGAGAGGTAAATTTTCGCCAGCAGGACGTTAATCATCGGCAGGAAAAGGTAGTCAAGCAGCGACGACCAGCCAACCATAAACCCCACATGCGGATTGATGGCTTTTTGCGCGTAGGTGTAGGCCGAACCGGCCTGCGGAAACTGGCGTACCAGCTTACCGTAACTGATGGCGGTGAACAGCACCCCCGCCAGGGCCAGCAGATAGGAGGCCGGAACATGGCCATTGCTGACGCCCGAAACAATCCCAAAGGTGTCAAACACCGTCATCGGCGTGAGATAGGCCAACCCCATCACCACCACCTGCCACAGCTTCAGGGATTTTCGCAGTTGTGTTTTGCCCGGCTGGGCTGCAACGTCCACAGGAGAATTAGTCGACATAGCGATCCTCCCCGCAACGAGTCCAGGTCTGCGTTCGAAACGTTGGTAACGCAAACCTGAGTCGTGTCGGGGCGGATCTCCAAAAGTAAGGCGTCAATGTCGTACGGCAAAGGTGTGGTCCGTACTTACTGCGGGAGCCATGGATGCTCACGCGGGGCTGGTTTTTAAACACTGGCATCATCACATTTCCTCGTCACAAACTCTGTCGGTTATCTGAAGACCCGTTGTCGCCCGCGCTCCATTACGCGACATCCGGGAAATGGCAGGTATTCCTGCAATTTTTACGGGCTGGCTCCGCTCAGCCCGCATGATGCGACTTCTTTTTAAATGACCTGTACGACGGTCAGGCGTTTTTCAACATCCACTCAATTTCAGTGTCGGTGATAAGACGTTCAAACTGGATTAATTCATCGTTTTTACAGGCGTGATACACGTGGCTAAAACGCTCACCCAATAATTCACGCAGACTGTCGTTTTGCATAAACTCCCACAGCGCATCGCTCTGACGGATCGGGAACGGCAAACCTTCCTGCTCCAGTCCGTTGCCTTCCACCTCTTCCTGTAACGGCAGCTCGTTATCCAGACCATGGAGGATCCCGGCCAGAATGGTCGACATCACCAGATAAGGGTTGGCATCTGCCCCCGCCACACGGTATTCAACCCGATGATTATCACGATCGCCGCAGGGAATGCGCAGCGCCACAGTACGGTTGTTATGCCCCCAGGAGGCCTGGGTAGGGACGTACATCCCCGGCTGGAAGCGACGATAAGAGTTCACATTTGGCGCCAGCAGCGCCATTGACGCGGGCATCAGATCAATCATCCCGGCAAGCGCACGCTTAAGTAACGCGGAATCATCGCCATTAGCATCGGCCAGCACGTTCTCGCCTTTGTTATTCATAATGCTGATGTGGATATGCATCCCGCTACCGGCATGCTCCTCATAGGGCTTTGCCATAAAGGTGGCATGCATCTTATGTTTCTCCGCCACCAGCCGCACCAGGCGCTTCAGCGCCAGCGCATCGTCACAGGCGTCGAGTACGTTATCGGTATGGATGAGATTGATTTCAAACTGACCAGGAGATGCTTCGGCCACCGCACCGTCGGCCGGGATCAACTGCAGACGGGCCAGTTCGTCGATATCGTTCAGCACATCAGCAAAGTGGTTCAGGTTATCAACGGAGTAAACCTGACTTTGGGTATTACGATCGTCCGTTCCCGGCGCGCATGGCGGCTGCAGATAACCTTCGGGATCGCGCTTGCGATCGAGTAAATAGAACTCCAGCTCTACCGCTACGACGGGGAACAAACCGCGCTGGCGCATTTTCTGCCAGAGTCGGTTGAGAACGTTCCGCGGCTCAACGTCAAAGGGAGCGCCATCTTCATCCAGCATTGTCAGCATCATCTGGCCAATAAATTCCGGATCGGCGGCCGAAGGGGTTAACGTTCCGAGCACCGGCACACAGGTCCTGTCCGGTTCGCCAAGTTCTTGTCCTAACCCCGCCTCTTCCACCACATTGCCCAGAATGTCCATCGCGAACACCGATGCGGGAAAATAACAGCCCTTCTCTAACTTAGACAATCCCGACACGGGAATGCGTTTACCGCGAAAACAGCCGTTAAGGTCGGTTAACAGCACATCGACAAACTGCGTGTTGGGATAACGTTCCAGATATTGCTTCACTTCGCGCGCAAACGCGCTACTTCGCCTCTCTTCAGAATGCTGAACAAAATTCTCAACTTCTACGATATTGGTTTCCATGATTCACCGCCGTTGGCCTGGTAAGCTTTCTGTGATTTGACTGTTAAATATAATGTCCACCCTTCGACTCTGGATGCAAACAATTTGTTTGTCAAATGTTAAATTAAGTTTGCTAGAAGGTTATTACGCTGCTAGATTGAGAAAATAATGAACGGAATTGCACAACAAGGAACCGTTTGGCAATAATTTATTCCAAAACGTGAGGTCGATCATGGGCAATATATTTGACAAGCCAGTTATTGGTGTAGTGATGTGTAGGAACAGGCTTAAGGGTCATGAGACCCAGACTCTGCAAGAAAAGTACCTGAATGCGGTTTTGAATGCCGGTGGATTACCGATAGCGTTACCTCATGCGCTCGCGGAGCCAGAATTACTGAATGCGCTGTTACCAAAACTGGATGGTATCTTCCTGCCTGGAAGCCCAAGCAATGTGCAACCGCACCTCTATGGTGAAAATGGCGATGAGTCTGACGCCGATCCGGGGCGTGATCTTCTGAGCATGGCGCTAATTACCGCCGGGCTCGAAAGGCGCATTCCCATTTTCGCCATCTGCCGGGGCTTACAGGAATTAGTTGTCGCCACTGGCGGGACTCTGTATCGTCGCCTGTGCGATCACTCACAGTTCCTGGAACATCGTGAAGATGCGGAACTCCCGGTGGAGCAGCAATACGCCCCATCTCATGAAGTCCAGGTTCAACAGGGAGGATTGCTGTCGCAATTAATACCAGGTTGCAGCACGTTTTGGGTTAACTCCTTACATGGTCAGGGCGCAAAAACGCTTGGCCCGCAGCTGCGTGTGGAAGCACGATCGCAGGATGGATTAGTGGAAGCGGCCAGCGTTCACGACCATCCTTTCGCGCTCGGCGTGCAGTGGCACCCGGAATGGAACAGTAGCGAATACGCCCTGTCGCGTTTGTTACTTGAAGGTTTTATCACCGCTTGTCAGAACCACCTCGCTGAAAAACAGCGACTCTGACCACTACTGTTAAGGAAATGCAATTATGAGCGATGACGGCCTGGCGCCGGGTAAACGTTTGTCAGAGATCCGCCAGCAATTGGGTCTTTCGCAACGTCGTGCCGCCGAACTGTCTGGGTTGACGCATAGCGCCATCAGTACCATAGAGCAGGACAAAGTCAGTCCTGCCATCAGTACGCTGCAAAAGCTATTGAAAGTATATGGGCTGTCGCTCTCCGAGTTCTTCGCGGAACCGGAAAAGCCTGACGAACCGCAGGTGGTTATCAATCAGGATGATTTGATTGAGATCGGGAGTCAGGGAGTATCCATGAAGTTAGTTCACAACGGAAATCCGAATCGTACGCTGGCAATGATGTTTGAAACCTATCAGCCAGGCACGACAACCGGGGAGAGAATTAAACACCAGGGTGAAGAGATTGGGACAATACTGGAAGGTGAAGTCGTTTTGACCATCAACGGTCAAACGTATCATCTTGTTGCAGGGCAAAGTTATGCCATTAACACCGGCATTCCACACAGCTTCAGCAACACCTCGGCAGGGATCTGCCGCATTATCAGTGCCCACACTCCCACCACATTCTAATAAGTAGCGGCCTGAGTTTCTCAGGCCTTCTTAAATAACGCGCATTAACAGGGTAAATCCCTGGGGCATCGTGCAGCCTGATTTTGCCTGAAAAAGATCAGCAACGAACTTTATCTTATTGATATAAAAGGAGTAGCTATGAACTTTCAGAACCTTAAATATTGGCGTGAGAAAGCCAGTCATTATTCGCCGGAAACCCGTTTATTTATTAACGGCGAATATTGCGCCGCCGCCGATAACGAAACCTTTATTACTCAGGATCCGGCCGGCCAGCGCCCACTCGCCAAAGTCGCCCGCGGCAAAAAAGCGGATGTGGATCGTGCGGTCACCGCAGCCCGCGCCGTCTTTGAACGCGGTGACTGGTCGCAGGCAACACCCGCAGAGCGCAAGGCGGTTCTCCACAAGCTTGCAGATTTAATGGAGCAGCATCACGAGGAGCTGGCGCTACTGGAAACGCTCGACACCGGTAAACCGATTCGCCATAGCCTGCGTGATGATATTCCAGGCGCGGCGCGCGCCATTCGTTGGTACGCCGAAGCTATTGATAAAGTCTATGGCGAAGTTGCCACCACCTCGGTAAACGATCTGGCGCTGATTGTGCGCGAACCGGTGGGCGTAATCGCGGCTATCGTTCCGTGGAACTTTCCCCTGCTACTGGCCTGTTGGAAACTTGGCCCCGCGCTGGCCGCCGGTAACAGCGTGATCCTCAAACCCTCGGAGAAGTCCCCGCTGACCGCCATACGTCTTGCGGCACTGGCTAAAAAAGCGGGTTTGCCCGATGGCGTTCTCAGCGTGGTTAGCGGGTATGGTCATGAAGCGGGCCAGGCGTTGTCACAACATCCGGATGTCGATGTGATCACTTTTACTGGCTCAACCCGCACCGGCAAGCAACTGCTAAAAGATGCTGGCGACAGCAACATGAAACGCGTGTGGCTGGAAGCTGGCGGTAAAAGCGCCAACATCGTGTTTGCCGACTGCCCGGATCTAGCGAAAGCCGCCGCCACTGCCGCGGCAGGCATTTTCTACAACCAGGGTCAGGTCTGTATCGCCGGTACGCGTCTGCTGCTGGAAGAGAGTATTGCCGACGAATTTATCGCGCTGTTGAAAGAGCAGGCGAAAAACTGGCAGCCGGGCAACCCGCTCGATCCTGAAACCACGATGGGCACGCTTATCGACAATGCGCATGCCGACACCGTGGACACCTTTATTCGCGACGGTGAAACGCAAGGCACGCTGGCGCTGGATGGCCGCAGCCATGTTCATCCGGCGGCTATCGGCCCGACGATTTTTGTCAATACCGCGCCGCAAGCCCACGTCAGCCGCGATGAGATCTTCGGCCCGGTACTGGTCATCACCCGTTTTAGCAGCGAAGCCGAAGCCCTGGCGCTGGCCAACGACAGCGACTACGGCCTGGGCGCCGCGGTCTGGACCCGCGATTTGTCGCGCGCCCATCGCATGAGTCGTCGCCTGAAGGCCGGTTCAGTCTTCGTGAATAACTACAACGACGGTGATATGACCGTACCGTTCGGCGGTTATAAGCAAAGCGGAAACGGGCGCGATAAGTCCCTGCATGCCCTGGAAAAATTTAGCGAACTGAAAACCATTTGGATCTCCCTGGAGCCTTAATCATGACTGAACATACCAGCAGTTATTACGCCGCAAGCGCCAATCAGTACGAACCGTTTCCCACCCTTAGCGAATCAGTTAGCTGTGATGTCTGTGTCGTGGGCGGCGGCTATACCGGACTCTCCTCCGCCCTGCATTTAGCGGAAATGGGTTACGACGTGGTGCTACTGGAATCCGCACGAATTGGTTTTGGCGCCAGCGGACGCAACGGCGGCCAGTTGGTTAACTCTTACAGTCGCGATATTGATGTTATCGAACGCAGCTACGGCCCGGACGCCGCCAAAATGCTCGGCAGCATGATGTTTGAAGGCGGCGATATCATTCGCGAACGCATTAAACGTTATCAGATTGACTGCGATTATCGTCCTGGCGGGCTGTTTGTGGCGCTAAACCATAAGCAGATGGAAACGCTGGAAGAGCAGAAGTCGAACTGGGAACGCTACGGCAACACACAGCTTGAACTGTTAGACAGCAGCGAAATTCGCCGCGAAGTCAGTAGCGATCGCTATGTCGGCGCGCTGCTCGACCACAGCGGTGGCCATATTCATCCGCTCAATCTGGCGATTGGCGAAGCTAACGCCATTCGTCTGAACGGCGGACGCATCTTCGAACAGTCGCCGGTCACCCGTATTCAACACACCAGCCCGGCGGTGGTCAGCACGGAAAAAGGCCAGGTGACAGCCCGCTTTGTGATCGTCGCGGGCAACGCCTACCTCGGCGATAAACTGGAACCTGCGCTGGCCAAAAGCAGCATGCCGTGCGGCACCCAGGTGTTAACCACCGAACCGCTGTCCGCTGAAATGGCGCGTTCGCTGATCCCGAAAAACTACTGTGTGGAAGATTGTAACTACCTGCTGGATTACTACCGTCTGACCGGCGATAACCGCCTGCTGTACGGCGGCGGCGTGGTCTACGGCGCACGCGATCCGAACGATATTGAACGCCTGGTGATGCCGAATCTGCTGAAGACCTTCCCGCAATTGCGGGGGGTAAAAATTGATTACCGCTGGACCGGTAATTTCCTGTTGACGTTATCACGTATGCCGCAGTTCGGCCGTCTTGATACCAATATTTACTATATGCAGGGTTACAGCGGTCACGGCGTGACCTGTACCCATCTGGCTGGACGCCTGATTTCCGAACTGCTGCGCGGGGATGCCGAGCGCTTTGACGCATTCGCCAACCTGCCACACTACCCGTTCCCGGGAGGCCGCAGCCTGCGCATTCCGTTTACCGCCATGGGGGCGGCCTATTACAGCTTACGCGATCGCCTTGGGGTTTAAGTTCTTCCGCGATAAACCCGACGCACAGGGCGGTCTCCCCTGTGCGTTTTTTTATTCCCGGTCGGTGAAAAACAGATAACAGTCACGAATATATCGCTATAGGACATAACCACACTCTTCGCATTGTTTCTCTCCTCTAATCGGATACGCTTTTTTAGATATCGCTGGCGGCGTGCGCCAGAACTCAACGGGGGAAGAAACGCGTGTTATGAATACGAATAATGAGGAGACCTTTTATCAGGCGATGCGCCGGAAGGGAGTGAGCCGACGCAGTTTTCTTAAATATTGTAGCCTCGCCGCAACATCGCTGGGATTAGGGGCTGGAATGACGCCCCGAATAGCCTGGGCGTTGGAGAACAAACCCCGGATCCCGGTCGTCTGGATCCACGGGCTGGAATGTACCTGCTGTACCGAATCGTTTATTCGCTCCTCGCACCCACTCGCCAAAGACGTCATCCTCTCTCTGATTTCCCTCGATTACGACGACACGCTGATGGCCGCCGCCGGAACGCAGGCCGAAGAGGTATTTGAAGACATTCTGCGCCAGTACCACGGCCGCTACATTCTGGCGGTCGAAGGTAATCCTCCGCTGGGTGAACAAGGGATGTTCTGTATTAGCGGCGGAAAACCCTTTGTGGAAAAACTCAAACGCGCCGCCGCCGGAGCCAGCGCGATCATCGCCTGGGGCACCTGTGCCTCCTGGGGCTGCGTGCAGGCTGCCCGGCCTAACCCCACCCAGGCAACCCCAATCGATAAAGTGATCACCGATAAGCCGATCGTGAAAGTGCCCGGCTGCCCGCCGATTCCGGACGTCATGAGCGCCATCATCACCTACATGGTGACGTTTGACAGACTGCCTGAACTCGACCGTCTGGGGCGTCCGCTGATGTTCTACGGGCAGCGTATTCATGACAAATGTTACCGCCGCGCCCACTTTGACGCCGGGGAGTTCGTCGAAAGCTGGGACGATGATGCCGCCCGCAAAGGCTATTGCCTGTACAAAATGGGCTGTAAAGGGCCAACCACCTATAACGCCTGCTCCACCACCCGCTGGAATGGCGGCGTTTCCTTCCCCATCCAGTCCGGTCACGGTTGTCTGGGATGTTCAGAGAACGGCTTCTGGGATCGCGGTTCGTTCTACAGCCGCGTGGTTGATATTCCACAGATGGGAACGCATTCCACCGCCGATACCGTGGGCCTCACCGCGCTTGGCGTCGTGGCTGCCGGCGTCGGCGTCCACGCCGTCGCCAGCGCCGTCAACCAACACAACCGCCACAAACAGCAATTAGCCGACGCCAGACAGCAGTCGTCAGATAATGAGGATAAACAGGCATGAGCCATTCATATCAAACCCAGGGATATACCTTAAACAATGCCGGTCGCCGTCTGGTTGTGGATCCCATTACGCGTATTGAAGGTCATATGCGTTGTGAAGTGAACATTGATGAGCAGAACATCATCACCAACGCGGTTTCTTGCGGCACCATGTTCCGCGGACTGGAGATCATTCTTCAGGGTCGCGACCCGCGCGACGCATGGGCATTTGTCGAACGAATTTGCGGGGTGTGCACCGGCGTACATGCCCTTGCCTCTGTCTACGCCATTGAAGATGCCATTGGCATTAAGGTGCCCGACAATGCCAACATCATTCGCAATATTATGCTGGCCACGCTGTGGTGCCACGACCATCTGGTGCACTTTTACCAGTTAGCCGGAATGGACTGGATTGACGTGCTGAATGCTCTGAAAGCAGATCCTCGCGCCACATCGCAACTGGCGCAGAGTCTTTCTGCCTGGCCGATGTCCTCACCGGGCTACTTCTTTGACGTCCAAAATCGGCTGAAGAAATTTGTCGAAGGCGGTCAGTTGGGGATTTTCCGCAACGGTTATTGGGGCCATCCGCAGTACAAGCTATCGCCAGAGGCTAACCTGATGGGCTTTGCCCACTATCTGGAAGCGCTCGATTTTCAGCGCGAGATTATCAAAATCCATACGGTGTTTGGCGGTAAAAACCCCCATCCTAACTGGATTGTCGGGGGTATGCCGTGCGCTATCAATATCGATCAGAGTGGCGCAGTAGGCGCGGTCGATATGGAACGCCTGAACCTGGTGCAGTCGATCATCACCCGCACCGCTGACTTTATCAACAACGTGATGGTGCCTGACGCGCTGGCTATCGGTCAGTTCAATAAACCCTGGAGCCAGATTGGCACCGGGCTTTCTGATAAATGCGTTTTGAGCTACGGCGCGTTCCCGGATATCGCCAACGACTTCAGCGACAAAAGCCTGTTGATGCCTGGCGGCGCGGTGATTAACGGTGATTTTAACAACGTATTGCCTGTGGACCTCGCCGATCAGCAGCAAATTCAGGAGTTTGTCGATCACGCCTGGTACCGTTACCCGGACGATCAGTTGGGCCGCCACCCCTTCGAAGGCATTACCGAACCCTGGTATAACCCCGGCGATGTGAAAGGCAGCGATATTAATATCCAGCAACTTAACGAGCAGGAACGTTACTCGTGGATTAAAGCCCCGCGCTGGCGGGGACACGCCATGGAAGTTGGACCGTTAGCGCGTACGCTGATTGCCTATCACAAAGGGGATGCCGCGACGATTGAATCCGTGGATCGCATGATGTCCGCCCTCAAACTGCCGCTGTCGGGCATGCAGTCAACGCTGGGCCGAATTCTGTGCCGGGCGCACGAAGCGCAGTGGGCCGTGAGCAAGTTGCAATATTTCTTCGACAAGCTGATGACCAACCTGAAAAACGGCAACCTGGCGACGGCGAATACCGAAAAATGGGAGCCAGAAAGCTGGCCGCAGCACTGCCGCGGGATCGGTTTTACCGAGGCGCCGCGCGGGGCATTAGGCCACTGGGCATCGATTCGCGACCAGAAAATCGATCTGTATCAGTGCGTGGTGCCAACCACCTGGAATGCCAGCCCGCGCGATCCAAAGGGGCAAATTGGCGCTTACGAGGCGGCGCTGATGGGTACCCAAATGGCGATACCGGATCAACCACTGGAGATCCTGCGCACCTTGCACAGCTTCGACCCCTGCCTGGCATGTTCAACCCACGTGCTTGGCGACGACGGCAGCGAACTGATCGCAGTCCAGGTTCGCTAAGCGTTGAGGAAAAGGAACGATGACTGGAAAGATATCCCCACGCGTCGGGGAGGCGCGTGATACCGCCGTCAGCCACTATGTGTTTGAAGCGCCTGTTCGCTTGTGGCACTGGCTGACGGTAGGCTGCATGTTGGTTTTGATGGTGACCGGATACTTTATTGGCCGACCGCTGCCATCGGTCAGCGGCGAGGCCACCTATCTGTTCTATATGGGCGACATCCGGCTGGCGCATTTCGCCGCCGCCATGGTGTTCACGGTGATACTGCTGATGCGCGTTTACTGGGCCTTTGTCGGTAACCGTTATTCACGCGAGTTGTTTATCGTGCCGGTCTGGCGTCGCAGTTGGTGGCAGGGGGCGTTTTCGGTAGTGCGCTGGTATCTGTTTCTGGAAAAGAAACCAGGGGAGGATATCGGACATAACCCCGTTGCGCAGGCGGCGATGTTTGGCTATTTCCTGCTCTCTGTTTTTATGATCCTGACCGGTTTTGCCTTATACAGCGAGCATAGCCAGTACGCCATTTTCACTCCCTTCCGCTATGTGACGGAGTTTTTCTACTGGACCGGCGGCAACTCTCTCGATATTCACAGCTGGCACCGGCTAGGAATGTGGTTCATCGCCGCCTTCATCATAGGTCATGTGTACATGGCTATCCGCGAAGACATCATGTCCGACGATACCGTCATCTCGACCATGGTCAACGGCTATCGTAGCCACAAATTTGCCAAACGTCAGCGCGACAAGGAGGCGTCATGAGCGAACCGAACGTCATCGTGATGGGCTTGGGCAATCTGCTGTGGGCAGATGAAGGGTTTGGCATTCGCCTCGCGGAGCGCCTGTACGCCCACTATCACTGGCCAGAATGGGTAGAGATTGTCGATGGCGGCACCCAGGGGCTGAATCTGCTGGGCTATGTTGAACAGGCCAGCCATTTGCTGCTGCTGGACGCCATCGACTACGGACTCGCGCCGGGCACCCTGCAAACCTACGCCGGTGACAAAGTCCCCAGTTATCTCAGCGCCAAAAAAATGAGTCTGCACCAGAACAGCTTCTCCGAGGTGCTGGCGCTGGCAGATATTCGTGGCCATCTCCCCGCGCACATCGCTCTCGTGGGACTGCAGCCGGTACAACTGGACGACTATGGCGGCAGCCTGACCGACATCGCACGCGCTCAGCTCCCGGCGGCGGAACAAGCCGCGCTTACGCAGTTGGCCGCGTGGGGTATCGCGCCACAGAGAAACGAGGAAACGCGTTGCCTGAACTATGAATGCCTGTCGATGGAAAACTATGAAGGCGTGCGTATTCGCCAGTATCGCGTGACGCTGGAGGAATAAACAATATGTTAAATGACACCCCATTTTCTGCGTTATGGCAACGTATGCTGGCGCGTGGCTGGCAACCGCTGAGCGCGTCTGAACTGGATGGCTGGGTAACCCGCGTGGGCAATGGCGTGGTCCTGCTCAGCAGCGATCCCCGCCGCACGCCGGAAGTCAGCGACAACCCGGTCATGATTGCCGAGTTACTGCGCGAGTTTCCCCAGTTTGCCTGGCAAATAGCCATGGCCGACCTCGAACACAGCGAGGCGATCGGCGATCGTTTTAGCGTGTTCCGCTTCCCGGCCACACTGGTGTTTATCCACGGCGAGCTGCGCGGCATTCTCAGCGGCATCCACCCCTGGGCTGACCTGCTTAACCTGATGCGGCCCTTAGTTGAAGAACAGATACCGCCGGAGTCTGCATGATGAGCGATTCCTTTTTTCATCTGCTGGGTCCGGGTACGCAGCCGGGCGATGATAGCTTCAGCATGAATCCCTTGCCCCTCACCTGCCAGGTCAACTGCGACCCCAGCATGGCGATGCTGGAAAACTGCCCGCACAGCCCGGCGGTGATGGCATTGTTAGCCGATGTACGCCACCAGCTCGCCCGGAGAATTCCCGTCAGGCAGGAGGTGTTGAGATGGGATCTATCCACGCTCAACGCCGACGATCTCACGTTTTTGAATACGCTGCTCGGTGAAGGCGAAGTTTCAGCACGCATCCAGCATGCTGACGGCCGGGAAAGTGAAATTCAGGAGTCGATTTTCTGCGGCATCTGGCGAGTGCGTTGTCAGAATGACAAGGGCCAATGGGAGGAACATCTGGAAGCCGGTGGCGCGCCGCAGGCGCTGTGGCAGGCGGCAACACTCAATACGCTGCCGGACGATAGCCTGCTGCCTCCGCCCATCGCCGGGTTAATGAATGGCCTGACGCTGGCCCAGGAACTGCTGGCGCACCTGCGCGATCCGGCCACGCGTCCTCATAGCATTAACCTCACCCAACTGCCTGTTAGCGACGCGGATCGCCGATTCCTCGCCAATCTGTGCGGCGAAGGGCACATTCAGATCCGCACCATCGGCTACGGCGAGAGCCAAATCGACGCCACGGCGCTGCGCCATGTCTGGCATGTGCGCTGTCTGGATACCCTGAAAGGGCTTTTGCTCGAGAGTTATGAGATCTGTCCATTACCGGAACTGGTACTGGCTGCGCCGGAAGATCTGCTCGACTCGCTCGAGCGCCTGGATGAAGTCTGCGCCTGGCTGGCATCCGGCCCGCCTGCCTGACTCCCCTCTATAAGACCCGCGTACTTTTCTGCTGCGGGTCTGACGTTTTCTTCTTTATCTATTCACTCTCTAATGCCTGATGGAGTTCGCATGTGGGACGTCATTGACTTATCGCGCTGGCAGTTTGCGCTGACCGCGCTGTACCATTTTCTGTTTGTTCCCCTGACGCTGGGGCTGATATTTTTGCTGGCCATCATGGAAACCCTGTTCGTGGTGACCGGCAAAACCATCTACCGCGACATGACCCGTTTCTGGGGAAAATTATTCGGTATTAACTTTGCGCTCGGCGTGGCTACCGGCCTGACCATGGAGTTTCAGTTCGGCACTAACTGGTCGCTCTATTCCAACTATGTGGGCGATATTTTCGGCGCCCCGTTGGCGATGGAAGCCCTGATGGCTTTCTTTCTTGAATCCACCTTCGTCGGGCTGTTCTTCTTCGGCTGGCAGCGTTTAAACAAGTACCAGCACTTACTGGTGACCTGGCTGGTCGCGTTTGGATCCAATATCTCGGCGCTGTGGATCCTCAACGCTAACGGCTGGATGCAATATCCGACCGGTGCTCACTTTAATATCGATACCCTGCGTATGGAGATGAGCAGTTTTAGCGAACTGGTCTTTAACCCTGTCAGCCAGGTGAAATTTGTCCATACCGTGATGTCCGGTTATGTCACGGGTGCCGTGTTTGTGATGTCCATCAGCGCCTGGTATCTGCTGCGTGGTCGCAATCGCGAGTTTGCCCTGCGCTCCTTCGCGGTGGGTTCCGTTTTTGGCACGCTGGCTATCCTCGGCACCCTGCAACTGGGTGACAGTTCAGCCTATGAGGTCGCCCGGCTCCAGCCGGTAAAACTGGCGGCAATGGAAGGAGAATGGCACACCGAGCCCGCCCCCGCTCCTTTTCATGTCATCGCCTGGCCGCAGCAGGAACAAGAGCGTAACGCCTTTTCCGTGAAGATACCGGCCCTGCTGGGTATCCTGGCGACCCACTCGTTAGATACCCCGGTTCCGGGACTCAAAAATCTGATGGCGGACGCGCTCCCCCGCCTGCAGCGGGGCCGGGAAGCGTGGTTATTGTTGCAGGAAATCGCCAACGGTAACCGCACGCCTCAGGTGCTGAAGGCTTTCCACGCCGTAGAAAATGATCTGGGTTACGGCATCCTGTTGGCGAACTACGCGCCTGATATGAACCACGTTACGCCCGCGCAATATCAAGCCGCGCAACGCGGCGCCATCCCGCAGGTGGCCCCCGTGTTCTGGAGCTTTCGCATCATGATTGGATGCGGTTCTCTGCTGCTGCTGGTGATGGCGATTGCGCTGATACAAACCTTACGCTGGCGTATCGACCAGCATCGCTGGGTACTGCGCATGACGCTATGGAGTCTGCCGCTACCGTGGATTGCCATTGAAGCAGGCTGGTTTATGACGGAGTTTGGCCGTCAGCCGTGGGCGATTCAGGATATTTTACCCACCTGGTACGCCCACTCCGCGCTGAGCGCGAGCCAGTTGGCCTTCTCCATGGGGCTTATCCTTACGCTTTACACCCTGTTTTTAATTGCAGAGGTCTACCTGATGCAAAAATACGCGCGTCTGGGTCCAGATACGATGCGGGACCAACAACCGGCGCAACAACAGGGATAAAGGAGATAATCATGTTGGATTATGCAACGCTGCGGCTCATTTGGTGGCTGCTAATTGGCATCATTCTGGTGGCCTTTATGGTCACTGACGGATTTGATATGGGGGTCGGCTGCCTGTTGCCGCTGATCGCGCGTAACGATGACGAACGCCGGGTATTAATCAATAGCGTCGGGGCGCACTGGGAAGGTAATCAGGTGTGGCTCATTCTGGCGGGCGGCGCATTATTCGCCGCCTGGCCACGCGTCTATGCCGCCGCTTTTTCGGGATTTTATGTGGCGATGATTCTGGTGCTATGCGCCCTTTTCTTTCGCCCGTTGGCTTTTGACTATCGCGGTAAAATAGCCAACGCGCGCTGGCGCAGAATATGGGACACCGGGTTGGTTATCGGCAGTCTGGTTCCGCCTGTTATTTTCGGCATTGCGTTCGGCAACCTGTTTTTGGGCGTGCCTTTTATCCTTACGCCGCAACTGCATGTGCAATACCTGGGCACCTTCTGGCAGTTACTCTCTCCCTTTGCCCTGTTGTGCGGCGCGTTAAGCTTGATGCTGGTTATTCTGCAAGGGGGCGTGTGGCTCCAGTTAAAAACCGATGGCATCGTTCGCCAACGCGCGCTGTCCGCCACCCGCCGCAGCGCAATGCTGGTGGTACTCTGCTTTCTGTTAGCCGGTTACTGGCTGTGGACAGGAATTGATGGTTTTGTGCTGCTTAGCCAGGATCCTAATGGTCCTTCCAACCCGCTATTAAAAGCGGTAACAACCTCGCCGGGCACGTGGATGGCGCACTTTTATCAGTCACCACTGCTGTTGATTATTCCGCTAGCTGGCATGATTTTCCCAATGCTCACGATCTATGCCTGCGGGCAACGTCGGGCCGTGTGGGGATTTTTGTGCGCTTCCCTGACCCAGGCCTGCGTGATCTTCACCGCCGGAATCACCCTGTTTCCGTTTGTGATGCCTTCAAGCGTGCAACCCCTGTCCAGCCTGACGGTGTGGGACAGTACCTCCAGCCAGATGACGCTCAGTATCATGTTGGTTATTGTGCTGATTTTTCTACCGATAGTGCTGCTTTATACCGCCTGGAGTTATTACAAGATGCTGGGGCGAATCAAGGTAGAAACGATCCGCCGCCACAACCACGAACTTTACTAGGGAGGAATGCACAATGTGGTATCTGTTTTGGCTGGTCGGCATTCTGCTGATGTGCGCGTTCTCCACGCTGGCGCTGGTCTGGCTTGAGTCGCGGCAGAAGTAGTTTTGCAACAGGAGGGAGTGTCATACTGCCTCCTGTTATATTTATGGTACTCATTGCGTATTCTGAGCCAGATGTCTGGAATCTCAGTAAAAATTGAGCCTTACCACTACGTCCGCACTAAAAGGTCCTGTCTTAACGTCCTGACCCGATATCTTTTGTAAATTCGCGGTGAAATAATTCTTCAGGATTGAGTCTACCTTTACATCATCAATCTTCCATGCGGTATTAAACGGAATATATTTTCCAGATGTATCTGAAATAGATAATCCTAACCCGTTATTTAAGTTAAGAGATCCATCAGCATTAATCCCTGGAGCTGCTGGTTCAAAGTACATATTGATACCAAATGGCGCGCTGACCGCAATGGTACAGCCTTTACTCTTCTGAATTAACGTTGTGAATTTCCTTTGCAGCTTCATTCCCTTTTCCATATCGCTGATTTTAACTGCACCAAAGTCAATGGTGTTGGGAGAGACAGCTACCTCCATCGTACAAGGTATAAAAGTAATGTCTGGTGTTGAGATTGATATTATCGATCTTTGAAGAAAATAATTATTATCAACAAGAAAATATATTGATTGGAAAGAACCGTTCAATAATGTTCCTTCAGGAGGTACTTTTCCTTTTGATGAATCTACTTTTATTTCCACCCAGACTGAGAGATTTTTTTTAAAGCTATTTCCCGTTGCCGTAGTAAAACCGATCACATTTTCTTGTTGACGATCATAAGGCTTACCGTCAATGTATATTGTTGTTGCAATTCCATTTTTTATTGACAGATAAGAATTAAAATCAGATGTAGTTACTGCGGTAACGAATTGCCCATAAGTCTCACCTTCACAACTCAGATTAATAGATGTCTTCGGCGATGTGTAAAGTACTGTGCCATTTGGTGTATCAGCCGGAATGGACATCTGTGGCACACTAAGAAAAATATTTTGAGCTGAACCATTGAACTGACACCCTGCTGCATAAGCAAACGACAATGGTAAATATCCACTGCTGAAAACTAATAAAAACAACGCAAGTCTTGGCATTTCCCCCCCTCCAAAAAGTTGTGCATACCCATTTAATTTAAGTTTACTTCCCTTCAAAAACACACAGCATTTCCGCACAGCGATACGGATTTATGTTAAGCCCGCCAAAGTCATCTATATATCCTACATTCAATGAGTTACCACCAAATTTAACGTTAAAATCCAACGAGGAGAGTGGTGCTATCATAATACTGTCAAAACCAGGGAAGCTCCCTTTATTATCAGCACCTAAATACCCTAAGGTAATATAGTAGGGCGTCGGATTATTAAGCACCAGCTTACCATTTTGACGTGTTACCGTAACTTTTTCCTCTACGCGGTCGCTGGCTTTTTTCTTTATGCCGTCAGGACGATAAAATAACTTCAAACGACTCTGCAGGGCGATTTGCAGCACATTTTCCTTGTCGCTTTTCGGCGGAATTTCCCGGACGTTAAAGTAGAAAAGTGTCTCCCGGTCTTTAGCCAGAGAGGCAATAGCGGGTAATGCCATAATTCTGACCTGCGTTTTTTTCCCCGCATCAATTCGCTGTAAAGGTGGTAATGCCAGTAAATATGATTCTGAGCGTTTTCCATTGGCATCATCGATCCATGACTGTGCCAGATAAGGCTGTGTTTTACTTTGATTAGTTAACGTGACTGCCAGTGATTTATCAGAACCATCCATGATGATTCGGGTCCTGTCAATATTTACAGCCGCATTAGTAGTCCCTGCTCTTACCAGTAAAAGACCAACAGCAAGCGATGCCAAAAGTTTATAAACACGTTTAGATAACACAACTCATCTCCATTAATGGCAGGGTAATAACAATACGCCCGATGTCAGGTCCGAATGTTCAGGAAGCTGTAATTTGCACTGCCCCTGTGACCAGGCGACGCTGACATTATTGCGATCTTCATGGCTGATACCGGAAAGGTAGGTAAAACCCTGATCACCGATAATGCCCAGTACCCTACCTTTCTGGTTTTTTACCTGTGTACCGAGCGGTGGAAACGAACCATCAGCCAGTCGTATAGTTCCAATCAACTGACCGCCTTTCGTAGCCATAATCTTCTTATATCCGATGGCCCCTTCAGTCAGCACTTTACTAATGACATTACCCGACACGTTAACATCTGTAGGCAGGGCGGTAATATCAACAGCAATGTCTGAGCGTTCATAGCTTGAACCAGCCGGTACCACCGCAATACCAAAGCGGTTTGTCGTACCGTTATCATTATCAACAGGCACCCCCGCCACATCTCCGGTATCAATCATCAACCGCGGCTCATTTCCCGCCATATTTTGATGAAGCGCAGCGCCATAACGCGTAGCCGTGAAAGAGCCATACCAGTTCAGGGATAAGCTCTTATATTGCTGGCTCAGCATACTGAAGTTCGCATTACCCTGACCGTATGGCGTCATTGTTTGAATATTTCCGTTCAGTGACGTACCGTCCTGCTGCCCTTCATCATGCTGTTGACCGACCCCCAGGCTCCAGGAGGTTTTATTCGATGGCCGGTTATAGAGGGTTGCGGTCTGATTCAAACGTCCATTGCTATCATGCTGGATGCTGTAGCTGACCTGCCGTTGTGTATCCCAGGGCAAGGTTAGTGAAAGATAAATTTGATTATCCTGTTCATTACGTAATGTGCGATTTCGTCCCAAAGAAAGTGAAGCGGTTGCTCCCTGAAAAGGACCTAGGTTAAAGATCTTATTCAATGAAGCGGTGTAGTTCTCACTGACATTACTGTTCCAGTAATTCTGATGACTCACGGAGAACAGAGCATTGAGCCCGAGTGAGCTGATGGATTGGTTAAACGTAAGTACATAGCTCTGTTTTTCGGACAGTGACGAGCCATAGCCATTCGAGCGGTCTATATACTGGCTCATCGTCATAAAGCTTTTTTCAGAAAAACGGTACCCGGCAAATGCGATTGTACTACCCGTTTTATCGAAGGTTTTGGCGTAATTAAAACGATAGCTGTAACCCGTTTGCTGAGACTCGTTTTGTATCTTTGCTACAGACTGCGTGACATCAAATGACGCGGCACCAAATACCCCCATATTTTCGCCGATCCCCAGTGCCAGTGCGCGATAATCACCATCACTAGCAATAAAGCCGCCATAAAGGGATGTATTGTTAAATGCTCCCCACGTCATCTCGCCGGTTGAGAAAAACGGCTCGACGGTGTGGCTGCTGCCAGCGTAGATCAGCGGTTTACCTGCCGCGGTTTTAAACTGAACGTTTCCTTTTCGGGTAAGAAACGGAACGCTGGCTGTATTCACCTGCCAGGTATGTACCTGCCCATTGTCTTCCCGAACGGTAACATCGAGATTTCCACGGACCGTTTCACTTAATCCAGGCACAACGAATGGACCCGCTGGTACCTGAGACTGCCAGAGAATACGCCCATTCTGGGATACAGTGACCTGGGCATGGGTTTGTGCTATTCCGGTTATCTGTGGCGCATAACCACGTAACGACGGGGGCAGCATACGTTCATCGCTGGTAAGTGACACTCCGCTAAAACGGAACGTATCAAAAATATCGGAGTTCAGATATGTTTGCCCCATCACCAGTCTGGCCTGGAGAGAAGGAACAGGACGAAAGAGGTATGTTTGCGGGAAAGTCAGTGATGACTCATTTTCCCCACTTCCCCTGGTTGTGGTGTACTGGTAATCAGAACGTAAGCGCCATGCGCCAAAATTCAATCCTGACGTACCGTATAAGCTGTAATTGCTACTTACATCTCCTTGATGTGGCATATAGCGGTTGCCAAGCAGGTTATAGTCAAAAATAAAACCGTTGACACCGTCCTCCCACTGGGATGGCGGAGACCATTCATCATCCTGATATAAAAGGTAGGCCTGCGGCACCGTCACAGATAGAGTCTGGTTATCAGGAGAATAAACGACACTGCTGTCGGAGGCAGTAAGATTGACACACTGTGTTCCAGGGTAAAAGGACAGATTATTTTTGACTTCATTTTTGAACGCTATCAGTCCAATCAATGACGGAGTCAAACAGGCAAAGCTGTTACTTTTATCATCATTTAAATAAAAATTAACAATCTGTTGCTCTTTAATCGTTCGGCCATTAAGGACAATATCTAAAATATATTCACCAGGCGCAATATAACCTTGTTGAGAATAAGCTGACAAATCGACATTCTTCTTATTATCAGCATCTAAAAGATGAGTATTAAACTCAACACTCCGTGCATTCACCACAGGAAAATAGATAGCCAGAAGCAATGCGAGATATGCAGGTCTAATACTCATATACAATAATCTTATATCTATTATTTAGAATAAATGTCTTGTCTGGATTTTGTATCGATAGAGATTACTTGTAATTCAATGCATAAGTAACATCAGCAGCAACTGTCCCCGTTACAACAGCCTGACCATTTTTTTCCAGACGCGCACCGAATTTCAGTAAATTATCGCCAGATGTCAGGCCATGCTCAGCCGAAGTAGCATTCGCTAATAGTGGAACATTTCCCGCCATAGTATCCATCAGACGAATACCTACGCCCTGGGCGGTACCCGTGTTTGCATACAACTCGGCATTGTTAGCATCTGCAGATCCTGCAAACTGAACGGTGACTTTAGAGAATGAAGGATAGTCGACGGTACCAGTACCGCTGCTTACGCCCGTATGTGCAGTTAGATCACAGTTTTGCAGATGAATTGTGATTGGCTGTGTGAGAGAATAACCAGCACCAGCTTCTAAAACTTTGTTGGCAACCTGACCTAATGGAACGTCTATATCCTCGTCTCCCGGAGCAATACTGCATGGAGAGTTAATCACGCTTCCCGTAAAGTGCAGGGTACCATGTCCATAATCAGCACCAACTGGGGCCGCTGCCCATGCACCATTTACCATACTGCCAGCAACGCAGGCCGATAAGATTAACTTGTTTACTTTATTCATTTTTCAGTCCGTTCATTTAGGCAATTTAGACAGATAAAACCCGACATACTGTTCTGCTTATCGGTCAACAGGGAGCGTAGTTCAGTTTGTGAAAAACCTGGCTATCAACCAACCGTCACTTCCTAGCATTGCTAAAAAGCCTAATCATTTTTTATATAATGTTTACAACAAGTAAAATCGATCTTTACGATCGACAATAACGAGTAAAGTGCTAAGCATCACGTCAGAAATCAATAAAAAATAAACAAAATACAGTTACAAAACAATGACATAGGAAAAATCATCATATTTCCTTTAATACACTATCTATCTCTATTACTGATGAAACCAGCCATTACAGCCTTGGCTAAAAAACTACAGACACAGTAACCCACCCATGCAGAGGCCTTTTGTGACGGGATTTCTATGACTAAATTATTTGTAAGAATCACTGGAGCCTGTATCTATCTTTTTGATGTATATTGCCTATCTTATCGATTGATATTTTTTGCTTTTACCGATTGATATTTTTTGCTTTTAATATTATCCACACTGTTATCAGGACAATTTATGGAAAAAACATTTTAATTTTTAATGCACACGGTTCATGGTGTACTGATGAATAATATCCAACAGAAACAGCTGGAAACGTTTTGGGCAGAAGTATTACATCGTTCAAAAATGCAATTAAGCGATATGAATGTTGGCAAATTCAATCAGTGGAGAAAAATTATTGGTGACAGAAAAATAAATCGATTATTAAAGCTAATGGAAGTATTACTCTCTCCAGATAATAATAAATTTGAAATTAAATTGATTATTGATTTAATTAATAATCAATTTAATGGACAACTTCTTTTTAGTTGCTTTAGAACAAGTGGCAGGATAATAGTAAAAGAAGGTATGAAGGGTGACATCTATTGCATGCCAGTTTTGTACGTTATTATTCGCCATTTAATTGATAGCATAAGTACAGACACAACAGAACATAGCGAACAAAACCTGGACATTGACTTAAAACAAATGTTTACATCCAACCCCATTAATATAACCCTACCCAAAAATCAGTCAATATAAAAACTTAACAAATTATAACGTTTTAAACACTCTCGCTGTCTTAAATAGGATAATAGCATGAAAAACGAATCACTCAGAAATAAAAACTATCACAATGCAATTATACCTGACAGCGTTTCACAATACTCAAAGCAACCACTATACATAATTATTGCTCTATGGTGTCAGCAACAAAAAAAATGGGTGAATCGCAACGACATTGCTAAGGCTTTTGCGATGCCTAAACGAAGGGCCTCTTTCCAGTTATCATATATAATAAGTCGCCCTAACTCTATTCATTTTCGATCACGACAGCAGATACAGCCAGGAATGCGCCATCCATGTAATGAAATATGGGTGGAACGCGTCATAATCGAATCAGTGAAGAACAAGATAAAAAAGTCGCCCCCATCAAATGCAAAACCCCGGAGAACTATTATGGGATCTTATCGTTCACGAGTTGGGAATGGTATGTCGGGTAACAACGATATATGGCATACCCTTGTCATAATGCGGAATACAAAAATGGGGGGAGAAGATGAATAATATTAGCTATAGCGAATTTCTGATCGTATATGCACTACAATGGCCTGAAACTTATGCAATCGAGGAGTTGTATAGCCAGCTATTTCCCGATACCCAGATTAAGACCTGCTTCTCACCACAATCACTCGTAGAATTATTGGAGGTGTATACCACTGCGCCAGTAATTCTTGGAATACTTCCACATGAGAGTATTCTGTTATTATCCAGATTATCTCCTCATCTACAGCAACGACGAATACTATTTTTCGGTCAAAAATTTAACTATGCCGATCGCGTAGTTCCATTCTATTTTGTCCCTACAGATATTGAATTTATTGAATATATGCATAAAACACCAAAACAAATCATCACGATGTTATCAAGCCTTATCATTTCAAAAATTGATAGCTCTGATATTATTAAAAAATATCGTCACCCTATTCCATCAAATACTGATGATTTAATTTATCATGTCAATAGCTATATTTACCAGACTCTTTCAAATTATGGAATAGGAAAGCAACCGAGAAGAGTATTACTCTTGCTGGCATGTGGTTTATCAGTGAAAAAAATTGCGCAAATATTAAGCATTAATATAAAAACAGTAAGTTTATATAAACTCAAAGGATTCCATCATTTAGGAATGGGAACAAGTAGCTATGATGTTTATCGTGGTGTTTTTGTGAAATCTATATTACAACAATACAAACCAGATGATAAACGCAATCAAAAAAAGGAGCTTCCAGCTAACCGCGCCAAAAAAGAAGATAGCCGAAATCTACTATTTCTTATTCAGATGCTTGATCATGAGATTGACATAGGTGAGCATTTTCAGTGAAAACCCTCATTTCAGTCGAAATGGTACTCCCCTGAAGGCTATATTGGGGAGTCGCCTTTAAATGACCTCAAACCTGCTCCTTTCCATCAGCTCACCAGGACGTTTAATCTGCCGTCTCAGGTTATCGAAATTACGCTCATTGAGCCACATATCGTAGGCCGGTCGCGGTGTCAGGTACTCACCATCAATGCCTCGGTTCTGTCTGTTCTTGCATGTTTTTTACATCATCCAGGAAGGCGTCAAAAGTTTCAAAAGGCCATGCCGCCAGATATGTCTAGTCACGAAAATCGCTCGCTTCGCAGTACGCTTCATAACCATACTTTGCATGGCAAACAACATTAAGACGTTCTGAACAAATTATTATTTAAATAACCTGAGCCAGACGACGTATCCCATCAACAAGTGCCTCTGCCGGGTGATTTGCAAAACCAATCAAAATCCCCTGTCGGGTGATATCTCGCTGGTAATAACGGCTCAGTGATAGTATTCCCATCCCCAGTGCTCTGGCTTTTTCCTCGACATCATTTCCGGTCAATCCGTTTTGTAGCCAGCACACAATATGAACGCCAGAGTCAGAAGGCTGAACAATCATTTTATCAGCAAGGTATTCTTGAATAGCATTGACCAGCGCAGTTCTTCTTTCATAACACGCCTTGCGAATTCGACGCACATGACTGGCATAATGCCCATCCTCAATAAAACTCGCCATCATTGCCTGCTCAAGATAGCTGGTGCCGAGATCTGTAAAATATTTCGTCACCATAATCTGTTCTTGTAAACCAGGCGGGACAACTAAAAAACCTAAACGGAATTCTGGATACATCATTTTCGAAAATGTACCGGCATAAATAACCCGTTGATTGTCATCTAATCCCTGCAATGCCTGTAAAGAACGATCGGCATAGCGGAACTCGCTATTATAATCATCTTCAAATATCCATGCCTGGTTTGACTTCGCCCATTCCAACAGCTCAAAACGCCGGGATAAACTCAATGTTCCACTTAATGGATATTGATCCGACGGGACAACATAGACCAGCTTAGCGTCAGGGAAATGATCAATACCATAGCGGACGTTCATTCCTTCGCTGTCTACCGGTACCGGCCTCACCATTGCGCCAACAGACATAAAAGCCCCTCGTGCGCCTTTGTAACCCGGTTCATCCAGCCAAACTTCATGGCCTGTCGACAGCAGCGCTCGTGCGGTAATGTTCAATGCTTGTTGGATACCATTTACGATGATTATCTGCTCTTCGTTACAGTTCACTCCACGCGTTGTTTTGATGTAACGACAAATCGCTTTTCTCAAAGGAAAGTATCCGCAAGGATGAGTGTGGCACCCCAATTGGTGTCGGGATTGTCTCCATACCCGTTGCAGTAATTTGCCCCATAGTGCGTGCGGGAAGAGATCCGTACAGCCAACACCAACCGCAAATAGACGGTTCATGCCGCGCCCTTCATACTCATTTGACCATAAATCGCGCACAGGATTATTTTGGCCATTTACCTGTTCATCAGGCGCGACGACTTCCCCCGACGCTATCATTGGATAGCTATTGCTGATACTCCGATCCGGAATATTGTGCGCAACATAGGTTCCAGACCCTTTCCGGGTCAAAATATACCCTTCATCTAATAGCCTGTCATAACCGGCAATCACTGAATTTCGTGAAATTGCCATCATCTCGGACAACGCCCGGGTTGAAGGCATCTTTGTTCCTGTTGGTAATCGGCCTGCAAGAATGTGTTCACGAAGAGCATGATAAACCTGTTCCTTCACGACACCTTTTCCTAAAACAAATCCTTGAAATAAAGGTGCATTATTTTTCTTCATTGTATTAACCTTTATGCTAAAAGTGGATCCTATCAATAGGTAAAAAGTGTCTCTTTACCAGAATTTATAAAGCCCCTAGGATCATACTCCTGAGACATTATTCTTATACAATATCAGGAGAAATATATGAATAGCAAAAATACTATTACTATTGCAGCTGCAGAACAAGAAGATTACTCCAGCTGGCTTCCTTTATGGATAAACTACCAAACATTTTATCGTACTAAAATTTCAGATGAAGTAACGAAATTAACATGGGAGCGCTTTCTGACGCCAGACGAACCAGTTTATTGTGCAGTTGCCAAATATGATGGTAAAATTGTGGGCCTGGTGCATTATGTTTTTCACCGTTCAACCTGGGCAGAATCAAACTATTGCTATCTCGAAGATCTATTTGTTAGCGAAGAAGTGCGCGGTCAACATATCGGTAAACAGCTGATCGAGTATGTGCAAAAGCAAGCCCAAAAAAACCATGCGTCAAGATTATACTGGCACACGCATGAAACCAACCTGCGTGGACAAAGACTGTATGACTGGGTTGCCAAAAAGAGTGGGATGATTGAATATCGTATGTGAGAGAAATAATACTTTTCACAGACGTTAATCATTCAGTTTAAAAAAAATCAAAGATTAGCCTCTGAGTAGATATACTCAGAGGATGTACTGATAACTCATCACCCCGGTCTTAATTCGATGAAGAAAGAACGTTTCACAACCCTTCGATGTGGGATGGCAGGTGTCCATGCGGTATCTGCCGATACGTCCTTCCGGTTTGGGCGTCATACTCATGATCAGTTCGGCATTGGCTTAATCGTTCGTGGAGCTCAGGTTTCGATGAGCGGGCGCGGTAGGGTAGAAGCTGTAGTGGGGAATGTGATCACCGTTAATCCTGGTGAAGTCCATGATGGCTCACCTTTGGGAACAGAAAGCAGGTCGTGGCGCATGCTCTATTTCGACCCCACCGTTTTGTCCGGCGCCATGCAAGTTCTGACGGAAAGTCGCTCTGGCTGCGTTGAGCTATCCAGCCCAGTATTTCGTAATCGTGAGCCTGCGGCCCATTTCTCGACACTCTTTCGAATTCTGACGGATTCCCGCGGCGGGCACAGCGAAATTGAACAGGAAGAAACCCTGCTCTTTTTACTGGCAGGCTTACTCGCAAGCCCGCGTATTGAGAAAAAAGGCGTACCAAAATCAATTGTCCTGGCAAAGGAGCGTATTGATGATGACCCCTCATTACCGTTATCACTCCATGAGCTTTCAGCTCTGGGAGGCGTGAGTCAGTTTCAGCTACTACGCGCTTTTTCTACAGTCACAGGGCTTACTCCACATGCTTATCTTATCCAGCGGAGACTGCAAAAGGCGAGGCAGCTTATCGCTGGAGGAATGCCTCTTACTGATGCCTCCTATACCGCCGGTTTTGCAGATCAAAGTCATATGACGCGACTTTTTGTTCGTACTTATGGCATAACGCCCGGCGCCTATGCTGCAGCGATAAAGTAAGCTGCAATTTTATTCAATACACCAATCGTGACACTCGGCATGCTGCTGGAAACATTCCGGAAGAGAGATTTGCCAATGTCACTATTCTACCCTCCCCTCATTCGTAATCATGTTGAACGACTCTACACTGGAATAATTCATGCTGATGGCATTATTCCCCGTACCAACCTCGCAGCGCAGACTCAGTCGCCCCGTTACATCGAGTCCGAAGTAAAAGTCTGTGGGAGAAATTCATTATGACGCTTGAGTTTCTCCTTACCACTCTCATTATCGTGGCATCTCCAGGGACTGGCGTACTCTATACTGTCGCCACGGGCATTTCAGATGGTGCTCGCGTAAGTATAATTGCTGCATTGGGTTGCACGCTGGGTATTGTTCCGCACATATTAACAGTTATTACAGGACTGGCTGCAATACTGCATACCAGTGAAATGGCCCTTCAGATAATTAAATATTTGGGCGTAGCATATCTGCTTTATATGGCATGGAAAACGCTTAATGAAAATAAAAATCTGACTATGGCTAGTAAAACTAAAAAACAGAGTTTAAGGCAAGTTATAACCTCGGCGATACTTATCAATCTACTCAACCCCAAACTCTCCATGTTTTTCCTGGCATTCTTACCGCAGTTCGTTATAAAAGGTGAGATCTCACCTGTTTCTCAGATGCTGGAGATGAGCCTGATTTTTATGGTTATGACTTTCTTTGTATTTACCGTATATGGAATTAGTGCAGCCAGCATACGCCAGCATGTGGTTGCTAATGCTGCTGTGCAACGTTGGGTATTGCGTTTCTTTGCTGTTGCGTTTGCCGGGCTTGCCGTTAAACTGGCATTGATGCAAATCTAGACGTCAGATGAAGTCATGATAAATAAAAGCCAATAGTTAATTTTCCAAATAAAAACCAGTGATAAGCAAATTCTCAAGCATCAATAAGGTAAAGAGCCGGTATGGCAACGATAAAGGATGTTGCAGAGTTAGCAAGAGTATCCACCGCAACCGTTTCACGCGTTATTAATCAAACTGCATGGGTTGAACCGGTGACGCGTGAGCGTGTTGAAAAAGCTATGCGCGAGCTGAACTATCATCGCAATGCCGCCGCAATTGCATTAGCGAAACGCAGCGGGGACATGCTCGGGTTATTGACCGGCAATCTTGCCGATCCTTTTTTTGCCAGACTTGCCCGAGGCGTGGAAGAAGTATCACGCCAGCAGCAATTTCGGCTGATGGTATGCAGCGGTGGCCACGATGAAGGAATGGAAAAATCCGGGCTCGATTTCCTGATCAACCAGGGCTGTGAAGCTATTGTGGTCCATGCCAGTAGGCTCTCCGAAAAAGAACTGTTGCGATATGCCGCGCATTTCCCGGCCATGGTCGTCGTGAATCGCTATATTGCCGGCATGGCCAATCGCTGCGTATGGCTGGAAAATAGTCAAGCAGCCAAAACAGCCACGCTACATCTACTGGAACAAGGACACCGTTGTATTGCCTGCGTGACAAGTGATTTACCGATTATCGATCGTCGTGAGCGGCTGGAAGGCTATCAGCTGGCGCTGGCCGAATATGGCATTACGCCAGATAAAAACTGGGTTATTAGCGTCCCCTTCAATGAAGAGGGGGGCGAACGCGCTGCGCATCAGTTGCTAAATTGCGGCATCCCTTTCACCGCAGCGGTGACATTTAATGATGTGATGGCCGCCGGGATTATGCGCATCCTTCATCAACAAGGAATTACACTGCCACAGCAGCTTTCAATCGTTGGGTTCGATGATGTGGTGATGGCGCGCTATCTCTATCCCGCGCTGACAACAATGCATTACCCCGTTGAACGGATGGCGCGCTGTGCTTCGCACCTGGCGATACAGCTTTTTAAGGGCGCAACCCAGCGTCCCAGTGTGAATAGCTTCACTGCGGATCTGGTGATCCGCGATTCTGTTCTTCCCCCCGTCATCAATGCGTAAATCGTCAAGCCCCTGAATTGTGATCGACTTCAAGTTTAACGTTCTCATGTAATCGCTTACATGAGGGCCAATGAACGATCACAGTCAGGCCTAAGGGTGTTCTCTACTCTTGAACGACCTTACAGACTGGAGATTCATGAATGAATGCCTCTCAAAATCAGAAAAAAACGCTCTCATTTGGACTGGCAGCGATCCCTATTTTAGCCATGCTCCTGCTATTAATTATTGGCTACGGCATTATGGGGTTACGCATTGAACCTTTGTTACTGTGCTCTGCCGCTGTCGCCGCAGGGATGGCGTGGTGGCAAGGGTATTGCTGGGAAGACATCATTAATTCGGTGGTTGATAAACTTGCCAAAGCAATGCCGGTTATTATGATTCTTATCTGCGTTGGCGGCCTGATTGGAACATGGATGTTTAGCGGCACCATCCCTTATATGGTGTACTGGGGACTTAAACTCATCAGCCCCGAATACATTCTCATCGCCGCCTTCTTTTTGACCAGCGTCGTATCCGTATGTACCGGAACCTCCTGGGGTTCAGCCGGAACGGTGGGCGTAGCATTGATGGGGGTTGCCGCCGGACTGGATGTCTCGATGGCAGCGGCTGCGGGAGCCGTTGTTTCAGGTGCTTACTTCGGCGACAAGATATCGCCGCTGTCAGACTCAACTAACTTTGCGGCCATTGTCGCAGATACTACCCTTTTCGAGCATATTCAGCACTTATTGTGGACCACAATTCCCAGCTTTCTGCTTGCAGCCGTGGTTTATTTAATTGCGGGCCACAGCAATATGCTGGGCGAGGTCGCCACGCCACAACGGGTGACCGATATTGTCAACGCCCTGGAGTCGCTGTACCACTTCAATATCATTCTTATTTTGCCGCCAGTAATCGTTTTATGGGGGGCGATTCGTAAAAAACCGGTCATTCCTTTAATGCTGAGCGCGTGCGTATTAGCCCTGATTCTGGGCGTTGTGATGCAGGGACTTAGCATCAAGCAAGGACTGGATGCCTTTATCGATGGCTTTAATATTACGATGTTCCCGCAAGGGAGCGAGGGCATTATTGCGGATGTACCACGCCTGCTTAACCGTGGCGGAATGTTCTCAATGATGAGCACTATCCTTCTGGTATTTTGCGCATTCTCTTTTGCCGGGGCTTTAACGTTAACGGGGGCGCTCAACATTCTTATTAACCGCCTGTTGACCGTCATTCACAGTGTCGGTCAGCTAATTGCGGCGACCATTGGAACCACCATTCTGGTGACCGGTGCGACAAGCGACGGCAAACTCGCTCTTCTGGTTCCAGCTGAATTATTTAAAGACGCTTACCGTCGTATGGGACTGGATACTAAAAATCTGTCCCGCACCATTGAAGACGCGGGCACAGTTATTGAACCGCTATTGCCGTGGACCTCTGCCGGAGTCTATATGGCAACGACATTAGGCGTGAGTACGCTGGATTTACTGCCATGGGCAATTCAGTGCTATGCCGCAATCTTCTTCGCCTTGATTTATGGTTTTACAGGAATCGGTATCGCAAAAGCGCCATCAGCGGCAGGTACAGCTAAAAAAATTACGGCAACAGAATAGGGAGAGCATGTAATGGATTTTAATAAGGTTATCGATCGCCACAATACCGGTTCGCTGAAATGGGACTTTATGACGCGATATTTCGGCGAAGATACACATGAACTGTTGCCAATGTGGGTTTCTGACTTTGACTTTGCTTGCCCCCCTGCCGTTCAGGAGGCTTTAACACTCCGCGTCGGGCACGGCATTTTTGGTTACAGCGAACGCCCACAAAGTTACTTTGATTCATTAAACTCATGGTTCTCCACCCGCCATCAACTGGAAATAAAGCAGGAATGGGTCTGCAGCATTGAAGGCGTCGTTCCGGGGTTATCTCTACTGGTGCAAATGCTGAGTCAACCCGGTGAAGGCGTGGTCGTTCAGGGGCCGTACTACGGCTCATTCGCCAAAATTATCTCTCTGAACGGCAGGCAGCTCCTGGAAAACCCATTATCTGAGGATCCGGTTACGGGTTATCAAATGGATTTTGTGCACCTGGAAATGTTATTCCGGACTGAACGCCCACCGTTGATGATTTTATGTAATCCGCATAACCCAACTGGCCGTTGTTGGTCTGCGCAGGAGCTGGAACAGCTACTCACCTTATGTGAGACCTATAATGTTACGTTGCTGTCTGATGAAATATGGGCTGACTTATTACTGCCAGGGGAAAAATTTACTTCAGTTTTGCATCTGGGAGAGCGCTGGCATTCGCGCGTTATCTCTGCCACCTCCGCCAGTAAAACGTTTGGTTTGTCGACACTACGCATTGCTAATTTTCTGATACCGGCACCGGCATTGCGTGAACACTTTTTACGCCGTCTGGATGCCCATGGGCTGGATGTGTTCAATGCGCTATCCGTCGAGGCAAGTACGGCAGCATGGCAGCATGGCGCGCCCTGGTTAGACGAGTTACTTGGTTATCTGGCTGAAAATCGACGCTGGTTTATTCAACAGATTGATGAATATCTCCCGTGGGCCCGGGTTGTTCCTTCCCAGGGGACGTATCTGCTGTGGATCGATTGCAAAGCGCTTGGACTGGATGATGAGCAACTCAAAGGGGTTATGCTTGATGTTGCCGGTATTGCGCCTTCAATGGGAAATAGCTTTGGTTCGGCTGGCAAAGGTTTTATTCGCCTGAACATGGGATGTCCACGCGCTTACCTCGAAAAAGCGATAGCGGGGTTGAAGCGTATTACAGTTTAATCTTCCTGCAAAAATAAAGTAAAAATCCCCGCCATCCGATGAGGATGCGGGGACATTCACAAAATCATAGAGAGCTAAAATTACTTAGCTCGCCGATATCATGCTTAAAGGTCTTTTATTTCGTAGTCCGGTAGATGACATTGCGTAATAAAAGCATTCAGCGTTTCGATATCCGGCAGTGCGGTCAGCGCCCCCTTGCGGGTTGTCGCGAGCGCTCAACAATTGATCTAGCCCCCTAAGTTCTCTCGTCATTGGGTGTATATTTATTAACCACCCCTCTAACAAAAGGAACGTTGTATGACAGAGCATGAACGGTTTTGCCAGGCCTGCGGAATGCCAATCTCCGGTAGTGATGCCAACGTTGCCAGCAATCAATATTGCACCTGGTGTAGTGATGCCGACGGTAATTTGAAATCCTGGGATGAAGCCGTTGCAGGTCTGGCGGCGTTTCTCGACTCATGGCAAAAGGTCGGCCCGGAAGAGGCGCGTATACGTGCTAAGCGTTATCTTACAGCGATGCCCGCCTGGGCGCATAAGGCGGATAACCACTGAGCCTTCTGGCATCATGAATATGAGGGACAGTATGTTTTCTTACATTATGTTAGGTACCAACAATCTCCCACGCGCCATTCAGTTTTACGATCCGCTAATGGAACTGCTTGGGCAACCGCAGGCCGGGCGTAATGAAGAAGGGGCGTCGTGGGGAACATTCAACGGCAACCACACCGTTGGACTGTGCATCGGCAGCCCCTTCGATCGACAACCTGCCAGCGTTGGTAATGGCACGATGGTGGCGCTGAATGCTTGTTCCGTCGAGCATATTGAGCAGTTACACACCCTCGCGCTCAGTCTGGGCGGCACAGATGAAGGCGCACCGGGTCACAGGCCGCAGTATGGTCAGGGATTTTACAGCGCCTACGTACGCGATCCGGACGGTAACAAGCTCGCGTTTATCTATTACGCGAATGTAGCCTGAAGGAGTCTTTATCCGGCAATTCTGTTATCGGTGTGAACTCGACAGGCTCAGAACCCAAAAGCAGTTCAAATCTTTACCCCGAGTCGAAAAGTATGCGTGCGGCGCGAGAGGAGAAACGTGGTTTTCTTAAAGGCCGGAGGACGTCCTGGCTTGAAATGGTGCCGATAAGAGGAGTCGAACCTCCGACCTTCGCATTACGAATGCGCTGCTCTACCAACTGAGCTATATCGGCCCTGAAAAGGACATGTCCACGAATGTGAGCACGGGATAGAAGGTTAAAACTAACCGGTCGATGCGTCAATGGCCTTGTGAATCAAACGCCTATTTTTGCATCACCCAGATTCAATTACGCACGAATCGTGTCATCACCCGCTACGGCGGAACGCGCTCAGCGCTTTCCGTGTTCGCGATAGCGCGTTATTGCATCAGACATTTCTATAACCAACGACGAACCCGTTGCTCATAGCGTTCCCATTCCGGCCCGAAATGTTTTCGCAGCTGTTCTTCTTCAAAATCGATATGCAATCTGGCTATCACCAGCATAAATAATGGTACAGCCAGTATCCCGGCGAGGCTGCCGACGTAGAAAGCGAAGGCCAACTGGAGTCCGCTCATTCCAAGGTAAATAGGGTTGCGGCTCCAGGCGTAACAACCTTCGGTAACAAGCGTGGTCGTTCTTTCCGTATGAAGCGGGTTCAGCGTCGTGCGTTTCATCCTCATCTGCCACACAGTATGCAGTGCTACCGCCAGACTAACACAGGCCAGCAATAGGCTTACGACGATATTCACAGCACCGAACGTAAAATGCGGGGTCGCCGTCAACGCATCCATGACAAGAAATAATACTAAGATGAGCGGTGGCGGAAACCATACTCTTACTTTTGTCAGAAATGTACGCATGGCGAAGGGCTAACCTCAAAACTTTTGTATTGAACATTAATACAGTTATGAATAACCCTTTTAGGATAAACAAACAAACGATGCATCGCTCAGAACAGCAAACCCTCTTGAGATCTAGGTTGAGAAAGTTGAACCAGATACAGGTTCATACAAACTAACAGAGTGCTCGTAATACCGGATAAAATCACTAAATGTCACTGGCGGTAAAAATTGATAGCCTTGCAGGTAATCAACTCTCTGTTTTCCCAGCCATTGCTGTTGAAAGTCATGTTCAACGCCCTCCGCTACTATGCGTAGCCCTAAAAGCCCGGAAAGATGAATAATTGACTCAAGCATAGGAATATGTTGCTCAACCTCTTTAATAGCCTTAATGAATGTTTTATCAATCTTGATTACATCCAGGTCTAACTCATTGAGATAGCAGAGGTTAGCGTAACCGGTCCCAAAATCATCTAAAGCAAACAGAACGCCTCTGTTTCGTAATGAACGAATAAGCTCTTTGATTGCTGGAGTGATTGTAAGCGTCTGATTTTCAGTTATTTCTATCATCAGTTTTATGGGTAATTTTTGCGTCATTTCCATAAAGTTAAGGCATTCCCAATAAAAGACAGGGTTACTTAAACCTGATGGGCTGACATTAAATGAGACAAATAAAGTGTTGTTAATCCCTACACCTCCGCCGACGAAATCACGCGCAACGACGGTCATTAAATAGCTGGTCAACTCATTAATCAACCCACTTTTTTCTGCCAATGGAATAAACTCACGTTGAGAAATAGCGTAGTTATGCCCCTGTGGCCAACGAGCCAAAACCTCAACGCCGCAAACATCACCACTGGTATTTACTATGGGTTGAAAATAAGGAATGATTTCTTCATTCCTTATTGCCATACTCAGTCGGCTAGTATCTGAAACATCATACACCTCATCGTAAATCATATTCTCCGCTGTATATCTTAGCGGTGAACTGTCTTCACGCAAGAAATTATTCCTGGTTAAAAAAATGATTGTTTCATTGAAATGAGAAAATCCGAGCCGAGTGGTAATTTTTTCCCGATATCGATATACTGACTTAATTGTCAGCGAGTTGGCAATACAAAAATCGTGCAATCTTTCTTTAGTGAAAGAAGCATACAACATTTCTTCCTCAAACTCGGTTAAATAAAAAGTAAATAGTGGTGAACCTCTGTTAATTTCGGCTATCTCACCAGGTGCCAATAAATAATCTTTTAACTGAGAGATCACCTTCTCTGATAATTCCCATCCATTAATAAAAACAAACTCTTCATACCCTCGATTAACAGCCTGGTTTTCACTCATCCGAAGAACAATACAGCTCATATTAATGAACTGTGCACTATTTCTCTGGAGCCACTTCCTGACCAGGAATAATGGCAGTCGATTATCAATAACCAACACACAGGATGGATATTGTGGTATGACGGGTTGCGCTCCAGAAATATATGTGCGCGCATCAACCAGTACTAAATTTGGCAAAGACGCTTTTAACCCTGAGAAAAGGAAAATATCATAACTGAGAAGAAAAGCCTTTTTCACATTCATAATTATCACCAACTTTAATTTATGGCATAGCAGGTCCCTCGTTTTATGCACGAGAGCATATACAACACCTTCGACCTCCAATAATTATAAGGCGGTGCGTGAGTTAACTTTTTCCATAAGTCATATTACACAGGTTAGGAATTTATGATTACAACTGTCCATATGAATATCCCCGTCAAATAGTAAGGCCATTTAAAATATTGAAAAAGGAAAATTCCCATTTTCTAATCAGAACAAATAAATTTACTCACTTTCACAACAAGACGAAACATAAAACCATAAAAAAGCAAAACAACAACATATGTAACTAAAAAAATTTGTAATACAATATATCAACTTTGTTAAGCAGCCCGACAAACCATAAGCGTACGTCGCAAATCTCTTATCCCATAAACATTTCCGGCGATACGGACAACCTTATAATAGAAAATATCCTGCCGTGACATAAGCAGCTCAGTAATTTCATCAGGGACATTATCATTTTTATTTTTAACAATAGCCACGCGGCGAGTCTGTCGGTATCCATCGTGATCTTTACCAATAAATTTCAGGACGACATTACGATCTACGGCATAATGTTTGCCCTGAATGACGAGACTTCCTACCTGAGATACTCGCCCTTCGGTGGCGGAAGATATCCGGAAGACAAGAAGGACTTCACCTTCAATTTTCACCCCCTGAGTTTGAGCTTCCAGATGCAGATAATTTTTGGCAGAACAAGTCAGCGTCTCAGGTTGCAGATGAAGGTAAAAATATACTGTTATCGCTGCAAGGAGGATCACCCCACTAATAAATATAGTTTTCGCATTCATGCGCAGCACCTCGTTTATCTAGCGAACAAACTCCAAGAAAGTTCTCTTTAAGAGAATTGCTTGCTGATAAATTATTATCATCATAGAAAACTATTGTTTTCTTACCGCTATGACAAACCGAATTTACTTTTCGCCACATATCAGAGGATAAGAATGCTTTCGTTTTATCAGCATTATTGTCATCTGCAGTATAAAGTTCACAATCACCTACTGTCCTGATGTAGATAAAATTCCTGGTACCTGTATTAAAAGTCTTCACGATAAAAAAAGTGCTTGCGATTAAAGCGATTAATAAAATGAGAACAAAAATTTTTACGTATTTCACTTTTCTTGATGGAACTGCCATTTCCGTTTTAGGTACCAAGCGCCTGTCTTGATCCTCACTGGAGGATGTCGATGCGTCACGGACCGCAGCATGGAACAAAAATCCCTGTCTGGGCAATGTTTCAATGGGGTTCTCCGCCCCCAACTCGCTAAATGCTTTTCGTAAGACACTTATACTTTTATTAAGACTATGGCCGGATGGCACCATGCCATGCTTTTCCCATACTTCCTCAATGATAAATTCGCGGTGGAGCTGTTGATTTTTATGAGTAATGAGTAAATCAAGTAGTCTCGCTGTAGACGGCGAAAGAATTATTGTAGTATCGCCATGTTTCAGGCTTTTCCTGGTGGAATCGTACTCAACCTGATCATTAATTATACTTTTCATACAACCTGACTCTTAAATACCGTAATATTGAGTTCGGATGGCCAAAATTTCATCTACTCTGAGCTTATGACTGTATTTTATAAAGATACATACAGTATAGATTCAATATCTCATCATGACATATCCGATCAGATTCAATACTTACTCACGATTGAGTTTGAAGCACCCCTGCCCCACGGGTAGGTATTTCTGCAAGGCAACTATAAATTTTCTGTTTTGTGTTTTTAGTTGGCTACTACGCCAGGTTTCCCCCGGCAACACATAACGCATGGTGGCTTCATCATCGGTTGAGTTGCACCCCTGGTGTACGATGATTTTAAAAAAAGTATTCCCGGTGTTTTTCAGCGTTCCGTTAGCCTCATCAATGGTGTAGGTCAGATTTATTTTTCTCGGACGAACAACCAGTATGGTGTCCATAGCGATCACCGGGAGAGCCTGTCCCCCTTTTCCTTGATTACGCTCGGTAAACAGCGTGATCGGCATTTCACGAAACAGAATTCTATAATAACGCTCCTTATCATCCTGCGGTCCACGGTAGAAAATCTTAAAAAACTCACTCGCCTGCGGTGCCAGTGAGAAATTCAGCGGTGTAAACAGAAGTTCGCCTTCAGCAATGGCGCTTCTGTTTTCACCTCCCGGCCCCGGCTTATCAATTTTTACGGCGCTAATACTGTACAAATTCTGTTTGTGGCTATCGTTATAGATTCGCTTACTGATAAATGATTTATCCGATGGCATCTCATAGATGGTCGACTCCAGGTAGACAGCCTGTGCAGAGCATGCAGTCAGCCCACAAAAAAAGACAAATGCCCATCTAAGTGCGAAATGGTAGCGATTCATGGCGTGACGCCCACCCAATTCGCCGTCACTTTTATCTCTCCGCTGGCGCTGACGACACCTTCCCAGTCTGCTCCGGAAACGGTTAACAGCGAACGTGAATCATTCATGGGGAAAAGCAACTTCAAATCAGTCGTATAATAGCTTCCATCGTCATTGTTATTGGCGTCCCAGGGCGTCTGTTGCCACTGCGCATCGCTCATGCTGACTGGTGCTTCACTGCAGCTATTTCGTTTCTGCACCACGCCCCCCGACTGGCTGTTGTACTGCAGAAAGGCGGGGATTGGGACGGATAGCCCGCCTTGCGTAGAGGTAAACAGGCAATAAGGCACACTATTGATCGTTGTACTATCCCCGATAACCTGGGCGGTAATGCTATCGGCCTGACGAGGGCCTGAGACGGTTACGGTGTAATCCATTTCTATAGGAGCGGCATCGCCAATCGTGCCACTGCCGCTCGCAGAAGCTGTGTTGTCCGAAGAGACAATACTGATTCCATACTCCTTCGGCACAATATTGAGCTGTAACGAAGGGGTAAACTGGTAGTGCCCTGACTCTGGTGTTAAGCCATTATAAAAACCGAAAGTAAACGGCTGACTGTTAGTAATACTGATCCCTGAATCGACGAGATTTTTCAGAAATACTTTCGACAGAAAAATATAAATATACTCCCCGGACGTGGTGAAAACGTTGTAATACGCTGTTGAAGAACCATAGTTATACCAGTTTGAGCCATTCCCGGAGTATCTCACGGTGGCCGCTCCGGGCGTAAAACCAAGCATCGCCGTGTCAACATAAGCGCGAAACGTCAGAGAGGGGGTCAGATTAGCCGTTTGTTGCAGGTTATAACTCACCATCTTGCAAATCACACCGTCTGTGCCGCCCACCACGCCAAGCTCACAATAACCAGAGTCTTTGGTGATGCTCGGCGTTCCGTCGCTGGCAACCCAAAGTTCCTGAAACGCATTAGTGGATTCAAGCGACAGATGCCCGCGTTTGGTCAACGTATAATTAACGTAATTCCATGATCCGGTCGACTGGTCTTTGCAACGCTGTCCGGAAGAATAATCATAATTTACAGACGTATAACAGCGGTTGAATACGTAGGTTTCGCTGCTACCGGTAGACACATTGCGAAAATACTCATAGGCAGTATCCGTTAGAGAGGCGAATCCGTAGGCTCCGCCAACAACGCCTGCGACAGATCCCACCTGTGCATGATAAAACCCGTTATTGTCAGTTCCTTGCCCGGCAATAAACCCGGTCGATGGACACTGGGTTCCACTATAACAACGTATTCCCCGGAAAGGCCCATTAATCGGGGAATTATCAATCCACATATCCTGATAATAATTTCCGGGTGCAGTCCAGCCCACAAAACCTAAATATCCGAGACTGACCTGCGAGGTACCGTATTTTATCCACGTATTTGACCCGCTGAAGCGCGGATCAAGTGCCGATGGGGTAATAAAATATTCACCATCTATAGCATTTTCAATAAACAAATAATTGTTGCTAACTGAGCCGGACGAGGAGGCCTTCAAAGCTAAAACAGGCAAAGGCGTAAAGCTTCCCACAGCACAGATTAAAATAGCCAACTTATTTAATACTTTCATTTTATTACCTCTGTGCCATAGTGGTTTGCGTTGCGCATTTCACCTCACCCACCCACGCTGCGCCGCGTGCTTTTTCCAGATCGAGATCGGCTTCACAAACGCTGCCATTGGCTGAAATTAGCGTGATGACCGGATATTTTTTATCAATATCGATAGCAAACTCACCCTTTTCATCGGTACGTGTTTTCCCGATGTGGTTATGAATATCGGTATTTGCAGCTAACTGCCCATCAGGGTAACGAATACGCCCAAACACGGTGACCATGCTTTTCACTTCAGGGTTAATAACACCAACGTTACCCGGATATAGCGTCAGTTCCTGCTTGCGTCCTGAAACAATATCGAAGCTGTCCTCAGAGTTTTTATCATTGAGAATTTCCAGCTTGTACTGGGCATAGGGCGGCAGTGCAATGAAATTTGATTTACCGCTGAGAAGATAATTACGATTGTTAATCTTCGCCGCCAGTTTCCCCTCACCGGTCAAATCTGTTTTCACGATGACACCTGACCGTTGCCTCTCTTTACTCAGACCAAAGTCTTTCCCAGCCCACGCCAGAGAGCCTTGAGAAGAGAAGTTCATATTGGTGGAGTTATCCGCGGAACGCGTTACCGATACGGTACCGGCGTTATATTTCGTGTCATAACTCAAATTGCCGTTTATCGAATAGTTGTTGTCGTAATATTGTTCACCACTCAGACGGGTTGACGCCGCCAGGCCGACTGATTTAATGGGGCCTTCAGTATACTGCTTACGCGCGCTGAGATTCCCCTGGGTGCTGCCATAGCGATCCCGGGAAACCCCCATGCTCAACCAGGAAGCCAACGGCAACGATAAATCCAGGCTGACATAACGTTCCTGTCGCCCATCGTCATTTCGGTTGTTGTAGTAATAACGCTGGATCCCGGCACGCAGTCCAACCGAGGCATATCTGCCTGAATAAAGGGTCGTGCTGTAGTCCAGGTTACGGTATTTATTGCCTGAATAGCGATTCTCCGTCTGGCTAACGGTGAGCGAACCGCCATGAGGAATAAACTTTCCGATATTCAGCGTGCCGCCAATGGAATAATTGTCACGTTCCTGCACGGGCAAACGATCGCCAATTTTACTGTCTTCACGCGATGCCCAGAGAGAGCCATACCCCTCAGGCACATTGAGATTAATGTTACTGATGTTTCGCCATGACGAATCATTCGCCACCAGCGTCTGAGTGCCAATGCTTACGTATTCATTCACATTGAGTGTGACATCCGTTTCATTAACCGCATTGTTGTCAAAACCGTAGAGCGTGGATTTCAGGCCCAGTCCCGACAATACCGCCAGCGTTACCGATGCGGCCCCGCCAGCAATCCATGTCTGCTCGCTGCCCAAATCCTGATAATGATTTCGCTTATAGCTCACACGATCATAATCCAGTGAGCCGCCAAAAAATTGCCACGAGAGCTGATCAATTCCGGCTGCTTGTTGGCGGGCAAAGATTTTATTTACCCTGCTGATACGACTATTAATTGTCCGGCCATTGACCACGATATCTACCGTGACGTCATAAACTCCATACGGAAAACGACTGGTATCAATTTCATAGCTGCCCATATTAAAGTTCTGCACGCTGAGCAATCGCCCGTCACGAAAGACATGAACCTCGCCAGCGGCTGGCAAAAATACGGTAATCGGCGTGAGCGAAAGCGCGGTATTTTCAACAACCGTACTTCCTTTATTTCCATAGCTCACACCGTAAATTTTACCGCCGTTCAGCGCATTCAGGCTGGCAATAGACTGGACATTCCAGGTGTCAAGCATCCCAAGCGCCAGTCGATACCCGTTATAATCGCGCTCATACATCGCCCGATAGAGTTTGCTGGTGCCATTGCTGTCGCCTATACCGTAAAACGAACCGTTAATGTTGATATGGTGCTCACGCAGCGATGTTGTATTGTCTACCGTCAGATAGCTGCGAGTACTGCTGCCGTTGTGATAATCGTTGTAGTAGGTACCAAAGTTATAATTCAGGACATTGGAGAGCGTCTCCACACTGGAAGGCCCAAGCAGACTGCTGCGTGCGACAATCGCTTCAGTTAGCGCATCTTTACTAACAATCATCTCCAGATGAAATGAAGAGACGTTAAGCTGCAGGCGTGCATTAGCCGATAGCTCGATATTGGTATTATCGTGAAACTTCACATCACGAATTTTTTCCACCAATGCGCGGGTTTTTCCAGATAACACGGCATTATTAGGTAATTCAGTAAGCGTCAGGGATTTAACGGTAATATTACCATCAACAAGCGAAATTACCGCATCGGCAATTTTTTGCTGACTTTTCTCGTCAGTCTCGTTGTAGCGAATATATACCGGTACCGTCATTCCCTGCTCCAGTGAACGGGCGAAAGCGCTGGGAATAACGTAATTACCCACTTTTACTGGGGCTGCATGTGAAAATCCTGGTGTCAACGCAAGAAAAAGGCAAAAGCTACCGCCGACAATGTTTTTTGTTGTCATATGCATCCTTACATTCCGGTATTTTATTTATCCCGTACAGATGGCTGCAATCGACCATCACTTCACTGTAATAAACTGCTTACCGTGCCAGATACCGATCCGTGAACGGCTATTATTAATATCGGTAAACTGTAATTTTATTTTCGTACCTGGCATAATGTAATAACGTTCGCGACAGCCTCGTCCTCGATCGCGGGCCTTCTCTTTACACGTGCCATAGGCGATCACTCGAAACGAAACATTGCCAGTATTGGTAATAACATCGCCATTTCGGTTATATTCAAAACGCTCCTTTCTCGGCGCAACCACCAAAATAGTTCCAATTTCAGCCGACGCTGTTGCAACCGCCATTTTATTGGCCCGGGTTTCCGCGCTCTCGGTAACCGGTTCATCAATCCATTGCAGACGATAATAACGCTCAACATCATCTGCTGGTCCTTTATAGAAAAAGCGAAATACATCCTTCGCCTGACCAGGAAGAATAAGGTTGGCAGGTGTAGAAAGTAACTCTCCGGAATTAACAGGCTTTATTTCGACTCCGCCAGCTAAAGGTGATGACAATTGTTTTACCGAAACACTGACATAACGCGCCGCATCAGTCGTATTGGTAATTTCTTTCGATAATGAACTCTCAGCAGAAGTCATTATCGATGTAATTTCACCAACATTAATTGCCCATCCGGGAAAAGATACTACTAACCCTACCAACATCGCTGTCGGTAAATATTTTTTCATGACACCATTCCTGATAAATTCGGGAGATAAAATTCTCCCGAATTTTTTATTACTTAGGTAGTCGTCCAGGTTGCATTGAACTGTACTTTTACATCACCAGTCCAATAGCCGTCTGGCAGGGCAGAGTAATCCGTTACTGCCTGGGTACCATCAGAAGTCGCTGACGTGATGGTGAATTTGAAGTTGGATTGATCGCTGACACGAGCAGCACCGTTATAAGCGCCATCAGCCATCAGGCTTTCAAGACCAGAAGTCGAACTGGAGTTGACCAGGACAGTATCTGAAGACTTAGTCAGCGCGGTGCCATTCCATGCCACTCCTACGTTCAGGGTAGATGCATCACCACTGGCGTTGGTCAGAGTGTTGCTAATGATCTGCGCAGTCAGCTCAAAATCAGTTGCCGTCTCCTGGCCCTGAATAGTCACATCAAAAGCACCGTCCTGAGAGTTGAAGGCATTCAGTCCTTCAGCATACTGGAAAGTCAAAGAGTTTAGCGGGGTGACAACCAACATGCTGGTGGTATCTTTTGTTGCCGTCGCATCCCACGAGGCAGTTGCAGAAGCAGTAACATCTGCCATTGCATTTGCCGCAACAAATACAGAAGCCAGAGAGGTTACTAATAATAGTTTTTTCATTTTTATCTTCTCCTAAGAACAAACTCACCACCGAGTCTTATTATTAAGTCACTCCAGCGGTTCCATTAATTGCGAGCCAGAATTGCCGCGCAAAAAAATTATCATTTGAATTAAGTAACATCTCAACAAACCCTGAAACGCAGAAATTACAAAAGACTAAGAATTTTCTTACACAAATAGTCTTCCAGGAACTTTCCCAAGATATATTTACTCAAAATAAGCCGCATTTCAGAATTATTAACCACACAAATAAGTCGAACCAAACAATTCATCTTTTTTATGTTTTTGATAAATATCAAAAAGGTCATACAAATAAAACCCTAATAAAATCCTTACAAAACATAAAGATAATTAAAATATTTATATCTTTTCTAAAATGCTGACTATTTGTTACAACTTTGATAAATTTTCATCTTCACAAGAAAATTCTCATGAAACTTTCGTTTGAAGGGGAATATTCTTATAAACAAAGCAAAAATCTGGAGGATTAATACTCGAATTGATAATTATTTCACACAAATAAAACCAGGAATTTTCCATATAAAAAGAATATTCCTGGTATTGCAAGAAAAAAATCATATTCATAAAAGCGAGAATTAGATGAAGCTTTTCAAACCGAGATAACTATTAAGTGTTACCGTACGTACACGATGTAAGGTAATCAAATCTTGTTGTTCGAGTGATTTTAATGAACGGCTGACGGTTTCAATTTTAAGATCGAGATAACTGGCAATTTCTTCCCGGGAAAAAGGCAATCGAAGCGTCGTTTCCGGTCTGCCAATACGCAAATGCATCTCGTAAAACTCCACCAGGAAAGCGGCGATTCTGGCCTCCGCGTGTTTATTCGCATAACGCCGCAATTTCTCAACAATGAACCCATTATCTCTGCACAGAAACTTGATGACTGCTGCGGCAACTGAAGGATCCTTCTCTGCGACCTTGAACAACCGCGCGATGTCGATATGGCATACTTCCGCAGTCGTTGCAGCCCTGATGGTGGTCAGATACGTTCTCCCTTCGACAGCATCCAGCGCCATGATATCCCCTGGAACATAAAAGCGGCTGATAAAAACGTTATCGCCACATTCCACGCTGGACTTGCAATACCCCTCATGAATCACAAAAAGCATCTCTGCGGCTTCATCCTGCCGAGCGAGAATCTCACCGGCTTTAAACTTCCTTCTTTTGTCTATTAACTTGTACTCATTATCACGATCAATAGCAGCTCCCTTTGGACACAGCGAACAATGGCGGGGTGGGAACGGATTGCCGAGCGGCACAACAGGAATACTAAGTTTGTGAATATCCGATTTCACGCAACAACTCCTCATAAAAATGAGACTGATTCTAATAGAACAAGCGTGGGGAACAATACGTGAACCGCAGACCAGGAAAATTCATTCCAGACAGGGAAAATTCTGTGCTGGCTTACTTTCTGGCACAAACGAGAATATGAATAAATATAGTCTGCTGCGGATGATTAAAAACGCAGAGCTAAAACGAACGCGGGTATGGCGAAGAAGGTTAAAACAAACCGGGCGATGCATTACTGGCCTTGCGAATCAAACGCCTGTTTTGCATCACCCGGTTTCAATTACGCGCGAATGGTATCATCTCCGAAGCCAATCCACTTGTATGTGGTCAGTGCTTCCAGTCCCATTGGGCCACGCGCGTGCAGTTTTTGCGTACTCACCGCCACTTCAGCCCCCAGTCCAAACTGGGCGCCATCGGTAAAACGGGTGGAAGCATTCACGTATACGGCAGAAGAATCAACTTCATTCACGAAACGGTTGGCGTTGCTGAGCGTGCGCGTCAGGATAGCGTCGGAGTGTTGGGTACCGTGTTCGCGAATGTGCGCGATAGCGCCATCCATATTTTCGACCACCACAACGTTCAGATCCAAAGACAGAAACTCGTTATCCAGCTCTTCCGGTTTCAGCGGCACCAGTTTGGCCGGGCCATGCAGTACCTGCATCACGATTTCGTCGCCATGCAGCGTAACACCGCTTTCCGCCATCTTGTCGCTTAACGCAGGCAGGAAACGCTCAGCGATATCCTGATGCACCAGCAAGGTCTCCACGGTATTGCAGGTGCTCGGACGCTGGGTTTTGGCATTGACGATAATCTTCAGCGCAGGCGCGATTTCAGCAGAATCATCCACATAAATATGACACACGCCAATGCCGCCGGTGATGACCGGGATAGTCGACTGCTCGCGGCACAGCTTGTGCAGGCCCGCGCCACCGCGCGGGATCAGCATATCGATGTACTTATCCATACGCAGCATTTCAGCGACCAGCGCGCGATCCGGATTGTCGATTGACTGCACCGCTGCTGCGGGTAAACCGCAGGCTTCCAGCGCCTTTTGGATCACCGCCACGGTCGCAGCGTTAGTCCGGTAAGTCTCTTTCCCGCCGCGCAGGATCGCCGCATTACCGGTTTTCAGGCACAGGGAGGCAACATCAACGGTAACGTTAGGACGCGCTTCATAAATCACGCCAATCACGCCCAACGGGACGCGACGACGCTCAAGACGCAGTCCGCTATCCAGCAGGCCCCCGTCAATCACCTGCCCGACAGGGTCAGCAAGATTACACACCTGACGCACGTCGTCAGCAATCGCTTTCAGACGCGCAGGGGTCAATGCCAGGCGGTCGAGCATTGCTTCGCTCAGACCATTTTCACGCGCCTGTTCTACATCCTGCTTGTTAGCGCTAAGGATACTTTCCCTTTGCGCTTCCAGCTCATCGGCTATTTTTTCCAGCACGCGATTTTTTTCGCGGCTGGAGAGCAGCGCCAGCTTGTATGACGCAGCTTTGGCAGCAATGCCCATTTGTTCCAGCATATGCCTGTTCCTTAACGGGTAATCATGTCGTCGCGATGGACAGCAACCGGGCCGTATTCATAGCCGAGGATGGTGTCAATCTGCTGTGAGTGGTGTCCGGCAATACGGCGGAGCGCGTCGCTGTTATAGCGGGTCACGCCGTGGGCGATATCGCGCCCTTCGAGATTGCAGATACGAATCACTTCACCACGAGAAAAGTTGCCTGTCACGCTTTTAATGCCTTTTGGCAGTAATGAACTGCCACGTTCCAGAATCGCTGCGGTCGCGCCCTCATCGACGGTAATTTCCCCGGCAGGCGGCGCGCCGAAAATCCAGCGTTTACGGTTTTCCAGTGGAGAGGCCTGAGCATGAAAACGCGTTCCAACGGAAACGCCTTCCATCACATCGCCAATCACGCCTGGCTTGCTGCCTGCGGCAATGATGGTGTCAATCCCTGCGCGGCACGCGACATCAGCGGCCTGCAATTTCGTGCCCATACCACCCGTTCCCAGGCCAGAAACGCTGTCGCCGGCAATGGCGCGCAACGCATCGTCAATACCGTGAACGTCTTTGATCAGCTCCGCCTGCGGATTGGTGCGCGGATCGGCGGTGAAAAGTCCTTGCTGATCGGTCAGCAACAGTAGCTTATCGGCTCCGGCCAGAATTGCCGCCAGCGCCGAGAGATTGTCATTATCGCCGACTTTAATTTCGGCGGTCGCCACCGCGTCATTCTCATTGATGACAGGAACGATGTTGTTGTCCAGCAGCGCGCGTAACGTATCGCGGGCATTGAGGAAGCGCTCACGGTCTTCCATATCCGCACGCGTCAGCAGCATCTGCCCGATATGGATACCGTAAATAGAGAACAGCTGTTCCCACAGTTGAATCAATCGGCTCTGCCCTACCGCCGCCAACAGCTGTTTCGAGGCTATCGTCGCCGGAAGCTCAGGGTAACCAAGATGCTCACGCCCGGCGGCGATCGCGCCTGAGGTAACGATAACAATACGATGCCCTGCGGCATGAAGCTGCGCGCACTGGCGAACCAGTTCTACGATATGGGCGCGGTTCAGGCGGCGCGATCCGCCCGTTAACACACTGGTGCCAAGTTTTACCACCAGCGTCTGGCTGTCACTCATGATTCTCTGCCATTCAAAATTGGGGAAAATGATATCAAACGAACGTTTTAGCAGGACTGGCCCCGGTTGCCAACAGCCAGCGCACAAAGCATGAAATTTTATTGCGCAGGATCAGCAAGCGTAGCGGCAGATTTTGATGCATTTATTACAGAAACATAAAAACACTCTTTTTTAAAAATATTCTTACTTTGTCATAAAACGTTCATTGCCAGACGTTAAAAACCTTCCTGTCTTTTAACGGGGATCACACCCAGTGAATATTAGCGCGTACTTTTAATCAGGAATGAAAATGAAAAAGAGCACTCTGGCATTAGTGGTGATGGGGATTGTGGCGTCGGCATCCGTACAGGCAGCTGAAGTGTATAACAAGAACGGTAATAAACTGGATCTGTATGGCAAAGTTAAAGCCATGCATTACATGACGGATTATGACAGCAAGGACGGCGACCAAAGCTATATCCGTTTAGGCTTTAAGGGCGAAACGCAAATTAATGATGAACTGACGGGTTATGGTCGCTGGGAAGCAGAGTTCGCAGGCAATAAAGCTGAAAGTGATTCCAACCAGCAAAAAACACGTCTGGCCTTTGCCGGTCTGAAATTAAAAAATCTTGGCTCGTTTGATTATGGTCGTAACCTGGGTGCGCTGTACGATGTAGAAGCGTGGACTGATATGTTCCCGGAGTTCGGTGGCGATTCTTCTGCACAGACCGATAACTTTATGACCAAACGCGCCAGCGGCCTGGCGACTTACCGTAACACCGATTTCTTCGGCGTCGTGGATGGCCTGGATCTCACCCTGCAATATCAGGGTAAAAACCAGGACCGCGATGTGAAAAAACAGAACGGCGATGGTTTTGGTACATCCGTTACCTATGACTTTGGCGGTAGCGATTTCGCCGTAAGCGGCGCTTATACCAACTCCGATCGTACCAATCAGCAGAATCTGCAAACTCGCGGTACGGGCGATAAAGCAGAAGCCTGGGCAACGGGTTTAAAATATGATGCTAACGATATCTATATTGCGACGTTCTATTCTGAAACGCGCAATATGACGCCGATTTCCGGCGGCTTCGCCAATAAAACGCAGAACTTCGAAGCGGTTGTTCAGTACCAATTTGACTTTGGTCTGCGTCCGTCACTGGGTTATGTGCTGTCAAAAGGTAAAGATATTGAAGGCGTCGGCAATGAGGATCTGGTGAATTATATCGACGTTGGCGCCACGTATTATTTCAACAAAAATATGTCCGCGTTTGTCGATTATAAAATCAACCAGCTGGATAGCGACAATAAACTGGGCATCAACGATGATGATATCGTTGCCGTCGGTATGGTTTATCAGTTCTGATTTAGGATAAAAAATGCCGGATGGGGTTGCGCCGCCATCCGGCATTTTACTGTTCATTATGCGGTTAATTTAACCGGCTCATCTTTAAAATCGTCAGCAGGCTCCAGCGCCAAATCCAGCGACGTTAACAACCCACGTAATTTTTCATGAAACTCACGTAAGGTGTATTCCAGTCGCTCTAGCACTTCAGTCTCTTTCACCGGCACCGCCGTCCAGTTGCCATCTTTATCAAACAAACCAAACTGATAGCTGTAGGTAAAGCGTTTTTCCTGCGCCTCAAGCTCCATCCACCAGCCCCAGAACTCGCGTTTCTCAGGGGCGGGTTTCACGTTGACGCAAACAGCCAAACAATCGAAAAAAAAGCGATTATCTTCGCACTGTCCTTCCCGGATGTACGGGCCAAGCGCGGTGAATTTCTTGATCAATCTACTTTTCGGATGCCCACTCGGTAACGTCATTACGATCTCCTTAGGTGAAGCTCCTGTTTTACCAAATCGATAAAATTTAGCAAACTTTTAACACAATCTCTGATTGATCCACTTGGTTATTTCTTGCAGTCCTTTGTCAAAATTGCGATACACCGGATTGAATGGAATCTCCAGCAGCTTACCGTCAGAAGATGACGAGGTGATTAAACGCGACTCCTCTTCCGGGCTAAACGGGTCATTTTTCCAGAACCCAGACAGCATTGGCGTCGGGCAGCGTCGACCGAGCAGTCCCTGCACTTTTAATGAATAGCGATTAAGCTCAACGCGCAGCGCTTCATCGGAAGCGTCGTGCATCCCCAGGCGGCTGGCCAGAACGTCAAGATACATTTCCGGGACGCTTGCCTGACGCTGCGGGTCACTCAGCAGCGCATGCACAACCGGTCCCAGGCAGGCCACCGCCTTCAGCCGTGACGACTCCAGATACGCCAGGCGTACCGCTACGTTAGCGCCAAAACGGAAACCGAAGGCCGCCACGCGGGTGTGATCCACCCACGGGACATTAGGCAGCGCCTTTAATACATGCTGATGCAGCAGGCTGGAATCCTGAGTCAGTTTCCATTTTGATGAGAATCCGACCGACGGCATATCCAGCGTCAACATGGCAATACCGCGCGGAGCAAAGTAGCGCTCATACAGCGTGTAGTAGTCCGTTTGCATGGAATCGAGACCGCCGCACATCAGTACCGTCGGGAACGGACCATCGCCTTTTGGCATATGCAGGAAGCCGGTTATCGGCGCGCCGCCAGCGACCGCAAATTCCATCTCACGCAGCGTGCCCGGCAGCCGTTGAGCGGCTTCTTCATAGGCGCGATTAGCCAGAGCCTGCGCCTGCTCTGCCAGCTCATCGCCTTTCAGGTGCGGATAAGCGGCAATGTTGTACAGCGTAGAGGCATGCAGCCAGTGGCGTCCGCTCAACTGCGGATCCTCCTCCATAGACGCTTTCTGTTGCCATTCCATCGCCTGCTTTGCCCACTCATAGATCCAGTTCCCGCCACGATAGCCAATGACCGTATCGTAGAGCTCTTTATCCGTACGTTCGGCTTCACTCATCACGATACGCGCCTGTACTTCGAGGATTTCACGCGGATCGATGCCGCGCCAGATCCACATCAGACGATTCACCATGCGATACCAGTGCGGGATTGTTTTGCCATCCAGGGCAGATTGTACGGACGGCTGCGCGCCGTGATTAAAACGACGAACCAGCGTAGACGTTTCAGGGTGTTTGAAGCGGGGTTTGAACAGGACTTCGCTGAGGTTAGCTTGTGACATTCTTGCAGCCTCCATGAATACTCATTAAGGCATAGTGTAACCTGATGGGGATTAATAAAGAACAACGCCCGGCAAAGCCAGGCGTTGAAAGCGCTGTTGATTAGCGACCAGAGATCGGCGGGACAAACACTACGCCCATATCCCACGGCTGCTCAATCCAGGTATCCTGAGGGATATCAACAATATAATCATTTACCAGCGGACGACCTGCCGGCTTAGCGAAAATAGTGACGAAATGCGCTTTAGGATACATTTCGCGGATCGCAACCGCGGTGCCGCCGGTGTCAACCAGGTCGTCGATGACGATAAAACCTTCACCGTCGCCTTCAGCACGCTTAAGCACTTTCAGCTCGCGCTGGTTGTCGTGATCGTAGCTGGAGATGCATACGGTATCGACATGACGAATACCCAATTCACGCGCCAGCAATGCGCCCGGCACCAGACCACCACGGCTAACGGCAATAATGCCTTTCCATTGTTCAGAAGGCATCAAGCGGCTTGCCAGTTTACGTGCATGGATCTGCAACATGTCCCAGGTGACGACGTATTTTTCGCTCATGTGAAGTGTCCCAGCCTGTGTATCTACGGCTAATTAATAATTGAGGGTGAATCAGGTTGCGCGAGATTATAGAGATCTGACGCACTAAAAACCAGTGTTTCGCGGAATCCGCGCCTCTTTTTGCATGCTTTATGCTAGCCGTCGGCGGAGAAAGTGGTATTCTCAATCGCATCGCGCAAGCCTGACTTGTGGTGTTTTTAATTCAGCTAACCCCGTGGACTGCAAGCAAGTTTTGTAGGACACCGCCAAGGAGACTCAACGTGTCTGAACTGTCTCAGTTATCCCCGCAACCGCTGTGGGATATTTTTGCCAAAATCTGTTCTATTCCTCACCCGTCCTACCATGAAGAGCAGCTCGCTGAACACATTCTGAGCTGGGCCCAGGAGAAAGGTTTTCACGTCGAGCGCGACCAGGTCGGTAATATCCTGATTCGCAAACCTGCCACTGCAGGCATGGAAAACCGCAAACCGGTCGTTCTGCAGGCGCACCTGGATATGGTTCCGCAGAAAAACAACGACACCGTGCACGACTTCACCAAAGATCCTATCCAGCCTTATATTGATGGCGAATGGGTGAAAGCCCGTGGCACCACGCTGGGCGCGGATAACGGTATCGGTATGGCGTCCGCGCTGGCCGTACTGGCGGATGACAATGTGGTACACGGTCCGCTGGAAGTGTTGCTGACCATGACCGAAGAAGCGGGTATGGATGGCGCGTTCGGTTTGCAGGCAAACTGGCTGCAGGCAGATATCCTGATCAACACCGACTCTGAAGAAGAAGGTGAGATCTACATGGGCTGCGCAGGGGGTATCGACTTTACCTCAAACCTGCCGCTGTCCCGTGAGGCGGTTCCGGCTGGTTTCCAGAGCTTTAAGCTGACCTTAAAAGGTCTGAAAGGCGGTCACTCCGGCGGCGAAATCCACGTTGGTCTCGGTAACGCTAACAAGCTGCTGGTACGCTTCCTGGCGGGTCACGCTGAAGAGCTGGATCTGCGTCTGGTCGATTTCAACGGCGGTACGCTGCGTAACGCGATCCCGCGTGAAGCCTTTGCGACCCTCGCCGTGGCCGCAGATAAAGTTGATGCGCTAAAAGCACTGGTTAACACTTACCAGGACATCCTGAAAAACGAACTGGAAGCCAAAGAGAAGAATCTGGCTCTGCTTCTGGATGCTGTCGCCAACGATAAAGCCGCCCTGACCACGCCGTCTCGCGATAGCTTTGTTCGTCTGCTGAACGCCACCCCGAACGGCGTGATCCGCAATTCCGACGTGGCGAAAGGCGTGGTGGAAACCTCCCTGAACGTCGGTGTCGTGACCATGACTGACGATAATGTACAGATCCACTGCCTGGTTCGCTCGCTGATCGACAGCGGTAAAGACTACGTGGTAAGCATGCTGGATTCACTGGGCAAGCTCGCCGGTGCCAAAACCGAAGCCAAAGGTGCGTATCCTGGCTGGCAGCCGGATGCTAACTCTCCGGTTATGCACCTGGTTCGCGAAACCTATCAGCGTCTGTTCAACAAAACGCCGAACATCCAGATTATCCACGCCGGTCTGGAATGTGGACTGTTCAAGAAACCGTATCCGGATATGGACATGGTTTCCATCGGGCCAACTATCACCGGTCCGCACTCCCCGGATGAGCAGGTTCATATTGAAAGCGTCGGCCACTACTGGACGCTGCTAACCGAGCTGCTGAAGTCGATTCCAGCGAAATAAGTCTCTGTAATAAAGCCGGATAGCGCTGCGCTTATCCGGCCTACGCGCTGATTTGTAGGCCGGATAAGGCGGTTACGCCGCCATCCGGCAATACATCAGAGTCAAATTCCCAGCAGCAGTTGCCTTTCCAGCTGTGGATCAAGCAGCGTGACGTGTAATCCCACCAACCTTACGCCCCGCCCGCCCCGACGTTCATCCCAGGTTTTGCGCGCTGTTGCAATTAAGTCATCTTTGCTTAAGCGCGGCCAGACGTGCTCCTGCGTGGTTTGCTGAAAATCATTAAACTTGAGTTTAATTCCCTGCCGGGCGATCAACAGATCCGGTTTTACCTTTGCCAGACGTCGTTCCAGTTCGGGATATAGCCGCTCAATAATTTCCTCACATTCAGCCCATTCATGAATATCTTCTGCCAGCGTACGCTCAACGCCGACAGATTTGCGCAGTCTGTCGTTGTTGACATCCCGCTCATCAATGCCCTGGCTGCGTTCCCACAACACGCGACCAAACTTACCAAAACGTTTGAGCAACATGGCCAGGTCGTATTTTTGAACATCCTCGCAGGTACGCAATCCCATCGCTTCCAGCTTAGCGGCAGAAACTTTGCCTACGCCGGGTATTTTCCCTAACGGCAACGTTCTGAGAAATTCGGGAACATCAGCGGGGGTAATGACATATTGCCCGTTGGGCTTATTGAGATCGGAGGCTATTTTTGCCAGAAACTTAACCGGTGCAATCCCGGCGGAGGCGGTTAACTGTAACTCGTTGAAAATCGTCTGGCGGATCTCCTGCGCTATCAGCGTGGCGGAACCGTGACAGTGAGCACTGTCGGTCACATCCAGATAGGCTTCGTCCAGCGAAAGAGGTTCGATCAGCGAGGTATAACGGGAGAAGATCGCCTGAATCTGGCGGGAGGCTTCTTTATAAGCCTCGTATCGACCAGGCAATAACGTGAGATGCGGGCACAGTTTTAACGCCATTCCGGTCGGCATTGCGCTACGTACGCCAAATTTACGCGCCGGGTAATTGGCAGTGCTGATAACGCCCCGGCGTTCACGACTGCCGCCGATAGCAATGGGAATGTCGCGCAGGGCTGGATTATCACGCATTTCCACCGCCGCGAAAAAACAGTCCATATCAACATGTATGATTTTGCGCATGACTCGCCTCCCACAACACTGTTTAAGTATACAGTATTTTTATGGTGTGAGAAGTCTGATTATGCCTTACGCTGGACCATTCATGACAAAGCGCGCATCGCACAGGTAACGTACGATGTCCGTGGTCTTATGTTCTGCGGGATTACCCGCCGTACTGACAAAAAGCTTATTCACTTTGCGAATCTTTGCCCGCAGCAATTTTTCGATCGTCATCAGGCGAAAGGCGTCATTTTCCACGCAGAAAAGCTCGTAGTCGCCCAGACGCTCTCCACAAATTTCACAATGATTCATCCAGTAACGTAGCCCGGTGGTTTTACTTTTATCCAGATAGTAATTGCTGGCCTTAATGTTCTTTTTTATCTCTTCAGGCAGAGAATTAATATGGAACAGAAAGGTATTCCGTCGAATAGATTGCCAGCCTTGGCCATCATGATCTTTTCTAATAAACCGGGTAAACATCACTCCGTGAATATGAGTGAGCTGGTGGCAGTTCCAGCAGCGCATCTTCGAGGTAATTACCAGATAGTACGGCGCGACGATGTTAAAACTGTCGGTGTTGTAGACATAGTCACGAAGCGCCTCGTTTAGCTCATGAGGTTCGGTATACCAGATCCCTGAAATCTGGTCGAAATGCGCGCCCTGACAGGCCACATCCGTGACGTTATCAGTATGAATATCCAATGGAATAATATGGGTTACATCTATCACATTGCCTTCCTGCGGGATAATTTGCCCCCCACGTTGCGTGGAGGACCGGGAATCAAATTAATGAGTGACGGGAGCAGAATGTTGACGTAAAGAAGTCACCTGCTTTTGTTTGTCCAGCTTATCAATCAGCGGTTGTACGACCTTCTCGCCGTGTTGGCCAAAATATTGATACAGCGTATCGGAAGCGCTTTGCGTTAATACCATGATCTCAATGCGACGGTTGCCGGCGCTTTCCGGATTTTTCGCATCCAGCAGCATTTGGTCGGCCATTGCGCTGACCTGCATAACTTTATTCTGCGGCATTCCGGCATCTTCCAGTACGCGTCGAGCAGACAATGCGCGGTCGCCTGACAGGTTCCAGTTGTTGTAAATGTTACTCTTATAGCTCATCGCGTCCGTATGCCCGGTGATGATGATCTTATTGTCCAGCGAGTCAAACACGGGGGCCAGCTCAACCAGCAGCGATTTAAAGAACGGCATAATTTTGGCGCTACCGCGTTCGAACATATTACGGTTCTGATCATCTTTAATCAGTACGCGCAACCCCTGAGGAACAATCTCCATCTCAAGGTTGGTCTCCATATGCGCCTTGCGGGCAATGACGTTAATGTCGGTCGCCAGCTCGCCTAACTCCTGGGCTGATTTTTGTTTCAGTAACGCCGTTTTCTCATTCACATCCAGCGCCTTTTTAGCGTTCTCTTCCGTGATCCTCGCCGTCTCCTGTGGATTCTCGGTTTTATCAAGCTTGTTGCGCGTGACGTTTTTCTTCTGCGCGCCTGGCGCTATCGGCAGTTTGCCCAGCTTGTTTAACGGCGCCATACCGCCACCGTTAAAGATTGACTGGCCATGCAGCGCCGCCACGATATTTTCGCGGTCAGCCTTGCTGACGCTGTTCACAATCCACAGCGTCATAAACAGCGCCATCATCGCCAGCGTAAAGTCGGCAAAGGCGACCTTCCACGCCCCGCCATGATGACCTGCATGGTTCTTTTTAATTTGTCGGCGGATAATGGTGGTTTTCGCGCCGCGATCGCGACGATTTGGCCCCTTCCTCATGCTTATTCCTGCTCCAGCATCGCATTAACCCACGCATCCAGATTGGCGAAAGTGGGTTTAGAGGCCAGATGCAGAAGTTTACGGCCAGCATCGACCGCCAGTAGCGTCGGTTTACCGCCCGCTTGCGCCACCAGTACGGTACGTACGCATTCGAGCAGCGAATGCTCTGCCCGCGCCTGCTGTTCCATGGCGTTTGCCAGCGGGTCCATCAGGCAATAACAGATGAATACCCCTAAGAATGTCCCCACCAACGCCGCCGCCACTTTCAGACCGATAAGCGCAATGGAGCCATCGATAGACTGCATGGTGATGATAATGCCCAATACCGCAGCACAAATACCAAATCCAGGCATCGCCTCGGCGGTACGCTGCAAAGAGCGCGAAGGGGTTAACAAAGACTCTTCAGCGGTATCCAGTTCCTGATCGAGGATCCCTTCCAGTTCATGGGCATCGATTTTACCCATCGCCATCAGACGGAAGTTATCGGCGATAAATGTCACCAGTCGCTTCTGAGTCAGCACCAGCGGGTATTTCTGGAAAATGGTACTTTCTTCCGGCTGTTCGATATGCTGATCCAGCATACGCAGACCACCGTTCTGCACCATTTCCAGCAGCTCATACAGGCACATCAGTAGCTGACGCTGAAATTCCGGTCCCATTTTCTTTTTACTGATCACCCCTTTGATCTGATGGGCGATCTCTTTCAGCACATGTACCGGGTTCCCAATAATCATCGCCCCCAGGCCGGCACCGACGATAATAATAATTTCTGCTGGCTGCCAAATAGCAATTAACTGCCCACCAGCCTCAAAGTAGCCGCCAAATACGCAGCCCAAAACCACTAATAAGCCAAAAATCTTTTGCATTATGTCCTCCGCATGTTGATTCGGAATTGTTAGTCTGGATATAAACAATCACGAATCTTGTGCGTGATTTTTTTATTCATTTGACAGATTCGGGCTTCGGTCAGCCCTAATACCAGCGCGATCTCTTTTAAATTCATATCGTGTTGGTAATACATTGAGAGCACGAGGCCCTCTTTTTCGCTGAGTTGGCTCAGGGCGTAACTCAACATTTCCTGCGTGACGAATTGCTCTTCCAGCCCCCGCCCTTCGAGCGGTGCTATCGGCATATCGCCATTCAGTAATTCATCCAGGCTGGCCAGCGTTTCCGCACCTTCCAGCTGTTGGTATTCCTGATAATCCTCAGACGATAATCCCCGTCGGGACAACTCCTCCCATGAGGGTTCATGCCCAAGCTGTGTGCGCGCATCACGAATCAAATCTTTAATCTGATGGTATTTTTGGCGTAGCTGGCGAGGCCGCCAGTCGAGGCTGCGCAGCTCATCCAGAATTGCGCCGCGTATGCGGTGAACGGCATAACCGGCAAAACCTTCGTCTGGTTGACCGTAGCGTCGAATCGCATTCAGCAATCCCATCAACGCCGTTTGTTCCATATCCTGCCTGTCCATAACGCAGGTACATTGCGGCGCAAGTTGACGCACCACTTTGCGCACCAACGGCAGATAAGCCTGTAAATAATGGCTCTCTTGCTTTGGCGTAAGCATGGGCGTCGCATTAAAGTCTTCTGACTCGTAAGCATCCTGTATCATGTTATTTCCTGGCTTGTCGCTTATTGGAAAACGACTTTTTTCACCAATATCTCCTTATAAGGTGTCGCCATTTTGCGTTTCGCTAATTCAACTTTCAGATTTTCAAATATTTTCTTTCTGATTTCGGAGATCTTCAGCGCCCGAATATCTTCATACTTCATATTCGAAAGCTCATCTACGGTAATACTTTGATAAAGCGGTTCGTCCTGCTTAATTTTTTCAGCGTCTTTCTCTGAATCAACAACCATCACCAGCTCAGCGACCATATAGCGATCGCCGCCTTCATCATCATGCAGCGTAACCACCGTTTCTGGCAGGGAGACAAAAATATTGTTGGACTCATCCTGGCTATCTTCCGCTTCGTGAGCGGGAGTCGCTGCCGCAGCCGTGGTTCCCTTATTCATAGCATGATAAATGCCCCATCCGGCCCCCCCCGCAATACCCAAAGCGACGACGGAACTGATCACACACGCGATAACGATTTTCTTCATTTTGCTTTTACACTTTGATCAGAACGGATTCATTCCGTTGAAATTGAGGTTCATCATTGAGCACTAATGCTGACGCCACCTCATCCTGTTGATGACCTGACTGCTGTTTTTGCTGCTGCGATTGCCCCTCGGAAGAGACCTGAACATTGACTTCCATGAAGTTCTGCGCCGTCAGGTGCTGACGTAGGTTTTCGCTAAACTGCTGCAATGAGCGGCAGACATCGCTCTGATTTGCGCCGATGTGTACCATCAGCTTCCCAGCATCCAGTTGCACGGCAATTTCAAGCTTGCCCAGCGACGGAGGATCAAGACGAATGGTCGAAATTTGCTGTTGCTGACCTATCTGGAACTGAATTCTGTCTTTAAGCAGCGCAGTGAGTTTCTCCCCGAGTTCCTCCGTGGACATCGTCACTGGTGCGGAAACTGGCGTCGACACGATGTTATGCTCGGTCAGTGGATTCACTGGCTGATTTCCCTGCGCCGCGGTATTGAGCAAATTCTGCGTAGAGAGCGCAGGATTGACCGTCACGCCAGCGGTTTTTCTCTCCACCACCGGGCGAGGACTGGGGTTCTGGGTTGATTTCACCCGAGCAGAAATTTGTTGGGAGGTCGAGAGTGACGCAGGCTCCGGCGCAATCGCTCGCAGATCCTGGGCGGAAAACGTCGCCAGCTTAGCCTGTTGATCCGGGGTTGCTGGCGGCAAATCCTCGCTGAGTGACGCCAGTAACGTTTGCAGCTTAGGCGGCAGTGACGATAAGTCGGTTGTGTGCTGATCAGCCGATGGCGTGGATGTTTTTTCCGGCTGGGCCATGGCGCTCGCCAGTTGGCGCAGCAATGATGACCCCGAATGGGTGGTTTGCACCTGCGCCAGCATTCTCAACATGTCGCCATCAGGCTGCTTTTGTACATCGGCCGGGGCTGCCTGAGTCGGTTGCGCCAATAGCATAGCCAGCAATGCCTGCATGGCTGCCGGATTCGCGTCGTCTTGTTTATGCGCAGCCGCCGATGTCTGCTGATGACTCAGTTTTGCGCCAATCAACCGCTCAGCCGCGGCGTTCAGCCCCGACTGGGATAAAGAAAATGCGCTGCCGCCCTCAGGGGTTGACGGCGCCGAAATCGTCGCCTTTTCCGGTGTGGCCTCTGCCGACGCACTGACCGAGGCCAGTAATACAGGATTCATGCCTTCTCCGAAATTAAATTAACCATTGAATACGCCAACATTCCTTCCTGGTTTTGCTGATGTTTCTCCATCCGCGTTTTGAGTTCTTCCGCACGCTGCGTTCGCCGCGCAATTAATGTCTCAAACGCGACCAGCAGTCTGCTTTTCACTTCCCGTAGCGCCTCGGCGTCAGTTTCCCAGGCAGCATAGGCATGAAAGTCACGCATCACCTGCTGATGCAGACCTGGTAATCGACGCCACCGTTTTTGATCCAGGGCATCGTTCATCGCCGCCACCAGGGCATAAAGCTGCTGTTGCTGACGCTCTCTTTCCATCGCCTTATCCAAGTTTTGCTGACAGACCTTCCCAGCCTGTACGCAGATTCGTCAGGATGAGGATCACTTCATCAATTTTTTCTAACGACAATTCGCCGCTGGCTTCATACAGGCGGTAGACGCAGTGGTCATACAGCCGGGAGAGATTCACCACCAGCTCACCGCCGGTTTCAAACTCCAGCGAGCTGGTTAAGGCGTTGAGAATATCGATGCATTTATTGATGCTTTGCGCTTTACGCTCGTAGCGTTTGTTCTCAATGTGGCTTTTCGCGCGTTCCAGTTCGTCCATCAGTCCCGAAAACAGCACCAGCACCAGCTCTAACGGCGATGCTGCTGCCGTACGCGCAGCAAGATCCATCTCTTTGTATTGCGCATAACCATCCTGTGTGTCGTACATATTGGTTCTTAATCCTTCACTTAAATCGGCCGGTTACATAAACGCGGCCATACTCACTTTCATGGTGTACACCTCAACCAGCGTATTGGTGTACTCTTCCACATAGCGCTCGTAGTTGGTGTTATAGGTTTCAGTCAGTTGATCGCTTTCGTCCTGGATTTTGCTCTGCTGGTCGTCAATGTTTTCCTGGCGCATGGCAATGATGCCGTTACTGGAATCCAGATAGCTGTCCATCAGGTCGTCCATTTGCGCGACCATGCTGTCTTCCCCAACAAAAATAGAGGTCAAACCGTCCGGATTTTCTTCCATTTCTTCGCTGAACTGGGTGGAGTCGATTTGTAAGTGGCCGTCGGAATCCAGCGTGATGCCATAGTCGACAATCGATACGCCGCCGTATGAAGCGTGAGCGATATCATCCATTTGGTTTGCCAGCGAATTCATCCCGGCATCACCGGCAAAAACCCCGGCCGCGGTGTCGTCATCGCCGTAGCTGGTGAGAGAGTCAATGGTGTCGATCAGCGTGTTATAAGCATCGACAAAGGTCTGTACCTTTTCCTGTGAGCCGCCAGAGTCTTCCGCAACCGTAAAGGTCGTCAGATCGGAAGGGTCATCAGGATCGCTGACCTCGGAAAACGTCATCGTTACGCCGGGGATCACATCGTCAAAAGTGTTGCTACTGCTGGTGATTGCAGGACCCGTTTGACTCCCCAGATGAATTTCTGCGTCCTGCGCCTCTGTGACGTTATTTTTGCTGCCTGTAATCTGATCAGAGAAAGAGGTATTTCCCGTTACGCTTACTGAGAATTTGCTTTGCGCTCCCGTGGTATCGGAAGTCAGCATGATGGTGGTTGTCCCATCGGTTTTAACCAGTGCCGCCGACACGCCAGGGTTGTCATCCGAGTTATTAATCGCATCAACCAGTTCGCTGGCATCAATAAAGCTGTCGCCATCCTCATCGGCAGCCGCGAGATCGATATCCATGGTCGTGCCATCATCCATCGTTAGCTCAAACGTACCGGATGCGCTAAACGTGTCATCGCCCATGCTAAAGGTCGTCTGCTGCGCCTGCGCCAGTTTAGTGACATAAAATGAATAGGTCCCTGGCTGCGCCTGTGAGTTTGCTGACACCGTATTCGCCTCATTATTCGAGGTGGCAGAAAACGTCAGCGGACCGTCGGTATCGCTGTTCAGTGCATCAATTGCCGTCTGAAAGTCTGTGAGCGCGGTACTAAGCGAGTCCAGGCCATTACTCTCGGCGTCCAGATCAGCCTGCTCGTTCTGTAGGTTTGCTGCCTGCGTGGCAATATCAGCATAGGCAAATTTTTGGGCTAATTTTTGGATGGGACTCGTATAGCTCATAATGAGTGACCTCGTGCAATGTTATTCATGCCATTAGCAAAATTCGTGCCAATATATTTGTTATTTAAATTCAATGCATTACCAGAACAACGGAAACCGATTTTCCTCCATTAAGGAAGGATTTCAGACATATTCTTTGCGGCGGAAAGCACAACACCGCCAGTCGGCGGTGTTGTGAATAGCGTCATTTCACCACTTAACGAAATTACTGTAGCAGGCTGGAAACCATGCTGGACATGCTGTTGGACTGTTTCAGCATGGTGATACCGGTTTGCATCAACACCTGTTGCTGGGTCATGTTCGAGGCTTCCGTCGCGTAGTCGGTATCCATAATGTTACCGATGGCGACTTCCGTGTTGTCCTGCATGCTGGTCAGGTTGGCGGCGGTGTCGTTCAGGCGGTTGATAGATGCACCCAGTTTGGACTGGATTGTAGCAACATCATCCATCGCAGTCTGAACCGCAGTAATGTTGCTGTTCGCACTAGCCGTTGACATCAATTCAGTTCCGGTTGCGGTATCACTCCCTACGCCGCCACTTGCACTCCAGTCGTCATCAAAGGTAGCGCTCAGACCGGACAGATCTTGAACCACTTTATCCAGCTGGTCGGAAATGTTCACCGTCATTTTATCGGAAGCTTCTGCTCCCACCTGGAATTGAACAGAACCAGTGAACAGACCAGAAGTACCGGTATTGCTGTTGCTTGCATTACCAAACAGGTTAGTACCGCCGTAAGTGGTGTTTTCCAGCATATCGGACATCTGCTTGCCGAGTTCATCATATTCGTCCTGCATCGCCTGCAGGTCATCGGTGCTGTAGGTTCCGTTCGCAGCCTGCGTGGACAGATCTTTCATACGACCCAGCACGTCGGTCATTTCGTCAAACATGCTGTCTGCAGTTTGCAGCATCGCCGTTGCGTCCTGGATGTTACGCAGCGCGACGGTCATACCATCGGACTGGGAGGTCATACGACTGGCAATTTGTTTGCCCGCAGCATCATCGGCAGAAGAGTTAATACGGTTACCTGTCGCCAGACGTTCCATAGAGGTAGACAGTGAAGTGCTGCTTTTGTTGATAGCATTAACAGCTGACATTGATGCGGTATTGGTATTAATCGATAACATGGTACTGCTCCTTGGGAATAATCGTTTTCGTTTCGATACTCTGTAAAAACGACCACCCGTTTGGAAAACTTAAAGCGCTGCAGAAATTTTTTTTGACGCGTTACACAACATCATTAGCGAGATAAAAAACGCTTCCACCTCTATTTTAGCTTTGCGTGCTACCTCCCCCAAAAACCACCGTCTAAGGAAGATCTCAATCAAGATTTAATTAAAAGATTATTAGAAATATCTAATAACGGCTTGGTTGCTTACGCGCCATACGGGTTAACTTTTTGATAAGAATAAGATTATCCCTAGATGAAATCACTTTTAAAAGCCTGGTTATAGCCATGTTTTACATTTAGTTGCAAATACCCTTTACTTTTATATTGTGAGTCTCGGGCACTTTCGCTACATTTCAAATCCTTTTTTGGACAGCATAAAAAACACTCAATAGCGATTCAGCTGCAGCTTCACAGCACAAAGAAATTTCAATTTCTCCAGAATTTTAATGCACTGATTTTTAACGGTGTGACACCAGGGATATAAAATCTTGCACGGGTATACAAATCGATGAGTATCGTAGTCAACAACTGGCGGATGGATTCCTCGCTTAATGCGTTAATCCATTGTGAAACAGGCGAGATACGTCGCCTGGGCGAATACCATTTTATTCTGTTAGAGACATTAGCTAAAAATGCCGATGTCGTTTTATCTCGGTCATATTTAATGAGCGCAGTATGGAAGAATCGCATCGTCGGTGGAAATAGCCTGCCGACAGCCGTTCATGCGCTGCGCGTTGCGATCGATGATGACGGTAAACAGCAAGAAATTATAAAAACCATACCTAAAAAAGGGTATTTATTTAATAAGAACTACCTAACTGAAACTATTGACCTTAATGAAACTGTGGCTGATGACAGCACCATTGATGAGGTCGAGAAACGTACCGAGATTGTTGAGCCCCCTGCGCTTGATGAAATGCTTCCATCAACAAATCATGGGGGAATACCCTTACTTAACAGTCAACTATCGTCAAGAAACCAGAGAAAAACGGCCATCAGGCGGCATCCTTATCGAGCCGTTCTGATTACCTTACCCGTTATCGTTATCGCGCTGTCGTTGTTTATTTTAATCTCTTATTTTAAAGCACCGTCTGTCACTAAAATGGAAGAAGCTCCGCAATTGGTTAAAGAGACGCTTGAAAATGCCAACCATGTTACGGTATATCAACTTTACGACCCGGGTGAGAATAAGAAATCATCATCGCTTGTTTCAACGCATATTCTTCCCGGTATCGAGCAGCTCAATCCACTGTTGGTAAGCCATAACGCCTCGATGACCTTGTATTATCGGGTCTCACTGAACAAACTCGCCCTTGATATTGTACTTAGCAATCAATGCAATGATAAGTGGCAGTTAGCGCTAAGCTTTGACAACTGGCTAAATAAAGATAATGAAATGAATGGTATTTTAATTAAAGAAGTGGAGAAAATGTTAAATGAAATGCCAAAATGCAAATAATTTCTTTTTCCCTGCCCTGTCTGCTTTCACGCTATTTTTCACATTTACGGCCCATGCCCGCATTGAAAATACGGTCATTGCCAATTACGACCTTACTACTGGCAAAAACGTACATTATGAACTTATCGCAAGTTCTCTGGATAAAAGCACCACGATCACTCTCGTCCCTTTGGAGCAAAATAATAAAATGCCCTCTACGTTTAAAGTAGCGTTGTGTATTAATCATTATACCGGCTCATATAAACAGGGTGAGTTTCACTTTAGTACCACCAAAACCGATCAAAACGATTCTCGTATGGCTAATTTCGGGGCATTTGTCACTGAGCACAACCTGCATACATGGTGGCTCCATATAACTCCGCAGCAAAATTTGATTTTTACTCGGGATGTCGGAGGTCTGTTAATCACAGACCCCTCTGTATTTAACTTTTCAACCAAAGCATGCCAGCAGAATTAACTTAATAAACTGCGGACAGTCTGGCTGGAAAGTCGGGCTTGTCCATTCACCGCCTGTGCTAATACCTGATAATTGTGATTAGCATGATCCAAAACCCCACCCAATGATTCAGAGGCTTTTACCGCACTTTCTGCCTGTGGAAAACGCGCCATACCGTCAATGAGCTGCCGGGCCTTCTCCTGCTGGGCAGCCATTTGCGCACGTTGATCGCCAATAATATCCAACGCCTGCTGTAATCCGTCCTGAGTTCGGGCTCCGCCCTGTGCTACATACTGTTGAAGCTCCTCTGAACGTGAGGGATCGGCAAATGTTTTCAGCGGGGTAAACGCTGATGACTTCGCACCGACATCGCGTACGCTCAGGGTTTGCTGGATCTGTGACCACTGCTTTTCCGTGGTGGAGAACGTTAACGTGCCCTGCCGATCGTGCACCTGTACGCCGACGCGACGCAGCGCGTTGCTCATCATTATCTTGTACTGGCCTGGATCCATATCCTCTCCCACCACCACCGCCGAGTGCTGCGTTTGCCGCCCATCGGAAACACTAAACATGCGCGAGCTTATGGCATCTTTTTGCAGCATCTGCGCCAGTTCAGGCGCGTGAAAGGTCACTCGCGCCTCGCCCTGCAAAACCGGACGCAGTTGCCTGTCCACCGCGCCGCCGGATAACGCCGTTCTTTTATCCAGCCACTGGGTAAGTTCGGCGCCCTTTTGCTGCTGCGCCTGCCCGCCACGGCGCGAGGCATGGCGATAATCCAGCAAATGCTGTTCCAGTTGTCCCAGATAGTGATCGGCCTGCTGCAGCGTGGTGAGCTGATCGTTAAGCTGCACGCTATAACGCTGAGGCCGGGTGGTAATAAGCGGTGAGGCCGGATAATCACTCGCCGTTGCGGGTAACTTTTGACGGACAGGGGCATTCTGCGCAACGGTATGCTGCTGCACAGAAGGATTAAGCGCTCCGCTACCGGAGAGTGACGTTGTATTTAAACCGACCTGCATACTATTCCTGAGCTACTGCTCGCTGTTAAATCACACTGAAAAGGTTCAACTCACTCACTTTAGAGTAGGTTTTTAAGGTGGCTTCCATCGCCATTTCCAGTCCGGTAAAGGTAATGGAGGCTGGGCCGTAATCCAGATCGCTCAACTGGCTGATAAGCTGATCGTTGGACGTTGAGATATCCGTCTGAGCATCGCTGAGCATGGTCATTGTATTCTGCGTTTCACCAATGGTGGCGATGGAGGCGTTGAGCTCATCAGAGGCCACGTCTACCGTGTCGATGGCATTCTGAATATCGCTTTGCACCTGCGGATCGGTAGGGTCAACCAACGGATCCTGTAGCTCTTTCGATAATGACGTTAAGTTATTCAGCACATCCAGGCTATCGCCGAAAAAGTCGCTGACGGCCACATTGGTGTCAACCTCGACGCCATTGGAAACCGTGGTCTGGCGATGCTCGCTATTCCCCTGGTAGGTATAGCTGTCGGTCACGCCGTCGCCGTCCTCATCCACCGCGACAATCGGCGGCCGATCGTTCACCGTCCCACCAAACACATAGTGCCCGTCTTCATCCTGGTAATTTAACGCCGCCACCATCGCTTCAGTCATTGACTGGATATCCTGCCCCAGACTGGATAGCGAGCCGGCGGTATTGGTGCCGTTCGCGGCTTCCAGCAGATCGTCGCGAATCGCCAACAGATCGTTATTGACGCCGTCGAGAATAGATTCCTGCTGGCTCATCCCTGCCGAAGCGGAATCAATATTCGTTTGATATTGGTCGAGGGCCGATTGCTGGCGGTTAAGCTGGGTGATACGGGTCGCCGCAATCGGATCGTCAGACGGTAACAGAATGCTTTTCCCCGTCGCCATCTGCGTGACGACATGAGAAAGATCGCTGGAAAGGTCGTTAAAACTCTGCGTCATAGACACATAAGACTGCTGGGCAGTGACTCGCATTTTTCATTCCCCTTCCGGTTAGCTACACATTTCCAGCACAGAGTCGAAAATATCTGCGCCTGTTGAGATGACTTTCAGGTTAGCCTCATAAATCTGCTGATAGGTAATGAGGTTGACCGCTTCTTCATCCATGCTGACGCCGCTCACGCTGCTCTGCTGGTTCTGTGCCTCGGAGTACACGTTCGCTGCGGCTTCGGCTTCCGTCTGGTTTTGCTGGCTGTAGATACCAATATTGCTGATGATCGATGAACAGGCTTCGCCCACGGTTACGCTACCGAGTCCTTCAATTTCCAGCGGTTCGGTTGAGATGTTGATCAGCGCCTGCAGGTTATCGCTGTTGCCGCTTTCGTCCGGCGAGCTGGAAAACGCCAGTTCATCGGCGGTGATATCAGGGTTTACCTCCAGCGGGCCATCCGATGAGTTTTCATCATAAATAAACAGCGGTTCACCGGGATTTCCGTTCAAATCGTAGCCCTGCGCCAGTTGGGTGTTAACCGCATCGGCAAATTGCTCCGCCATGCTGTTAATCGTTCCCGTCAGCGGCGTCAGCACCTCATTCTGATAATCAAACAGCGCGCCCAGCGAGCCGCCGGTATCGGTGTTCATGGATGAGGTGGTTCCGGCAAACGTTAACGACATACTCTGCGTGCCATCGGCGTTGGTATCCAGTTCGATGGTGGAACTCTCCTGCCCGCTGACCAATGGCTGACCGTTTTGCAGCGTGACGTTATAGTTGCCTTCATCATCGATATTGACCTGAACGTCCATAATGCCGCTCAACTCTTCCACCATCTGATCGCGGGCGTCATACAGCGCCGAAGCGTTATCGCCGTTGGCTTCAGCTTCAGCAATTTGCTGGTTATAACTGGCAATACCGGTAGTCAGGGTGTTCACCTGCGCCACCATCGCCTGCTCCTGGCTGACGATCTCACTGCTTTGCGAGTCGATGTAATCGAGGGTGTTATCCACGCGCAGCGCCAGCGCGCCGGACTCGCTGATCACCTGCTCACGCAGGGCGGAATCATCCGGGCTGGTGGTGGCTTCGTTTAGCGCGGCAAAAAAGTTATCAAATCCCCCGCTTAGGCTGCTGTTATCATCGCTGAGGACGGTTTCCAACTGCGTTAAATACTCTTGCTGGGTGTTGTAATAGCCATAATCGCTGGCGGCATACCAGACCTGGTTAACCTGATACTGGTTTGAGACCCGGCGAATACTGTCAACCTGCACACCGTTACCCGCACTGTTCGCTGAACCGGAACTCGCGCCAATGGTACTGGTGATGGCAACCTGCCGGGTATAACCGTCAGTCATCGCGTTGGCGGTGTTCTGCGCCGTTACGTTAAGCTCCACCTGCGCAGTCGATGCGCCGCTGTAGCCAATGTTAATCATATCCATCAAAGCGTCCTCGCCGGTCAGTTACCCGGTCTGTCATTAACAACCTTGCCGATTAAGAGCGGCGAAAAAACCGCAGTTCTTAAGCCGCCGCGCAACCTTTATCCTTGGTGATGAGGGGAGAGCTGTTTGACGATCATCTCCGCAATGCCAATGCCGTGCTGTTGGGCAAGACTGTTGCACAGCTGATCGTCATAAAATCCCTGCATCATGCGTACCGAGTCGCTGTTAAACGGGTTATCTTTTGAGTCGAAGATCTCATTGGTTTTACGCATCTCTTTCAGCATGTTGCGTAAGAAGATGGCTTCGAATTGCTGGGCAGCTTTCTGCAAATCGTTATCTTTGATTTTGGGGCCCATTAACGCATCGCTACCGTCAATGCCCCCGCTATGATTCACCTTGATGTCGGCCATTAAATCACCTCCAGATCGGCATCCAGCGCACCAGCTTCATGCAGGGCCTGTAAAATAGACATAATGTCGTCCGGCGTTGCCCCCAGGCTATTGAGCGCGTTGACCAACGTTTTCAGACTGCTGGACTCTGGCAGACTGATCATCCCCGGACGGGCATGATTCACCGAAATATTGCTTTGCGGCGTCACTGCCGTACGGCCACCGGCAAAAGCGTTCGGCTGGCTGACGTTGCTGCTTTCATTGATGGAAACCGTCAGACTGCCATGCGATACCGCCGCCGCATGCAGGGCGATACCATCGCCCATAACGACCGTACCGGTACGCGAGTTAAACACCACCCGAGCCCGGACTTTTTCCGCCTGCACCTGGACGTCATCTAACTGAGACATAAAGGCCACGCGCGCGCCGGGGCTGGTTGGCGCGCGGACGATAACGTTGGTCGAGCTTTGTGCCGTCGCAATGCCGCCAAACGACGCGTTGATCGCCGCGGCAATGTTATTGGCATCTTTAAAGGAGGGGCGTTTCAGATTGAGCGTAATGGTGTCCCCCATCTGGAAGTCGCTGGGAATTTCACGTTCTACCGACGCGCCGTTCGGTATCAGCCCAGCGGTGGGGGTATTCACGGTGACGCTGGAGCCGCTGGCTCCGGTCGCGTTCATCCCGCCGACCACCACGCTCCCTTGCGCAAGGGCATAAACCTCGCCATCCGCGCCGTGTAATTGGGTGAGCAATAATGTGCCGCCGCGCAGGCTTTTGGCATCGCCGATCGACGAGACCGTGACGTCAATGGTCTGCCCACGCGAGTACATGGGCGGTAGCGTCGCGCTGACCGCCACCGCCGCAACGTTCTTCACCTTCGGATCGATTTTGCTCGGCAGTTGTACGCCAAACTGGCGCAGCATGTTGGTAATTGTCTGGTTGGTGAATTTGACCTGGTTTTTATCCCCGGTTCCGTCCAGACCGACCACCAGACTGTAGCCGACGAGTTGGTTTTCCCTGACCCCCTGGACGTTAACCAGCGATTCCAGAGATTGCGACTGCGCCGCGCCTGGCAGCGCCAGGCTCAGGGCGATAACGATGCCGTTTAACGCGTTCATCCAGCGCCCGCTTAAGTGTTGCATATCAAAATCCTGCTTAGATCGGGAAGAGAGGATGGTTAAACAGACGCGTCAGCCAGCCCGCCGCATTGGCATCGCTCAATGCGCCACGGCCCGCGTAGGAGATGCGTGCATCCGCAATACGCTGCGATGAGACGGAGTTGTCGTTCTGAATGTCATCGGCGCGCACCAGGCCACTCAGGCGAATATACTCATCGCCCTGGTTAAGGGTGAGCCATTTTTCACCGCGAATTTCCAGGATACCGTTCGACTGTACCGAGTGTACCGATACCGTAATTTCACCGCGCAAACTGTTTTGCTGCTGCGAGGTCGCCGTCCCGTTGAAGTCACGATTGGCGTCTACGGAAGCGGAAAGGTTATCTTTGGTATGTCCGAACAGCGTCGGCGCGCCGATGTCGACGGTATTGTTCTTACCGAAATTGGTTTTCGCCTGTTTGCTCGACTGGGTGGATTCTTCCAGCATCACGGTCAGGATATCGCCCACGCGATAGGCGCGGCGGTCCGCCGTCAGCGACCAGTTATACCCCGTTTCAAACACGCCCCCCGCACGACCATCCGCCGTTGGCGGCGCTTCCGTTTTGGGAGGAGCAAAGAATTCGTCATTTTTTTTGACCAGGAGGGCCTGCGATTCGCACCCGCTTAACAGGGGAAGCAGTACCATCAGCCAGAGATAATTTTTCACGTTCTGCCTATTTCTGCCGGATGGCGTTGTACCATCCGGCATTTCACATTCTTGAGTTACAGTGTCTGACTAATAAACTGCAGCATATCGTCTGCCGCAGAGACCATTTTGGCGTTCATCTCATAGGCGCGCTGTACGGTGATCATCGCCACCATTTCGTTGACGATGTCAACGTTCGAGCCTTCCAGTGCTTTATCCTGTAACGTTCCCAGACCATCTTCCCCGGGAATACCTTCCGTCGGTTGACCGCTGGCCGCCGTTTCCAGATACAGGTTGTCGCCTTCGGCTGAAAGCCCGGCCGGGTTGGCGAAATTCACCAGCGTTAGCTGTCCCAGCTCGGTAGGATCGCTGTCGCCGGGTAAAATCGCGCTCACCGTGCCATCGGAAGCAAATGACACGCTGGTTGAACCCGCTGGCACATCAATTTCCGGCTGTAACGGCAACCCCTGGGAGTTGGTCAACACGCCATCAGCGTTAACCTGCATATTGCCGTCACGGGTATAAGCGATATCCCCATTGGCTTTTTGCACCTGCCAGAACCCCTGCCCCATGATGGCCACGTTCATCGTATTGTCGGTGGTTTCTACATTCCCTTCGGTGAAGGTTTTTTGCGTTCCCACAATACGAACACCGCTACCGAACTGCATTCCGGTCGGCATGATGTTATTTTGATCGAGCATGGCGCCCGGCGCTTCCTGAGTCTGATAAAACAGATCCTGGAACATCACGCGGTCGCGCTTAAAGCCCGTGGTATTGACGTTGGCGATGTTGTTGGCAATCGCACTCATCTCAGCATCCTGCGCCGACAGGCCGGTTTTACTGATCCATAACGCTGCATTCATAAAACTTTATCCCTGATTAAAGGCTACGACTCAGGAGCCGCGTAGCAGCCTGTTGCCTGAGTCGCTGAGATCTTCAGCCGTTTTCATCATCTTGATTTGCGCTTCAAACTGACGGTTCATCGCGATAGATGACATCATTTCGCTCACCGCAGACACGTTACTGCCTTCCAGAAAGCCGCCGCTCACTTTGATGTTCTCATCGCGCTGCGCCGGTACGCCGTCCGCCGTGACCAGCATCCCCTCGCTATTTTTCGCCAGATTGGCGACCGGAATATCCACCAGCTTCAGGCGATCGATATCCATCGTTGCAGTAACATCGCCATCGTCAGGCGTGACGGAGAGCGTGCCGTCGCTGCCGAAAGAGGCAATCGCGTTTGGCGGTAAAATAATCGGGCCGTTATCCCCGAGCACCACGTTACCGTCGATGGTCAGTTGCCCCTGATCGTCCTGCTGAATATTGCCGTTACGGGTGTACACCTCGTTTCCCGCTTTATCCTGCACGGCGATATAACCGGGTCCCTGAATAGCAACATCAAGCGGACGTTCGGTTTTTTCCGCCACGCCAGTGCTGTCATTGACGCCGCTGGGACTCTCCTTCGCCATAAAACGCGTATCAAAACCACCGCCTTTTACTTTGTCGTTGCTCGCCATCGCCATATCCGCGCGAAAACCATTGGTGTTAACGTTGGCGAGGTTATTGGCGCTAATTTGCTGCTCGAGCAGCGTCTGGGTGGCTCCGCTGAGTGCGGTATAAATCAACCGATCCATTTCTTAGCCTTACATCGCCTGGAAGAGAGCCTGATCCAACTGCGTACTGGTCGAAATCACCTTGGTGTTCGCCTGGTAATTACGCTGGGCGGTCATGAGATTGACCAGTTCGTTGGTAATATCCACATTGGAGCTTTCGAGCATGCCGGAGGAGAGCGTGCCGCAAGAGCCGGAGCCAGGCGTGCCAATTAGCGGCGTGCCGGATTCGCCCGTCTGTACCCAGGCTGTGCCGCTTACCGCTTCCAGTCCGTTCTCATTCGGGAAGGTAGCGAGCACGACCTGCCCCTGCAGCATACGTTCGCCGTTGCTGTAGGTGGCGTAAACTTTACCGTCATCATCCACCTGCACGCCGTTCTGCGTTGCCGAGGCATAACCGGTTGCGGAGTTGGTTGTCACCGAGAAATCAGAGCCATACTGAGTACAGTCTGAGTAATCAATGGTCATCGAAATCGGCGCAGCGTCATCAGTAGTGAACGTGATGGTTTGCGGTGTTGTTGGCGATGTCAGCTTGCCGGTATTTGAGTCGAAGGTCAGCGTGGTCGGTGGGACGCCGCTCTGCGCCTCACCATCAAAGGTGTACTGTACTTCCCAGGTGTTATCGGCGGTTTTGGTAAAATACTGGCTAACCGAGTGTTCGTTACCCAGCGAGTCATACACAGTGGTGGTGTAGCTGTCGGTATAGGTATCGCTGTTGTTCGCGTCAAACGGTACGCTGGTGCGATCGATTGTTTCATCACTGGCGTCAAAGTTTGCCGTGAAGGTCATGCTGTCAGTGGCCTGTGCCGGGATGTTGCCGGTTTTAATCTGGATATCAGTGACGGTACCGGTTTGCAGCGTGCCGCTCTCATCAACCGGATAACCTTGCAGGTAATCACCGGACGCATTGACGATATAGCCGTTTTTATCGGTCACGAAAGAACCGGCACGCGTATAGGAAATATTCCCTGCGCTATCGCACATGACGAAAAAACCATCATCGTTAATGGCTAAATCCAGCGCGTTGCCGGTTGAAACCATCGAGCCGCCGGTGGAGATACTCTGTGCGGAACCGGCCACGCTCACGCCCATCGCCTGCGTCCCGGCGTACATGGCGGAGAACTGGGTGGTCATTGATTTATAACCCACCGTACCGGAGTTAGCGATGTTGTTACTGATGCCGTCCAGTTGTTCGTTGACGGCGTTTAGCCCCGTCGCTGCAATTTCATAACTCATTGTTTCTTCCTGTAAGATTAACTAAATCAGAGCACCATATTGCTGTTGGCGTTATCGCTTCCGTCGTCAGTATCTGGCGGCGTGGTGTCATCGGAACCGCTGGTTCCGTCGGTGCTGTCCGGTACGCCAAACTGGGTGATCATGGTGAATGGCACTTCGCCAACGCCGTCAACGTTGAGCACCGGCGTGCTGCCATCAAGCGGAATACGCACATCTTCCACCTGGCCCGTCACCTCGATCGGCACTTCCTCTTCCCCGGTATTGGTCACCACGGAAACGCTGTAATCGCCCGGCGGGATGCCGTAATCCGCAGGATTGATGTCGAAGTCCACCTGGCCGGGTCCGACGGAGGTTTCACCTTCCGGAATCAGCGACACGGTGTAGTCATCACCCGCTTCATCGGTAAAGTGCAGATCCACATCGGTACAGCTGTCATCCAACGTGACGCGCCCCTGGATCGCCTTGCTGTTGTCTTCGATATCCAGCGAGGTGGTTTGCACCATGATGTCGTCGCCGACCATATTTCCCAGCGCCATCACCTGGATGTTGCTCATCAGCACGGCATTGGTGTTGGCCTGGACGCTCATCTCTTCCATCATCGCCACCTGCGCCATTGAGGAGAGCTGATCGATATAGGCCGTAGGATCGGTGGGATCGGTCGGATCCTGGTTTTCAATTTCAGCCACAAACAGCGTCAGAAACGTGTCGACCGCCGAGGTTTCGGTGGACGTGGTGGTTGTTGTGGTGCTGCTGGTGTCGCTGGTATCCGTCGTTGACGACGTTGTCGAAGAACTGCTGTCTCCCACATTAGTGCTTTGCGCCGTGGCGCCGACGTTATTTTCCGCAACCGCCGTCGTCTTCTCCTGAGAAGAAGCCAGCGCCTGAGATTGGGCATACAGAGCCAGGGTATTCATTACACTTCTCCCAGTTTGAGTAAGCTTTGCTGCATACTTTTGACGTTATTCAGCACATCAACGTCGGTTTCAAAATCACGTGATGCGGACATCATGTCAGCCATTTGCTCGACCACGTTGACGTCCGGGTACCAGACAAAACCGTTCTGATCCGCCATTGGGTGATGCGGCTCATAACGCTTCACCGCCCCGCCGCTTTGCATGACGTCCTGCACTTGTACGCTGGCGCCATCAATGGCGTGGCGGTTATGTCCCCCTATCAGGCTATTGTTGTAAACCGCGGCAAAAACCGGGCTGCGCGCCTTATAGGCCTGCGCCTCGCTGCTGGCAGGAGATTCCGCATTCGCCATGTTGCTGGCGACGGTATTCAGACGGATGGTTTGCGCCGTCATCGCCGAACCGGAAATCTGGTAAATATCAGTAAACGACATGGTTATTTCCCTTCAATGGCCTCTTTGATGCCGCTAAGTTGCAGATTCAAAAAAGTCAGACTGCTTTGATAATCCATACTATTTTGTGAAAACCGGGCCTGCTCGGTATTCAGCTCTACGGTATTGCCATCCTCTGAAGGCTGCATCGGCACGCGGTATTTCACGTCAACCTCGGGCGGAACATTTGTACGACTTGCCCGTTGCATCTCAGCGGCAAAATCAATATCTTTGGCTTTGAAATTTGGTGTATCGACGTTTGCCAGATTCGCAGTCAGTAGCTCGGTCCTCTCAAGACGTAACTTCACTGCCAGCGGATGTACACCCAATGCCTGCTGAAAACTGATTCCCATTTCTTGCATCACTCCTGCGTAGATATCGCTGTTATTAGCAATATGTATGCCAACTTTTAAGTGATTGATGAGAAATGACTTTATGAAAAGACACCCTCACAGAAGGAAGCCCTCTTTCCTCTTTGCCGTGGAAATGATGCTGGCTATATGCTGTGGCTTACCCGTATATGCCGCCGTCCATCCCATTCAGCACAGCGCCCGGGAACAGATCAACGCGCAGGTTCTCAATGCCGCCAGTCATGAAATTGACGCGCTGGCGCGCAAACAGCAGTGGCAGGACTATCGCTACACGTTCAATATTTATATTCCCTCCGCCGTGAGTACCAGCGCGCTATGCGCGTCGGCGCCGCAGGTTACCTCAAGCACATCACCGGAGATGGTCCTGTCACGAATGAACTTTGTGGTCAGTTGTCCGGGCAGCAATGGCTGGCAATTTAACGTGGCGGTACGCCCCGATGTGTCGATTCCGGTGGTCATGCCAAAGTCGTTGATTGCGCGAGATACGGTAATCACCACCGACGACCTGCAGCTTAAAAAATTCAATATCAGCAACCAGCGCGAAGGGTTGATGACGAATATCGATGAGGCGATTGGTCTCACCAGCAAGCGCGCCCTGCAACCGGGCAAACCGATTACCCGTAGCGAGCTGGTACTGCCCGTACTGGTCAAACGCGACCAGCCGGTGATGATCGTCTCCCACATGGCCGGGATCACCGCCTCAATGCCGGGCGTGGCGTTGAAGAATGGTCGTAAAGGGGATGTGATAAAAATTCGCAACAGCAGCAGCCAGCGGATCATTAGCGGGATGGTGGACGATACCGGCGTGGTCACCACGCTGACGGCGGAATAGTGCGGGGATTTTTTGTGATGGGATTAAAGTTTTCCTCTATTGCCGTCGCTTTTAGCCAATAACAGATAACCAACCCAACGGAATATGTACGAGGTTGCTATGAAAATTACCCCAACTCTGCCAGGCAATCGCCCTGCATCGACAACCGAACAGGCGCGTGCAGACAAGAGCAGCGTGCAGACGAGCGCGTCTAGTTCCGCATCACTTTCCGCCGACGATATTACTCAGGCGGGATTACAAACGGCGCAGCAAACGCTGAACAGTGATACGCAAAGTGACGTTGATTACGACAAAGTGGCGCAAATGCAGGCCATGCTGGCCTCAGGCGATTTGCAGGTTGATACCGATCAACTGGCTGGGGACATGCTCAGCTTTTTCCAGAAATAAGAGGCTACAACAGTGAGTACCAGGCTACAGCAGGTGAAAACTCTGCTTCAGGGCATCCGCGAGGACGGGACGCGGTATGACGCGCTCAGACACCAGTTGGAACAACAACGTCTGTGTATGATCCGTCGCGACAGCGACGAACTACTGGCCGTCAATGAACTTATTCAACAGCATTATGAGCAGTTGCAAAACAGCAGCCAACAGCGCCGGTCGCTCCTGCAACTGCTGGGCGTAAGCGTCAATCGTGCAGGGATAGAACAGGTCTTTAGCTGGCTGCCGGGCGTGCAGAAAACTGCCGCAGAGGGCTGGTGGCAAAGCCTTGAGCAAAAAGCGAAACGCTGCAAGATGTACAACGAAAAAAACGGCGATCTGCTGATCCGTCAGTATGAATTTATTCAGGCTTTTTTAGGTACTGAGCCCGATTTTATTTACCAGCGCTAAAACTTCCTTCCCTGACGCGGAAACCGGCTTTCCGCGCCTCATCTAACCAATTGATATAAATACAATTAAAATTCAGGCATGGATATTGCACTGTTATAGCCAGATTTTGAACATTGGGATTACTGAGAACACATTATGAGTATGATTGATTGTTACGAGCCTGACTTTGTCCGGTTGTTTTTATCCCACCATCCGGATTCCGCTTTACTGGTCAACGTGCGCTGGAAAACGGAAGTTCGTCAGAGTCTGATCTTAACCGATCCGGCCAGCTGCCAGGCTGCATTAGGCGATCCCAATGCCTTTGTCTTGCATCATTCAAAATGTGCGGCCGCCCCTGACAGCCCGACGTTATCCCCACGCGCTCAGGTATTGAATCAATCTGCTCTGAATACCATTACCCTGCCAGGCTTGTCACCGGAGCTGCGCCTCTATGCGCTGGGCATCATGCTCTCTTTTTGTGAGAAATGCCCAGACAGTAGCGACGAGACACTGGAAAAGCTGGCTTCGCTACCGCAGGTGCTGGCTGACCATGCGCAAAGTGGAAAACTGCAGGAGCAATTCGCACAACTGCCCAGTCTGCCCCAGTTGCAGCGGGAAATGATCACCCAAATGGGCAACTGCGATTTCAATTGGGAACTGTTGCCGGAAAGCGCGCGTAAGCTGACCTTGCCCCTGCAGGTAAGCCTGCTGATGCTGCAAGATGCTAACAGTGAAGCCTTGCTCCAACAGCAATTGCATGATCAGTGGTTAATGACCTGGGAGCGCTATTTCGCGCAGGATGCCTGGATTTTCAGTAACTATCTGATTTATCGCCTTTATCACGATACCTTCCCGCAGCATGACGATGAAAGCGCGCTCCAGCGTTTCTTCTGGCTGGTCGCTGACCTCTTTATGATTCGTACACTGTTTTGCCTGTGGACACTGGACGGTTCCGCATTAAGCCACGACGAAATTTATGCCCTTTTCGCGCTGTTTGAAGCGTGGCGCAATAGCGAGCATGCCATCTCGCTGCGCCAGCATATTGTGAACATATTGCCGGGAGACCCTCTGCTCTCGGCGTTTTCCCTGATTACACGTTAGCACCTGTTGACCGGGTGAATGCCCGGTCCTTTTTCGAACCGCGAATACACATCACCATGCCTGAAACCTCTAAAGCTCGTTCCGCCCTGACCGGCATTGTCAAAACGCTGGAAACTGGCCGTGAAAAACCGTTTGTCAGCGTCATTACCCCAACGTGGAACCGCGCCGCTTTCTTACCCTATTTACTGTATATGTTCCGCTACCAGGATTACCCTGCCGACCGCCGGGAGCTAGTGATCCTCGATGATTCCCCGCAAAGCCATCAGTCGGTCATTGACAGGCTGACGCAGAATCACCCGGAGAAATTTAATATTCGTTATATCTATCATCCGGAAAAGCTCGACCTGGGCAGAAAACGCAATATGCTCAATGAGCTGGCGTTAGGTGAGTATATTCTTTGCATGGATGACGACGACTATTACCCATCAGATAAAATCTCTTACACCATCGACATGATGCTGCGCCACCGGGCGTTAATTTCTGGTTCGGATCAGATCCCCATCTGGTATAGCCATATCAACCGCATCTTTAAGACGCATTCTTTCGGCAAAAGACATATTTTGAACGGGACATTTTGCTATCACCGCAATTATTTGAAAAAACACCGCTACGTTGATGAATGCAATTTAGGCGAGGAAGAAGGGTTCACCAATAAATTCACCGTTGAGCCGCTCCAGTTACCCGGAGAACGGACAATTATCTGTGTATCGCACAGCCAGAACACCTTTGATAAAGATTTTGTCCTTGGTTCAAGTGAACCTTTAGAAGGGAACATTGAGCAGTGGGTTGCCGATCCCATGCTCAAAAATTGGTATCAAAGCCTGCATAATGCCACGCACAACTCACCGATGCAGTGGGAGGCCATCGATCAGATCATCGTCATCAACCTGGATAAACGAATCGATCGTCTGAGTCAGATCCAACAGGAACTGGCGCAACTGAACGTTCCGACAGATAAGATCACCCGTCTTGCCGCCTGCGAAGAAACCAATGGCCTGTTGGGCCGCCGTCATTCGCACTTGCAGGCGCTGCAAATGGCACAGCTAAAAGGCTGGAAGAATTACCTGTTGTTAGAGGATGACTGCGTTATCCTGAAACAGGAAAAACATACCCGCGTCTTGAGTACTCTTCTGGGAACGTTAACTAAGCTTCCCTGGGAAGTGATTATTCTGGGCGGACAGATTAAACAAGGTTCGGTGCTAAAAAGCCTGGAAGGGCTGGTTCATGCCCGGGACTGCCATAAGGTCTGCGCGTATCTGGTTAACAGTCAATATTACGCCACGCTGGCGCAACAAATGGCAGATGATCTTTCTGCTACGCCCGAAGAACAATGGCAACCGTTGCTGCACACAGGAAAATGGCTAGCCTGTTACCCAAGTATCTGCTACCAGCGGGTTGGGTACAGTGATATTGAGAAAAAAGTAACCGATAACATTGGTTTTTACTTTAATAAAGTTAATAAATCACCGACAAACCATACCACGCTTGCGAATACGCCTTATCCACGTAATGTTGCAGCGGTAAATACCATCGGTTTCTATCTGGAGAAGGCTTCGCATTACACGACGTACCGTCCAATTATTGCCGCTCTACAGAAAATGGGCCATCCCTGCTCACTACTGATAAACGACCGGGTCCATAAGTCATTCATGGACGAGATGCTGGCAATGATAGCAACCATTGATGACCCAGCATTAGGAGGCGCTCGTCTTTCTGGAGTGTTGGAACGACATCAGCGTTATAAATGTGTTGTTAGCCCCTATTACACGCCATTGCTCAACAACCTTTCTGATATACACATCCGGGCAATACATGGTCAGATGGAAGAAGAGCGAAATCACGCCTGGTGGAATATTTTTTATCATCGTATCCTTTGTCATAGCCCTTACAGTCAGCAGGCACTGGATATCGGAGGAAAAGCGAAACTGGTAGGAAATCCACGCTTTGATGAGTGGCACAACGACACTTACGTAAAAATGCTCCCGACAAGTCTTAAGTTGAATGCTAAAAAGCAGACTATTCTTTATCTTCCAACATATGGCACCCTAAGCTCGCTCCCACAGTGGGCAGAACAGTTAGGACGGCTCTGCCATGAGTATAATATTGTCACCATGCTCCATCACGAAACTTGTTATAACCCAAGTGAAGCCCCTTCACTGGCGCTGGCACAACGACATTTAAAGAGAAGAATCGATAGCCCTCAACTGCTGCTGGCACTTCTTGCACAAGTTGATTACGTCTTGACTGAGAGCAGTGAGTTTGCTTTTGACGCTCTTCATATGAATAAGCGCGTTATTTTACTTTGCGGCACAGAAACTAACTCGCACCCGGAAGAACAACGAGAATTGGCTACTCCGCAAAATGCCGAATGCCATATTCGCAAGATTCTCCCTGTAGCCAATAATATTCAAACGTTACGTCTTGTGTTAGCGAATACTTTTGACTGGACCTCGTTAGAGACGCGTCTAAATGAAATTCGCCATCAATATTGCGATGCCTTTATGGATGGTAATGCCGGGGAAAGGGCAGCGCATGAGATTGCTACTTCATTAGATGAACCCTCACCAACTAATAGTCTATGGTTGAATTTAAGAAAGAAAATATTTAATTAGTCACTAAATATTTTAAAAAACCGTCATCTCAGAAAGATTAAATAACAAGAAATTAACGGAATTCAATGTGGAAATTAAAATAAGTATCATCGTATCGGTATACAACGACGAAAAGCATATTGAGAGATGCCTAAAATCTGTTATAAATCAGACCTATAGTAATTATGAGCTAGATATAATTGATGATGGATCAACGGACAGAACACCATTTATTCTGGCTGAATATAACGATAAATATAAACAAATCCGCCTCAGTACATTACCTAATCAAGGATTAGGTAATGCTCGAAACCATCTGTTAAATAATGCAACTGGTGATTACATTCTTTTTCTCGATTCTGATGATGAATTGCTGCCAAATTGTTTGTATGAAATCTGCAATGAGATTAATAAAAACAAAACTGATATAGTTGCTTTTTCATCAAAAATAATATTTTCCGATGAGAAAAAACCAGACAAAAAAATGTTAATGTATTATAAAAGACCTGAGCCTATTAATAACAAGACATTCACAACGGAGGATTTCTATAATAAATCGATACAATATATGGTTAAGTATGGCTACGGTTATCCCGCAGTTGTATGGGCATATGCTTATAAGCGACAAACAAATAGCGACCTACGTTTTTTGCAAAAAACATTCGAAGATGAATACTTTACCACGGCTCTTTTATTATTAAACCCAACACAAAAAATAAAACATATAAATAAAAACCTTCATATTCATTATATAAGAAATGGTGCTATCACGACTTCTCCTATGCAGGTACAGTCGATAAGGTGTTGTCTCGATGCTATCAACTCACTCTTAGAATTATCGGACAAATTAACAAATCCCGATACGATAAAAAGCATGTACATTAACATCAGACATATACTAAATATATTTCTCATCAGGAATCAATCATTAAACACCCAGAAACTTAGCCCAATAAAAATAATTGGCCTATTACTTAAACCGGATTCAGGAAAAAACGTAAAAACTATAGGCCCAATATATCGAGCCTTACTTAAAACAATCATTAACGACATTGTAAAAATATACAAGTTACATAGCGATCAAAATGCAGCACCCATTTTAATGATGGTTAACAAGATACTGGATAGTTAAATTATTTATTAACCCCGTCCGACATGGAGGTATTAACCACTTTAGATAGCCACCATTTAACAATGCAAGGTTAATATTAACACTGAGGGGATACCATGATGCGCATAGAGAAAAACATGGAATAAATTTTAAAATACTGCAATTTTGGTTCCTAACCCGTAAGACGCTTAGCGCTTTATTAACTCCGAAGTATTAGCTAAGTCACCCTTTATCAAAAAAAGAGCTTAACACTATGTCCAGTCGCACGATCAATTTGTTATGTATAACACCATGCAGTGAAAAGCAATACCTTAATATCATTATGACATTTGTTAAGAATGTAGTTAATTCGGGGGAACTTTTCTTTGTTGACTCAGGAAATATTGACCGCAAAGATTTCTTCGCAAATCTAAAAATAAATAAAGAAATAATGTTGAAAATTCACTATTTCTATGCACCTGAATGCTCAACACCAGAGGAAAAAGTAGCGCTGCTAAATCGACATGCACGTGGCGATATCTGGCATTTTATTATGCCAGATGTTTTGTATCCAGAGAAATATTTTAATAACTTCTCAACTCAATCTCCCGATAAAATCCTGGGTTCAACACTAAAACCAGTCTATATTCCTACTATTGACTATTTATGCTGTATAAATTCCCGGGCTGATCATTTCAGCCATTTAGCCTCACTCTGTTTCCACCGCCACCATTATGAAACACTGGGTATATGGTTCAATACCCAAGGCGATGAAGCATCTCTGGGAAAACCTTTTATTCAATTGAACAAAAATAATTGCCCAGTAACCGTCATTGATAACCTGGAATACGCGACAAATACCGGGTTATTTTACCGTTCAACAGAACTTGCCAGGAACGATATTTCTGTACAAATACCCACACTTAATTTTCAACACAAAATCGACTGGTCTATTTTCGAAAAAATAGTATATATTAAAACACCAGACACCCCCAATGAAGAAGAACTATTTTCTTTTAATATAGATAGACTAAAAATACCAGAAGATAAAATCATCAACTTCAATGCTATCCAGACTGATATTATTGGTGCAGATCATATGCTACCTCATATAGCAGTATTGCATATGGCTCGTGAGCAAAAATGGAAAAACGTACTCATTATTGAAGATAATGTTTCATTTGTGCAAAGTATTGAAACAGATAAACAATGCAATCATTTCTTTCTATTACTCAAAAATATAAAATGGGATGTTGCAATACTTTCAGCTAACTACCAGAAGACTTCATCGCTTCTAGAAAACAGTTGCTGTCTGAAGATTGATGCGGCGCAAATGATGGGAGCTTATGCTGTTAATGAAAATTATTATGAAACACTAATTGGTAATTATGTCCAGGATTTTGATAAAAACGCTAAAAATATAATCAAGCATGAATATCCTATAGATATCTATTGGAATAAATTAATGCCTCAGCATCGATGGCTTGGGATTTGGCCATGTGCTGCTTTTAAGAAAAATAATAGCAATAAATCTAATAAAACAATCGAAAACAATATATATTCTTTTTTCCATCCGTTGTTGTCAACCCTTCCTGAAGAACGTAATAAATTGGAAAAAAGACTTATCGCCAAATTTAATAATGGAACTGCACTTGCAGAAGATTATCATGAATTATCGAAACTTTATCGCTCTCATGGAATGTATGAGATAGCTGATTATTTCCACCATCAGTACACTGGTGAAAATGAAAAAATTCAGCAAGATACCAACTGGCCATTATTATCAGTCATTATTACGACCTATAATCAAGTAGACGTCCTGATGAAAACACTTAGTAGCGTTCTTCGTCAGCGCTACCCAAATATAGAAGTTGTAGTAATTGATGATGCTTCTACTGATCATACAGCAGCGCGTTTAGCTGAAATCGATGATCCGCGCTTGACAATTATACGAAATAAGACAAATCAAAAAGGAGCTGGTAATCTCAGGTCGGGGTTAAATCTACATACAAAGGGTGAATATATTTTCATTATCGATCATGATGATCTTCTGCTCGATAGAGATTATTTAATGGATGCTGTTTTATTAATGGAGAAAGATAAAAGCCTAGCATTTGTTTTTGCTCGTTACCTTGAATTGCATGAAGCAAAAAACATGATATCAAATGCAAACTACTATGCCACAACAAATAATATAACTAATGGAAAAAAATATTTTTTAGACATTCAAAAATCAGGTTTCCCAGGCATTATGTTTCTAACTACAGTATTTCGACGTTCTGCTGCAATAAAAACAAAAGCAATTGTACATGAAGGGGTAAGTGATTTTCATCTTTTTTCACGATTAATGTTAGCAGGGAATGTCGGTTTTATAAACCGTATTTCCTCAATATACCGCATACATGAAAAAAGTATAACTTTCAATATGAATGCACCTACTGACATATATATAGATGAGCTTTTCATGTGCCATCTAGAGGAAACAATTGAATTAGCCCATAAAAATGGGCTCACTCGCTATCAGCTTGATGAATGGTTTACCAGAGTTTCTTCTACATATTTTTGTTGGTGGCGCTTACCCAATATTATAAAAAGTAATAGCTACGAACTCGCCCTGACTATCCTAGGTATGCTACATAAAAAACACCCTAAAGTTGGTGTCAAAGTGTTATCTATTTTGTTTAAAAATAAAAAATAAATTACGCATTCATATTCTTCCCCCTGCCTTCACAGAAGGCAGGAGAAACTCAAAACGATTGAAATAATATATATTATTATCACCTGACGAAACCGGAAGAAACAAATGAAGCATTGTATTATATGCAGACAAAATGTAGGTTCATAGTTAACATTCATCTACGATAGAATGACATTATTATCTGATAACGACTTCACATCTATCACTCTAATTAAAAAAACCACTTGATAGCACTGGATCTTTCGTAAATAATTTTTGGTGTAGAATATGTAGATGAATAGATCGCGTACGACACTTATCCCTCTATTTTATGTCTATTGTTTTTTATAAGATCAAATTGTTACTGAGTATCATCAAGAAATATCCATATTGAATTTTGTTATAAAGCTGCTCATATTCATCATTTATGTATTGATATTGTTAATTTATTCTACCAACATGGATTTCAGTGAAATTTCATTACTCATACAGAACTTCTCGCTTAAACTTTTTAATTGAAGCATTGAGTAAATATTAAAAACCATTCATATGTAGAGTTGCCATAAATATCAGATAAGTTAAAAACCATAGGGACTGGCTCATAATAAAGGTTACCCTTATCTAATTTTCTGTACTAGCGAGATTAAACCATAAGATGCCCCATTAAAAAGTGAGAGGGTCGATTATGCACTGATATTAATCGTCCTCGTCAGCATTGATATTAAATCATAGCCGTCCCATTTTAGAGAGAAATCAAGTGTATGTCCCAGACCTACCACTCGGTCAATTCCTCGGTGGCCACTGGCAAGCCAGTCATTAAGTATATCATCTTCAATACCAAACACAGCCAATGTCTGGCAACGTGAATGACAAATTGGGTTGATATCATCAATCGAGCCTGCTATATACTCCAGAAAGAAGCCACAGTTACCACGCCAATTCAGCGTATCAACTGTAAGTGATGGCAATTCGACGCGCACGATTCTATTGTTTTCCCCTCCTATTTTTTTCACCCCTGAAAATTGAGCACTTATCATGTAGAGTTGAGCCAATTTGTTAACTGCATAAATAGGTTCAAACTCGTAGCGCGCTGTCGCCAGAGCATCGAAGTGATGCCAAAATATTTCCCTGGCACGCTCGGTTTCTTTACCGAGCCACACAACCAAAGACGGGGAAGAACACGCATTTTGGTCGTTTAGCAACGTGTCATTATAAAATGACTGTGCCAGCTGATATTTTTCATCGTGCGCAAGATAGTGTTCCGCATTGATTAATGCGATAGAGTAACGATCAGCAAAAGTAATATCGAACGCACGCGCTGTGAGAGGAGAGAGCCGTATCTGGGCAATCGTTTCGTCCCCTCCCCAAATGATACGCGTATCGCACATCGCAGAGAGGATATCGTTGATATTTTTTTGCTTATCATAACGAACCAAACAAACTCTTGATTTTATTGCAGGATGAATTTCCAGTGCAGCTGCCATCAACTTGATGATAATAACAACCTGTGGATAGTCACGCCCAGGTAAACGTACGACATTTGCATTACCCGCCAGCAGACCAGTAAAAAGCGAATATGCAAAGTTAACCGCAACATTCCCCGGAGCAATATGAAACACCATACCACGCCCAAAGCGATGTTCCAGTGAACCACAGTTAGCTTGCATAAACGCAACTGAGGCCAAACGGCACCAAAACCCCAGACTTATCACGTCTGGCCAAACTTTCGCTTCTCTACTCCTTAATACCAAGCGTGAAAAACTGTCCAGAAAGGCTTTAACCTCTGGAGAAAAAGGAGGTAGAGAATTAAGGTTTGGCATTACACGTAGCAATGCCTCATTACCAAGGGTAAATGTTAAATCTTCAAAACTGTGCGGCATATATATCGCTACATCCTCGTAATTCAGCCTGCTTGAGACGTCCCATAATTCGAAAATACTTACCTTTACGCCCGCATAGACAGTCATCTTCGCCCAGCAAAACTCCTTCATCTTCGGTCAATAGTGAATGACCTGGGTAGGAATTGGGCAATATTGATAGCACCTGAATAATTCCAGGTTGACCAACAGCTGAAATAGAAAAATCCTGAGGGTCACGGATAATAATATCTGAGAAAATAGAAGTATGCAGATGACCATGTTCACATTGCATGTAGATACAACCGGTTTGTTCAACCATACCGTAATAATCATGTACTGATGATAACGAGCAGGTATAATAAAGTTTTTCAATAAATTCTTCAGGTGACACTGCTTCATTTTGCAGCTTTTTCCACCCCCCACCATGGATCAGCAACGCATTGCTTAAATCCAGTTTGCAGTTACTGTTAATAAGTGCTTTATAAAAATGCTGCCATACCATAAAGGTAAAACCAAAGAGCAGGATCCGTTTCCCTTGATGTTTCTGCAGAAACGCCTGAACCAGATTAAAATTCAATGACATTTTCTCATCTAATGCCCAAGCGCGATCGCTGCCAAAAAGCGAAAATCCCAAGATACCAGCCCCACGAGCAGAAAATTGAAATCTGTTTTTTAATACTTCTGGCGAATCAATAATCAGCAATGGTAAACGCCCTGCACCAGTAAACTGGCTAACAATTTTAACCAGTGTTTTTTGCTGACGGGAGGCAGTCATTTTATCCAGATAAATTCGTGATACGTGTTGTCCTGTGGTCCCTGAGGAGGTCATAGTTTTAACTACCTCACTATCAGATATACTTTTCAAATTAAGCAATTTAAAAAGCGACACAGGTAAAAATGGCAGTTTTGCAACGTCATCCATTGTGGCAGGTATAAATGACTGGGCATCCAACATACGACGATAGGGTTCACATTGTGCATAATGGTGTTCAGTTAGCAACCGCAATTGATTAAACAATATTGATTGCTTTTCATTATGCGCAAGCGAGTACGGCCCCAATGATAAGAGATCTTCAAACGAACAGCACATGATCTTTCAGCCTGTGATAAAGCGTTTTGCCAGCAGCATTTTTAGGAATTTCTTCAAGCACGATTACTCGGAATGCAGAATGATGTATTTTGCTGATCTTGCTTGCATATTGTTTCACTGCCCGAACTAAAGAAGTTTCGGTAATGAAGATGCACAAAAGATCATCACGGCCCTCGCATGCACAAGCCACCCCTGGAAATGCGGTTTTGAGCAACGCTTCCATCTCATCTAACCCAACGCGGTTACCAAATATTTTCAAAAATCGTTTCTTACGCCCAACAATGGTATAGAAACCTTCACTATCAAAACGAGCAATATCACCAGTGTGCAATGTACCGCCGAAGATGTCGCCGAGCGCCAGATCCTCACCACACTGCGCATAGCCGAGAGCCACGTTTTCACCACAATAGAGTAATTCACCCTCAGTATCCGGTGTGGTAATAACCTGACCATTCGCATCAAGCAGTAGAAACTCGCCACCAGGAATCGCACGGCCAATAGATCCATATTTACACCGAGCATGTTCGGGTGCCAGCCAGGCCATACGAGAGGTCGCCTCAGCAGCACCATACATCACAATAAATTTCTTGCCGCACTGCTCAGCGTAATCGGTATATTCCTGCTGTGTAGCAGGCGCAAGTTTTCCACCAGCTTGCGTCAAAGTGCGCAAATACGGGAGGTTCATTTGCATAAAACGTAGTCTTTTCAACAACTCCCATGTGTATGGAACCCCACTTAAGGAGCTTGCTTGCTCAGTGTGCACAAATTGCCAGAATTCACGCTGCATAACACTGTCCCGAGTCAGCAGCAGAGTTGCGCCAGCGCTCAGATGACTGTTTATAATCGATAGCCCGTACACATAATTCACAGGTAGGTTTACCAGACCACGTTCTCTGCTTTCAATTTCCAGATAACGCTTGATGCTACTGGCATTACTTTCCAGATTACGTTGGCTCAGACGAACCAGTTTTGGGCTACCTGTTGAGCCTGATGTTGTCACCAATAGTGCAAGTGATTCATGCATTGGCCATGGTGTTAGCCCAGTTGGTTGTAATCGATAATGTTCTCCATCAGCGCACCAAAGCAGCGTTGGCCGGTACGTATCAATCAGCTTAGAAAGAAGTTCATTATCAAGATCACTATCGAGCATTAATGCGACAGCATTTTTTCTAAGGCATGCCAGATAACCGATAACAGTCTCACAGTCGTTATTGCAAAAAATAAATACTAATGCTCGCTCAGGTATATCCTTAGCAACTGCCTGTACACAGTCAGTAAGCTCACCATAGGTTAAATTGATGCCGGAAGAGTCCACTAAGGCAGGCTGCGTAGATGAAATATTTTCAGTGTGCCAGAATGCCATAATTTACAGAGCTCCCAGAATCCTTGAAGTAACTTTCTCTGCAGTAAGCCCGCTTTGCTCCAGCATCCAACTATAGTCACCTGCTGGGGGGTACCCTTGTGGGATACCAATGTTAAGCAATTTTGGTCGCACCTCAACTCCGCCAACATACTCAGCAACCGCACTTCCTAATCCACCAATAACGCTATGTTCCTCAACTGTTACCAATAATTTTTTATCAAGATGTAAGGCAAGCAGTGCTTCATCAAGTGGTTTAAGGGTATGCATATCAATAACCGCAGCATCGACCTCATGATCCGCCAGTTGCCTGGCGACAGTCAGCGCAACATGCACCATGCTGCCCGTTGCAACGATAGCAATATCTTTACCATCTTTGAGATGAATCGCTTTACCTGGCACCAGTTCAAAGTCGTCTTTATATACAATTGGTGCCCGCATCCCTCCTGTCAGCCGCAAGTAAACGGGGCCTTGATGTTCAAAAGCAAGCTGCGTCATCTTCACTGTTGCAGTGCAATCTGCTGGAGAGAAAATGGCAATATTGGACACCGAACGCAGCATAGCCAGTTCTTCAATGCCATGATGCGTGGCACCAAACATACCGGTTGCAAGCCCAGAAGCGAGCCCCACCAGCTTCACATTCTCCTGCATATAGCCCAGATTCAAGCGAATCTGTTCAGCTGCACGCAAAGTGAGGAAGTTAGGAAACGACGTGACAAATGGTACAAATCCACTTGCAGCCAGACCCGATGCGATACCCACCATATTCTGTTCTGCAATGCCGGTGTTAAAGAAACGCTCAGGCCAGGTATTACTAAAACGGTCAAGACCAGAAGATTTGCACAGGTCGCCAGAAAGCGCCACTATCTGATGATTTTCACGCGCCATTTCCAACAACGCCAGACCAAATGTTCCACGCGATCCCAACATCGACCATGCGCGAATAGCAGAAGGTTTAATATCTAGCATGACGAACTCCCGTCAAGCTCAGATAGTGCGTCATTTAATTGCTGTGCCGAAATGCGATTACGATGAAATTCTTTATTATTTTCCATAAAAGAGACGCCTTTGCCTTTTACCGTATTGGCTATAATGACTTTAGGTTTACCGTTGGACGGTGCAGCAAAAGCATCAAGCAGTGCTCGCAGGTTATGACCGTCACACACTATTGTCTCCCAATGACAGGCTCTCCACAGGGCCTCAAGATCCATCTGCATGATATCGTCAGTATGACCATCGGATTGTAAGCCGTTACGATCAACAATCAGCGTCAGGTTATCTACTTTATAATGTGCAGCCATAAAAGCGCATTCCCATATAGCGCCTTCATTACATTCACCATCACCCACAAGTACATAGGTGTGCCAAACCTCGTTTTTCAGATGCCGTCCCAAAGCGAGTCCCGTAGCGAAAGATAGGCCTTGAGCCAGACTACCACCTGAAAAATCAATGCCATACTCGGCGTATTTTGTGGGATGTACCTGCAGTACTGACCCATTTAGCTCGAAGGTTTCAAGTTGTTCGGAAGTGATAATACCAAACTCAGAGAGCGTCGCATAAAGCCCCAACGCGGCATGTCCCTTGCTGAGAATAAATACATCACGATGCATATCAGTGATAGTTCTTGCATCGTAGTGCATTACGCTACCGTATAGGGCGCTCAGAATATCGACTATTGATAAGGCTGGTGAAACATGAACACCATCACCTGGTGCATGATGAGCTACGGTCAAAATACGCGTACGTATACGCCGCGCGGCACCATGAAGCTGTGAGAGATTTTTGGTCATCTAAGACCACCATCAACACGAATCGTCTGACCGGTGATATAACAAGAAAGCTCGCTTGCCAGGAACAGAGCTGCCCGAGCTATTTCGGTAGGCATGCCAACTCGCCCCAGATCGGTGCTATTTTTCGCATCCTCTACCACCTGAGCGGGCATCGTCAACAACATTTCAGTATCAGTAATACCAGGTGCTATACAGTTAGCACGGATCCCCTTTTCACCAAGCTCTGCAGCGATAGATTTAGTCATAGCAATAATCGCAGCCTTTGATGCGCCATAAGCCGATTTTCCCGGATTTCCATCTTCACCCGCTGTGGAAGCTATATTAATAATGCTGCCATGTTGATTCCGGGTCATCAATTTAGCTATATATTGCGTAAAGATATAGACGGAGAAGAAATTGACCTCAAACTGCTCCCGCAACTGCGATTCGCTAGTCATTTGAAACAGGCTGTTTAATGTAATCCCTGCATTATTTATCACAGCGTCCAGAGAGCGTTTGTCAGCCATGATCTTTTTAACGGCCAGTTTCATGGCGTTATAATCAGTCATATCAAAACTAATTGGCCAGATTTCGACATTATTGCGATGACTGATCTCATCCATACACTCGATAAAAGCATTATCGATGTTACGCACATGCGCATAGATATTCGCGCCACTGGCAGCAAAAACTTCGACCATAGCCAGTCCTATACCACGCCGACAACCTGTAATTAATACTGTTTTTCCTTGCATTAACATCATTGGTAACATCCTCACCCCATACCGCCATCAATGCGAATAATTTGCCCTGTGGTGTAGCTCGATATATCAGATGCCAACCAGAGTAATGCGCTAGCAACATCCTCTGGTCTTCCCAGGCGTTTTAATTTGCAACGCGCCATTTGACGTGTCATTACTTCATTTGACAACGATGCTGTCATTGCAGTACTGATAATTCCCGGCGCAACAGCATTAACACGAATCCCCTGTGGCCCCAGCTCTGCAGACATCGTTTTGGTCGCTGCAATCCATGCTGCTTTAGCACTAGCATAAGCAAGCTGCCCCGGATTACCATCAAGAGCAGATATACTGGATACATTAATAATGCTACCTTTTTTCTGACGTAACATTATCCGAACAATATATTGTGTAAACGCTATCTGCGCGAAGAAGTTAATAGCAAATGTCTTTTGCAATTGCTCCTGTGTGACCATCTGAAAATTAGCATCAAAGTTAACACCAGCAATATTAACCAGCACATCAACTGGTTTTTTAGTTTTCTGAATAGACATAGCTGCTTGCTTAATCGCATTGCCATCCAGCAAATCAAAATATACTGGTATAATAGTTGCCTGATATTTTTCGCTAAGATCACCGATAAAATCCATGAAGTCAGGATCAGGGAACTGGCAACAGGCAAATACTGTTGCGCCGGATCTCGCGAAGGTTTCAAGAGTGGTTTTACCAATCCCTTGTAGACAGCCTGTAATGACTACAGTTTTCGCGCTAAGCATAATCACTTAATCCTGAAGTTTGATATCATAATTCATTAAAATATCTTTACCTTTCTCCCAAGATGAAAATTCAATGATATCATCAGTATCCATCATAATATCGAAGGCATCTTCAAGTGCAGCAATCATTGTCATATGGCCAACGGAATCCCAAGCTGGGGTATCCTGATATTTATAGCCTGAAAGCATATCCTCTGAGATTTCAAAAGTTTCAATAAAAATACGATTATAAGTTTCTATATTAGACATCATCTCGCTCCTAAGCATGTGTAAAATTATCATTGTTTGCGGCCACCCATGACAATAACATATATCAGGACAAACCATTTAATAACAAAAAACCATCAACAATATCCAATATAAATTATTTGAATACCCTTTTTGACTCATTATGGCGAACAATTCTCGCTGGATTTCCAACGACAATAACTGCAGAGGTTATGTCCGAGAAAACTGCTGCTCCCATACTAATCACTGAATCATCACCAATATCAGTATGCTCCCGAATGACAGCATTCATCCCAATAAAGACACGCTCACCAACCTTAACATTGCCGGCAAAGTTGGCGAAAGATGAAACAACACTATTTTTCCCGATGAAACAGTCATGCCCTATGCTAGCATTTGGTTGCAGGAGGACATTCTGACCAATGACGCTATCACAGGAAATAAACACACCATGAAAAATAATGCTTCCTACGCCCACAAAAACATCATCACTAATTTTCGCTTGAGGATGTACCAATGTAGCAAGCGTGAAATTTCGCTCTAAAACTTTTTGCAATAATGAGTCACGCAGCGATGGTTCTCCAACCGCAATAACAATCTCGAATTCATCAGGTGTAATTGAGTCCAGTTTTAGAACAGGATATTTCTTAACCTGTCGATTGCTATTTATGTCATCAATAAAACAAATCTCTTCCCAACAGTAATTTGAAGCATGTATTTGTTGTGCGAGCTGAAGCGTTTCCCTACCGAGACCACCCGCACCATAGATAGCTAGTTTCATTTTTATCTCAATTTTCTTGCTACAAGGTCAAAATATTAAGTCCCATCATAAAATATAGCCTTAATGGGAAAATGTTTATTCACCCACACCCACCAGGCGGTCTTCTTTTACCCACCTACTCTCTTTTCCAGTCGTTGTCATTTTATAGATAATACTGACAATTCGTTCCTGATCTGTAATCGTAAGCCCAGGATAAATAGGCAGACAAAGCACTGTATCTGCAATAGTGTTCGCATTAGGTAATTTATCTGGTGAAGCACTGGGTAATCCCCGATACATAGCAAAAGAGGTAATCAGCGGATAGAAGTAACGACGAGTAAAAATACCTTCGTCTTTAAGCCCTTCATATATTTCATCACGTGTGCACGAACATTTTTTTGTAATTAAAACAGGGCAATATGCATAATTCCAGATAGTATCTTCTGGGGGTTGAATAAAAGCGACACCCGGTATCGTAGCAAGCATTTTGCTGTAACGTTGATAAATAGCAGCACGTTCAGCAAGAGCAGTGTCGATATATTTTAACTGCAGAAGACCAAATGCAGCCTCAACTTCATGCATTTTTGCATTAATACCAGGTGCAACAATACGAGTTTCCCCCGCAAAGCCGAAGTTTTTAAGATAATCAATCCGCTCTTTGGTGCGGACGTCATGACAAATAATTGCTCCACCTTCAAACGTGTTGAAAACTTTTGTCGCATGAAAACTGAGTATAGAGAGGTCTCCAAAGTTCAATATACTGTTTTTTCGTAACTTCACCCCAAACGCGTGGGCAGCATCATAAATAACCTTTAGTCCATATATATCGGCGATACGTTCAATACTATCTACATCACAGGGAACACCGTAGCAATGTACGGGTAGTATAGCGGTCGTTTGTGGGGTAATAAGTGCTTCGATACTTTTTGGATTAATATTAAATGTAACTGGATCGATATCAGCAAAAACAGGCGTTAGTCCATTCCATAACAAACTATGAGACGTCGCAACAAATGAATATGGCGTGGTAATGACTTCACCACTGATTCTCAGCGTCTGCATCGCAGTCAACAATGCAAGTGTACCATTGGCAAATAAACAAACGTATTTTACGCCAAGATATTCTGCCAATGCCCGTTCCAACTCCTGGTGAAACTCTCCACCATTAGTGAGTATCTTATTACTCCATATTCTCTCAAGAAATGGAACAAATTCATCCAAAGGAGGTAATAGCGGACTAGTGACAAAAATATCCTTCATATTATACTTAACCCCCTATTAATCTTACCATTCTATCCAAGACACTAATCCAGTGTCAGTTAATTTTTGGTAATTCAAATCTCTTTAATAAGTAGACAAGAACCAAGCCGTGCCGAGCCAGAGCATTAAAATATCCGATGTAATACATCTATAAAGATAATGACACAATCCACTTTATGGATTTTATAAAGTGGATTATAGTTATAATATCAACGCTCATCAACAATAACCACTAAGGTGGTTGAAACATTATCACCCCTTGCAAAATAAAAATAATATTAAAACATTAAAATTTAATTAACCATTAAAAACAACAGGTTACGAACAACATCAAATTAATATTATTCTTCCAAACATACATAATTAATGATTGGAATCATGTACTCACATCGGTGGTGAAAAATCATGTCCGTGTCAATTCAACATCTAGATGATGGACTCATCTCGTTTTCCAATAGTCCATAAACCCATCTTTACCGTACAACCAAAAAACTTGTAACTCTTTGTTTATTTTATCGACCAATGGTTTTATTTCTTTGTAAGGTTTACGTAGCAATGCCCATGTTTTACTATGTGGGCTATAAATAGAAGATTGGTATCCCCATTGTTCCATAAGCATGCTCATACTTTTATTGGTATGCACTGCAGTATGAACCGGAATATCAATATAGAACCAATTAGGATCATGAGGTACTCGTTCTACTACAACGGTATGAACTAATAACGCTCCATCTTCTGAAACCAAATTATTCACTTCATCAAGATCTTTTCTTGTCAATACATGTTCAAACATTGCCGAATTTATCACAATCGGCCAAGTCTTATTATAGATATTACATTCATATTGCAACAATTCATTTTTCACATACTTATCATAACATTTTATGTTTCTATCATAATACTTCTGAAAAATATTACGCAATGTTCCATACCCAGCCGCGTAATCTAAAATATCACTACCATCTACAATATTATTTCTTATAAGCAACTCAACCATCATAGCTTGTTCTAAATAGGGTGGTTGATTCCCTAAGTTTCTGCCCGCTGCACTTTCATTATAGTGATGATAGTTATTATTTAGTTCCTCCCATTCCTGGGGGGAAAGATTCCGATGTGTTTCTGAAAGTGAAAAACCACAGCAAGAGCATTCCAAATAAGTAATCGGCAACAAATTACGAGTTAGTTTTTTCACTATTGGCTCAGACATTTCCGGATTGTAAAAACCATCCTTTTTAAAATAAAACCTCATATCAGAACCACAAATAATACACTTTTCTTGCATCACACCATCCCATAATAAATTAATTGAATCATCGTGGATAAGAGAACTCGATATAGCTTATTTTAATTACACCAGAATGCATATTTATCGAATGAAAAACATCAAATGTGCCGAAAGTAATGATCGTTTTCATACCAGTCCCAGCGTCTTCTGTCTTAGCCAACATTGCGCGGCGATTTCATCTACGGCTTTTTGCTCTTTTACCTGCGCCTCATTGCTCAGCGCGTAACGCTTATCTGCCAACGTCATGGCGACAATTTTCTCTTCACAAGCCGCGGCGACCAGATTTTTTTGAATACGCTGCTCTTTGATTTTAGCCAGCGTTTTTTCCTGTTCCTGCCAGGCAATCACCGTGCGTAGCGTGCCTTTGTATCCGGTCACGTTTTTGAGTGATTCAACGGAAGGGGCGTCAACGCCTGGGCCGGTTTTTTGAATAAGGTAACCCAGCGCTTTGATGTTATTGTCAAAGCCGGTACAGACCTGCTGCTGTTTAGCCAACTGGACCGTCATGTCTTTGACTGATTTATCCCGCAGACGCTGCAACTGCGCCAGGGTATCAATAATTTGCCGCATGATTATTTACCTTCCGTTTTCTTTGCCTGGGGGAAAAGGGCCTGTAAACGACTTTGCACCAGTTCAAGTGACGCGGGTTCACTTACCTCCTGACGCAGGAAACGCTCGATGGCGGGGAACACTTTGACGGCTTTATCAACGCTGGGATCGGCTCCGGCAACATAGCCCCCCAACGGGATCAGCGGCTTAATTTCCATATAGGCGGCATAGTTTTGCTTCAACAGACGGGCCGATTGCTGATGCTCGTAGGGCGTAACCTGGGTCATGCATCGACTGATCGACTGCCCAATATCAATGGCTGGATAATGCCCGGCTTCCGCCAGCTTACGGGTCAGTACGATATGCCCATCCAACACCGCGCGCGCGCAGTCAACGATTGGATCCTGTTGGTCGTCCCCTTCCGCCAGCACCGTGTAAATGGCGGTCATTGATCCTTCACTTTCACTGTTGCCGGCGCTTTCCACAAGCTTAGGGATCATACCGAACGCCGAGGGCGGATAGCCTTTCGTCGCCGGAGGTTCTCCTAATGACAACGCGATCTCGCGCTGCGCCATGGCATAACGGGTTAACGAATCCACCAGCAATAAAACGTGATGCCCACGATCGCGAAACCAGGCGGCGATAGAGTGGCACAGCTCGGTGGCTTTCAAACGCATCAACGGCGACTCATCCGCCGGAGCCGCCACGATAATGGATTTTGCCAACCCTTCCGCGCCCAGCGAGTGATCGATAAACTCTTTCACCTCGCGGCCACGCTCGCCAATTAACCCCACCACCACGATGTCGGCCTTGGTCTGGCGGGTGATCATCCCCAGCAGCACACTTTTTCCCACGCCGCTGCCAGCCATCAACCCCACGCGCTGGCCTTTGCCGATAGTTAATAACCCGTTGATTGCTTTTACACCAACATCCAGCGGTTGGTTCACCGACCGACGCGTAAGGGGGTTGATAGACGGCGCCTGAGGTGGCAGCACATCATTGCCGGTCAGACGGCCTTTGGCATCCAGCGGTTCGCCCAGGCCATTGACCACCCGCCCCAGCCAGCTTTCGCTGATCAGGATCTCCTGGGCTTTTTCTTCGGGGAATACGCGCGCCCCCGCCATCAGTCCGACGGGGTGTTTGAAGGGCATCAGGTAGGTGATATCACGATTAAATCCTACCGCCTGCGCGTCGATCAGCGTATGGTTTGCGCTTTCAACACGGCACAATTGGCCGGTTACCAACGGGCAGCCCACGCTCTCCAGCAAAATACCGTTCACGCGAACCAGTCGCCCGGCAACCCGGGCTAAAGGAATCGACTCAATAGAACGCAGCGCGTTGTCGAAGCTGGAAAGATCACTCACCCATCGGCTCCGGCAGCAGCGACTCTTTAAGAGCCGACATACATTGCTCGAGGCGATGCTCGCAGCCAATATCCAGCTCGGATTTATCGGTAATCACCCGACACTCGCCCGCCTGTAGATCGGGAGAGGGAGTCAGTCCCCAGGCTGTGACCTTCTCAGGCGCGACATCTTTGATGCGGTTAAATTCTTCGTTACTCAGCAGCACCTGTAGCGACTCAGGCATCGCCGGAAAGGCCGAAATTGCCTCTTCGACCAACGATAATAGCTGCGTCGGTTGCAGCGCCAGCTCACAGCGAATCACCTGGCGGGTCACCTTTTCAACCAGCTGCAACAGGTCTTCCCGCTGTTTACGCTGGACGTGCGCCAGATAGTCATTCACTTTGCCGGAGATAGCCTCCAGCGGCTGGGCGGCGCGTTCAAACTGCTTGCGCCCTTCCTGCTGTCCGGCCAGGCTGCCTTCAGTGTATCCCTGACGACGGCCTTCATCGTGCCCCTTCTGATGACCTTCCTGAAAACCCTGCTCCTGGCCTTCGGTCATCCCCTGCTCAAAACCTTTTTGCAGCCCTTCCTGGAAGCCGTCCATCAGTTGGCGCTGATAATCCGCCGGAGTAATCCCCGGCGTGAGCTGTTCAGCCTGTAGATGGCGCTGGCGAGGAGGAAAACGATGCAGCCGGTAACGACCACGAATAGTTTCAATCGCCATAGGTTACTCCGCCGTCTGTTCAGCAAACAGCTGTAGCTGTATTTCACCCGCTTCCTCAAGTTCGCGGGCAATTCCCATGATTTCACGGCGTATCTGCTCAATACGGCTCACCGGAACCGGACCAAGACGTGAGGTTATCGCCTCCAGTTGTTGTACCTGACGCTTAGGCATCACGGCATAAATCGAACGGCGTAACAGCGCTTCAGTACCTTTCAGCGCCACCGCCCAATCTTCCATCGGTACTTCGTCCAGCAGACGACGACGCACTTCGTCAGTTTGGCGGCTCAGAATAAAGAAGTCGTACATTTCATCCTGCAACTGTTCGAGCACATTTTCATCGCGTTCGCGCAGCTGATCGAGAATCACCTGTTGATTCCCCTGGAAGCGGTTCACGATATCCGCAGCCTGCTTGATCCCTTTCACTTTCGAGCCATGTTCAGAAAGTACCGACAGCCCACGCTCGATCAAACGATCCAGCTCATCCACCACGTCCCTGTTCACATCGTTCAGTTTAGCTACGCGATAGAGGATCTCGTTTTGCACTGACTCATTCATGTAAGACAGTACCGTGGCCGAGATCTCTGGCGTCAGGAAGGCAAGAAATACGGCCTGTAGCTGCAAATGCTCTTCTGAGATCAGTATCGCCAACTGGCGCGGCTCCACCCACTGTAAACGCGCCATCCGCGAACGGATCTCATCGCCATAAATACCGTTGATCACGCTGCTGGCGATTTCTGTGCCCAGCGCTTTATTGAGGATCCCTTGCAGCATGGAACGCGATGCGCCGTTGATACCGCTTTGTTCGCGGAATTCATCAAAAAAGTTATTGATCACTTTTTTAGCTATGCTGGTTTTTACCCCAGACAGACGCGCCATGTTTTCACTCAGGCGAACCACCTCTTCGCGGCTGAGTTTTTGCATCACCGTGGCTGCCGCCTCCTCGCCCAGACACAGCAATAAAATTGCGGCCTGTTCCAGATAGCTATTGTTGCTGCCGTTATTTATTGTCAATTCGCTCATTGCTGGTAATCCATTGTCTGAGAACTTCAGCTACGCGATCGGTGTCGCTCATCGCCAGTTTTTGCAGGAACTCCAGCTTCACTTCCAGACCGGAGCTCTGCGAAGGCAGGCTATCGTCACCAGGGAAAGAAGGCAGTTCGATATTTTTACGTTCATCTTCAGCGGCCGCAAAATGGGGTTTGTCCGCAGGAATCGCGATCGGTGCGGCGTCCAGCGCCAGCTCTGGCGCCGACGTCCGGCGACGTTCGGCGGTCAACCGTTTCATGACCGGGCGAACAACAAACACCAGTAACAGCAGAGCCAACAGACCGCAGCCAATCAGACGCACCCAGGCCAGAATGTCGTCATCCTTCCAAAAGGGGACCACCGGCTCGACGGGGATCGACTGCGGCACAAAATTAAGCAGCGATAAAGACAGATTGTCGCCACGCCTGGCATCAATCCCGGCGGCGTTATTCAACAGCGCCGTCAATTGCGTGGTTTGCTCCGGTTTCCAGTTCTTCAACGCAGGCGCGCTCTGGTTAAGTACCACAGCCACATTTAAACGTTTAATGTCGAAACCGGGATGCTGGATATGTTCAACGCTACGGTCCCAGGAGTAGTCGCGTTTGTTCTCGCTATGCTTTGACAACGCAGCGGGCTGGTTAGATTCCTCTGGCGCGCTTCCATTGGCGCCATTCGTCACTTGATTTGCCGCCACTGGAGGACGATTACTCAGCGAGCCGGGGATCCCCATGGCGATTTGGCTGGTATCGCTATCGAGTACCGTCTCTTCACGGTTAACTTTTGGCGTGTCGCCGTAATGCTCCTGGGTTTCGTCGATATTGCTCAGATCGAGATCCGGCATCACGCTCACCCGGTAGTTGCCAGTGCCGACCAGCGAGTCGAGAACATTTGCGAGGCTGGCGCGGGTCTTATCCTGAATATCTTTGAGGATCTGGTCGCGCTTACGCGTCGCCGCAGAAACCGCTTCACCCGCGCCAATACCATCGGACAATAAATTCCCCGCCTGGTCGACAACGCTGACCTGCGAAGCTTTCAAATCAGGCACGCTGCCGGACACCAGGTGCACGATAGCATTCACCTGGTCCAGATCCAGCTTGCTGCCATAATGCAGACGTACCACCACCGAGGCGCTGTTTTGCGGTTCGTCGCTGACGACAAAGGAACTCTCTTCATTCAGCGCCAGATGCACTCGGGCGCTCTCGACGGCGTCCAGCGTCATGATGCTCTGCGCCAGTTCGCCTTCCAGACTCCGCTTGTAGCGGACGTTTTGCACAAACTGACTGGCGCCCAGCACTTCATCTTTATCCATCAGTTCATAGCCGCTGGGCAGCATGGCCTGAACGCCTTTCGCCGCCAGCGTCATTCGCGTTTTGGACAAGGCCTCTTCCGGAACCAGAATTTGTCCGCTTTGCGGATCGATCCGGTATTCCAGCTTTTCACCATCCAGTACGGTGACGATCTGCGAAACCGGGATATTCTCCTGGCTACCGTACAGCGAAACATAGCCGTGGTTGCCATTCCATAGCACGCTGACAATAATGGCGGTAGCAGACGTTTATTACCATCCAGCCTGAAAGAGAAGGATGGTAAAAACTGAGTAACTTTTTTTATTAGTTCATTCATAGCGTTAGACTGACATGCTCATCAGGTCATTGAATCCGGAAGCGACTTTATTACGTACCTGCACCAGCGCGGAAAACGATAACGATGCCTGCTGGCTGGCGATCATCGCCCCCGCCAGGTCGTCGCTTTTCCCCATCTCAATGGCCGTTTGTTTTTGTTCCGCAACCTGCTGGAACCGATCAACATGATTCAGCGCCCCTTGCATAACGCGGTCGAACGAAACCGGAGATGATGCCTGCTGGGCGTTAACCTGCATCGGCGAAAGGACGGGCGCTTGCGCGACCGCTTTCATCTGCTGCATGTCCTGCATCATTTGCGTCTGCATCGTACTGGCTGGGGCTATCGTATTTATGCTCATGACCTACTCTTAAAATTAGAAAAGCGTTCTCGGTACCACAGACTGATTCAGGAAAATATCTCTATTCCCTGTTTTCGCATTGATGCCAGACGATAACGAAGCGCACGTGGGGTGATTCCTAATAAATCAGCGATTTTGGTTTTATTACCCTGATATTTGCGCATCAGGTCAGCGATATATTGATACTGCGCGCTACGACCATGCTGGCCCAGATTGGCGCTGGTGGTGATTTGCGCGCTGGGTTTAGGTTGCCATTGCGGCTCGCTCCAGGAATCGGACTCAATAGATGGCAGACCTAACGTATCTGGATAAATAACGCCATCACGATTAAGGATCATTCCTCGTTGAATCGCGTTCTCCAGTTGGCGTACGTTACCCGGCCACGCATAGCTGAGTAATGCCCGGCGTGACGATTCAGAAAGCTTGATATTTTTTACCAGCACCGTGGAGTATTTTTTAATAAAGGATTCCGCCAACGGGATAATATCTTCCATACGCTCGCGCAAGGGCGGCATCGTCAACGGAATCACTGACATGCGATAATAGAGATCTTCTCTGAAGCGTCCTGCCGCAACCTCTTCTTCAAGGTTTTTATTGGTGCAGGCAATTAAACGAAAATTTAATTTGATGAGACGGTTACTGCCTAAACGCTCAACCTGTTGTTCCTGTAATACGCGCAGTATCTTGGCCTGTAGCGCCAACGGCATATCACCGATCTCATCCAGCAACAATGTACCGTTATTAGCTAATTCCATCTTTCCCGGTACGGTGGCCACTGCCCCGGTAAATGCCCCTTTATCATAACCAAAAAGCGTTGCTTCCAGCATATTTTCAGGAATAGCAGCGCAATTCACACCGATATAAGGCGCCGACGCCTCCTGCGCAAATGCAATCGAGTGGATAAATTTGGCGATACATTCTTTACCCGTACCGGTTTCGCCATGGATAAGTACTGGAACATTAAAAGCAGCAATACGTCTTGCCATTGAAAAAACGTTAATGCTGGAGGCTGCTTCGGCAATAAGTTCAAACATGATTATTTACACTTAGAAGTAAAGTTAACATCCGTTACGAGAAATATACAAATCATTCCAAAGCACAATCATCGAATAATAGATATCACCCGTGCCATGTCTTAATCCCATCCTTGCTCATGTTTTACCGCCCTTTCACAGGGCAGCCCTATCGGAGACTATTTTCAAATAGGGTTTTTCCTAAAAAAATACTATCACCGGTATCATTAACAATCTTAAATTAAAAGATAATAAAAATATTATTCCTTGAAAAACAACGCACTACAAGAAAATCAGCATAAAAAACAGACAACAAGATAACCCTACGCAGCGACAGACTGTAGGCGGGCAACATCACGGATATGTAATTAATTATTTTTTAATTATAGTTCATCACCATTAATAACTTGCAGAAGGGAGGGGTAAAATATCTAATATCCAGCCCTGGATCAGTGAAGAGCCCAGGTACTGCATTTCATATCTAATGGACTTCAACACTATGAGAATAGCGTCAAGGATGAGTAATAAATTAAATGGATTTGTATTTTCTTTGATAACCGCGGGATTTGATATCAACTCATCCGCCCCAGAAATTACAGCTGAGAAAGCGCACCATGCTGAAATATAGTCAAACGCCCGGAATCTTTAAACTTGAAGGAAACCGGCTTGGACGTCCATATCATCGTCTGCCGACTATGTTTACGGGAAGTTTTGATACAATTGAATCACATCTTGGAAACTATTTCCTGAAAAAACACCGCACAAATATAACACTAAAAAAAATACAGTGTGAGATGGATGTTATCAATAAAAGTGCGGAGTTATTAGTTTCTCAGGTTGGGCATCTGGCCTTTGATATCGACCGCGCATTATTGTTAATGTTATTAGGTAACTTTTATGGTCTGGCATCATCTCTCGCCGACGAGAAGTCGCAGGATGATTTACCAACCAAAACGGAAATCCGCTTGCGAAGCAGACTGGCGCTGGATATTTGCAATATCATTTTTAATAAAAATATATCTGGTATTCCACTGACGCTCAAACCCGACAGCAGCACCATACAAACCCACTGGGCTTATCAGCTTACATTTGTATTAGGTGATGATGAGAATTGCAGTTTCCGCATCTTACTGGATGATTCGCATACCGATTATATTCTGAATTTGATTCGCCGTAGCGAGCATGGAGAGAAAAAAAAGCAGATTGATAAAGCCAGCGCTGAAACGCGTAAAAAAACGCTGATCAAAGAAATCATTCATACGCTGCCGCTAACCATGAACGTGAAGATTGCAGAAATTCCTCTGAATGTTGCCGATCTGACGACGATTAAACCCGGCGATATTTTACCGATTGCGATGCCTGATACTTTCCCTGTTTATATCGGGAAATCCGAATTATTTAATGCCCTGATCGTAGAGGATAAAGACAAACTGTTTTTGTCCGAATTAACGAGCAAGACGGAGAAATCCTATGAGTAAGCCAGAAGATATTTTAGAGCAAGGCTTCGAGTTAGCCCCCGAAGCAACTACGCCACCCGCGCCGTCTGTCACTGAAAAGCTGGTAGCGCGTTTAGAAGACCGTTTTTCCGAGTCGATGTCATTACTCAAACGTATTCCAGTCACGCTAACGCTGGAAGTCTCCTCCGTGGAGGTGATGCTGGCCGATCTGCTAAACATTGATGACGACACCGTCATCGAGATGGATAAACTCGCCGGTGAACCGCTGGATATTAAGGTCAATAATATCCTGCTAGGTAAGGCTGAAGTGGTTGTGGTCAACGAAAAATATGGCCTGCGCGTCCTTGAATTCAACACGCATGAAATTAACGACCTGGCACCATGAAACGCGCGCCAACACTCACGCTCTTACTGGGTATCTCGTTACTCATCCTTTCTCCCTTTGCCTGCGCGCAAGGGGGAGATATCCCGTTGCTGAATGTGGTTTCACACGGAAATAGCCAGGAATACAGCGTAAAAATCCAGGTCCTAATCCTGATGACCCTGGTGGGCATTCTGCCTACCCTGGTGCTGATGATGACCTGTTTTACCCGTTTTATTATTGTTCTTTCCCTGCTGCGTCAGGCATTAGGGCTGCAGCAAACGCCGCCGAACCGCATACTGATTGGCATTGCCCTGTCGTTAACCATGCTGGTGATGCGCCCAATCTGGATCAACATTTACGATCATGCCGTAGTCCCTTTTGAAAACGATCAAATCACGCTCCCCGACGCCCTGAGTACAGCCGCTTCGCCATTGAAACGTTTTATGTTGGCGCAAACCAATAAAAAAGCGATTGCGCAGATAATGACGATCGCCAACGCGAAAGGGAATGCAGTCGATCAGGATCTTTCTATTATCGTTCCCGCCTATGTGCTAAGCGAACTCAAAACCGCCTTCCAGATAGGTTTTATGATTTACATTCCGTTCCTCGTGATCGATCTGATCGTCGCCAGCGTACTGATGGCGATGGGGATGATGATGCTGTCACCGCTGATCGTTTCGCTGCCCTTTAAGCTGATGCTGTTTGTGCTTATTGATGGCTGGGCGCTGACCGTTGGTACGCTGACCTCCAGCATTCGCGGTCTGGGACTGGGCTAACGGAGAGCTGACATGCTAACCATTGATGTAGCCGCAGACATCGTCGCCAGCGGTATAAAAGTCGTGATCATTTTAGTCTGCGTGTTAGTCGTTCCCAGCCTGCTGGTCGGTATGTTGGTCAGCATTTTTCAGGCTGTGACGCAGATTAACGAACAAACGCTTAGTTTTTTACCCAGGCTGATCGTCACCCTCGCGGTATTAGGTATTTGCGGAAAATGGATGATCGTCCAGTTGAGCGATCTCTGCGTGCATCTGTTCTCTCAGGCTGCCATTCTGGTGCACTGACATGCGCGAAACAGATATTACACAGTTAAGTAATCTGATACTGGGCATGTGGTTTCCCTTCGTGCGCATTATGGCGTTTATTCACTACGCGCCGGTACTGGATAATGCCGCGCTGACCATACGTATACGCATTATTTTGTCCCTGGCGTTGGCCTTTATCATTACGCCGCTTATCCCCCACCCGGTACCCACCAGCCTGCTGTCGATCAACAGCATTATTTTGACCGCAGAGCAGTTTCTGTGGGGAATGCTTTTCGGCCTGATGCTGCAGTTTTTATTTTTAGCGCTACAACTGGCGGGCCAAATCCTCTCTTTTAATATGGGGATGAGCATGGCGGTGATGAACGACCCCAGCAGCGGCGCGTCAACGACGGTGCTGGCGGAAATGATCAACATCTACGCGGTGATACTGTTTTTTGCCATGGACGGGCATCTGCTGCTGGTGAGTATTTTATTTAAAGGCTTTACTTACTGGCCGATTGGCAATGCGTTGCATCCGCAATCTCTGCGCACGATTTCTCTGGCGCTGGGCTGGGTATTCGCCGCCGCCACGCTGCTGGCGCTGCCGACGACCTTTATCATGCTGATTGTTCAGGGCTGCTTTGGTCTGCTAAACCGTATTGCACCACCGCTCAACCTGTACTCATTAGGTTTTCCCATCAACATGCTGGCGGGTCTGTTCTGCTTTGCAACCCTGCTTTACAACCTGCCCGACCACTATTTGCACCTGGCGAATTTCGTCTTACAGCAGCTTGACGCGTTGAAGGGACACTATGGCGGATAGCAGTAGCGAAGAAAAAACAGAAAAACCCTCGGCGCAAAAACTTCGCAAGGCCAGACAAGAGGGACAAATACCGCGTTCAAAAGATATGGGGCTTGCCGCCAGTCTGTTTGCCGCATTTATGGTGATCTCCAGCAGCTTTCCCTGGTACGAAGATTTCGTGCGCGAAAGCTTTACCAGCGTGCATCAGTACGCGCAGAACATTAATGACCCGGACATCATCGGTCAGTTCCTTGAACACCATCTGCTGATTCTGGGGAAATTCATCCTGACGCTGTTACCCATGCCGGTTGCCGCGCTGTTTGCCTCACTGGTTCCGGGAGGCTGGCTATTCCTGCCGAAAAAAATATTGCCGGACTTTAGCAAATTAAGCCCGCTCAAAGGGATTGGTCGCCTGTTTTCCACCGACCATCTGGTGGATACCGGCAAGATGACGCTCAAAGCGATAGTGCTGCTGGTGATGCTATGGATCAGCGTACGCAATAACGTTGCCGCATTTCTCGGCTTACAAGAGCTTCATTTCAAACAGGCCGTCAGCGATGGTCTGGCGCTGTACAGCAGCATCATGCGCAACTTTGTCATCCTGTTTGTTTTCTTTGCGTTGATCGATGTCCCTCTGGCGAAAAAAATGTTCACCAAAGGGCTGAAAATGACGAAACAGGAAGTGAAGGAAGAGTATAAAAATCAGGAAGGTAAACCCGAGGTTAAGGCCAGAATACGTCGCTTGCAACGGCAAATGGCGATGGGGCAAATTCGTAAAGTTGTGCCAAAAGCCGATGTGGTAATCACCAACCCAACCCACTATGCCGTGGCGCTACAATACGACCAGTCACGCGCCGCCGCGCCTTTCGTGGTTGCCAAAGGCACCGATGAAATCGCGCTGTATATCCGGCAGGTAGCGGCAGAAAGCAATATTGAAGTCGTTGAGTTTCCTAAGCTGGCACGCTCCGTTTATTACACCACCCAAGTGAATCAACAGATCCCATTTCAACTGTATCGGGCGATTGCACACGTCCTGACCTATGTACTGCAAATGAAGCACTGGCGTGACGGTTCACAAGCACGTCCTTCGCTGAACAGACATATTTCCATTCCAAAAGAGGTTCTTAAACTGGATGCCGAAAACAACTAAACAATTCCTGGCGCTGCTGCGTAACGGTAACATCGGCATTCCGCTGGTTATACTGTGTATCCTGGCCATGGTGATCCTGCCGTTACCACCGGCCCTGCTGGATATTCTGTTCACCTTTAACATCGTGCTGGCGGTGATGGTGCTGTTGGTGGCCGTTTCTGCAAAACGCCCGCTCGAATTCAGCTTGTTCCCAACCATTCTGCTGATCACCACCCTGATGCGATTGACGCTGAACGTGGCGTCAACGCGCGTGGTATTACTGCACGGTCACATGGGCGCAGGCGCTGCCGGTAAGGTGATTGAGTCCTTCGGTCAGGTGGTGATCGGCGGTAACTTTGTCGTTGGTTTCGTGGTGTTCATCATTCTGATGATCATTAACTTTATCGTGGTGACCAAAGGCGCGGAGCGTATCTCCGAAGTTTCTGCTCGCTTTACGCTTGACGCCATGCCCGGTAAGCAGATGGCGATCGACGCCGATCTGAATGCAGGACTGATTAATCAGGCGCAGGCGCAAGCGCGACGTAAAGACGTGGCGGGCGAAGCGGATTTCTATGGCGCGATGGATGGTGCGTCAAAGTTTGTGCGCGGCGATGCCATCGCCGGGATGATGATCCTGGCTATCAACCTGATCGGCGGCGTCTGTATCGGGATCTTTAAATACGATTTAAGCGCCGAAGCCGCATTCCAGCAATACGTACTGATGACCATCGGTGACGGTCTGGTCGCCCAGATCCCTTCTCTGCTGTTGTCGACAGCGGCAGCGATCATCGTCACCCGCGTAAGCGACAGCGGCGATATTGCCACAGACGTGCGTAGCCAACTACTGGCCAGCCCCTCGGTGCTGTATACCGCCACCAGCATTATGTTTGTGCTGGCAGTGGTGCCGGGGATGCCGCATTTCCCCTTCCTGATTTTCAGCGCCCTGCTGGGATTCACCGCCTGGCGCATGAGCAAGCGCCCCAAGGTTGCAGAGACCGAAGAGAAAAATCTCGAAACGCTGACCAAAACCATCGCAGAAACCACCGAGCAGCAGGTCAGTTGGGAAACCATCCCTTTAATTGAACCTATCAGCCTGAGTCTGGGATACAAGCTGGTGTCGTTGGTCGATAAATCCAAAGGGAATCCGCTCACTCAGCGTATTCGCGGTGTGCGGCAGGTGATCTCAGACAGCAACGGCGTGTTGTTACCGGAAATTCGCATTCGCGAAAACTTCCGCCTCAAACCGACCCAGTACGCGATTTTTATCAATGGGATCAAGGCCGATGAGGCCGACATTCCCGCAGATAAGCTGATGGCGCTGCCCTCCAGTGAAACCTATGGCGAGATCGACGGTGTTTTAGGCCACGATCCGGCCTACGGTATGCCGGTCACCTGGATTGTTCCGGCGCAAAAAGCTAAAGCGTTAAATATGGGGTATCAGGTTATCGATAGCGCCAGCGTTATTGCGACGCATGTGAATAAGATCATTCGCAACTATATTCCAGAGCTGTTTAATTACGATGACATTACGCAGTTGCATAACCGTCTCTCTTCTATGGCGCCGCGTCTGGCGGAAGATTTGAGCGCAGCGCTGAATTACAGCCAACTGTTGAAAGTCTACCGGGCGCTGCTTATCGAAGGCGTGTCATTGCGCGATATCGTCACCATAGCCACCGTACTGGTCGCCAGTAGCGCTGTGACCAAAGATCATATTCTGTTAACGGCGGATGTGCGTCTGGCGCTACGTCGCAGCATTACCCATCCGTTTGTGCGTAAAGATGAGCTGGCGGTATATACGCTGAATAGTGACCTGGAGAATCTGCTGGCGAATGTGGTGAATCAGGCTCAGCAAAGTGGAAAAGTGGTGCTGGATAGCGTGCCGGTCGATCCCAATATGCTGAATCAGTTTCAGACCAATATGCCGCAGATAAAAGAGCAGATGAAAGCGGCGGGGAAAGAGCCAGTGCTATTGGTCGCGCCGCAGTTACGTCCTCTGCTCGCGCGCTATGCGCGCCTGTTTGCCCCGGGCCTACAGGTGTTGTCTTATAACGAAGTTCCGGATGAGCTGGAATTAAAGATCATGGGGGCGTTGAGTTAACGCCTGGCGCGGCGGTGTGATTGCACCGCCTTTTGATTACAGAATCGTATTTTCCGTAAGAATACGACGGGCGCCAAGATAATGATCCTGCCAGAAGTCATCGGATAAATTGCTTACCCGAATGGTTTCTCCCGTCCGCGGTGATTCAATAAATTGCCCCTGCCCCAAATAGACGCCCATATGATCGGCAATATCCCGGCTGTGAATATGAAAGAACACTAAATCACCACGGCGAAGATCGCGGTTAGAGACAATCGTTGCCCGTCGGTAGTGATACATTTCATTCGCCGTACGGGGCAATTTTGCCGCCAGGATTTTGTTGTAGGCATAAAAAATCAGTCCGCTACAGTCAAACCCTTCATCCGGACTGGTACCGCCCCACAAATAAGGTTTGCCTAACTGCTGCTCAAGTCGGTGGATAGCCACTTCGGTGATATTGTGCAGATGATCGCTACTGAGAAAATGGTCATTCTCAGCCAGCTCCTGCCAGCGATGGTCGCTGGCTTTTAGCGGCCCCGGGAACCACTCAGGGTGCTGTTTAATCAGCGTCCGATTCTGCTGGCGCAGCGCGCGTTTACTTTCTGCGTTGCCTTCCACCACGTAGCTTGCCTGTTTTTTTACCTGGGCGTGATACTGCTTCAGCAGCCGGGCGCGGTTACGCATACGCAATTGCGCCGCATAGCTTAACTGGGCGTCAGATAAGTGGGGCTGAACTTTGGCGACAGACGGTAATGACAGCACAACACACAAAGACAGCAGGCCCGGCAAGAAGCAACGGGGCGCAGAGACAAAAAACATGAAAAGAAGAATACCTGGTCAAACACGTTCGCCGCAGTCTAGCGCTATTGCCCGTCATTCCGGGTTAATATTCGATTATTAAATAATTAATTTTTTAAATTCAATACATTAGACATTCTTTATTAATAAGACGAAATGCAGAGCAGTAGCCCGCAAAATAGGCCCGTGTCTGACAGCCTTTAAGCGCAATTTTTCGTATAAAGAAAAACTAAAGTGTAAACGCCGCACGAGAGACTTGCGAAAAACTCTCTTGGTGCTAATGTGAGCGCTCCAGATCCAGATTTATCCGATTTGGGGACTCTTTTTGCCGTCCTGGCGTGTGTAATCGTTTTATCAAGGAATAAGCAGTATGCGTAAAATCGCATTTTTTCTTGCGATGCTTTTATTGCCGTGCGTTTCATTTGCTGGTTTGCTGAGCAGCAGCAGCCCGACCACGCCTGTCAGCAAAGAATATAAGCAGCAGTTAATGGGCTCCCCTGTCTATATCCAGATCTTCAAAGAAGAGCGAACGCTCGATCTGTACGTCAAGATGGGCGAACAGTATCAATTGCTCGACAGTTATAAGATCTGCAATTATTCCGGCGGCTTAGGGCCGAAACAGCGTCAGGGTGATTTCAAAAGCCCGGAAGGTTTTTACAGCGTACAACGCGGACAGCTCAAACCGGATAGCCGCTTCTATAAAGCGATTAACATCGGTTTCCCTAACGCCTACGACCGTGCACACGGTTATGAAGGTAAATACCTGATGATCCACGGCGCCTGCGTTTCCGTCGGCTGCTATGCGATGACCGACAACGGTATTGATGAGATTTTCCAGTTTGTCACCGGCGCTCTGGTGTTCGGGCAATCCAGCGTACAGGTTAGCATTTACCCGTTCCGCATGACCGATGCCAATATGCAGCGCCATAAGTTTTCGTATTACAAAGATTTCTGGGCCCAGTTAAAGCCAGGATACGATTACTTTGAACAAACGCGTAAGCCACCGACCGTTTCCGTCGTCGATGGCCGTTACGTTATCAGCAAGCCGTTGAGTCACGAAGTCGTTCAACCGCAGCTGGCATCAAACTACTCGCTCCCCGAGACAAAATAATGCCCATTCGCCTGGCATAATCTTTTGCCAGGTTTCATTGCCGGTTAACGGCTGAGTGGCAATCACGGTGACCACATCATTGGGTGTGGTCTCTGAGCTAAAATCAATTTCCACATCCTGATCCAGCAGCGTCGCTACGCCAAATGGCGCTCGACGGGTGATCCAAAACAGGTTGGTCGAGCAGAAAGCCATCACATAACGACCGTCAGACAACAGCATGTTGAAGACGCCCTTCTCCCGCAGTTCTCCTGCCAGCGCCGCGATATATTTAAACACCGCTGTCATATTACCTGGCGTGCGTGGATAACGCTCTGTCAGCTTGTGCAGCAGCCAGCAGAAGGCTTTTTCGCTGTCAGTTTCACCGACCGGGCGGAAATTACCGGTCTCCAGCGATTTATAACCGCTGAGCTGTCCGTTATGGGCATACGTCCAGTTACGTCCCCATAGTTCACGGGTAAATGGATGGGTATTTTCCAGCGCCACTTCCCCACGATTCGCCTGACGAATGTGGGCAATCACGGAACAGGATTTGATGGGATAGTCTTGTACCAGTTTGGCGATAGGCGAATTAAAGCTGGGTTGCGGATCTTTAAACGTACGGCAACCCTTACCCTCATAAAACGTAATACCCCAGCCGTCTTTGTGCGGCCCGGTCCCTCCGCCGCGCTGAACCAGCCCGGTGAAGCTAAAGCAGATATCGGTTGGCACATTGGCGCTCATCCCGAGCAGTTCGCACATACATCACCTACCTTAAAACCGTGAACTGCCTGATGGCGCTGCGCTTATCAGGCCTACGTGGAGCTCATGTAGGCCGGATAAGGCTTCAGCCGCCATCCGGCAATCGCCTTCTTATGATTTAACCATCTCTTTTTCGATCAGTTGAATCAGGATATGGATCACTTTGATATGAATTTCCTGAATACGATCAGCGTAGCCAAAGTGCGGCACACGAATTTCGATATCCGCGCTGCCCGCCATCTTGCCGCCATCTTTACCGGTCAGGGTGATGACTTTCATCCCCTTCTCACGCGCTGCGGCAATCGCTTTAATCACGTTACCAGAGTTACCCGAAGTAGAGATGCCTAACAGGACATCGCCCTCGCGTCCCACGGCTTCAACGTAACGGGAGAACACATAATCGTAACCGAAATCGTTGCTGACGCAGGAGATGTGGCTAACGTCAGAGATAGCGATAGCCGGATAACCTGGGCGGTTTTCACGATAGCGCCCGGTCAGCTCTTCGGCGAAGTGCATCGCATCGCAATGGGAACCGCCGTTACCGCAAGAAAGTACCTTACCACCGGCTTTAAAGCTGTCTGCCAACAGGACCGCCGCGCGCTGAATGGCGTGAATATTGGCGTCATCTTTAAGAAAATTAGCCAGCGTTTCCGCCGCTTCGCTCAGTTCGTTACGAATAAGATCCTGGTACATGAGGATATCCTTCAGCATGAATGTAAATGACAGGATGCAGTGTACCGGATAGCGCTACCAGCGAGAAGTACAAGCCACAGGAATGGCCGCGGCTTTTGATTTTTTGTGCCGGTTAAAACACCAACAATGTGAGCTTTGTTGTAATTATTTTGTAAACACATTGCTAAAAGAATTTACATCCACTACAACCATATCATCACAAGTGGTCAGACCTCCTACAAGCAAGGGAGCTTTTCGTTATGATGATTTTGAGTATTATCGCTACGGTTGTTCTGCTCGGCGTATTGTTCTATCACCGCGTGAGCTTATTCCTCAGCAGCTTAATTTTGCTCGCCTGGACGGCTGCGCTTGGCGTGGCTGGTCTGTGGTCAGTCTGGTTGCTGGTTCCTCTGGCCATTATTCTCGTACCGTTTAACTTGACGCCGATGCGCAAATCCATGATCTCTGCGCCGGTGTTCCGCGGTTTCCGTAAAGTCATGCCGCCCATGTCGCGTACAGAGAAAGAGGCGATTGATGCCGGTACAACCTGGTGGGAAGGCGACCTGTTCCAGGGGAAACCAGACTGGAAAAAACTGCATAACTATCCTCAGCCGCACCTGACAGCTGAAGAACAAGCGTTTATTGATGGTCCGGTGGAAGAAGCATGCCGCATGGCGAATGACTTCCAGATCACCCACGAACTCGCGGATCTGCCGCCGGAACTGTGGGCGTATCTGAAAGAACACCGCTTCTTTGCGATGATCATTAAGAAAGAGTACGGCGGGCTGGAATTCTCCGCGTATGCTCAGGCTCGCGTATTGCAGAAACTCTCCGGCGTCTCCGGGATCCTCGCGATCACCGTCGGCGTACCTAACTCATTAGGCCCAGGCGAACTGCTGCAGCATTACGGCACCGAAGAGCAAAAGAATCATTACCTGCCGCGTCTGGCACGCGGTCAGGAGATCCCATGTTTCGCTCTGACCAGCCCGGAAGCAGGCTCCGACGCAGGCGCGATCCCTGATACCGGCGTGGTTTGTATGGGCGACTGGCAGGGCCAGCAGGTGCTGGGGATGCGCCTGACCTGGAACAAACGTTATATCACGCTGGCGCCTATCGCTACCGTACTGGGTCTGGCATTTAAACTCTCCGACCCGGAAAAACTGCTGGGTGGGGAAGAAGATCTCGGTATTACCTGTGCGCTGATCCCAACCTCAACGCCGGGCGTACAGATTGGTCGCCGCCACTTCCCGCTGAACGTGCCGTTCCAGAACGGTCCGACACTGGGTAAAGATGTCTTTGTGCCGATTGATTACATTATCGGTGGCCCAAAAATGGCCGGTCAGGGCTGGCGTATGCTGGTGGAATGTTTGTCTGTGGGGCGCGGTATTACCCTGCCGTCTAACTCCACGGGCGGCGTGAAGTCGGTCGCAATGGCAACCGGCGCGTATGCGCATATTCGTCGCCAGTTCAAAATCTCTATCGGCAAGATGGAAGGTATTGAAGAGCCGTTGGCGCGTATTGCCGGTAACGCCTACGTAATGGATGCTGCGGCGTCGCTGATTACCTACGGCATTATGCTGGGTGAAAAACCGGCGGTACTGTCGGCTATCGTGAAGTATCACTGTACTCACCGTGGACAGCAATCAATCATCGATGCCATGGATATTACTGGCGGTAAAGGCATCATGCTTGGCGAAAGCAACTTCCTCGCCCGTGCTTATCAGGGGGCGCCTATCGCCATTACCGTTGAAGGCGCTAACATTCTGACCCGTAGCATGATGATCTTCGGTCAGGGTGCGATTCGCTGCCATCCGTATGTGCTGGAAGAGATGGCTGCAGCGCAGAATAACGATGTGAATGCGTTCGATAAGTTGCTGTTCAAACATATCGGTCACGTTGGCAGCAATAAAGTACGCAGTTTCTGGCTGGGCCTGACGCGTGGCTTAACCAGCAGCACGCCAACCGCCGATGCGACCAAACGTTACTATCAGCACCTGAACCGTCTGAGCGCCAACCTGGCACTGCTTTCGGATGTGTCCATGGCCGTTCTGGGCGGTAGCCTGAAGCGTCGTGAGCGTATCTCGGCGCGACTAGGGGATGTGTTAAGTCAGCTGTACCTGGCCTCCGCGGTGCTGAAGCGTTATGACGATGAAGGCCGTAATGAAGCCGACCTGCCGTTGGTTCACTGGGGCGTCCAGGATGCGTTGTACAAAGCCGAACAGGCGATGGACGATCTGCTGAAAAACTTCCCGAACCGTTTAGTTGCCGGTTTGCTGAGTGTGGTTATCTTCCCGACCGGTCGCCACTATCATGCACCGTCCGACAAGCTGGATCATAAGGTCGCGAAGATTTTGCAGGTTCCGAGCGCCACCCGTTCTCGCCTTGGTCGCGGTCAATACCTGACGCCAAGCGAGCATAACCCGGTCGGTTTGCTGGAAGAGGCTCTGCTGGACGTGATTGCAGCCGACCCTATCCACCAGCGGATCTGCAAAGAATTGGGTAAAAATCTGCCGTTTACCCGCCTGGACGAACTGGCGCATAACGCGCTGGCCAAAGGGTTGATTGATAAAGACGAAGCCGCGATTCTGGTGAAAGCCGAAGCGAGCCGTCTGCGCAGCATTAACGTGGATGACTTCGAACCCGAGGAGCTGGCGACGCAGCCGGTAAAGCTGCCAGAGAAAGTGCGTAAAGTCGAAGCGGCATAACGACACACGCATAACATTTAGCCCCGCTTAATGCGGGGCTTTTTATTGCCACATTTTCGTTAAAGCTCATGCTACAGTGTCAAAATGTTGTTCAACGAGGAGCCTCGATCGTGCCTGGTTTGAAAATTACTCTGCTGCAACAACCGTTGATTTGGATGGATGGCCCGGCCAACCTGCGCCATTTCGACCGACAACTGGAAACCGTCACCGGACGTGATGTGATTGTGTTGCCCGAGATGTTTACCAGCGGATTTGCGATGGAAGCAGCAAACAAATCGCTGCCGCAGGAAGAGGTCGTAAGCTGGATGCGCGCCAAAGCGCAACAGACGAACGCCCTGATCGCGGGCAGTGCCGCGATTCACTCCGAACGCGGTTCGGTTAACCGCTTTTTTCTGGTCGAGCCTGAAGGTAATGTGCATTTCTATGACAAACGTCATCTGTTCCGCATGGCGGATGAACATCAGCACTACCAGGCGGGAGACGTGCGCGTTATTTTTGCATGGCGCGGCTGGCGCATTCTGCCGTTAATCTGTTATGACCTGCGTTTTCCGGTGTGGTCGCGCAACCGTAACGATTACGACCTCGCTTTGTATGTGGCTAACTGGCCCGCGCCGCGTTCGCTGCACTGGCAGGTTCTGCTCACTGCACGGGCGATTGAGAATCAGGCGTATGTAGCAGGATGTAACCGTGTAGGAACTGACGGTAACGGTCATCATTATCGCGGTGACAGCCGGGTGATAAATCCACAGGGTGAGATTATTGCCACCGCCGAGCCGCATCAGGCCACGCGCATTGACGCTGACCTGTCGCTCTCGGCGCTGCGTGAGTATCGCGAAAAGTTTCCCGCCTGGCAGGACGCCGACCCGTTCGCGCTGTAGATATCGCTTCTCCTCCCGCTGCGCAACATTTTTGCATAGCGGGATTGTTGCACTCCGTAACCAACCGCAAAACAAATTCGCGTGGCGACATGCTTCAGGCAACGTATTCTGCAAGGGATAATCACTCGTAACCGGCGAGTGTCTGACAATGTTAATAATTCCTTTATCAGGATTTCAATAATGAAGAACTTCGTTCGCATGACTTTGCTGGCTGCAACCGTAGCTGGCGCTTCTTTTAGCACGTTTGCAGCAAATGTATCCAACGTTCCCGCCCCAGCTCAGGACCCGGTAGTCCAGCACCTTAAGCTGACCACCGACCAGGTTGCGCAGATCAAAAAACTGCACCAGCAGCTTGAAACCAACGTCAGCCAGATTTCAGTGAAAGATGTTAAAGACGGCGCATTGATTGACGTTATCAAGTCCGGGAAATGGGATGAAACCGCCGTCAAGAAGCAGCTTTCCGCGTTCAGCAATATCGAACAACAAGCGCGTTATTATCGCGTGAAATACTACTTTGACCTGAACAAAGTGCTGACTCCGGAACAGCGCCAGCAGGTACAGAAAGATATCGCACAGACGCTGAGCGAGTAATCCCCAGGGCCTGAATCAGCAATGATTCAGGCTTTTCGGCACAATCTCCTGCTCAAAAAAGAAGCCCTGTACAGCATCTGCGCCGCTCATACGGCAGATGGCGTAATCCTGCGCGCTTTCTACTCCCTCGATCACCACCCGCTCTCCCAGCCCGCGAAATTGATTGACCAGTACCCGCAACTGCCACTCCGATGATCTGAACTGATGAAACATCCCGCTTTCAATTTTAATGGCATCAAAACGGATGCCAGACAGTCGCCAGACAAAAAACAGCTCAGGCGAAACGTCATCCAGCCACACGCGAAACCCATGACGCACCAGGGTTTTTATGGCGATGCATACCGCCTGCTGCTCTGCCTTTTCCAGACGCATCATGGTCGCGGGATCCTGAATTTCAATAACAATCCGCCCCTGATGCGCCTGCCTGGTGAGTCGCGAGATCCATGACAGACAGGTCAGCATCCTGACGGATAAATTCAGCGAATAGCTTCCTGGAAGTACGAGCACCCGCTGCATTTGCCACATAAACAGCTGCTGTTTCGCGCTGACAGAAAGATGCTTGAAAAAAAGATCCAGCGGGAGCGGCGTGCGTACCTGGCTTAACACCTCACGGACATCCAGTGAGGCATCATCAAAAAAATGAATGCGCTGCAAACGGATCCCGGAGATCCGCAGCAGTTCGGCATTACGGGGAAGCTCTGGTACATATTGAGCCTGTTCGCTGAGTCTGTTCATATCATTCCATTTTTTGATTAAAAGGACGTCGTGCATCCTGTAACCAGGAGATACGGCGATCGTTCGGGTAGATCAGGTAAAAGCGCGTCGCCAGACGGTGCGCCTGGTTCAGGTCGCGCTGCTGTAACGCCAGCAAGATTTGCGTGAAGGAGATATTCGGGTCCGGGTGAACACGCACATAGTCAGGCGCCCAGCGGCGAACCAACTCCAGCCAGCGAGCATCCCGGGTACGTTGATACCGCTGCAGGTATCCCATCTGGAGATCAAACCGGTAGCGTGTGGCAAGCAACCAGCCGCCCACCGGGAGCGATTCGGCAAGTTGCCACTGTGTTGACTGCCGTTCCGCCAGCGTCAGTTGCTGTTGCGTCTGTAGCGTGAGAAGCAACAAGGGAGTGGCTATCAGAAACGAGATAAATGCCAGCCCACGAATCAACGACGTCGCCGGGCGCGTCAGACTTGTCCCTTTTAGCGCGCCATCTGCGCAACGAAGCAGCAGGATCAGCAATAACCAGTGTGGCGTTGACTGCCTGACCGGGTATTCCGTCAACATATGGATAACCACCGGCAACGCCGCCACCAGGCAGGCACGACGCCAGCGATTTCCGTGCAGCCAGAGCCATAACCCACCCGCAATAAAACACAGCGCGCCCGCCAGCCCAACCAGACCGCCCTCCACCAGCCACAGCACCAGTTCATTATGTGGATGCGAGATGCTGCTAAGCCCCAATGGCCCCGCTCGTTCGAGAAAAACAGCAGCGAAACTGCCCACGCCCCATCCCATCCACGGACGTTCAGCAAATAATGCCAGTGACGTTTTCAGCACCGTCCAGCGCACATGAGATGTCGTTAAATGATCTACCGTGGCAACGGACAAAAAATGGCGAGCGGCCGCGCCTGCCGCCATACCTAACGCCAGAGGCAACAGAAGTAGCAACAACGTGCGGCGTTGTGCAGGGAACACCGCCAGCAGCAACACTTCGCCGACCGCCAGAGACAAAAAGCCGGTTTGCGACTGGGATTCATGCAGCACAAATCCCATCACCACCAGAGCAATCCCGATAACAATTCGGTATCTGCCGCCCAGGCGTAAAAAGAGCAGCGCTGACAGCAACACGCCGCACGCCGTGAAACTGGCCAGCAGATTGACCTGCTGAAAAATACCGTAGGGCCGCGTGCCACGCCGCCAGGCAAACTCCCAGTAATCAACGCCCGGCCAATGCCAGTACTGATAGACAAACGCCACGCATTCGATGACGCATGCCCCCCATAACAGGGCCAGCAATGCCGTGCGAACGTTTACCGTAAGTGGAATTTGCAATGTCACCAGATAGACAAGCACCCCACCCAATAGCGCCCCCATCACCAGCAACGCCTCGGACCGCCAGACGCCCGGCGTCAGCAGACAAAGCAGCGTCAGGATGAGCGCACCCAACGTAAATCCCATGGCAGGTACAGTGATGCGCCAGCGTCGGCGAGGCAGTAGCATCGTTACGCTTGCAGCCAATACCGCAGCGTAGATCCAACTGGTAATATTAAGCGGCAACGACAGACCGCTGCCGCCGTTATTCAACCAGTAGAGGTGCATGATCCCGCACCAGAAAAACAGACTGACAATCAGCAATAATTTCTGGCCAGGCAGCGGCGCAATACGATTCAGTGCGTTCATCATGCTACTGGTAATTCAACGTCCAGGTCCCGCTGGCGCTGAACGGACCGTATTCAAGGGACTGGTTTTTTATCGCCGACGGCTCTGCCGCGACCCACGCCAAAAAATTCAGCGTCATCGATCCTTCAGTAATCTCTGTAACTGATGTACTTTCATCAAGCCGGATTGCCGTGCCATCGTCTTCGCTCATCCCAATCCCGATCCCCGACGCCCCGCCCTGCTCGCTGCTATCCAGCGCCAGATGATCGGTAAGCTCCGCATCTTCCTTGCCGCTGAAGGTGACCGAGATCCCACGGAAGACCTCCGGGTTGCAGTCGCGTAGCTGGATGCTGAATTTTTCCGGTTTACTGCGCCCCGAGAGATAGAGATCCTGCGTCGCGATTTGCCCGAAATCGACCTCGATTTTGTCGCCGCCGGGCGCCAGGCTGCAGGCCAGCGCTCTGATGGTGCCGTGAAAATACATATCGCCGCCGACCAGTATGGTGTCAGCCTGAACCGTTGCGCCAAACAGCAGCGTACTCACCGCGATTAACGTTCTGAAAGTCATGGTATTACCCTACTGAAACTGCGCGACAACGGTAGCAGAGGCTTCAAACTCACCTTCCTTAACGCTCCCCACGCCCGGCTTTGCCACCGGTGCGGCAGTGAGATTCCAGTCGCCCTGATTCTGGTAAAAACCCTTCACGTTGTAGAACTGATTGGGCACTACGGTGCCGCCGCTCTCGTCTTTAATCAGAATGCCGAGATCGTCGCGTTTCTGTCCGCCACTCAACGTACCGAGAAGATGATCGTTAAACCCAGCCGTACCTGACGCCGTGGTGGTTTGTACACCTAAATTGATGTTCAGCGCGCCCTGATCGAAGCTGCCGCCTTCACAGACCACATGTATCGGGATCGACTTGCTGTAATTGGTGCCGTTGAGCTTTGCAGCGGATCCGGGCAGATCGCCAAACTCAATGCTGATTTTGTCTCCCCGATTGAAGGTGCATTTATCCGGCACGGTAATGAGCCCGGATTTAATGACCACGCGTGAAATCGCCGTGGTTGGCGTAGGTCCCGCACCGCCCATGCGCCCGGCAACCTCCACCAGCGACTGAGAAGTGATATTGATGCCATTGATAATGGGTTTAGTGACAATAAACGTCACTTTCCCTTTTGAACCACTTTCAACGTTCGTGGCGCGCGTGTAGCCCTTACGCTTTTTACAGCTGTTGTTACTGTTGCGATTTGAAACGTTGGTAAAAGGCGCCTGGACGTATTTGTTATAACGTCCGGCAACCCACACCTGAACTTCCACATCCAGATACTCGTTTAACCGAAAACGGTTCGCCCCCTGATTTGAAGGCGGCATGGTGGTCGTGGTGGTGTAATAAATTGGCTCCCGAGAGATATCGGCCTGTTCGCAATAAAAATTCACCACATACCAACTGCCCAGATTCCAGGTAAAAGGCTCCGTTCTGCCGCCTACATGGTTTTTGCTGACATCCAGCGAGCTCAGTTCAATATCGTACTGATGCGGCGACCCGCCCTCCGGCTCACCTTCACCCTGAGTAAATGCCTGCCCGGCCAGCGGACAGCCAGCCAGGGCGACCCACAGCAGCGCTTTGTGCAATACGCTCATAGATACTCCAGCTTAAGTCTGACCAGACCGTTAAATTCGCCAGCGGTCACCTCCGGGCCAAAAGATTCCAGCGCGGCAAGAAAGTGAATCGCGTTATCGCCCGGTTTGAGGATCCACATGCGTTGCGGTTGATTCAGGTGAATCAACTGGTTGCGTTCGGTCAGTAGCCGAATGCCCGCACCACGCACATCGCCGCGAATACGCCCCAGATCGCTGTTTTCCGGCGCACCCTCGGCCATCAGCGTCATCGACACGCCACGTTCCACCGTGCTATGCGCCAGCTCCGGCATTTCGCTGGTCTGTCCGGGAAAATCCCTTAAGGTATGGCCAGAGCCTTTTAAGCAGCCATTCAGGTTCAGCGTCACTAATACCGGATCGCTGCGATCGCCGCTCTGGCGAAAGCGGCTGGCGGAAATATCACCCAGATCGATGGTCTGATCGCGTGAAGCCATATCCAGCACGCACGGCGAAACGAATACCCGACCGTGAAAGCGGACGTTGCCATACTCGCCGGAAACGTTGCTCATATCCTGGCGGCCGCTAGTGGCCTGAACCGGGCAGGCCATACCAGCCATCAGCAGAGCGCAAAGCATCTTTTTCATTTACGAGTCCTTTACCGGGGCTGTTGCTCCATCGGCAATGCTTTACACACATTGCCTGTGCAGCTGAATTTCAATTCAGGGTGACCGCCAAAATCGTTCACATACATCATGCTGAACTGGCTGACGCTGCCGTCGGTAACGCTGAAATCAAGCGAGGATTTTGGTGAAACCATAACCCCGGGGAAGTCAGTCAGCCTGCCGCCGCCCTGCGCTTCCGGCTTACGGCTTAAACCGATTAAGGTGACGAAGTATGGCGTTGGGTTATCCACGGTCCAGCGTAGCCCCTGCTTGTGAAAGACCAGTTGGTTTTGCCACACCGCGCCCGGCGTTTCCGGCACGATGGCGGTCGGCCGGTAGAACAATTTGATGCGCGACTGCATCGCCAGTTGCAGCACGTTCGGCTTATCAGGCTTAGGTGGAATCTCACGCACATTCAGATAGAACAGGCTTTCTCGATCCTGAGGCAGCGTATTAATCCCACTGGTTTTCGTCACGCGGGCAATGCCTTTTTGCCCACCGTTAATTCGCTGCAGCGGCGGTAAGACCATCAGCGGCGAGGTAACTTTTGTTCCGTTGGCATCTTCCACCCACGACTGGGCCAAAAATGGAATGCTCGGGCTGGTATTGGTTAAGTTCGCACTGACAGAGCGCGCATCACCGGTGATGATCATCCGGGTACGGTCGAGCGCAATACCCGCCCAGGAAGCGTTGATCTCTGCAATAAAAAGCAGGCCACAAGCCACGGGTTTGAGCCAACGCTGCACGGAGTAAAAAGCTTGATTTTTCATGACAAAATTCATTCTGGTTATTGAAATTATTCACAAGGCAACAGCACGTTACCTTCCGGGTTGAGTTGTTGTGGCACCTGTAAGTGACACTGCGCTCGACCGCCCCAGGCCACGGAAAGACGCTCGGCTGGATTCACACCGGCAATCCAGGCCATGCCGTTTTCCATCACCATGGCGACGCTGATGCCGTTGGCGTTAAACACTTCGGCGCCAAACGGCGGGACCGAACCATCCTTCAAGCGCAGCAGCGCCATCATTTTTTGCCCCTGCGCCACGGCAAAGCGCTGGTAGCCAATCGCTCCTTCCGTCAGGGTGTTGGTGACAATGGCTTTGGTCGCGGAAATATCCTCGTCCATTGCGTCCACATCGATACGGGTATCAAAGCTGTGATAGCTGACGACGTCCGGTACCACGGCAATACCGAAGCGGTTTGAGTGCGCCTGTTCGCCGTTCAGCGGTACATTCGCCACACCGTCGGTATCCACCATCACTCTGGCGGTATTCATTGACGCCTGGCTGTTGTGCAACGCCGCACCGTGACGCGTCGCGGTAAAACCGCCGCGCATCGTGCCGCCTACGGAGAAATAGCGTGATTGCTGCCAGCTGACGTTAGATTCCAGCTCCGCCATCATGCTGCGGTGCTTGTAATAGCCATCAAATGCCGTGTGCCCTTCACCGGAAACCCCTGCGCGCAAACGCCATGGATTGTTACGGTCGCGGTTATCGGAATACGAAACCATCTGGCTGGTCTGGTTGCCGCTGTTCTGCAATTCATAATCCATGGATCGGCCATCGCTCCAGGGAATCGAAATTGAAAGCGAAAGACTGTCGTCCCGTTTGCCCTGATACTCAGAGCGGTAAGCCGCAAGGTTGGCGCTAATCCCCTGGATGCCCGCCAACGAAAAGCTGTGTCCCATCGACAAGCCGTAACGATCCTGCGAACGACGATCCCAGTAGTTCTGGTGGGTGTAGGTCAGATACAGCGTGGTGGCTAACTGCGGATCGTCGGCAAAAAAGGTTTTGTTACCGGTGATGGTGTACATCTCTTTTTCGTTGCCGGCGCTGTTGTTATTGGCATACTGTTCGTCGAGGAACTGCGAAAAAGTGCGGAAGTTACGCTGTGAAAAGCGGTACCCGGCAAAGGTGATGGCGCTGTTGTATTCATCGAAGGTTTTGGCATAGCTGAGCTTAAAGGACATGCCTTTTTGTTCAGCCTGATGCTTCACCCGACTCACGGATTGCGTCGCATCTGCCGATAACGCTCCCAACCAGCTCAAATCCCGGCCGATCCCCATCGACCACGCGTTATAGCGCTCGCCAGTGAGCAGCGCGCCGCCGTACAGCGACCACGCATTGCTGACCCCCCATGAGAAATCGCCGGTATAAAACGCAGGGCCCTGAATGTCATGGTTGTAAAGCGATGGCTTACCGACCGCGGCGTTGTAGCGAACGTAGCCTGGGCGCGTCAGGTAGGGAATATCGGCGGTATTAACCTGAAAGGTTTGTACGCTGCCATCCTGCTCCTCAACGCGTACATCCAATGTGCCGCGTACCGAGCCGTGCAGATCCTGAATATTAAACGGCCCCGCAGGAACGGTGGTTTGATAGATAACACGTCCCTGCTGACTGACGGTGACCTTCGCGTTACTCCGCGCGATGCCATGAACTTCAGGCGCGTAACCCTGCAAATTCGGTGGCAACATACGCTCATCGCTGGCGAGGTTAACCCCGGTGAAACGTACCGAATCAAAAACCTGAGAATTCAGATAGATTTCGCCAAGCGTCAGTTTTGCCGCCTGCATCGGTAATGGGCGATAAGCATAGATCTGATCCCAGTCGATACGCCCACGATTATCATCGGAAGCGTAATTGGCCTGATACTGCCCGCGAAAGCGCCACGCGCCGAGGTTAAAGCCTGTTTGCCCGTAGCCAGAAAGAGAGCGGTAATGATCGCCCCCCTGCTCGTAATGTGTGGCCTGACCCGAGATGCTGTAGTCAAAAATCAGCCCCGCGACGCCATTATCCCAGCGCTCCGGCGGCGTCCAGTCGGGATCGGTATATTTCATCCATGCTTGCGGCACGGTAATGTCCAGTACGCCTGCGCTATTATTCAACGCTACGCCCGGCAGACGGGAAATGTCATAGCAGGTCGCGCTAATCGGATGAATATAGGTCAGCGCCTCTTCTTTGAGCGCCAGTAATTCGAGTTGTTGCTGCGTCAGACACGCCATGGATTTATGCGGGTTGGCAGGATCGACAATATAGCGGATCGACTGCTGAGGAATTTCCTGGCTGTTAATTCGAACATCCAGCAGATATTTTCCGGGAGTCACAAAGTTGCCTTCGGAAAAACGCTGCAAATCGACATTCTGCCGGTCACTGGCGTCCAGTACGTCAGTATTAAATTCAATGGCCTCATCCGCTTCAGCCCATGCAGAGGCACAAACCAGAGTAATAAATAGCGCCAGGCGTTTTTTATCTGTTTTCAGCGTGATCATTTTCGTTCGCAAACCTTCAGATACCCGAATTGCAGTGCAGCTCAGAGATAATTCACAACAAAATGCGTGACCGCAGTAAATTCGCCGGATGTCATTCTTCCGTCACGGGAGATCAAATAAGCCGTAAAGTTGAGTGTGTTCTTCCCTGGGTTAAGCACATAATCTGGTGATGGTTCGCCCAGACGAATTTGCTGTCCTTTGCTGTCGTATATTTCTATTGCTAAATGTTCAGTTTCCGACTGCACGCTCAGATAATCAGGATTGTCCCTGTCAGGCGCACCAGAAAAGGTAATATTGGCGCGTTGAAACACATTCCCGGAATGTTGAGAATCCCCTAATGAACATCCCAGCAAATGAATACTGAAATCATGCGCGGACACTTTTTCTGGTCTTCCGGAAATATCTCTGGCAGAGAGATCATCGAATTCAACCAGTAGCGACCGGTCGCGCGGATCAACATAACAGGCTGCCTCAATAATATTTCCTCGCATGCGCATTTTGCCGGGCGTACTGTTTAGACGATTGGCGCCAGCCATAACCCATGCAGGCGAGATAAAGACAAAAAGCAGTAAAATTCGCCATCCAGGCATAACCGTATTTCCTTTCAGTTATTCGCAGGAAGGGTTAAGCAGGCGCATTAATGCGCCCGCTGCGGGTAATTACTGATAGTCGATCTGGAAATTAACGGTAGATTCGAAATCACCCGGCGTTACCGCTGCAGAAGCGTTGTTTGCCTGCAGATAAGCAACGAAATCAATGTCGGTTTCGCCGTCAGTGATGTTGACCTGAGAGGCAGCTTTACCCCATTCCACGTCTTGGTTGCCGCTGTCAACCATACCAATACCCGCGCCCTTTGCAGTACCAGAGGTGAATGCGGCCAGGGCGTTGTTGTCGGTATCAATCGTTGCCGGGGTATAGGTCACAGTGGCCGTTTTCGCAACGGTGGTGTCGCAGCCCTGAAGAACGATTTTGGCATGCTTAACGCCAGCGCGTTGGTTGTCTTTTAACTGAGAGGTTGGGATCTCACCAAAATTAACCTGCACCGGGCTGGATTCAGGTGCCAGACCGCATGCGGAATTAACCAGAGAACCGGTGAATTGAATTTTACCGTTAGTCGGCTCGACATTTTTTGCAGCGAAAGCAGAAGAGGCAGTCAAAGTCATTCCCGCCATCAGCGCGCAGGCCACAGCCACGTTTTTCATTTTCATATTACTACTTAACCTTATATCCGTTTTTAGTTATTCCGACGATCTATTTCCGCAGACACTTAACGTCAGGGAAATGCTGATCTGCAGGTGGCGGTAGCGCATATCCCTGCAAACAATCCATCTCAACCCGCCCCTTATTTTGAACATCACTGGCATTCCATACGAAATACCGTCCACAGCTGTTCAGGCTGTTTCGGGGCTTATATTAAGTCGGCAGAAAAATGACACAATGCAAAAATACGGTATTAACCAAACTCAGGGAATCGTGTTGTATCACCGCCTGCATAACGATCGTTTACCTAAAAAACCGCCAAAATTCAGGCGCGTACCAGCGTTAATATCTATTATTTTGCATTTTTATAGAGTTTTTATCTATCAACTATTTTTTTATTTAGTCCGGATACCAGGCAAAATGTATTTATGAAAGTTTTGTAAAAATGAAAGTGGATATCAAAAGCGAGTAATGACAATAAGATAGTGACAGAGAGAAAGGAGAATGAGACATCTTATAAGAAATATTAAAATATTGTTATATAAATATTAATGAAGCGATCTATGGCGCAACCATTTTTTATAAATGAATTATGTTATGCTATTGCTTCCCCCACTCGAATGCGAGATATCCTGCTTTAAAGGAGACATCAGTGATTTCTCATATACCAATAAACAAAATTAAATCCGTAATTATTGGTGATGGCTTAGTTTTCAGACCAAATAAAAATACCCTAAAAGACCTGACATCGGGTGAAATGGCGACATTGAATAATGTGGCAACGCAATTACTGCTCTATTTGTTGCAAAATGGTAAAGAGATTTCCTCGCGCGATGAAATTCTGCTGAATGTTTTCCAGCATAATGGCGCCCGGGCGACGGATGCCAATCTCAACCAGCACATTTCATTTCTGCGCAAAGCAATAACGTCAACGGGTCACCCTGCCGAACTCATCGTCACCATTCCGCGAATGGGATTTCGGATGGGCGACGTCAATATCAATATTCAGCAACTGGAAGAGGCGCAAACTCCAGCGCGAATTGCCCATGTTGCAAAGAAGCTCAACAAAAAGAACCGAAACCGATGGCCAGTCGCGATAACAACGTTAATCACCGGTATCGCAGTGCTGGCGACAGCGTGGTTAACATGGATCCCCAATGAAATCGCCATGACGGACGCAGCTATTCTGCGGACAATCGACTACGAGCAATGCCGGGTACATATATTAGGGAATGCTCTCACCGATACCATAACTGAAAAGAAAGCGCTGGATATATTCAAGTCAGTGGGTATTAACCCAAACTGTTCGCATCCAAAAGATCTCTATCTTAATACGTGGGCGAGCAACCATAACCTGGTTGAGTGGTCGTTTGCCGCTGAATGCGGACTAAACCTCGGCTATTACCATTGCGTCAGCCAGTATCGTCATTATGAGGAATGATATGAAGCAGGAAAGCGATCACTCTCCTTTACTATGGTCAGTGGTAATTGCCATTTTTGGGCTGGCGGCCATTGCTTTTTTCATTATCGCCGGGAATGCGAAGAAACAAGAAATCAGCTTTTCATGCTCATCGGAATTCACGTCGATACTCGATATCCAAAATAGCAAAAAGGAACTCAACGGAATTATGCTGATCACTAGCTACAATTCCGGACACCTTTCATTGTCAGTACAAGGGAAATTCAAAAGTGATGATGGTGAGTTCACGGTTAACCGAAAACTGTTCTTTCGCTACGCCCGTCCGCTCGGCCATACCGCAGGCGTTTTCATGCTCACTCCCGATGGACGTGAAAAATCCCCAGATGATGACGCAACGGATGCTGTCGATTATCTCTTCTTCGACGCTTACGAACGTGCCGACAAGCTGTATATGCTGAAGCACCTGAATGAGGAAACGGTTCTTATTGGCGATAACTTTTCACCCCGCTTCGCCTGCGTGATGAATCACTTCGCGGGTTAATCGCCTCTACGATATGCGTCGGGTTAAGGATGACCTGATGTGTTTCCCGCCCGGCAGCGCGGATGTATCGATACAGTGTAATGAAGGGATTGTTATTTTGGGTGGAACTAAAACGACGAAAGCCTGAATCATTTCTGATTCAGGCTTTCTGAATAGTGGCGGAATGGACGGGACTCGAACCCGCGACCCCCTGC